>WARV01000021.1 GCA_013387205.1 Patescibacteria group bacterium | reverse complement strand
ATATGGATAAACTTTTCAAAAAGAAAAACGTTTTAATCGCGCACAGCCCTCTCTTCCGCTCAAAGCGGCACTCTCCCCCAAAGGGGGAGAGTAAAAAGGTGCTAATTGCGCTTTCTGGCGGAATTGATTCCGCTGTTTCGGCGCACTTACTCATTAAACAAGGCTATCAGGTTGAAGCAGCTTTCATGAAAAATTGGTCATCGACTAAAGGGCTTAAGTATAACGAATGCCCATGGCTTGTAGACAGGCAGGATGCTTTAAGAGTAGCGGCATTTTTGCGTATTCCTTTGCACACTTTGGATTTTGAAGAGCAATACAAGAAAAATGTTTTGGAATATTTTTTCAAGGAATACGAAGCCGGCAGGACGCCAAATCCGGACGTGATGTGTAATAAGGAAATAAAATTCAAGCTGCTTTACAATTGGGCAATGGATAACGGGTTTGATTATTTGGCAACGGGGCATTATGCGCAGGTTTTTTCTCGTAGGCGTCATTCTGAGCCGAGTGCATCCGAGGCGAAGAATCTCAACCTGAGAAAGAGATCCTTCGGATGCACTCAGGATGACGCCGTGGAATGGGAACTTCTTCGCAGCAAAGATGAATTCAAGGACCAAACTTACTTTATCTACAATGTAAAGACAGAGCAATTGCCGCATTTGTTATTTCCAATCGGCGGGATGGAAAAGAAACAGGTCAAAGAATTGGCAAAAAAAATCGGCTTGCCGAATGCGGGCAAAAAGGAAAGTATGGGTTTGTGCTTTGTCGGCCGCATCCGCTTGCAGGATTTTTTGAACCAAAAACTAAAGGAACTTCCAGGCCCGATAATAGATCAAAGCGGTAAAGAAATAGGCAAACACAACGGGCTTCATTATTACACCATCGGGCAGAGGCAGGGAATCAAAGTCGGTGCTACCGGGCCTTATTATGTGGTGAAAAAAGATTTAGCCGCAAACACTTTGCACGTCACCAATAATCCCAAGGATAAATCTCTCGAAACAAAAGAGGTGCAAATCCACAGCATAAATTGGATAGATAAAAATTTTCAATTTTCAATTTTCAATTTTCAATGCTATGGTAGGTTTCGTCATCAAGGAGAGCTTGTGCCGCTAAAAATGTCGCAAATTGATAAAAATCATTATCAAATTATTTTCAACAAACCGCAGAAAGCTATTGCATCCGGCCAAAGCCTTGTTTTGTATAAAGGAAAAACTTGCCTGGGCGGGGGAGTTATAGTATAATTCCAGTATCAAGATTTATAAAAAGAGCCATGAGGCTAAAAGCCTTTTCGACTCTTTTTTGTTTGTAAATTAATATTCGCCCGTCAATTAAATTATGTCTTTTCAAAAAGTTCCTTTTGGCGAGCTGGATGCGTTTAATGTGGTAGTGGAAATTCCGTCCGGCGAGCAAAAAAAATATGAATACGATTCCAAAATGCAGGCCTTAAAATTGGATGGCGTGCTTTATGATGATGTTAAATTTCCTTTTAATTACGGCTACGTAGCGCAGACGGTTTCAGGCGATGGCGAGCCTCTGGATGCTTTTGTGATAAGCACATACCCGATAACGCGCGGGACTGTGGTTACTTGCCGCGCCATTGGCTTGATTGAAGTGATAGACAGGGGGCAGCAAGACCATAAAATAATAGCTATCCCTTTGGATGAAACAAGGCTTCAAACCGTAAAAGATTACGAAGATTTATCTGTTGAGGCTAAGGACATGCTCAAGAGTTTTTACGAAGAGCTGCCCAAGCAGTGGGATAGGGACATCCGCGCCACAGGCTTTTTTGGCAAAGAAAACGCCAGGCAGGAACTGCTAAAGACGCAGATACTGGAATAAAAATTAGTGTGATACCAATATACGAATACATGCGAATGATACTAACAATACTAATATTCTTAGAAGATTATTCTTAGTAAATATTCGTATTATTGGTATCATTAGTACTGTTAGTATATTAGTATCATATATTTTTATCGATGCCTTGCATATTTGCCCCACCAGCGTTAAAATGAGGTGTATTTAAATTATAAAAATATGGACTTTAAAAACACGCCCTTCGGGGATTTGGAAAAATTCAATGTATTGATAGAGATTCCCAAAGGCAGCAGCAACAAGTTGGAGTATGACCAGGATTTAGATGCTATCAGGCTGGATTTTGTGTTTGAAGATTTAGCTTTCCCGTTTAATTACGGATCTATTGCAGGAACTTTGGGCGGGGACGGCGACCATTTGGACGCCATAGTTTTATCCAGCTATGTTTTGCCAATTGGCATATTGGTGCCATGCAAGCCTATTGGCATGATGGAAATTTTGGACAGGGGAGAACAGGATAATAAAATTATTTGCATCCCGGTTAAAGATCCTTTAATAAAACAGTACGAAGATATTGCGGATTTTAGCGAAGAGCAGTTAAGGGAATGGGAAGACTTCCATCACGCAGTGGCTGTACAGAAAAATAAGATTATGGAAATTAAAGGATTCCACGGCAAAGACGTCGCGCTGGCTGAACTGGAAAAATGCAGGATAAAGAAAAATTAGTTTATAGTTGGTAGTGGGTAGTTTGTAGAAATAAACTAGGACGGCTTGCACTTGTGCAAGCCGTCCTTTGGCGTTTAGGTGTCGGGTAAGAATTCTTAGCGAGGGGAGATGAACCAGAATTCTTGCGAGATGAATTCGTCTATGTTTTTTCCGCTTTCGAACGTGTCTCTTGGTATGGCATGTATTGCGCGGTGTTCCAGAACTTTGGCCTTAAGCCACTTCGGGAGTGCCCTTTCATAGCATCCGTGAGCGCCGAAGCTGTAAGGAAACACAAGACTCCAGAACGAGGCTTCCACCTTAAATTCTTCAAACCGAAACTTGAACTGTGACGAGTGGTACATTTCTGTTACCTGTTCTGTTGAAAGCGGGCTGTTCCGCCAGACAAACAAGCGCACTGTTCCATCAGTTTCCTCCTAAAATTAGATTCGTTCCAATCTTAACAAACGGTTGGTTGGTTGTAAAGCTGTAAACTTTAATTGGCTCAGCCGACGGCTGAGCCAATTAAATTATCATCAAAATAATGGGATTGATGGGGTTTAAGGGAAAGTTAAGGGCGGCCATAAATGGCCGCCCTGTTCTGTATCAGCGAGTTTTCTGCGTAGTAATCCGCGATAAATCAGCGGTACTACGGTTTCAGGAATTTAACCAATAGCAATGCAACAATGTTGATGATTTTGATCATCGGATTTATGGCCGGACCGGCAGTGTCTTTGTACGGATCGCCGACTGTATCACCGGTAACCGCAGCCTTGTGCGCATCGCTGCCTTTGCCGCCAAAGTTTCCTTCCTCAATATACTTTTTGGCGTTATCCCAGGCAGCTCCGCCGGTAGTCATGGAAATTCCAACGAACAATCCGGTTACGATTGTGCCGACCAGCAAGCCGCCCAAAGCAGCTGCGCCTAAAAGCCATCCGACTAATATCGGAACGATAACCGGAATCAAAGCCGGAATAATCATTTGCCGCAGCGCCGCTTTGGTAACTATGTCCACAGCGCGGGAATAATCCGGTTTGGCAGAGCCTTCCATAATTCCTTTAATTTCCCTAAATTGCCTGCGCACTTCTTCCACAACAGCTTTGGCAGCTTTTCCGACAGCTGACATGGCAATGGATGCGAACAGATACGGCAATAAGCCGCCAATTAACAGCCCGACCAGGACTTTGCTGTCAGACAGGTCGAAGACTGAAGAAATGCCTGTATTGGCCAATTCTTGCGTATAAGCAGCAAATAAAACCATGGCAGCAAGGCCAGCAGAGGCTATGGCATAACCTTTGGTTACGGCTTTGGTGGTGTTGCCGACTGCGTCCAAGGGGTCAGTTACGTCGCGGACATGTTTATCTAATTCAGCCATTTCGGCAATTCCGCCGGCGTTGTCTGTAATCGGACCAAACGCGTCAATCGCCACAATAATTCCGGTTAAAGATAACATGCTCATTACTGCTAAGGCAATTCCATAAAGTCCCGCGAGTTTGAACGCAACTAAAATGGAAATTACAATCACCAAAACCGGCAAGGCGGTAGATTGCATGCCAACGGCAAGCCCGGCAATAATGTTAGTGCCGTGCCCGGTTGTGGAAGCCTCGGCAATGTTTTTAACAGGTGCAAATTTTTTGGCGGTGTAGTATTCGGTTATCAAAACAACCGCTGCGGTGACGATTAAGCCAATCAACGCGCAGTAGAACAGGTTTGCTACAGAGAATTTGCCATTATTGAGCATCAACTTTTGGGTGATAGGATAAAAAGCTATTGCAGATAAGATTCCGGAAACAACCAGGCCTTTGTAAAGCGCGCCCATAATGCTTTGAGATTTGCCAAGGCGGACAAACCAGGTTCCGATGATTGTGGTGAGAATGGATATTGCGCCGATTGTCAAAGGATACAAAATTGCATTAATGTAGCCTGGAAAAACGACGTCGCCAAGTAGAATTACGGCAACTGCGGAAACTACATAAGTTTCAAACAAGTCAGCGGCCATACCAGCGCAATCACCGACGTTATCACCGACGTTATCGGCAATCACGCCAGGGTTCCTAGGGTCGTCTTCGGGGATGGACGCTTCAATTTTACCAACCATGTCAGTTCCTACGTCAGCGCCTTTAGTAAAGATGCCGCCGCCGAGCCTGGCGAATACAGAAATTAAAGACGCGCCAAAAGCCAAACCTGCCAAAGCAGACAAATCTTTAGTTGCCATGTAAAAACCAGTCACGCTCAAAAGTCCTAATCCGGCCACGAACAATCCGGTAACGCTGCCGCCTTGGAAAGCCAAAGACAATGCCGCGCCCAAACCTTTTTTAGCGGCTTCGGTAGTGCGCACGTTTGCGCGGACGGAAATGTTCATGCCTACGAATCCCGCAACGGCGGAGAGTATTGCGCCTATCAGGAATCCGATTATGGTGTTATTGGAAAAAGCCGCGCTTGGCGCGAAATATCTGGTCAGCCACATTAAAACCATAATTACAATAGCCACAATACCGACTGTGCGGTATTGGCGGCTCAAATATGCTTTTGCTCCAGCCTGGATGGCTTTGGCAATCTCTACCATTTTGCCTTCGCCTTCAGGCTTCTTCAGGATTTTAAAAATTAAAAACGCCCCGTAAGCCAGCGCCAAAACGGCTGCAACGAGGGCATACCACAAATAAGTACTTGCGTTCATTTGTTTCTCAATCTTAATTATTTCCCTGTAATTATAGGATATTTGCAAAATTTCCGCAACTTTTTTGCGTTAATAGCTCACCCATTATGTGTCATTGCGAGGGAGTGCATCCGACCGAAGCAATCTTTTGATGAGCGATAAGATGACCGATAAATAGATTGCCACGGCCTTATATTTTAAAGCTAAAAAATATTAGGCCTCGCAATGACAATGGTCAGTTACTTTTGCGCATTAAAAAACCGTCCCGATTTTTATCGGGACGGTTATCGAAATTTAAAATTATTCCGAAAAAGTTACTGACCTTACTAGCCCTAAAAATTGCGGCTTGAGGCTCATGGACAAGCCTATGTCAAAAGTATAGTAATAATTATCTTTTTTAACTCCAAACAGGACGTTGTTGATATTGGTGGCTTTTTGGCCGCCGATGGCTTCTTCGGTTCCCGGCAGTCCGTCCAAAGCAAAATATCCTTTTTGGCTTATGTATATTTTAATGTTGTAAAACTTTTTACCGGGATCCACTTCAATGACATAAAAACCGTCTTTAATTCCCGTAGCTTTAACTTGCCAGTCCGGATTTATCTTAAAGCTGATTTTATATTTTTCATCCGTAAAAGTTTTCCAATTTGTAGTGTCTGCCGCTTGTTCGGGTTCCAAGCCTTTGGCTTGGGCGGTATTTGCCGCGACACTGTTTATTTTATAGTTGTCGGTTTGTTCGTTCTGTACGCTCTGCGGATTATTTTGCTGTTTGCTGCGGTTTAGTTTTCCGGCGACGTTTAAAGAGACATATGTCCCAATGATGGCTATGGCGAATAAAATGATGAAACTCAAAGTTTGCGGAGAAAACTTTTTCTTATTCATTTTTATTATGGATGACCGAATCCTTAAGCAGCTTGCTGCGAGGATGAGGTCAAATGAAGTGTGGAAGCGGAACTAGCTTGTCTTGGGCAAAGCCCAAGCCATAGCTTTTGAGCTTCCACTTTGATAAGGAAACTGCCCTGGTGCTCCGCAGCTTGCTGCGGAGCCAGTTTCATAATATTTGTTTCTGTGGTACAGTCTTTATTATATTATCTCAATTTAATAAATAGTTGTCAAATGACTTAAATTAATGCGAAAATCGTGAATTCGCATTATTTGTTATTAAACAGCTTATCCAACCCCGCATCATTCCCGCAATAATATAGATTGGATGTCAGGCTTACGCAAAAGCCAGGGTTTTTATGCACATACGAATATTTCGGCAGGAACCAGTATAAGAACAGCCCGCCCGCAAACAGAGCCGCATAAAACGCAAGTTTTAGGATTTTAAACATATAATCAAGTTATTTTTTTATCATGCCTGCTTAAGACTTTCGGGGCTTTGGCAATATTTTTTATCATATCCCTAAGATGATGATCTTTTATGAAATCCTTCCAGTTGATGATCACCGAGGGGTGGCAGGTTATTTTTTGCGCGCTTCTGCTTGCTTTGGAAAACCTTAACGCGTAATAAGCTTTCATTCCGAATTTTTTCGCTGCGCTAAAATGGCTGGCTTCGTGTTCGGATATTTTTTTGGCCTGCTGCTTGCTGAACCCGGAAAGGACCAGGGCTTGGTGCAGATCTTTTTTTGCCGTTAAGTGGATAGAGAAAGCCTTCCGCTCTATTTCTGAATACAATTGCTTTAGCTCTTTTGCTGAAATTTTTCCAGATAAAAAATTGGAAGAAAGTTTAACAAGGCGGTTTTTGTAAGACTTGATTTGCCTGTCCGTAAAGCATTCCTCTTTGGCTTTTTGCACCAGTTTTTTTAAGGTTTCCAGCTTAGCTTTTCTTGTCATTTTAGTTTCTTTTCAAAATTAAAGGCTAATGATATTATAACATCAAATTGTAATAATATGTAAATATGATTGTAGTAAAGATACGATTATCAATTGAAAATAATTAAATTATTATGATATGAAAAGAAAAATATTAATTTTCGCAGGCATTGCATTGCTTGCGGCAGGATGCGGGGCGCAATCGCAAAATAATGGCAGCAGCCAAGGTGCGACAAATAACTCGCTGACAAATGCCGGCGGGGGAAAAACTTATACAATGGCAGAAGTCCAGGCCAACAACAGCGCGCAGAAATGCTGGACAGCTATCAACGGAAAAGTTTACGATTTGACCAGCTTTGTTTACAGCCATCCGGGCGGAGCGGCAAATATTTTAAAGATTTGCGGCACAGACGGCACTTCCGCTTTTAGCGCTAAGCACGGGGGACAGGCTAGGCCGCAAAATGAGCTGGATAGTTTGTATATTGGGGATTTGAAGAATTGATTTTAGTAGCTAGCAGTGAGTAGCAAGGATCAGGCGGTTATCAAACAAGGGGAACCCTGTATCTGATACAGGGTTCCCCTTGTTGAACAACGGCTAAATCCTAAGAATATTAGGATTTAGCCGTTTATTTGCTGGATTGAGTGTATTTTAAACCCCGCCTTTCGCGAAAGGCGGGGTCGGCAACTCTAGATTATTTTTTAACCTTGATTTTAACCTTGGTTAGGTTAATATTTAATTGTTAAAGCGGGAAATTAATTATAAGCCCATCATTCCAAAACCTCCATGCATGCCCATTCCTTTACCTGACATTGCATTGTTCTTGTTCTGGGCCTGCTGCTGCATGAATTGCAAGCGCTGGTCAGCCTGGGCCTGGGTAATCACTCCTTTATCCACCAAAGTTTTTAAATGGTCTGACATCTGCTGCTTGCGGGCGTCTGCCAATTTCTGCTTAAGCTGATCTTGGCTAATGCCTTTTTCCTGCGCCAGCTGCTGCAGGGTCTTGCCCTGTGCCCAGGCGTTCTTTACGTCATCAACGCTTACACCGAGCAAATCAGCTTCCTTTTGGAACATTGACTGCTGAGACTGGGCGATTTCATCCGGCGTGGCATTATTACCCATGCCAAACCAGCCATGGGCCGAAGCTTGCCCTGCGCCCAAAAGCACCAGAGCCAAAGCAGGAATAACCGCTAATGATAAATATTTTTTCTTCATGTAATTAGCTTTTAATTGTCTTATGAGTTTAATGTTCTTATTGTTTTCTTATTTTCGACCTTTTTAGCCTTTGAGAGGCAAAAGGCTTGGCATTAATTAATACAAGGCCCAAAATAAAATATTTCATGATGGTCAAAGGTGCTCTTTGGCCAAGCAAAAATCAGGCAGTGTAGCTCTGAGCCTCTCTAGCGGCTAACTGCTGCCTGATTTCAATATCTATTACAATAAATATTTTTTATTATTTCGCCTAAGTTTACCTGGCAGGCATCATACCATGGTAAGGCTGCGGCAAGGGCTTTATGATAAAGCCATGCATGTCGCCAATTTCCCTTATTCCTTCAGCCTTAATGTTATTGTCTTGCCTTTGTCCCAAAACCATCACTGCATCGCCTTTTTCAAAATCACTCCCCAAAGGATAGCGGGTTTTCTTTGATACCGTAACATTTAGGGTTTCGTTTTCCATATCAAGCATTTTAAACCCGTTGTTGGTTTTTTCCGTGATAATTCCCAAAATCGCGCGTCCCTGTCCGCGCATCAATGGCATCCGGTATAAGCCTTTCCCGAACGGGAACGGATTTTTGCCGGCCCTATTATACAAGCCTTCGTGGAAACCGGTGCGGTCAATAAGTACGCCTCCCAAAGCAACCAAAAGCAAAACGCCGATAATCGAATAAAGGAGCGGGCGCTTGTAAGCAAAAGAAAATTTGCGCACCAAAATTTCCAAAATGACAATGAATATTATGGAAAGGGCAATAATCAGCCAGGGCAAATCGAAAATAAATTCCCTAAAGCCGAAAGCCGGCAGGTAAAACGATCCGTTCCTGCGAAGCGAGAAAACCAGCAGGCTGCCAAAAAACAGCAAAGCCAAAACCACAAGCGTCACTCCTAAAAATAGCAGCGTGCCGCGCAAAATGTAATGCCACTTTGGCCGCATTTTTATTTTGCCGCTTTCAATGTCGCTTAGGACTTTATTGTGTATGCTGTTGTCTTTGTCGTCTGTCATGGTTTGTTGTGGAAGGCCTAAATCTAATCAAGCCTCCACTTTGATAAGGAAACTACCCTGATACCCCTCTGCTTGCAGCAGGGTTGGTTTCATAAATTTTTTTAAGCGATTTTTTCGCCCGGTTAATTCTAACCCCAACGGTGGAAACGGGGATGTGGAGGATTTCGGAAATTTGTTGGTAATCCATATCTTCAAAATAAAACAGCACCAGAGGCTCCCTGTATTTCGGGTCCAGTTCCTGCAAACTTTTTTCCATCATTTCCTTAAGCTCGGAATCCTTTAAGTCGTCATCGGCCCTGCGCGGGGCAACCGGATGGGGAAAAACGGTGTCTGGGTCGAAAAAGGGGATTGGTTCCCTGCCTTTTTTCTTTATCGCGTTAATAAACTCATTGTGCGCGATGCGGTAAATCCAGGAGGAAAAAGAACGGCTTATGTCGAAACTTTGCAGATGGATGTAAGCTTTGACAAAAACTTCCTGAACCAGATCCTGGCTTTCAGTGTAGCCGAACAAAAACCTTCTGGCGTACCTGGAAAGCTTTCCCTCATAACGCTCGACTAATATCCCAAAACGTTCTTTATCGCCGTTTTGGGCTTGTTTTGCGAGCTGCTCGTCGTTTTCCAGAGTCTCCATGCTTATATTACAGCTTATTTAAAATAATATTTCAAGTCTTCCTACGGAACTACAGAAGAAATACACTACAGATGTCTACAGAAGAACCGCAGTATTCTGTAGTTATCTGTAGTGGCTTGATTTCTGTAGCTCTCGTAGTTTTTTGCCCCTGTCCTTTTTAAAATAAGCAGTTAGGGCAGGAATGAGTGGAATTAATACGACGGCCAAAATAATCCAAACAATGTATTTTTCTGCGTTGGGGATAATTTTGCCCAGATAAAAACCTATAAGTGCAATGCTAATGGTCCACAACAGCGCGCCGATGATATTAAAAGCCAAAAAAGTGGCGTATCGCATTTTGCCTACGCCAGCCATTATGGGGATTACTGTGCGGGCAAATGGTACGAAACGGGCTAGAATCACGGTTTTACCGCCGTGCTTGTTGTAAAAATTTTCCGCTCTTTCCATGTTCCGGTTGTTTAAAATTTTGTTATTATTTTCTTTAAAAATTTTTACCCCGTATTTTTTTCCCAAAGCATAGCCGGTGCTGTCAGCCAGCACAGCGGCAGAAAACGCAAAAAATAAAATAAGCCAAATGTTAAAAAGTCCTAAAGAACTCAAGTAACCCGCAGTGAACAGAAGGCTTTCGCCGGGCAAGATTAATCCCACAAGCAGTCCCGTTTCCGCGTAAATAACGGCAAAAAATCCTGCATAACTGGCTGATTTAAGGAAAATAGTTGAATTGAATACGTTTAAATCCATAAGTTCATCCTACTGCTATTACGACGTTTTTATAGGTATATTTCATTTAAGGATTGACAAAAAGCTGTAAATATGATAAAATTACGGTTTAGTAATATTTATTATCGAAAGATTTTTATAATGACTCCTAAATTCCCAGAAAGCGACAGTTTCGATGGTTTGGGTATAGCGCCAAAACTTTTAGAAATTCTCGACAATTTAAAATTCGTAACTCCAACGCCAATCCAGAAGCAATCCATTCCCGCGGCTATTGAAGGCAGGGATTTAATGGGTATTGCGCAAACAGGAACCGGCAAAACCTTGGCTTTCGGCATTCCCATGATCCAAAAGCTGGCAACGCAAAAAGGCCAGAAAGGCTTGGTGATTTTGCCGACACGCGAACTGGCTTTGCAGGTTAACGAAAGTTTGATGAAGCTTGGCAGGACAATAGGGCTTAAAACCGCGGTGTTAATCGGTGGTGAAAGCATAAGCAGACAGATGCGCGCCGTGCGCCAAAATCCGCATATAATTATTGCTACGCCGGGAAGGTTGATTGACCATCTGGAACAAAGAAGCGTTAACTTAAATAACGTCGGTGTTTTGGTTTTGGATGAAGCCGACCACATGTTGGACATGGGATTTGCCCCGCAGATAAATAAAATTTTGCAAAGCGTTCCGGCAAATAGGCAGACCATGCTTTTTTCCGCAACCATGCCCCAGGAAATTGTCAGCATCGCAACCAAATACATGAAATTGCCGCTTAGGGTTGAAGTGGCGCCATCGGGAACTGTGGCCAGGCGCGTTACGCAGGAATTATTTTTTGTGACCAAGGAATCCAAATTGCAATTGCTGGAAAAAATCTTGAGTGATTACCGCGGCAGCGTGCTGGTGTTTTCCCGCACCAAGTTTGCCGCCAAGAAAATCGCGCGCGTAGTCAGGAACATGGGCCACGCCTCGGCGGAAATCCATTCTAACCGCTCGTTAAACCAGCGCCTTGAAGCTTTGTCAGGTTTCAAACTTGGCAAGTATCGTGTTTTGGTGGCTACGGATATTGCCGCAAGGGGTATCGACGTCAGCGGAATTGAATTAGTGATAAATTATGATTTGCCGGAAAATCCGGAAGATTACGTGCATAGGATTGGCAGGACTGGACGCGCCAACCACGAAGGGCATGCAATCTCCTTTGCTACGCCAGACCAGTCTTGGGACGTAAAAAGCATAGAAAAGCTGATTAAAATAAAATTGCCGGTTTCCAATTTGCCGCAATTGCCGGAAAAAAGGGCAATGCCAAAAAGGGAAACGATACCGCATGAAGTTCCATCAAGAGATTTTAAAAGGCATGACAGAAAACCGCAATCTTTTTCCAGAAACAGGAAAAATAGGTCGCCCCAAGGCCGCAGGTTCTTCCACGGCAGTTACCGCAGTCGCAGATCGTTTTAAAGTACAATAACATCTTAAACTTTACTGTCATTCCGGGAGCTACGAGCGTAGCGAGGGCTACCCTGAATCCATGCGTTGATAATAATCAGAGCGTAGATTCCCGCCTTAAATGCCTTTGACTTGGGCTTTGTCCAAGTCGGATGGAATAGCGGGAATGGCAAGCAATTATAAATTATTTATATTAAAACCTCCTAATTTTAGGAGGTTTTTTAATTTCATAACAATTTGAAATTAATATCTTGCAATGATATACTGTAAAGCTGTTTTCAAAGGAGGATTTTACATGGGCACAGTAATTGATAGGGGATTCCTTTCGCTGCTTGATGCAAGGTTTGGTGGCGGCAGAATCCTGGTTGTTGAAGGTGTTATGGAACTTACAGATTTCGCAAAGCAGACGGTTCCGATAGGTGATTTGAAGCTGTGGACAGACCCTAAGCTGGAGTTATGCGATATTTGTTCCGTCATAGTTGGGTATTTCAAGGAAAAAGGTTTCGATTTTAGATCTTTAGGATCCGCTCCCTTGGATTTTGACGGGATATTGAGGTTGAAAAGCGGCCATGCGCTGGTTATTACAGCCACGCGCAACGAGGACAAGGAAACCCTCAGGTTGTCTATCCATTCTGCCTCATAGGGGATGATGATGCCCAAAACTTCATGAGCCTGGTTCGTTTTGCAAAACGAACCAGGCTATTTCTTTACCAGTGAAATACTTCATAGGCAAACCTTGTATTTAGATGGTATAATACACCCATGGTTTCATTCATTTCCAAAAATTTGGTATGGTAAAATATTTTGATAGCGTATTCCAAAAACACAAAAATTTTTGGACAAAAAAACATCTGGCGCCTGTGTTGTACGGCTTTGTCATATTTATTGCCAGCTTGCTTATCCAAAAATATGCAGACGTATATGTGGGGGCGGTAAAAGGAGCCGTGGTCCCTGATTTGATACTTGACCACCTGCCTACTGTTGATATTGATTTTCTAATAGTCCAAGGCGCTCTATTATTGACCGCGGTAATCCTGTGGCTGCTTTTGACTAAGCCCAAGTATTTTATTTTTGCAATAAAGACGTTTTCAATATACATAATTACCCGCTCAGTCTTTATATCCTTGACCCATTTGGGAGTAAGCCCGCGCCAATTGCCGCTGAACCCGAACAGCTGGGGATTTGGCTTATATGACTGGCTGTATAATACTAAAGGGGACTTTTTCTTTTCCGGGCATACCGGAGCCCCTTATTTAATGGCGCTGATTTTTTGGCAGGAGAAGTTTTGGCGCTATTTTTTCCTGGCAATCTCCGCCCTTTTTGGCGCCAGCGTATTATTGGCCCATATCCATTATTCCATAGATGTATTGGCAGCCCCGTTTATTGTCTACGGAATTTTTATTATAGCCCGTCACATATTTTATAAAGATTTTGCAGTGTCCCAGGCGGGTAATTAAAGCGAAATATTAAGATATGAAAATAAGTTTTGTTATACCATCATATAATGAGGAATCATATTTGCCGGGGTGCCTAAAGTCTATTGTGGAAGAAAAAAAGTCTGCTGTTTGCGAAGTGGAAATAATTGTAGTAAATAATGCCAGCAGCGATAACACGAAAGCCGTGGCGCTGTCTTTTCCGGAAGTTATAGTTGTAGATGAGCCAAAAAAAGGTTTGACGTTTGCCAGGCAGGCCGGGTTTGTGGTCAGTACAGGAGATTTAATTGCGAACGTAGACGCGGATTCCATATTGCCGCACGGATGGATTAATACGGTTGCAAAAAATTTTAGCAGCAGCCCAAAGCTAATTGCCCTTAGCGGGCCGGTAATTTACCATGACCTGCCTATTAGCTCGAACATCTTAATACGCATATATTACTACATTGCTTACTCGAGTTATTTATTGAATAGGTTTGTTTTGCGCGTCGGCTCGCTGCTGCAGGGTGGCAATTTTGCAGTTAAAAGGACTGCTTTGGAAAAAGTGGGAGGGTATAATACCAATTTTGCGTTTTACGGAGAGGATACGGAAATAGCCAAGAGGCTCCACAAAAAAGGGCCAGTAATGTTTACTTTTGCTTTGCCCATGTATTCTTCCGGCAGGCGCCTGAAAGCCGAAGGCTTCGTGAAAATGGGCTGGAAGTATCCGATTAATTATTTTTGGACAAGCTTTTTCAAAAAACCGTTCCATACCAGCTACATGGATATCCGTCCGCCAAAACAGGCTAAGGCGTTCCAGACGACTATCCAAAAACTGCACCAGGCATTGCGCCGCATTGAAATCGCTTTGGCAGTTATTGTCGCCGTAGTGTTGGCAAGCAGCGTATATGTTTCAGTCCAAATTTCCAAACTAGCCGAGCCGACCATAGCCCAGGCCAAACAGAGCAATTCTTTAATGGTAAGGAAACTTGGGCCGGAAGTTATCAGGTTCCGTTACAGATTGCATGAAATTAAAGCCGACACCGACGATTGATAATAAATTTATATGCAACAAATTTTAGACTTTTTAAGCTTTTCCCGTTATGCAATTGTTTTTGTGCTTTGCATAGTCGAGGGGCCGGTGGTTATGATTAGCAGCGGTTTTCTATACCGTTTGGGGCAGTTCGATTTGGCGCCGTTGTATTTATCATTAATGGCCGGCGATTTTGTTGCGGATATGGGTTGGTATGCAGTCGGTCGTTTCGGCGGCGGCCCGCTTATGCGGAAGTTTGGAAAATTCCTGAACATTACCCCGGAGATTATAGAAAAAATCGAACGCAGGTTTAAAACCTATCAGAACAAGATTTTGTTCATTTCCAAAATCACCATGGGTTTTGGTTTTGCTTTGGCCACGCTCATTGTCGCAGGTATGCTCAGGGTTAATTTTAAAAAGTACGCTATTTTAAATTTTCTCGGCGGTTTTATTTGGACGCTGTTTTTACTGGGTATGGGGTATTTCTTCGGCAACATCTACGCGTCCGTGGCTGCACCGCTTAAGGTTATGTTCGTCCCATTTGCCGTCATCGTAGTCGTTGGCGGCTTGTGGTTTGTAAACAG
>WARV01000020.1 GCA_013387205.1 Patescibacteria group bacterium | reverse complement strand
GGCACTAACCTGACAAACGTCAGCCAACTTGTGGTAGGCTATTACCACACCTGCGCCCTGACCAATGCCGGCAACGCCTACTGCTGGGGGAATGATGGCTATGGCCAATTAGGGGACAATACCTCTGGCACCAACCGTCTAACTCCGGTTCAGACCTTAAAAGGCCAAGCTTATTCTGGCTTAGGTTTTTTTACTGTCAGCGGAACCGGTAATTTTGGCGGCAATACGCCTTGGACTTTTTATAACTTAAATTTTGGCAGCGGCGCAAGCGGAGTAACATCAATCCAGGGCAGCGGTAATATTACGGTTAATGGGGTGCTGACAGTGGCGGGCAGTCAAACGTTAAACGCCAGCGCCAAAACCTATAATTTAAATGGTTCGGGTAATCCTTTTGTGGCTTATGGAACCTTTACCGCCCAAACCTCTACTATCAGTTATAATGGCACAACATCTGCCATTAGCATAACGCCAACTACGTATAACAATTTAAGCATAGGCACTAACGCGACAACTACACTATCTAACTCCGCTACCACTACCTTAACTGGCAATTTAGCCATAAATGGAACTTTAGATGGCACCGGCAGTGTTTTGGCTTTTGCTCCTACTGCCACTTCTACAATTACTTCCGCGGCTACCACGACTTTTGGCAGTATTTATATTGCCAGCCCTGGCAAAGCTTTGGCTTTCCAGAAGTACAACAATAATAATTTGTTTAATATTGCCGGCACTTTGACCGTAGCCGGAACAACTGGTAATTTGGTAAGTATTGTTTCCGATACTCCTAACCAGCCTTGGCGGGTAAAGTTTTTAAACCCGCAATCCAACATCCATTACGCATATATTAAAGACGGCGGGTGTGACGCCGCATCTGCCAGTGCTAATTTATCCGACGGTACTTCGGTTGATGGCGGTAATAATGGCGCTTGCTGGAACTTTGTTATGTCTGTAACTGTTTCCGGTATTGTTTACGACACGGACGAAACCACGGCCATACTTTCTGCTTTGCCCGTAAAGCTGGCGGTGGGGGATACTATTTCTTATTCAGCCACAACTTCAGCCAGCAACGGCAGTTATACAATAAGTTTAGACAGCCGCCCGGCCACGGGCACGGTTATGACTTTGTGGCTCGACACCAATGGCGGGACTCAGGCCAGTGCTGTCTTTAAGTATGGCAGCGGCTGTAACGGCAATGGCAACAACGATTGTACGGGCATCAACCTAATTAAAAACTCCGTTATTATAGACAACAAGGATACCGGCAGTATCACCAACAATGACTTAGCTGCCTGTGACAATGACAGCGGTACGGCTTGCTCAGATGCCGACATTGGGTTTACTTCCAACAGCGGAAGCTTAAATTTAACTTGGGGCTCAAACCAGCTTCGCATTAAAGACGCTACCAGTAATTTTGTTCCCGGCGGCAATATTACAGCTTCCGGCTTTAGCCAGTCCGCGGGCAAATTTGACGGCGGTTCTTTTAGCGATACCATCAACGGCAATTTTATTCTTGCTGGCGGCATGACCACTTCAACCAGCGGAACGCTGGCTGTCTCAGGCAACTGGACTTCCAATTCCGGCAGTCCTGTGTTTAATAATAACGGGGGGACAGTCAGCTTTACGGCGGATAACAGCACTATAACTCCGGGTTCATTGATTTTTAATAATTTTATTATTGAGGGCTCCTACGGCAATACCAAAATAGTTTCTGGCACTTTAACTGTCCAAGGCGATTTTACTGGTAAAAATACTAGTTATTTGAATGTAGGAACAGTCCAATTTACGGGAGCTGCAAATCAAACATTTAATTTTTGTTTTTATGGGTCTAGTAACTGCTTGAATGTACAAAATGCAGTTATTAATAAATCTAGCGGTTCAATTACTTTTGCAACAAACTCGTATTTTGATAATGTAACTATTACGGCTTTGGGTGGAGGTTTGGATTTGGCCGGATACGAGCTTGCTTTAAAAACTTCTTTTGTAAACAATGCCAGCACTGCATTTTCTTCCACCGGATTAGTATATTTTGGAAATGGCAGCGATAGTTTCAGTTTTACGCCCGGCACAACGGTTTATCCAAACGTCCGATTTGGTTCTATGTATGGACACAGCGCTACCCTTACCGGAACTTTGTTTATTCAGGGCGATTTGACCGATGATAACATTGGTTCGGTTTCCGGAGGGGAAATAGATTTAGTTGGCACCGCAAATCAAACTGTAAATACGAGCCTTTTTGGCGGGGCGTATGTTTTAACTATAAATAGCCCTCTGGTCATTAATAAACCTTCGGGTACGGTGACGCTGGCATTTGACCTTACCTTGGGCGGTGCTTTAACCATTACTTCCGGAACGCTTGACCAGGGCGCTTCGTATAACATAACCACCGGAGGATTGCTCACTGTTGGAGCGTCCGGACGTTTGACTAATTCGGGTACAGGGGACTTAGCCTTGGGCGGAAATGTGGTAAATAATGGCACTATAATTTTAGACGGATCCGGCGCAGGCTGCGGCGGCACAGATGCCATTGCTATTACATCTACTGGCGGCGCAAGGACATGGTCGGGAAGCGGGACTTTTAATTTGACCGATGTAGCTTTATCCAACCAAACCGCTTCCGTGGCTATCACAATTTATTCCGGAACCGATGTAACCGGCAACACCGGCTCGTGGACATGGTCGGGCTGCGCGAATAATGTTACTTTTTCCGGCGTTGTATACGACATTAATGGCAGCTCGGCGCTTTTGGCGGCCGACACAATAAAACTGGCAGTAGCAAGTTCAACTCTTTATTCCACTACCACTTTAGCCAGCGATGGTATATTTTCTTTTGCGGTTTCCAAACCGGCAACAAGCACTGTAATTACCATCTGGCTGTCCGG
The DNA here is from genome assembly GCA_013387205.1 of Patescibacteria group bacterium. Classification (GTDB taxonomy): domain Bacteria; phylum Patescibacteriota; class Doudnabacteria; order UBA920; family UBA920; genus AMAZON01. The sequence continues at coordinate 18,436 of WARV01000020.1, read as the reverse complement.
CAGCACGGACAAGGCCAGTTTGGTATTTAAATACGGCAATGATTGCATTGGTGTGCCTAATTGCACCAACTTAAACCTTATTAAAAATCAGGTAATAATAGATAACAAAGATTCGGCAGGCGGCAGTATGACCAACGCGCTGTTGGCCGCTTGCGACAATGACAGCGGTGCATCGTGTTCGGACACGGACATTGGCTTTACCAGCAACGCGGGAGTTTTAACCACCACTTGGGCAACAAATAAATTAAAAATCAATTCCGGAGTAACTTTTGCCCCCGGCGGCAATGTTTCGCTGCAGGCCTTGGACATATCCGGAACCTATACCGGCGGATCGGAAACTTTAACTTTGTCCGGCACGGGCACGCCGCTGACTATTAACGGAGTATTAAATCCGGGAACTTCGACATTTTCTTACCGCGCGACTACCGGAACATCTACAATAGCAGAGGCCACATATTATAACATGGATGTTTCTCCCGCTTCCGGCAACCCGACGTATTTGATAAGCAACCAGAATGCGGTAATAAATCAAGTTGAAAATTTAAAAACCGCAGGTTGTCCGGGCAGTGTATGTACTATTACATTCTCCACCCCAACGACTGCTGGTGAGCTTGTTGTTGTAAATGTTTCTACCGGATATTACGGCAATGGCATAACCGGTATTACCGATAACCAGGGCAATACATATACGCCGATATGGAGCGATGTTGGGGAATACCATCGAAGGTCATCTCTCTATTATCTTGCCAACGCCCCTTCAGGGATTGACAGAATCACTGTAACAATTGCGGCAGGAAATTCCGGAGGCGTTGTCGCGGCCCATTACACAGGTATTGCCGCTGTTAATCCCTTGGATGTTTATTCATCACCAACCAGTGCCAGCTCGTCTCCCACATGGTCAAGCGGCGCGGTAACTACCACCCAAGCGGCGGAATTGCTGATTGGCACGGATATTTTTGTTTTGGGTTCCGGCTCGCCTGTCGAAATTTCACCAAGCGGGAATTGGATACAAGACCAGACGGATGGTAGCGGAAGCTGGGATGGGGGCAATGGCAACGTGTTTTCCTTTGCCCATCAAAGTGTTTCGTCTATAAAAACTGGAGTGCAGAATACCGGCACGAATCCAGTTACTGTCATTGGGAATAACTATGCGGGCATAGCCACATTTAAGGCGGCAACGGCTACTTTAGTTATAAGCAATAATTTCACCCTTGGCGGAGCGGGTAATGCTACGGTGGACGCCAGCAGTTCCGCGTTAAGCGTTCTGGGCAACTTTACCATAGGCAGCGGTGATATATTTTTAGCCCCAAAGGCTACCACTACCATCTCAGGCAACTTTACCAACAATGGCACGTTTACCCATAACAATGGGACAGTGACGTTTTCTTCGTCTTCTGTTACTTCTTTGGTAAGCGGAGCGATGGCATTCAATAATTTTACTTCCACGGCTGCGGGTAAGACTATTAAGTTCGCTTCTTCCACTATATTTACTTTTGCCGGAACGATGACTTTGACCGGTGATTCGTTTAATAGGATTACATTGCAGTCTGATAGCAGCGGCGCGCAGTGGTTGGCGCATTTTAATAATCCGCAAAATGCTATAACTTTCGCGGCAATTAAAGACAGTGGCTGCCATGCGGACTCCAGCGATGCGAATTTGGATGATTCTAATTTCAATAACGGCAATAACGGTTCTTGTTGGAAGTTTCCTCCTGTAAAACATCATGGCGGAGGTTACGGCGGCGGATCGTTGTGGATAGAACAAGGCCCTGGCGCCGGCACCCAGCAAGGCAGCGGTAACGAAGGCAGCGGAAACACCATCCCATCCGGCTCAAGCCCAGCCGTTATCGCTGATAGTTATGGGGAGGGGAATGCTAATAGTTATATACAAATGCCATCAAGTGGCTTAGCCGTTGCCCAATCTTTTACTGCTATTGGTGGTATTTTAGATTACGCCAGGTTTTATTTAGAAGAGGTCGGAAATCCTACAGGTGTTGCTGTTGCTAAGCTTTATGCTATTACTGGTACATTTGGTACTAATAGTAGACCTACTGGTGTGGCTTTGGCTACTTCAGATAATTTTAATGCATCCATTTTAACAGCTTCGCCACAGCTAATAACCTTTAATTTTTCTGGGGCAAACAGAATTGCTTTAGTCAACGGTACTAATTATGTAATTTCTGTTGAGTATTCCGGAGATAACTTTATTAATGTAAAAATTGATACTAGTTCGCTTACTCACACAGGCAACACCTCATATTATAATGGTTCATGGATCTCTAACCAAAGTTGGGAAACCATTTTTTACCTCCACGAAGTTCCTCCTGCCGATGGCGGATCTGGCGGGGGAATACAGCAAGGAAGCGGTGATGGCGGCGGAGGCGGCGGAGACGCAGCCCCGTAAAGAATTGACCTAATTTCCGCCAGCTGGCGGACTAAACAAATCCCAATTCTTAATTTCTAATACCCAAATTTTTGACATTGGGGAATTAGGCATTATTTAGGAATAATTAGACTAATTAGAGCAATTAGAATAATTAAAAGAAAAAATGTTCGCTGCTTAAGCAGCGAACATTTTTTCTAAGTCTTCCGTGTGGCTAATGTCTTTGGTTTTTATCAGACGGATAAAGAATTTCTTTCCCAGTTCCATCAGCTCCTGCTCTATTTCTTCATTAAGTTTGTAGGGCGAAATCCAAATGCTGTTTTGCCATTTTTTGAAATGCAGGGTTTTCAGTTTGGCCCTTAGCACCGTGCGCACGTATTTCTGTTTTTCCGGAATGTCAAAAATAATTATTTTCCATTCCGAATCTTTTTCCGGCCTGTATTGCCCCAAAAGCGACAAGCCATCCTTGGTTACCCAAAGGCAAATGCCTTTGTCGGTATTTTTTCTTTCCAGTAATTCCTGCTGCACTAAGCGGTATATGGTATTGTAGTATTCTTTATAAGATAAGGATTTGTTGACCAAGGGAAAGGCGTTGGCAATGTGGGCGCCAGGATGCTTGGAGAAAGATTCCAATATCTGCACCGTATGCTCGTTAAAGACTCGGGACATAAAATATAATTAATGGCAAAAGTGACAAAAACGACGGAAATGACAAAAATGTTTACCACCCTGTCCCGCTTTGCGGGACACCCCTCCTTAAAAAGGAGGGGAGAACTGCAGTAGTCTCTCCTCCTATACTAGGAGGAGTACCCTGCGTTAGCAGGGGGAGGCGGTACTGCTTTAATTTTATTATACTACAAAATACTATTAATGTGCATCGCGACTTGTGGATAAAAAGTAATGAAGCTTATGTCATTGCGAGCGAATGCTTCAAAGGGGCCCCTTTGGGGCATCTGAGCGAAGCAATCTTTCTTTAAAAGGCAGGTGGGGGTGAGGTTTTGAGACAGCTTTCTGGAAACCTGTGGATAATCTCGACCCTCGAGATATGTAAAATGCCCAATATTCACGGGGTTATTGTATTTAACAATGTTTTGCGTTTAGTTTGGGTCATGTTATAATAAATTTAAAGAAAGAACAGGACTTGAAAGCAAATATTATAGAAAAGGGTACCAAACAAAATTTTAATGAAATCAAAGTTAAAAAATATACTTAGCATTTTAATTCTGGCGCTTTTGGTTTTGCCGGGAGATTTTTCAAGTTACAGGCCTGCACAGGCTTCGCCTGGCAGCCAGGCGAACCAGGAGATTGCAAAAACTTCTTTGGTGGTTGTAAGTGTGGCAACTCATCAAGCGTCCGTATCGGTTGTCAGACAGTCGGTTGTCCAAGAAACATCTGGGAGCGATTGCAAAACTTTTGCCGACATCAATTCTAATCCAGTTCAAAATACCGTCAGTACTAATTTGTTCAGCCTCCCCGCTGCTTGTTTTAGCATAACGCCAGGCAGCACGGTTGCTTTAGGGGAGCTAAAGGTCGCGACCCTGTCAAAAACTTTCCCTTCCCTTAAAGTATTGGTATTGCCAAGCGCTATTAAAGCTTTTAGCTTTAACCCGGGGCAAAAAGAAGCCAGTCCAGCCGTTCCGTCGGCAACCGTGCTGTTTATTTTGCCATTCTTGATGTTATCTGTTTTGCTAACTGATAAAATAAAGAAGAATATAAAAAAACAAATATTTACATACGCAACGTCTTTTAGGGCTTTGCATATAATGAGATGCTGAAAACATCTAAGCATGTAAACATTTAAACAGGTAAACATTTCTTATATAATTTAACAAACATAAATTAGCACAATCATCCGTGTAATGCTTGGATGCTTAAATGCTAAAATGTTAGGATGAAATAATATGTCAGATGAAATCAAAGTAGCCAGCACCCCTAGAACAGTAACATCAGCCGAAGCTTCCACCCAAAAGTCTTCCAAGCTTCCTTGGATTGTCTTGGGTGTTGTAGTCGTGGTTATTATTGTTCTCGGTGTTTTGTTTAGAGGCAAATTGTTCGGCGATAAGGCAGCTAAAACCGCTGGCAAGCCGTCCGGCTACCAGGCTGTATTCTTGACTAATGGTCAGGTTTACTTCGGTAAGATGCAGGGTGAAGAAAAAGATTATATCACCTTAAAAGATATCTTCTACTTACAGGTAATCCAGCCGACTTTGCAGGGTAACCAGCAGGAACAGCAAGCTCAGCAGCAACAGGCTCAGCCGCAAATTTCCTTGGTTAAACTCGGCAACGAATTGCATGGCCCGGTTGATGAAATGCACATTTCCAAATCCCAGGTCTTGTTCTTTGAAGACTTAAAGGGTGATGGTAAAGTTGTGGAAGCTATTAATTCCTACAAGGCTAACCCGCAAGGCAATACCCCGGCTGCCCAGCAACAGCAGCAAGTTCCTGCAGCCCAACAGCAACAGCAAGTCCCGACAGCAGCTCAGCAGCAACAAGTTCCCCCAGTCAAATAAGCTGATTTAGAAATAACCCCCGCCCTGGTATTTCTCAGGGCGGGGGTTTTGTTATGGCTTATCCAACGGCTAAAAGTCTTGAGCTTGCCGAAAGGCTAAATCGATGATTTAGCCGTTTTAGAATTTAATATTTAATATGGATATTTTTAGCCAAATTTAGTCATGTTAATATTTGGGAAATATAATATCCAATTCTACCTAACTTGACGGCCGTCAAGTTAGGTAGAATAATATTAATAGAATAATTAAATTATCAAACATATGAGATATAAAAACAAAAGAAAAGGATATTATAAAGATGACAGGGAGCTAACCACATCGGCAAAGATCTTGTTATTCATGTTTACAGCTGTCGATTTACTGCCGAGGCCATTTGAATCAAAAACGAAATATTTCAACAGGACATTCCGCAGCCAATACGTCCCTTATAAAACTTATTTAAACGCATTGGATTATTTAGAGAGGAAAGGTTTTATAAAGATTTTCAAAGACGCCGGCAAGCAATATGTCTCTTTAACCAAGAACGGGGCTTTAGAAACGTTATTCTTAAAAGCTGAAGTGAAATCAACAGGACAATGGGATGGCAAATGGAGATTGGTAATATTTGATATTCCGGAAGATTGCAGGGATAAAAGGAATCAGTTGAGAAGGTTGCTTAAGGTAAATGGTTTTAAAAAAATCCAAGCCAGTGTTTTTATAAATCCTTTTCCTTTTAACCGGGAAGCAATCAGTTATTTAAAGAAAAGCGGGTTATTTGATTATATTAGAATAATGAGGGTTGATGAGATGGATGACGATGCTGGTTTAAAGAAAGCTTTTAATTTAAAATAGATTTCATCTAAAAACCAATTCTTCCTAACTTGACGGCCGTCAAGTTAGGTAGAATTACAACACGGCTGATTATTATATTTTTATTGCTTTAATGGCTTTTTTTGGCTTAATATAGTAGAATTATATTAAGAGTCAAATGTATGGGAAACAAAAATGATGAAGTAAAATTTATTGAAAAAGTTTTTTCCGTCCCGGCCGAGACCTTGGAAAAGACCGTGGAGACTTCCGAAGCAATCGCCAAAAAGATTACCAGGCAGCAGCCCGTAAAAAAGGTGGAAGAGTATTGGCGGATGCTCGGGCCGGGGCTGACTACCGGAGCTGCGGATGACGATTGTTCCGGAATAGCGACATATTCCCAAACCGGCAGTCAATATGGGTTTAATTTGCTGTGGTTGGCGGCTTTTACTTTTCCGCTCATGGCTGTTGTCCAGGAAATGTGCGCGCGCATCGGCCTGGTTACCGGGCAAGGGCTGGCGGCCAACATCAGAAAACATTTCCCTCGTTGGGTTTTATACATTTGCACTATATTATTGTTTGCAGCCAACACCTTTAATATTGGCGCGGATTTGGGCGCAATGGCCAAGGCCACCCAGCTTTTAATTCCAGGCGCCGGCTTTGCCTCTCTTGTGGTTTTTTTCACTGTTATCAGCCTGGCCTTGCAGGTCTATACCACTTATGCCAGCTATGCCAAATATTTAAAATGGCTGTCATTTATTTTGCTGGCCTATGTTTTGTCGGCCGCGCTGATTAATATAAACTGGAGCAATGTTTTAACCAGCGCAGTTGTGCCCAAGTTGGATTTTACTAAAGACCAGATATTTTTAATCTGCGGAATTTTGGGGACCACGATTTCCCCGTACCTGTTTTTTTGGCAGACTTCCCAGGAAGTGGAAGAGCAGATTATGGAAGGCAAGACCACGCTAAAATCGCGCCAGGCCATAACCACTGACAAGGAAATTAAAATTATGAGGGCGGACGTTTGGACCGGAATGTTTTTTTCCAATATGGTGATGTTCTTCATTATAGTGACCTGCGCAGCTACGCTTAACGCCGCCGGCTTGACCGATATTAAGACAGCCGCGGATGCTGCGGCTGCCTTAAAACCTTTGGCCGGAAAGTTCGCTTATCTGCTTTTTGCCATCGGAATAATCGGGGTTGGCATGTTGGCGGTACCGGTTTTGGCCGGTTCGGCATCTTACGCGATATCTGAAAGCTTTAACTGGAAGACCGGCTTGTACCGCAAGTTAAAACAGGCTTACGCTTTTTATGGCGTAATAATAGTGTCCATGGCTTTGGGATTATTGATGAACTTTACTAACATGGATCCCATTAAGACGTTGATTTATTCTGCTGTCGGCAACGGCCTGGTGGCTCCCATGGTTTTGGTGCTCATTGTCCTTATGAGCTCCAGTAAGAAAATAATGGGGGAGCGCGCCAACCGCTCGACTGCCAAAACCATAGGCTGGATAACTGTCGCGCTAATGACAGTTGTGGGGCTAGCAACAATCGGCTCACTAATTATGTGATACTAATATGCGAATACATGCAAATGATACTAATAATGCGGATACTAAAGATGAAGGATTGATATTTAAAGATTTGTCTTACAAAATTATAGGTGTTTTATTTTCTACACATAATGAATTAGGCCAGTTTGCTAGAGAAAAGCAGTATGGTGATGTGACTGAAAGGATTTTTAAAGAAAAAGGAATTTCAGTTAAACGTGAAGTCGTAATTGGAAATTCGGGAAATATTTTAGATTTTATAATTGAAAATAATGTAATTTTGGAACTAAAAGCAAAAAGAATAATTACAAAAGAAGATTATTTTCAAACACAAAGATATTTACAGGAAACCGGGTTAAAATTAGCTATTTTGGTTAACTTTAGAGATAAATATATAAAGCCGAAACGTATCTTGCGGCTGAAAGATTGGGGAAGTAAGCATTCGAATTATCCGTATCATTAGAATTAATTAGCATATTAGCATTAAGGATTTGTGGCTATATTGACATAATCTTATCCATCCTTTATAATAAACAAGTAAAAATTATAAAACATCGTGCAAAAAACTAGAGTCAACCATCAAATTAAAGCCCTTATGTTGAGGGTTATCAACGAAGAAGGGCAGCAAGTCGGGGTCATGAAGACTTCCGAAGCAATAGCTTTGGCTATTGAACATGGCCTGGACCTGGTGGAAGTTTCCCCTATAGCTAATCCGCCGGTTGCCAAGCTTATTGATTTCGCGAAATTCCGATACCAGCAGAAGAAACAGGAACAGCAGCAGAAGAAAAACGCGAAGAAAACCGAGGTTAAGACTATTTGGATAAGCGTCAGGATTTCCGAGCACGACATGCAGATTAAAGCCAAAAAAGTTTCCGAATTTTTGGAAGACGGCGACCTGGTCAGGGTCGAACTGAGGATGAGGGGCAGGGAGCAGGCTTATGGCGATATCGCCCAGGGCCAGGTAAAAACTTTCCTGCAGTTCATTACCCACCCTTACAAGGTAGAAGTGCCGCTAAAGCGCATGGGCGGAACATTTTCGCTGACTTTGGCTCCGGCTAAAGGAGTTTCTAAGCCAGTATAAAATAACAATCAGTAAAGTAATTAACCTAATTATTCTAATTGACCTAAGTACTCCTAAATAATACCTAATGTCTAAAGAATAAGAAATTAGGAAATTAGAAATTAGTGCTTGTTTAGGAATAATTAGAACAATTAGAGTAATTAGAATAATTAATGCTATATCAATGCCTAAAGTAAAAACCCACAAAGGTACATCCAAGAGAATCAAAAGGACAAAAAAGGGCAAATTAATGGCCCGCGCAGTCGGACAAGACCATTTTAATTCCAGGGAATCCGGCAAGACCACCAAGAACAAGCGCCGCGATTTGGTTTTAAGCAAAACCACCCACAAACTGAAAACATTAATACCTTATAAGTAATCATCTAAACATACAAACATTCAAACATATAAACATGAAGGCCGATGCTTAAATGCTTATATGCTTAAATGCTTACATGAAATTCCATGACTCGTATCAAAAGGGGCGTAGCAGCCCATAAACGCAGAAAGAACTTATTAAAGAGAGCCAAAGGTTTTGATAACCGCCGCTCCACTAACTTTGTCGCCGCCAGGGAAGCCTTGCTCCATGCCGACAAATACGCTTACCGCGACCGTCGCAACAAAAAGCGCGACTTCAGGGCTTTGTGGTTAGTCAGGACTAATGCTGCTTTGAGGGAAAACGGTATTTCCTGGAGCAAGTTCGCCGGTTTGATGAAAAAGGAGAATGTGAAGATTAACCGCAAGATGCTTTCCGAACTGGCTGTCCAATACCCGGAAATTTTTGACCTAATGGTCAAAAGCCTGGTGAAATAAATTATATTAAAAAGCCGCCTCGTAAGAGGTGGTTTTTTGTATTTGAATGGCTTGAGCCTAGGTTAAGGTATTATAATGTGATACCAATCTACGAATGCATGCGAATGATACTAATAATACGAATATTATCTAAGGGTAATCTTCTATAAGAATTAGTATTATTCGTATCATTAGTACTCAAATTAGTAGGTTAGTATCATATTATTTGTATGTCAGTATAAATACTCAAGTCCTTCATCTCCCAAAAAACCATAGCTGGAACTTCCGAAAGCGCGGCTTGCTTTGAAGTAATTTTATCAAAGGCTGGCTTTTTTTCTTCCCCGGAAATAAAGCCTATGGCCCCGTCAATTCCTTTAAGAAGGCTCAAGGTCGCGGTAACCCTGTTAGGATAAATATTTTTTCCGGTGGCGTCATAAGCAGTTATCCAGCTTTCTTCCAAAAATAATTTTTTAAAAAGTTCGGGATTTTCGGGAAAAGGCATTATCCCTGCCGTATGTCCGTCACTACCCATGCCGACAGTGGCAAAAATTTTTCCGGTACTGTTTTCCTTACGCCAGTCGCGAAGGTTTTTTTCTAGCCTGGCTGCCAAGCTTTCCTTGGTATCGCCGACCCTAAGTGTTGTCCCGAAGAAGTTTACATCATGTTCCAGCGCCTTCATGTAAAAATCAGTATCCTGCAATTGGGCGAAGTTGTTGACTTTGGCGTCGGTGCTGAACCTTTCATCAAGCATGGCAATGGTCAGCTGTTCCGAAAAAAGGCTGTCGTTTAAAAACCCCAAAAGCTTAAAAGCCGAGCCTGCGGACAGTAAAAGCAAAATCGGATTCTCGAAAGTATAAAGCATAAGCTGGCTTAACGCTTTACCGGCTTCTTTTGCCGCATCGTCGGCAGAGCCGAAATTTTGTATATTAAGTTTGGTTTTCATACTTTAATTTTATAGGAAAGCTGCGCTTTGTCAAAGCCTTAATTATACTGTCAAATGCCATTGCGAGCCCGGCACCACTTTCCTTAAAGATATGTAGATGATTGTAATCCAAATACTCTTTGCTTTATCAATAATCATTTAAAATAATCAGAAAGTGGTGCTGGGCGTGGCAATCTAATTCTGCTGGAAAGATTGCTTCGCTTCGCTCGCAATGACGCGAAAGATGTTTTACAATAAGCGCAAAACGCAAAAAACCCCGCTTTTTTTAAAGCGGAGTTTCCTGCAGAACCAAACGCAAAACTAAAGGCTCTAAGGCCTTTAAGATATTCGACTTAAGTAAAGACAAGTTCTTACTTAAGATTTAAAATGCCGGATAAGCCGGGTAATGAGCAGAATTGCAAAAAGCAGCATTACTAGCCAAAAAAGTACTGCTACTGCTCCGGCCACCCAAAAAACTTTCTTTAAAGGTTTTAATTCAACCTGTGCTTTATTCCTGGCTTCATCCATAACCTCTTTGGGTGTAAGTTTAATAGCCAGCCATAAACCCAAAGGGACAATTATTACGTCGTCAAGAAGGCCTATAAAAGGGATGAAGTCTGGAATTAAATCAATTGGGCTTAAGGCGTAAGCCACGGTTAAAACCGCGACGGCTTTGGCTGCAAATGGCGTTCTGCTGTCTTTGGTTGCCAAGTATAAAGCGTAAACTTCGGTCTTTAAGAGATTGGCTTTGGTTTTTTTGGGTAAACTGTCCATGATGTTTTTATAAAAATTCAAAAGTATTATAATCGTTTTTCTTCAAACCCAAAAGTATAATTGGCGGTAACTATAAATATTATTGCCCATACCATCATAAAGATCAGGCTGGATTTTATATCTGACAAATGGGCGTCTTTGGTCATAACGTCCCTAAGGGCCGTGGAAAAATAAGTCAGGGGCAAAACTTTGGCGACTTTTTGCAGCCAGTCCGGCATGGTGTTAATCGGGAAAAAAGTTCCGCCTAAAAACAGCATTGGAAAGACTATAAGGTTGGCCAGGGCCGGAACCGACTCCACGGTGCTGGCGATTCCGGAAATGGTGAACCCGAGCCCCAGGAACATTATCCCGCCCAAAAGCGTAATTAAGAATATCAGCGCGTAAGAGCCGATGACATGGGCTTTAAATAGGAGCACTCCGGCCGCGATGAGAATTGCGGCTTGTACTAAAGCCACGATAAGGCGGGTAATAACGTTCGCCGTAACGAACTGGGAAGGCTTGACCGGCGTAGCCAGCAGGCGTTTGAGAACGCCTTTTTCTTTGTAGTCGGCAAAGACGAAAGCCACGGAGAAAACCGCCATTTGCATGACTGCCAAAGCCACGATGCCAGGAAGGAGGAAATCTATGTATTTCAAATTGCGCACGTTTATTTCGCGGTTTTCCACGCTAAATAGCACTGGCGCTTTGGATAAGGCTATGGAAGTTTTGTCCAAAACCTGGTTGACAATTGTTATTGCGGTTTGGGCCTGTTGCTGCTGGCTGGCATTACTTACGGCTACGATTGTTTTCGGCTGGATACCGGCAGACGGGTTTTCCGGGATTAAATCGTTGGGGACAATTAGGACTATGGAGCGGTTGCCGTCCATCAGCGCTTTCTGCGCGTCATCGGACGAGTCCGTGTGGATATTGAAAGCCGAAATATTTTTTAAATTATCGACAAAAGTTTTAGTCGGAACATTGGGGGAAGAGGAGACAATGCCAATGTCAATTTTTGCCACGCGGTCAAAGCCGATCAGTCCGAAAATGGTCATGATGATCAGCGGCGTGAATAAGGAAAAAAACAGCGCTTGCCTGTTGCGCACGAACATTTTAATAGCCGATGATGTAAGGGTTAGGGTTGTATTCATTAGAGTTTGAAAGTTTAGATATTCTATCGATGATTGTAAATTATTCTAATTGCTCTAATTAGTCTAATTACTCCTAAATAATGCCTAATTCTCCAATGTCTAAAATTTGGGTATTAGAAATTAAAAATTGGGATTTGTTTAGTCCGCCAGCTGGCGGAAATTAGGAACAATTAGGTTGATTAGGTTAATTTATTCTCTCAACTCATGTCCTGTGAATTTCAAAAATACGTCTTCCAGTGTCGGCTGCCTTAGTTGCAAGTCAGTCAGTTTTAAGTTGTTGTCATGCGCTGCCTTAAACAGCACAGGCAGGGTGGTTTGCGGGTCAGAGCTGATTATTTGGTAGCGGCCATGCTCGGCAACGGCGCGGTCGACAGCCGGAAGTTTTTCCAGCTGCCATGGTTCAATGTCCCTGCTGGATTTGAATTCAATGCTGGAACTGACGCCGGATTGTTTGATTAAATTAATAGTGGTGTCGAGAGCGGAAATTTTAGCATTATCCATTATGGCAATGCGGTCGCATAGTACCTGTGCCTCATCCATGTAGTGAGTGGTTATAACAACGGTTTTGCCGGAGGTTTTAATTTCAGTGATCAATTCCCATAAATTCCTTCGGGCTTGCGGGTCTAAGCCTGTAGTCGGTTCGTCTAAAAAAATTACTTTTGGATCGTTGACTAATGCTACGGCAATGGACAAACGCTGCTTTTGGCCGCCCGAAAGTTCTTTGACTCTGCTTTTGGCTTTGTCGGTCAGCTGCACTTTATCTAATAAGGACATGGCATTGACATTCCTGCCGTAAAGGGATGCAAAAGTTTCAACAAGTTCCTTTAAATTCAGGCCGTCAAAAAAAGAAGAAGCCTGGAGCTGGACTCCGATTAGCGATTTGACCATGCGGGTTTCTTCTGAAACATCCAGGCCGGCTAGTATTGCCTGTCCGGAAGTGATTGGCTTTAAGCCTTCCAGCATTTCCAAAGTCGTGGTTTTTCCGGCGCCGTTCGGGCCAAGTATGCCGAAAGTTTCGCCTTCGTAAACGGTAAAAGAAATATCATCGACAGCCGTGAAGCTGCCGTATTGCTTGGTTAAATTTTGTACTTCAATAATGTTTGGCATAAAGCAGGATATATGACGTTAAATACGCGGAAAAATTTACAATAAGCGTTTTTAGTGTGCTATAATTATAGCGGAATAAAAATATTTTTCAAACACCAAAACAAATGTCCATATTGCAAATTGTCCTGCCTATCTTTATAATCATCGGAATCGGCTATACCATGCGTAAGGTTGATCTGGTGAAAGATGAATGGGTCCATGTGCTTAACAAGTTCGTTTATTATGTTTCTTTACCGGCTTTAATTGTTATCAGTTTTTGGGAAGTTAATTGGTTGGATAAGCATTTGGTTTACCTGGTTTTTATGAACCTGGTTTTTTTATTGCTGTTTTCCGCCTTGTTGTTATTCGCGCTGTCTAGTTTTAAGATTAGCAACAAACTGAAAGCTTCAATTTTTTTGTCAGCCATTGTCGGCAATACGGTGTATATGGGTTTTCCCCTTATAGGTGCCGCTCTGGGCAAGGAAAGTTTTTCAGATATGATAGCGGTGGCAACTTCCCATTTAGTCATGGCCATGGTCTTTTCTGTTTTGGCAGTAGAATTTTTAGTGGTTAAATCCCGCCAGGCAAAAACTTATCTGGCGGATTTCATAAAAAATCCATTAGTGATATCCCTTCTTGTTGGCATAATTTTTAGCCTTGTAAAGCTTCCTTCCGCCCCTGCGTATTTTATCCAAAAACCTTTGGCCATGCTCGGAACCACTGCCTCGCCGGTTGCCCTGTTTGCCTTAGGAGGATTTTTGCACGGCAAATTTTACAAGTCGCATTTCAAAGCAGCGTTTGCTGCTTCGTTTTTAAAACTTCTGGTCCTGCCTGTGTTCGTGCTTATTGCTTCCGCTGTCTTAAAGATGAATTACGCTTCAAGCAGGGTTTCGTTTTTAGTAGCAGCTATGCCTACCGCGGTTACGGCTTTTGTAATTTCGGAAAAATATAAGCTGGACGAATCATTTGTAGCAAACGTGATTTTACTCAGCGCCATGCTTTCCGTAATATGCCTGTCTGGCTTTTTGGCATTTTTTGTGTTATAAAAAAACACCGGCCTAAAAGTTCTAAGCTCTAAATCCTAAGTTCTAGAAGTAGTCTTAATACTAAATTTTTCCCTCCTTGTCATACTGAACCCGGCCTCATCGGTCTTCGGCTCTGAGGGCTCAGAGTCGAATGAGCGGGTCGCCGAAGAGGAGACTTGTTTCAACATCTTGATAGTTAAGCGAGGGATGGATTCTGAAATATATTTCAGAATGACATCAGACAGGGTTTTTAAGACTACTTCGTAGATAAGCATATAAAAATATTAATCCATCTAGAAGCTCCCTAAGCAGGGGGTTTTTGTGTATAACTATGTCTATGAAAAGTAAAAATATTATGGAGTTTCCATTAAGCTTTGTTGCTTTAAATAGGCTGCGAATTTGGTATAATTATTGTTTCCCAGATTGTCTGAATCAATCCTGGTAGAATTAATGAAAAATACAAAGTATTTAACAAGTATATACGCTTATAAACTAGCTATGGAAAAAAATAAAAAGTATTTACCTTCAAAATGAATTGTTTCATTTTATGCTGTAGAACGAACTTAATTAAAGAGAATAAAAAATCAACTTGCATCCTAAAAATACCTTAAAACTGTTACAATTAAAGTAAGTATAAGATTGAAGTTAAAAAAACTCGTGCTGAAACTAAAACACAACTTTTCTAGAAAAATTAGTCTACCGAGAATATTACTGTTATTCACGTTTTCAAGGCTCAAGCGATTTGGGACATCTTTAATATTGCTCAGTATGCTGGGGTTGTTGGTTAATCCTGTGTTGGTTACAAAAATTAAAGCGGGAAGCGAAGCAGAAATAACCGGAACGTCCAGTAATTTTTCAAATTTTGAACCCGCGGCCAAAAAAACAGATGCCACCTCTTCTCTTTCTTCGCTAGCCGAATTAGTTAAACAGTATTCTAATAGCACAGCTTCTGTTGTTGCGGATTTGGCAGATGCCTCCTCTCCTTTTGTCATCGGCCCTTTGGCTCCGACCACCACATCCTCTTCGGTTGTAGTTGGGCCAACGGCACCTGTGGCAACTGAAGGCATGTTATTACCGACTACAACTTCAGCTACTTCTGCTTCTTCCAGCGAAGAAAGCTTGTTGTCAATGACACTACAAGATCACGCCGCCCCTGCTGTTTCTTCTACGCCGGATGCCACTGTTGAGCCGGAGCCGGTTACGGAAGATGTTACTCAAGAAAAAATTTCTAACGAGCTGTTGGATTTATCTTTGCCGGAAAACTTGTCTGCCCCGATATCCGTAACCAGCAAAGGCGATACTAATATCCCAGCCTTCACTATGCTTATCAAAGGCGCTGATCTGTCCGCCACTTCTACAAAAATAAATGGCACTATAACTTACCCAGAGTCTTTTGCTTCCACGGATTTGGAATACAGTTTAACTGACAAAGGCCTGAAAGAAAATATCATTCTCAAAGATAAAGCTCACCCTTATCAGTTCGAATATGTCTTGAATTTGGACGAGTACGACTACAAGCAGGTTTCCAAAAACAAAATTGAACTTTACAAAAAAGGCCAAAAGGACAACCTGCTGTTTAAACAGTTTGTTATTACCGCACCTGTCATGACAGACAGCAGCGGGGCCAGCAGCACGGCCATAACTTTGGAATCGAATGAAAACTTATTAACTCTTACTCCTGATTCAAACTGGCTTAGCCGGGCAAAGTATCCGGTTGTAATTGATCCAACCGTGGAAATCTCAGTCATTAACATTCATTCGCATCCTATAGCCGGAGAGTACTGGAACGTGGACTTTGTTACCCAAGGTACGGCTGACTTGAGCCTGACCCCGGGGGATCATGCCACAGTTGATGATATGCAGTTTAACAAGCTGACTTGCGGAACCGAGGACCGATCCAGCCAAGCTCAAGTTCTTGCCGGAAACGTGATCTCTTACCCCAACTGGAGTTGTGATGATATTGCTACGGCTTCCTACTTGGATTTAAAAACCGGCAACCACAAACTGGTGTTTGGATTTGGGGGGCAGCTGGTGAAGGCGTTTAATAGCAGTTTACCTGAGATTCCAAGACCTGACCTTTGGGTAACCGATGGCGAAATTTATACCTCAGCAGTCAGCGGCAACTCCCTTTATATTGGGGGATGGTTTAGTTATGTAGGCCCTAACACTGGACATGCTGTTGTTTATAACAGTACGACTAAAACTAGAAAAACTTTTCCTCATTTTGATGATCAAGTTATTTCCGCGGTTTCCGACGGCGATAACGGATGGTATGTCGGGGGTCTTTTTAGAACTATCGATACCGTAGACCATCCGGCGTTGGCGCATGTTCTTTCTGATGGCACACTCGATACTAATTTCAATGCAAATTTTCTTGCATATTCTCAAGTTAATACAATAGTAAAAAAAGGAAATTATTTGTACATTGGAGGGAGTATAAAAGTAACCGGGGATGTTGGCGCGTGGAGTACGGCCTTAGTTTTGGACGCCACCACAGGGGCAGCTTATAGTTGGCGTCCTAATTTAATAACTTGGAAATATGCAGATAGAAATGCAGATATCTACTCATTATTAATAGACGGCAATACATTATATGTAGCAGGAAATATTACAAAAGCCGATGGTCAGGTTCGGTCTGGAATTGTGGCTTATGATATTACTGCCCCAACTTCTCCAACCCTAACAAGTTTTAATCCTGTTCTTACATGGACAGGTTCTGATCCATTAAGGCCCACTGTGAACAGTGTAGTGCAGAAAGGTTCGGTCTTGTATGTCGGGGGGTCTTTCAGCACGGTCAATGGCCAGGCCCGGACTAATGCCGCAGGACTTGACTTAACCCAAACAAACGGTGGCCCTACTTCTTTTGCCCCGGTATTGGATGGTAAGGTTAATGCTTTAGCGATAAACAACGATACTTTGTATGTCGCAGGAAACTTTACCCATGCAAATAGCCAAGTGAGGGGCGGTGGCGCAGCATTTAACACGCTCGACGATAGTTTGCTAGGTTGGGATCCCCATGTTCGCAATATTGCGGCAATAGCTACGGACGGTACGACAGTTTTCATTAGCGGAGATTTTACTTCGGCGGGAGGGTTTACTACTGAGGCCGTTGGTACCGTTGATCCGATTACCGGAAATGGTAATTCCTGGAACCTACTGGGAAATAGCTATATGAACAATATTGTTGTGAATGGCAACGAAATTTTCTTTGGGGGTAAGCAGTCAAGTTTGGGTGGGGTATCAAGAAATCATTTGGCTGCCATTGACCTTAATACCGGCATGGCTACTGATTGGAATGCCTATACAAGCAGACCGATTAACAGCATTGCGCTTAAAGATAACTCTGTTTTGTATGTTGCTTGCTATAGCTCATGCTCTGATTGGACCATTGGCGGCGTAGCTCAAAAATATCTGGCGGCAATTGATGCTGTCACCGGTTTGCCTGTCCAGACCTTTAATCCAAATGCCAATGGGCAAGTGTCTTCATTAATAGTTAGCAATAATTATTTGTATGTGGGGGGCAGTTTTTGCAACATTGGCAACACTTCACTTCCGAAGCTTTGTTATTTGGCGCGTCTAAATTTGGCCACTGGTAATTCGGATGACACTTGGGACCCTGAGCCGAATTGGAACAGTTCTGGCTGGATAAATACCATGGCCATGAGCGCTGACGGTTTAACGCTTTATGCGGGCGGATATTTTAATGAGATAGGGGACGCGACCCAGGTTGTCAGGCTGGGAGCGGCAAGAAGCAATTTGGCGGCAATAAGTACGGCAACTGGCTTGCCGACTGCATGGAATCCGAATGTTAACGACGAGGTTCTTAGTCTATTATTTAGTAATGGAATAGTCTATGCCGGAGGGTGGTTTTGGGGCGTTAACGGCGGCACTGCAAGAAATTATGTGGCGGCTTTTGACGCGAATGTTAACACAAACAATGTCGTGGCAAATTTCGATCCCAACCCGGACCGCAGGGTAACGGCTTTGGCCATGAGCGAAGATGGAACAACTTTGTATATGGGAGGATTTTTCTATTACGTAGGCGCGGTGGTTAGGGAAGCACTTGCCGGAATCAATGTGGCTGATGGTTCGGTGCTGTCTTGGAGCCCCAATCCTGATTACGGCGTTGTTGGTAATGGCGTAGAAGTTTATAGCCTGACAACGGCTGGCGGCGCGCTGTTTGTGGGAGGAAATTTTTCCGCCACCGGCCCCCTGCTTTCGAAATACAATTATTATGCTATTCACGAGCAGCCCTATTTGGCGCAGTTCGGAACATTTACATCAGCGACTCCTGCAGGCGTTACCTTTAACGAATCTTCCGGGTCCACCGCAGTCACGGTCGGCGGAGCCACAGACAGCTATACCATGGTGCTTAACACCCAGCCTGCAGGAGATGTGACTGTCACCTTGTCATCTACGCC
>WARV01000002.1 GCA_013387205.1 Patescibacteria group bacterium | reverse complement strand
GAACCGAATATGTTGAAAAATGCTTGCACTACGATAGCGAGACTGACAAAGCTAAAATTCGGAGCAAAGAACTGCTAAAACTAATCCCAACTTTACATAAAACTGATATTATCGATGTAAGTCTTAGAAGATACTGCGAAACGGTAAAAGCGAGACTTGAAAAATGCAAAGATTACGATACAAAACGACAATTTGTTCTGGACTATGTAAAAAGAATAATTTTTAATAACTGTGACATAAACCTACAAGGTGAGGTTCCGATTAAGCTGAGAGCTTATGAAGATCCGGATCAACCGAGCGAAGCTAGTAAAATAAACTTTTCAATAAAGGGTAAAGTAAATTGTAGATATAAACACTGTTAAAATTCTTGCGGTAAGGTCACTAACAAATCCACAAAAGAGTGACAGATGGTTTACAAAACCAATCCCTAGTCTGATACGTGAAAACTGAAGACAGGGATACAATCTATGCTACTATTCCGCAAGAGCTAGTTGGCAAATAAAAAACAAGCAACTTTATTAGCTGCTTGTTTTTTATTAATATAGTATTTTCTAAATCCAATCTTTAGGCATTGCGAGATCTGGGCGAAGATCATGAATTATTTTCATAAGTTTACGTATGTCATCCAGATTAAAATGCTTAAGTGAGACATCAATTTTTTTCATCCCCTCAGAAGTACTTCCATAAATGGAGATTCTTCTAAAAGGCCTACTCATTTTGGCTAGCGTTTGAACGTTAGATGTTTCTTGTTCAACAGATGTAATTTTGGCAACACTGATTTTGGTGACCAAGCTCGGATTACTAAAAAAACTTGCGGGCTTCATACTTACAACATTATCAGAGTAAAATATTCGATAGCTCATACCAAATATCACAAAAATAGTATAGAAGATTCCAAATAGTACTAGTATTGACCAAAATGCTCCCCAATCATTTTTAGAAATTCCAACCCATGCAGTAAATATTAACAGGATCAAACCTATAATTCCTAACCCTACATAAGGCTGGAGACTACGCCTCAAACTAAATGATTGTATTTCCATATTATTTCTTCTTTTGAGAATTTGTATTAATTAGTGTTGTTGGTGTGCTATAAGATGGGGTAGCATAATTCTCAAATATTGCACCGCCTATAGTTCTATATGCATCTGAAGCCTGCGAACCTACTGTAGATTTAGCTGCAGAACTTAATGACATCCCACTTATTGTACCATTTTCTAACTTAGTCTGTAATGCATTTCCAACTGCGTTCATATTACCACGGCCCGAGGATAATCCAGGAATTTCTGCATCTGGAACAAATCCTTCTGTAAGGCCTCCGCTAATAAAGCCTACTGTGGTATTAACTCCTAACTCCTTTCCATTAAAACCGCCTTGCTGTTGACCGGTCGAGATATCAACTCCTTGTTTAACTACATTCCCAGTTCCTGCACCTATACCTCCGACTACTGCTGCAATGGCAATAGCATCTGAAGCCCCAAGAGTTTCGGGAGTATTAACTGCTCCAACACCAATAATCCCACCTGAAGTAAACGATCCGCCCACACCTCCCCAAGTAATTTTCTGTCCTGTAAATGGTGAACTAATAAGGTAAACACCTGTCCCAATAACTCCACCGACAACAAAGCCGGCCGCATCATCAAGACCAAAAGCTTGTCCGGTAGGATCAGTATATCGGAGCGGATTATTTCTGGCGTAAGAATAACTATTCAATTTTTGCGGGTCAGCTAAATATTGTTGTTGTGTTTGGTTTGTAATTTGTTGAAGGTGACCTTGATCTCCTATAGCTAAGAATGCTTGATCTTCCGAAATGAACTTTGCTGTAGTTGGGTTTTGATAGCGTGCATTGTAATAGTATAATCCGGTCCCTGCGTCATACTCCTGTCCCGTGAATTTATGCATTTCGGAAAATGCTCCAGACTTCTCATCCAGCCTAATATCTCCGTAGGGATAGTATTCGAGCAATTCCTCAACTTGGGTACCTGCTGAGTTTATGGCCACATTGGAGCCGGTCAGGTTATCCGTGACAATAGTATGTAAGGTACTTGAGGCTCCTGTTCCTGTAACTGTAGCAAGAAGAACGTTTCCGGCATAGATGTACTTAGTAGGGGTAGTGCCGTCAGTATTATATGTCTTTTCTGGATAATATGTAATAGTCGTACCGTTAGAGTATTTGACCCGCTGGCCATTGGCGTCATAAGCATAAGTGACGAGTGTAGGAGTAGAGGAAGCTTGGGTTAAGCGGTTGTTGTAATCCCACATGTAGGTAAAACCACCGGAAACATTAGTTACGTTCCCGTTATTGTCATAACTATAATTCGTCGAACCAATACTTGTCACTGCATGGGGATTGGCGTAGCTTAAGCCTTGGTTGCCATCATACAAATAACTGCCTTGGTCAGACCGGTTAGTTATATTCCCAAGCGCATCGTAAGTAAAGGTTCTAAGATAGTCACCACCGAAACTAGCCAATGAAGAGGAAGCTGAAGTTAAACGATTCAAGTCGTCGAAAACGTAATCAATCTGCTTTGATCTATGGTTTTGGGAACCATCTACGATTCTAGTTGTGTTGCCGTTGTTGTCGTAGGTGAACGCTAAGTCAAGTACTCTGGTGCTGCTAGCGGTGGTGGCAACCTGGCTGCTCAACCGATAGAGTTTTGTTGCATCGTAGTTACTGGCTACAACTAAACCATTAGCATAGGTACTGGTGGCGACTTGTTCAGTTGGCGAATAGTCAAAGTTGCTGACTACTTCGCTAAAGCTACCATCCGTGCTTTCCTTACGAGATACCTTATCAAGCAATCCTGCGGTATTGTAATCATATTTTATTTGCGAGTTGTCAGGATTGGTAATATTAATTGTATTATTTTGTCTGTCGTAGGTGTAAGCCGTGGTGTAGTTTACGCCATTTATGACCTTGGTTTCACTACTAACTTTGCCTATGGGATTATATTGGTCGACAATTACCGCATCCGTACTGGTTGCGACGCAAAGATGACCAACACCATAAGAGCAGGCATCGTAACTATAACTGACTTCAGTGCCAACTTGACCCGTATAGTCTTCGGTAAGCGGCCTGTTAATATCATCGTAGGTATAATTTATAATTTGGTTCTTTGGGTCAATCTTTTGCGTTAAGTTGCCGGAATCATCGTAGGCGTAAGACCAACTGCCATAACTTGTATCTCCTGACGCATGCAGATCTTGGGCAGTTAGGCGCCTGCCTAAGCCGTCATAAGTAAAATTCCTCACATTCCCTAAGGCGTCAGTAATGCCAGTTAAACCCTTTAAATAATCATAGGTGTAATAAGTGCTATAAGTACTGGTGGAATTATGTTCATCAACCCTAATTAGGTTATCATAAGCATCCTTATACAAGTCTTTAGTTTTACCCCTCGGGTCAGTAGTAGTCACCTTCCAGTTATTATAGCTGTTGCTGGTTGTCCCTACTGCATTGGTGGCAGAAGTAACCCTTTGCAACGGATCATAAGCGTAAGTGGTATAGAGGTTGCTGTTTATAGTAGGAGAAGTTTTAAAACTGCCAGAACTAAAGTAAGGCAACGATTCTTTTTGCAGCAGCCCAATATTGTTATAAATATAATCCTTGACTGTAAAGGTGTTAGCGTCTTCTGCTTCCTTTCGCTCCTGGATTTTACGATTTAGTCCATCAAAGTACGTGTAACTATCAACAGTAGTAGCTGAATCTAAGTAATCTGTCGTATGGGTACTGACCGCGTTGGCCGTGTCCGTGTATGAAATCGTTAGCTTAGTTACTAAAGTCGAGGTTGAAGTAAGGTCTGGTTGTTTTTCTTCTCTTATCCGATCTAAGCCGTCATATACCGTCTGGAAGATTAGGTTATTTGGATCAGTTACCTGCTTGACCTTGCCTGAAGAGTAATCGTATTGGTATTGGATTTGCTGACTTAACGGATTAGTAACCGTAGTTGGATAGAGATTATAAGTATCATAGGAATAATCCGTCTGTTTGCTGCGAGGATCGGTTATTGTCATTACCAAACCATAAGAGTTATATGTTTTTTGGCTGTTAATATAAGTTGAACCACTCTTCCAGTCTTCTTCTTTTGTTTGATTACCTTTATCAACATTACCAAAAGACAAGGAGTCATAGTAATACTTTGTTTCTTTTACTTTGTTATTGTTTTGGTCTATTACGGTAATGTCATCAATGGCACTAATTATACTGCTTGATGTGCTAGAAGCGTAAGTGATGTCAGTAGTAAATTTATCGCTGCCGGTGTCACTGAACGTGCCATTATCACTACCCACGACTTCCCCCCACTCAACCTTCTGAATTAAGTTGCCGGTAGTGTCGTCATGCTTATAGTCTTCGGCCTGGTCTTTATGGTCCGTATTTCCATCATAATCAGAACGAATTGACTGCGCTAACCTTACGAATTTTGCACCATTTCCCAAATCGGAACTATCCCACTTGTTAATTACCTTTTGATATAGACCACCCGCGCTATCATACAATTCTGTCCTATAAATTTTGCCAATTTTGTGCATACTGTCAGCATATTCCCCTTGAGCACTATTTATACTATCACCCTGATGGTAGTAAGCCTTTGTGAGATTACCAGCCAAGTCGGTCTGTTTAATTAAGGCAAAACCTGCAGGCTTGCGATCATATGGATTCGCGTAGTAATATTTACCACCCTCGTAAGAATACGTAACAGAGGAGGAGGTGGCAACCCCATCGTTTGTCGTAATATTGAATACGGTATCTAATACAAGAGGGAGTTTTGGATTAAGGATATTGTTATTACCATCTACATAAGTAGGGCTTCCTTTATACGCAATAATAGCAGCGCCACCTTGTGGGTAGGTAATTTTCTTAAGGAGATTGGGGGTGTCGCCTTGGTTTAATGAGATACTTTGTCGATATACTGTGGCACTTAGATTGGGATCCCAATCAACCCCCGAAAACAGAAAATCTGTTAACCCATCACCATTGATATCTAAGAACCTCATGCCTGTGTCTGTATCCGCATTTCCTTTCACAAAGCTTGATCCGACATCGTAGCTCAAAGGGGGCAGAACCCAATTAGAGTCAACAACCCAACCATGACCGTTATTGATAGCGATAGCTTGCTTATAAACTTCACAATTTAAAGTATAATCCCATTCTCTACCCGAGTACACAAAATCAGTCAATCTGTCTCCGTTAATGTCTGAAAGCTCTACTCCAGTAGGCTGGAGACTGCCAGATTTAACGAAACTTGCTCCCCATTCTGTACTTAACGAAGGTAAAACCCAAGAAGGATCCACGGTCCAGCCGTGGCCATTATTAATGGCCACTTTTTGCACATACCCGCTTACATTATTGTCAGGGATCCAATCAACTCCAGAAAAAACAAAGTCTACCAACCCGTCACCGTTTACATCGACCAATCTCATTCCGCTGTCCTGCCCATTCATCCTATAAAAACTAGCGCCGACATCGTAGCTTAAAGACGGCAGCACCCAAGAAGGGTCAACTGTCCACCCATGCCCGTTATTTATAGCTATTTTTTGTTTAAAGACCGTTCTGCTCTCTGAATAATCCCATTCGTAGCCAGAGTAGACAAA
The DNA here is from genome assembly GCA_013387205.1 of Patescibacteria group bacterium. Taxonomy (GTDB): domain Bacteria; phylum Patescibacteriota; class Doudnabacteria; order UBA920; family UBA920; genus AMAZON01. The sequence continues at coordinate 61,867 of WARV01000002.1, read as the reverse complement.
ATCTGGCAAACCATCACCGTTGACGTCTACCAATTGCATCCCGGTGGCTCTTTGCGTACCTATTTGTACAAAGCTAGCGCCCCAATAATTACTTAGTGAGGGAAGTATCCAGGTTGGATCAATCGTCCAACCAGAGCCGTTATTAATAGCGATTTTCTGTTTATACGTTGTATAGCCCAAAACGCCATCCCACTCATAACCTGAATACACGAAATCAACTAACCCATCACCGTTGACGTCAATGAGTCGCATGCCAGTGTCTTTACCATTTTGCCATATGAAGCTAGCCTCGACTTCAGAACTTAAGGAAGGAAGCACCCACGATGGATCTACTGTCCAGCCGTGGCCATTATTGATAGCGATCTTTTGTTTATACACACTTCTGCTTAAGGTATTATCCCATTCAGAACCGGAATATACAAAATCAGGCAATCCATCCCCGTTAACATCAACCAGTTGCATGCCTGTTGGCAGTAGGGATCCCATAGTTACAAAACTCGCTCCCCAATAGTCACTAATTGAGGGCAGTGTCCAAGCAGTCGTTATGCCCAGGCTTTTCTGGCTAGTCTGGTACAAAAAACTTGTAGCAGGAAGAGTTGTGGTGACGCCCGATTCGTCCTGGCCAGACTGAATAATACTCGTTAAAACTGATACTTGGGTGTCTGTGCTAGTAGAATAACTCATTGCGTATTTATTGACCCATACGGCATTGACTGTGGTGTTAATTTCGTTTATTCGATATTTGGTCACCATGTTAAATCCGGCTTCGGTAGAAGTTGCTATATCTGGCCGTGATTCGCGAAGAAAGTTTACCTGGAAAATCCCATCGGCGACTCCATTACCAGTGTATGTAATAGTTAAAGGGTAGATTTGCCCAACATCTTTATAGTATTGATATTTGATGTAGTTATCATTCGGGTCACGGACTTCTTCCAGCATCCATTTGTATACTTTACTAGAGCTATTCGGATCATCGTTTCTACTTCCGCTTGTTAAGCCATACTTATACTGCACACCTTGTTTGTCAGTTCCAATCCACACATTATCCTTAAAAGTATACTTAATAAAACTGCCATTCTCGACTCTGCCTACGTACGTGCTGGTGGCAGTACTGGTAGCTGTAGCTACCATCTCCCCTGATATGGTCGAATAAAAATAATTGATTGTGCTTGTGGCATACAGATTATCCGAACCATTCCGGTTGACACGACCAATATAGGGAATATTAATATTCCACCCATAGCCAAACTCAGCCCCGAGTTTGCCAAGGCTACTGTTATAGTTTAACTGGAGATTAGGCTGCAAATTATTCCTTCCTGGTGGAACAGCAATCGGGTAGTTGTAATTTAATGCGCCTTGTTGAGATTCAGGGATGGTAGCAAGACTGACATCTTTGCGGACAAAAGGGTCAAATCCAACCGGATAAGTGGTGTTAGTCGGTGTAAATGTAAGAGCGTTTGTGGCAATAGCGCCAGTTCCATTATCTTTAGCGGCCTTTCCATCAGTTAGCTGCGGATTCACCATACTTGACGCATCATCTGAGACGGCAGGAGCAGTATTAATAGACAAGGCATTTTCGTTTTGAACTAAAGGTACCGTTACTATATCAGAAGACTTAACAGATGAAGACGACTCCACTGTTATAGAGTTATCTGCCAAAACTGTCCTAATAGAAGATATAAAAAACAAAAAAGCTAACAATACGGCTGTTAACTTCTTACAAAATGCTAAAACATTCATAGATATTTTCAAATTTAGTTTTTATTTCTAACCGCTTTTATTATACCATGAATGGCTCAACCGGCGGTTGAGCCATTCGTTTTGCCTTATTTAAGCCACTTTTTGAAGCACCCGATTTTCAACCCCTACAGCCTCGGGAATGCTTTTATACCCATCTTTCTTTAATAGCTCAACCAATCCTTGGTTAATTTCACTGATTGTTTGGGGGCCGCCGTAGATCATGCCGGTGATGAGCTGAATTAAATTAGCCCCTAGCTTGATTTTTTTATACGCATCTTCGGCAGTAAACACCCCGCCGCAGCCGATAATCACAAACCGGCCTTCGGATTTCTGGTAAACTTTTTTAACAAGCTGGTTAGCAAGCTCTTCAACGATTTTTCCGCCAAACCCCCCTTTGGGCGGCACGGCCCGATCTAAAATTTTTGAATTATCGCGCCGCTTGGTCAAATTAGAACAGATAAATCCGTGCACGCGATGGTTTTTGCATACCTGAATAATTCCGTCCAGTTCAATGTCGCTGATATCCGGAGAAAGTTTTACAAAAACAGGCTTTTTTGTTTCAATTTTATCCAGTTCAACAAATAATTTTTCCAAGTTTTCCGCTTCCAAAAACGGCTCCCCGCCAGAAGTATTGGGACAGCTGATGTTGACCGTGAAATAATCGCCAATTACGGCGAGCTTTTTAAAAGCCTTTGCATAATCCGCCACGCCAACCGCAATGTCATCTGTGGCTTTAATATTAGTTTTAGCTACGTTTGTACCCAAAGGAATGTCGAATGTCTTGCCAGCAAGTTTTGCCGAAATCGCTTCTGACCCATAATTGCTTAAACCGTAATATACCACTAATGACTTAGATTGCTTAAGCCGCCACAAACGAGGTTTGGGATTGCCCTGGCAAGGCTCGCCGGTTATAGAGCCGACTTCCATAAAGCCAAAACCGACCGAGGGTAATATATCAACCAGCATGGCGTTCTTGTCAAACCCGGCAGCCAAACCGACAGGATTTTTAAACTTTATCCCTAAAATTTCCTGCTCTAATTGCGGATTACTGTATCCAAAAAAAGCAGAAACCAGGCTCCTTAACATGGAAGTTCTGCCCAAAAACCGCCCGAAAGCTAACATGCGGTCGTGCACCAATTCCGGATCCATCAAAAAATACACGGGTTTTAAAAGATTCTGGTAAAAAAACTTGATTACTTTATTCCTTATAATTATGCGGTTCATACGTCTATTATATTAGTTTAATTTAAGTATAACACAAACCCCAATGATAAAAGAAAAAACGGTTGGTAAAAAAAACTTGCAGCCTTACAAACGATTCGTCACTGCCAAAGATTGGAAAAAGATATCGCTTCTTGCGAAAAATTTGCAAGGTAAAAAAATCATTCACATAAACGCCACCCCCCTAGGCGGCGGGGTCGTAGAAATATTAAAAAGCCTGGTACCGCTTGAGCAGGGTTTGAACTTGAATGCCAAATGGTATCACCTTGAGCCTGATAAACACTTATTCCAGATAACCAAAAAATTGCATAACTCCCTGCAAGGCCAAAGGGTAAGCCTTTCCAAAGCGGAAAAGGATTACTATTTAAAGATTAATTTTAAAATTGCCAAAGCAATCGCCAAGCTAAAGCCGGATATTTTAATCGTACACGACCCCCAGCCTTTGGCAATTATGAATTACCTTTCCGGGATAAAAGCCATTGCCCGCATCCACATTGACCTTTCCACGCCAAACAAAGATTCGCAGCAACTATTATTGAAATCTTTAAATAATTACCAGGAAATGGTTTTTACTTCCAAAAAGTACGCGCCAAAAAAATTTAAAACTAAAATCTTCGTCAGCCCGCCGGGCATTGATCCGCTAACAGACAAAAACCGAAATTTAGACATTGCCAGGGCAAAAAAAATCTGCTCGGATTTTGGTATAGATATAAATAAGCCTGTCCTGCTTCAGGTATCCAGGTTTGACCCGTGGAAAGATCCGGGCGGGGTAATTGATGCATTTCGCGTTATCAAGGAAACCTATTCCAAAGCCCAGCTTGTGCTTTGCGGAGTAATCGAGGCCCAAGACGATCCGGAAGCCGCGCAAATCTTCCAAAGCGTTTTAGAAAAAGTTGGCAATGACAAAAATATCATTTTACTGGCCAGCCCAAAAGATTTGAAAGGATATTCCATGGATTTAGCAGTCAACGCTTTAAGAACCTGCGCTGATGTTATTTTCCAAAAATCCATAAGGGAAGGCTTTGGCCTGGTGGTTACCGAAGCCATGTGGAAACAAAAAGCAGTCATTGGCGGTAATGCGGAAGGTATTAGGCTGCAAATTACCAATGGAAAAAACGGGTTTATAATTAAAACCCCGAAAGAAGCCGCAGAAAAAGCCTTGCTCTTGCTGCATGATAAGCAATTACAAAAAAAGATGGGCAAGCTCGCCCACCAAACCGTGCAAAAAAAATTCCTCATCCCCCGCCTGCTTTTGGATGAATTGGAAATAATGAACAAATTATTTATCCGGCAAGTAACCCATACAAGTTTAACACCTCCTGTTTTATCTTGAACGTATTACCATGGCTCACCAAACCCAAATACGATTGCAGCGTTTCGTTCTTCGACCGCTGCCTTATGCCTTTGAACATCCGCCGCTTGGTTACGTTCCGCAGCACCCGATGGTGAGAAAAATTTACCCAACCCAAAAAGTCCACGCCGCTGGCCATAGTCCTGATAAAAATTTTATCTGGATGCAGGGACAATTTTAGCTGCTCGTCCAAAAACGCTGAAACTTTCGGAATAAGCGCCAGCAATGAATTTCTATCAGATGACAAAAATACAAAATCATCGGCATAACGGATATAATATTTGGCTTTTAACCTGTGTTTTACGAATTGGTCAAACTCGTTCATATACACGTTGCAAAAAAGCTGGCTTGTCAGATTGCCCAGCGGCAAACCCCTACCTTCTCTTTCAAAGTTAAAACTTTCTATCACCCTTTCCAGCAGCCAAAGTATATTTTTATCAGAGATATAACTGGCCAGAATTTCAAGTAGAACTTTATGGTCAATGCTGGCAAAAAATTTCCTAATGTCGCACTTCAGCACCCAAACCGTGTGGCGGTTATTTTTGCTGGCCTGCCGGTAAAATTTGTTAAAGCGGATTATGGCTCTATGCGTCCCCTTACCAATCTGGCAGGAATAGGAATCGGCAATAAAAACTTTTTCAAAGAACGGATATAGCTTTCTGTGTTGCTTTCTCATTTTTGTCATTTTTATTATTTTTGCTCATTTATGTCATTTAACACCCCCCCCAACGGAAATTTTACTACCACCACGGACTTACCGATTGTCCAAAAAATTTCAGCCGCATTCAAACTGTGGTATCAATACCTGCCTCATACACCCAAGTTACTAAAGCATTCACTCGGTGAAAAAATCAATAGTCTTTTTATCCAACTGGTTGAACTAATTTTAGTTGCCGGTTATTCCAACAAGGACAAAAAACTTGAAGTGATAAACAAAGCGAGTTTGATTTTAGATTTACTCAAATACTTCCTACAAATGGCTTTTGATTTGAAAGCCATTAATAGCAAGCAGATGGCAGCACTGGCTCAACCGCTGACAGAAGTAGGCAAAATGCTCGGCGGCTGGCAAAAACAGCTGGTAAAAGAAACTCCTCCCCGTTAAGGGAGGAGTAAACTCAAAGAAAGTTGCGGACGCCAGCGAACCAGTAGTTGTCATCCCAGTTGTCGTCGTTGCGGTTGCAATTCACGTTGCGCTTGTCGTCCCACCTGTGGAAGGCGTAATGTGCAATCTACCATCTATTACACTGTCCCTCGAATACTCTCGGGACTGTATTTTATTTGCGGGAATGAAGCCCGGCCAGCAAACTGCACCAAGTTTCTTTGGAAACTTCACACTTGGTAATACTCTGCCGCAAACCGTAGCCGACGGCACACTGATCCCAAGCGTTGCGAGATAAACAACCTGAAGACGTATCCGCAGATGTTTTCAAATTTATCTGGTGGTATTATAACAAAATTCTTCGCCAAAAAGAAGAAGCCCCTGAACAAACAACGTTCAGGGGCTTCCATATTATGAGCGACCAAGAGTCCAAAATCCAACAGAGCCAAGGTCGCAAGTTTCCAAGAACTACTTGCGGACGCCAGCGAACCAGCAGAGGCCACCCCAGCTGTCGCCGCGGCGGTAGCAATTCACGCCGCGCCCGTCGCCCCACCTGCGGAAGGCGATATAGCTGTGCATCTTTCCCTCACGGTTCCAATAGCATCCGTTGGGGTGCTCGTCGGCAAAGCTCGGGTCGGCTTCGTTGTCGGCAGCTTGCGCTTGCGGGTCGGGTTTGAGGCCTCGGAGTTCGTATTCCTTCTCGAGTTCGTCCGCATACACATAGCGACCGAGACGGAAGTATACAAGCTCAGCCTCCTCCGGTCCCTGACCAACCGGCATCGTGGCGACTACGGAATCCGTGACATACTTATTGCGGCCGGTGTCGTTGATGACCTGCTCGGGGGTGCGGTTGCGCCGGATGTTGCGAACCATCCGCACGATGGTGTTCTGCATATCGCTACGAACCTGATCCACGAAGACATCGGCGGCCTTGTCCATAGCAGGAAGATACTGGCCGCCATTGCGGATGATGTGATTACCTTCGTCGAGGGTCAACTTGCGAGCCCTGAGGCGGCGGCGCCACATATCCATAATGTGTTCAATCTGCTCGCCGGTTGCGAGCTGAACTTCGGGAACGGTAGACGTGTTCTTGGTAGACATCGTCTTTCTCCTTAGAGTTGTCAAAATCAGTGGTGTTGCCACTGGGGTCGGCTTTTGGCCTTAGCTGTAAAGTCAAAAACAATCATTTTTGAACAAACAGCTAAGGCTAACAATTTTCCTTATAATTATACCCTTTTTTTACCCTATTGTCAAGCAAAACCCATAAAATCCTTATAATTATAAGGATTTTATGGGTTTTGCGAATCAATTTAATTTTTATTGTTTTGCAGATTAAATAAAAATCCCGGATTTTGCCCTGTTAGAGCTAATCCGGGAATGGTTTTTGCGGTGTTTGGATTATTTCTTAAGCGCCAAAGAGGTGGTGAGCAGCGAGGCTGCGCTCCAGGCTTGCTTTTTGCAGGCTGTCTGGCCCTGGAAAAAGTAGTCTGAAAACTGCCCTTGATGGAAAACGAACAGTTCAACCGGCGTCTGGAAATGGCCCAAAGCACGAAAGATTGATTCCCTGATTTTTTTTGACTCTTGCGTATAGCCAAATGCCTGCAAGCCCTCGGCAATCAAACCGTTATCATGCGGCCAAATGGAACCATTGTGGTAACTTTGCGGAGAAAACATCGCAGAGTTAGCGCTCAATGTTCTAATACCGGCTTCTGGTTCAAACAAATCCGGCATAATGAGCCGCTGCACCAGCTCAGAAATTTGCTCCTCTTGCAAAATGCAATCGAGTATTCCATCGTCTTCCAAGTTGCGGCTGGCCCAAAGTACATGGCCCATGCTCGACCTGACAGACTGCATCTGCTTGCCGGCTCCGTCAACTCCGCAGGCTAAGGCAAAATTGCCGTTGTCTGAAAAGACAAACTTCCGGTTAAATACTTCCTTTAGTTTATCCGCCCGCCTGTTTAGCTCCAATGACAATTCTTTGTTCCGGTCATGGAAATAATCCGCCCATAAGCGATAGGCCAAGTAGCCGTAAGCCTGGACTTCCACCGGCGCGACTGGAAAAACCACATCGCTCCCATCTTCATGGAACACGGATTCAACACTGTCCATCCAATTCTGCGTGACCAGGCCGCCAAAAGTCCTTTCCGGATGAGGCTGGTAATCTATAAGCCCGTCGTTGTCCTTATCGGAAAAAGCCATCTGCCATTTTAAGGCTGCATCAATATTCGGTAATACCAGTTGCAGGAATTCATCATCCCCGCTTTTTTGCCAATAGCGGTAAATCGTAATCAGCAGCAATGGCGTGGCATCAACGCTGTCGTAATTGCGCATAGTGTTATCCGCATAAACAAACCAGGGTTTAGAAGTCCGCTTGGTCAAATGCTCGTGGTTATCAGGCCTGTATTCGTGGATGCATTTTCCCGGCTCTTCCCCGCTTTCAATATTGACCTGGTGGCCTTGCAAAGTTACGAGATTCGCCAAAATCTTTTTCACCAAATCCAAGAAATACCTTTGGTTATCAGCGCCGCTGGCTTTTAAAAGCTTTAACGCGGTAATTAAAGAATCCCGTCCGAATATGCAGCCATATATTTCCTGGCTTGAAGAAGCCAGAATCCCTTTGTCCGTTTCCAGTTCTTTTATTGTCTGAAGCCCTAAGTCCCAAAAAAAATCCGTGGCATCAACTTTAAATTCCATATATCCTCTTTCAAATTCTCAAATCTTGCTTTCAAGAATTTGCGTATAAATTTTCTCATAACCGTCAGCCATTTTCACTGCGGAAAAATTTTCCAAAACGTACCGGCGGCACTCGTTCCTATCTATTTTATCAATATTGGAAATTGCGTCAAGCATTTCTTCGGTATCCTGCACGACAAAGCCGGTTTTTTTATCAGCAATAATTTCCGGGATCGATCCACGGTTAAACCCGATTACCGGACAACCGCAAGCCATGGCTTCAATAAGCGTTAATCCGAAAGGTTCCCTCCATGTTACCGGATGCAAAAACGCCATCGCCCTGCTCATCAGCTGGTTTCTTTCCTTTTCATCCACTTCGCCTATCCATTTTATGTCTTCGCTAAGCCCAGGTTTGACGTAATACTCGTAATACCCCACGTCTTTTTCATCCAATTTGGCGGCGATTATCAAAGGCAAATTCAAATACCTGGCAGCATCAATGGCATGATGCACGCCTTTTTCCATGGATATCCTGCCAACGAACAACAGATAGCCGTCATGCTCTGCGGAAAACGGATAGTCGTCCATCTTCAATCCGTTGTAAACCGTGCCGGCAAAGTGCAAACTAGGATAAGCCTGGCCCTGAGCCTGGGAAATAGTCACGTAATAAGGATTGTTTAATTTTTGGTAAATCCTGATATTGTCCGTACTAAAAGCGCCGTGCACGGTGACTACAACCGGCGTATGGCTGATATTAGCCGTGGGCAAACAAAAATAATCGTTATGGTCATGGATAATATCAAATTCATTCTGTCTCTCGTAAGCCGCGCCAACGTGGCACAAAGCCAAAGGATTAGGATGATATAAATCTTTTACCCGCATCTCCCTTAAAGATTTTTGGAAGACGGATGACAGTTGGGCAGACGTCAAAGAATCCCCGCTGGCAAAAAGAGTTACTTTATGGCCCCTGCTGACCAACTCTTCAATTAAAGCGTGGATAACCCTTTCCGTGCCGCCGTATTTTTTTGGCGGCACTCTTTCGATAATCGGGGCTATTTGCGCAATCCTTAATTGTCTGGCCATATGAAAAAGGCTTTAGTGATTTTCTTCTTATTTATGACGGAAATCAAATACAGCTATGACAAATAGAAAATGGCGGCGAGATTCTTCTCGCCGCCACCGAACTTGTTGATGGGAGCTTGTGATTATCAGTCGCTACTAGAGCGACCCAAAGTTTTGAGCATCTCGGCGTTGCCCTTATCCAGTTTGCGGATCAATAAGACGGCTCCCAGAAATATTGCAGCAAGCAAGAATACCAACATCCTAGCGATTGCCGACGTAAATACCGGGAGAAACAAAGCCAGCAAAAAACAAAACACCCCTAAAAGCAAACAAACATTCTTCAACATGTACCCTCCTCAAGAAATCCTAACAACAAACGGATATTAACACATCCTTAGTAAATTTTCAATATATGAAAATGGCGGCGAGAACTCGTTCTCGCCGCCCATACTTGCCCTGACTAGTCGTTTTCCGGGTCGACCTGGTGGTTTTTCAACTTGCGGAAAATTAAGGGAACCGCCAGGACAGAAACACCCGCGATCAACACCCCGGCCCTTGTCATGACTGGAGCACATCCGGACATCGATAATCCGTAAAAGATTATCAGCAAACCAATCAAAACCTGAACTCTCTTTGCCATTTATCCATCCTCCAAACCAGACTTACAATAGCATAATATTAGCAAAACCAAAAAAATGATTCAACTGCGATAATTGCCAAAATAGGCAAAAAAAGATAAAATTACCTTATAAATAATATATTTATGAAACTTCAAACTATAAAAAACGGATTTTTAGGCAATATTGGTAGTGTTAGCTTTGAGGCGCCTTATGACCAGGCTAAAGTCGTTGTTATTCCTTTTGGATTGGAAAGCACGGTCAGCTACGGTGGCGGAACTAAGAACGGACCCAAGGCGATAATTGAAGCCAGCCATTACATGGAAACGCTTGATGAGCAAAGCTTAAAATCGCCTTACAAAAACGGCATTGCCACTTTAAAACAGCCAGCAATTCCAAAAAACCCCGAAGTTGCCCTGGCTGTTTTAGCGCAAGTTGTCAGGCAAGCAGCCAGCGACAAAAAATTCCCGATAATATTAGGCGGAGAACATTCCATAACCCAAGGCGTAATAAAAGGCTTGAATGAAAAGTATGAAAATTTCACTGTTTTGCATTTTGACGCCCATTCCGACACCCGTCTTGATTACCATGGTACGGAATACAGCCACGCTTCGGTCATGAGCCAGGTTTTAAAAAAATATCCGGTGGCCAAATTGGTGCAAGTCGGCATCCGCAGCTTCAGCGACCAAAACGGCGAACTGGATTTTAGGAAACGCAATAACGGTAAAATAAAAACTTTCTGGGGTTGGGAAAAGCCAAAAATTTCAGAAATTTTGCGGGCCATAACAACCAAGCAAGTCTTTATTAGTTTTGACGTTGATGCTTTTGACCCATCCATAATGCCTTCCACTGGCACACCTGAACCGGGCGGCTTATACTGGTGGCCGACTCTGGAAATATTAAAAACTGTCTTTGAAAAAAAGGAAGTAATTGGCGCGGATATTGTGGAATTAGCACCAATTAAGGACCTCAGCCACCCGGACTTCATGATTGCAAAACTGGTGTATAAAATGATTGACTATAAATTTTAAATAATATAAGAAGAGCGTCCCGATGTAATATCGGGACGCTTTCGTTTTCTTTGGGAAAGCTAATCGTCGCCACTGACTACAGTGGCAAGTCCGCCATCCGCGCCGGATAATTCCAGGCAAGATGCCTCAAACTCCCTTTCGGCGCACGTGTCTTCTTCGAGCTGCGGACGGGTTACAATGTTTTTCGATTGCACGGGCTGGCGGCGAGCTTCGGCAACTACAACATTCAAATCCTCTCTATGCAAAAGCGTATAATACTCATCGGTACCCTTTTCAACCGGCATCAAACCTTCCTCCTTTCCCGATAATTATAAGCAAACGCAATTAAAATAGCAAACAACAAAAAATAAAACAGGCTTTTCCTTTTTCAAGGCCAAAGCCTGTTTTAACAGGTATGGTTTCCCTTCATGTGCGAACTTTGTTTTTACTTGTAAACAAGGCTTACGCGCCTTAAGGCTTTTCGCTTTAGCTTAGGAAGCCCAACCTTTACTCACTCGGTATTTCATCAACTCTCTTTCCTTTCTGTTTTAATCTTACATCTAATATAACGGAGGTCAAGGTAAGAAATTTCATTATATTTGAGATAAAAATTCCAGGGAGTGGATAACTCAGTAATTCAAAAAAAGTGATTATAAAGTATGAAATATCTGATAGTCAAATTTAAACCCCGCCTCTCGCGAGAGGCGGGGTTTCTCTTTAGTAATCCCTTAGCTTATTTATATCTATATGCTCCCTTATCCTTTCCAAAGCCTTGCTTTCAATTTGGCGGATGCGCTCGCGGGTTACGCCGAATTCCTCGCCTACCTCCTCCAGAGTATGAGTCACTCCGTCTTCCAGCCCAAAGCGCATCTTTAAGATTTTCTGTTCCCTGGGATCCAAGTCGTGCAGAATATTCTGCACGTATTCCTTTAAAATCTGCCTGCCGGCAACCTCATTAGGCTTGGTCGTATCTTCGTCTACAATAAAATCGCCGAGGCTGGAATCTTCACCATCATCTTCCCCAACCGGAGAATCTATAGATACGGTTTCCTGGGAGATCTTCTTTAAATGATAGACTTTTTCCACTTCAATCCCCATTTCTGCGGCAATTTCTTCCGGTAGCGGTTCGCGGCCCAAATCCTGCACCAGCTGCCTTTCGGCCTGGGCGTATTTGTTCAAGGTTTCCACCATGTGAACCGGAATGCGGATAGTGCGGCTCTGGTCGGCCAATGCCCTGGTTATCGCCTGCCTAATCCACCAGGTCGCATAAGTGGAAAACTTATAGCCTTTTCTCCAGTCGAATTTTTCCACGGCCCTGAACAACCCAAGATTACCTTCTTGGATTAGATCCAAAAGCCCCAAATTTCTGCCCATATATTTTTTCGCAATGGAAACGACAAGCCTCAAGTTGGCTTCGGTTAATTTTTTCCTGGCAGCCACGTCGCCTTTGGCAATTCTTTTTGCCAAATCAATTTCTTCTTCTCCGGTCAAAAGGGGCACCTTACCTATTTCCCTCAAATACATCTGGATGGAATCATCATAAATGTCACCAAGGTCAAAAGCGTCAACCATCTCTTCCTGTTTCTTCTGTCTGCCTTTAACAATCACTGGCTTGGCTTCAGTCGGCTTGTTCTGTTCCCAAACGCTGGCCACTTCCTGGTCGACAATTTCAATTCCGCGCTTTTCCAGGCTGTCCATCACTTTTTCAAGGCCTGTTAAGTCATCTTCAAAATGCGGGATTACATGCAGCAATTCCGCCTCGGTCACAAACCCGCGCTCTGCGCCTTTTTCCATAAGCTGGGCCAAAGCTTTGGACATCTTCTCCTTTTCTTCCTCGGTCGTCAACACTGTTTCAACAAGCTTTGCCGCTACCGGCTGTTTGTGGAGTTTAGCCTTTTTCTTGGCGTTATTCTTGCCCGAAACAGGCTTGCGCGCAATTTTAGCTTTAACCTTCTTATTCATTTTTTTGGAAGGCTTTCCGGCCTTTGCTTGCTTCTTCTTTGCCATAGTTTAAATTTAAAAAATTAAATATTATAACGAGAATGACGCGAAACTAAATGCGAACTTCGCGAAAATATGATAAAAATTTCGCGTTTTTCGCATTGTTCCTGTTCGCGTAATTCGCATTATGACGATTTTAATCGCTATGTACTTTTTTCAAATTGAATCCTTAAAGAGGCAAGCTGGGCAAATTTCCTGTTCAGCTCATTTAATGTGATTTTATCGCCTTGGGATTCAACCCTCTTAATTTCCGCGTTAAGTTTTTGCTGCTGCCTCTTAATGCCGGAAATTTTCAATTGGGCAAAGGATTTTTGTAATTCCTTATGCAATAATTCGATATTGCCGCCCAGTTCATCTAATTGTGATTCTACCATAAAAATAGCTTCTTTGGCAACAGTAGATTCCGCTACAGACTGTTCCGAAATACTCTTCCCAGAGAGCAGCGGTTTTACCAGCTCTTTTATTTCCGCGTTTTCGAAATCTTCCGCATCCAACGCTTTTACCGCTCCATCCTGGAATTCTGGAAATTTTAACAAGCCACCCAATACGATTTTCTCCAAACCGAAATTCTGGATTATCTTTGCCGAAACCGCAGCATTCTGAAAATTCTGCTTTGCGGGTTTAACCTGCTCCCTTATGGTCCGCTCCGTTACTTCAAACAGTTCGGTTATTTTCCTTATGTAATGGTCCTGTTCCAAAGGATCCTGGATAAAGCTGATGAGCGGAACCACCTGGTCGCTTAAAAAATGCAGTTGTTCAATTTTGTCTTCTGGAGCCTGTTTCCTGGCCAATTCTATATAAAAATCAATAAACCAGACGGCTTCAGATGCTGCCTTTTCCCAAAGGCCCGGGCTCTTTTTAATTAACTCGTCGGGGTCTTTGACGGATTTAAGCTGGATAACTTTAATCCTAAAACCCTGCTTTAACGCCAATTCGCCAGCGCGCCTGCTGGCCGCAAGCCCCGCGGCATCAGCATCAAAGCAGAACTTCAAATTTTTTGTCAGCCTGGAGAGCAAGGCTAACTGTTCCAAAGTCAAAGCTGTTCCGCTCGAAGCCACCACATTGGCAAACCCGGCTTGATGGGCAGTAATGCAATCCATCTGGCCTTCAACGATTACCGCTTCATCGGCTTTTCTTATGGCGGTTTTGGCCAGACTTAAGCCAAACAGTACCCGGCTCTTGTTATAAATGACGGTCTCAGGGGAATTAATGTATTTTGCGGATTTCCCATCGTCATGCAGGATTCTTGCAGAAAAACCCACGGCTTCTCCCATGTAATTATAAATAGGAAAAGTTACCCGGTCGCGGAAACGGTCATAAATTTGTCCGCGCTCGTTCTTGCTGCTGACACCGGCTTTAAGCAAATCGTTAAGGCCAACTTTTTTTGCAAGCAAGGCTTTTTCCAGAGCATGAAAATCATTTGGCGCATAACCGATTTGCCATTGCTTTATGGTTTCAAGGTTAAGCCCCCGCTTTTTTAAATACTGCAAAGCATCGCTTGCCGATTTGTCCTTAAGCAAAATTTGATGATAGAACCTGGCGGCAAAATCGTTTATTTTGTAAAGCAGTTGCTCTGCATCGATTTCTTTTTTGTCTTTGGGATGATATTCCGGCAACTTAACACCGGCCTTGTCTGCCAAAAATTTTAAAGCATCCTTGAATTCCAAATTCTCATAACGCATGACAAACCCAAAAATATCCCCGCCTTCGCCGCAGCCAAAACAATGCCAAATCTGTTTTTGGGGCGATATCATCAGGCTCGGAGTTTTTTCGCTATGGAACGGGCAAACCGCTTTAAAATTGGTCCCGGCTTTTTTTAAAGCAATATAGCCCGATAAAACATCCGCAATATTTAGCCTATCTTTTATTTCTTGTAATATCTGGTCTTGCATATTAGTAACGCTCTCACAACATAAATGTAACAGAAAATGGCTGTTTTTAGCAAATCATCCGATATTAGATACCAATCATATTAACAAAAAGTCCATTGCCTAAAGGCAATGGACTTTTTGTGGCGTCCCCCTTCGCTAAAGCTTCGGCGGGACAAAGGCGCTATTTCTAACGTTTAGCGTTATTCGAAGGCTAATGCTTCGAAGCCCGTTAGGGCGAAGTAGCATGGCGGAAGCGGAGGGATTCGAACCCTCGAACCCTTTGACAGGTTGCACGCTTTCCAAGCGTGTGCACTAGACCACTATGCGACGCTTCCCTGGTCTTTAAAACTATTAAATTGCCTCATTATTCTAACATAAATACCCCGATTATGTCGAGAACTATCAGCGAGATAATTTTCCGGCGATTTTATGTTTTACGATAATGGCTCAACCGTCGGTTGAGCCATTCAAACCCTTGCAAACATTGATGATTTTAACACCGGCAAAATTGCCTATTTCATGTTCTCCGCCACAAGCTTAGCCATCTCCCGTTCTTCCTTTTCAACCTCACGCTCTACCTTTCTAAAAAGATAAACGGACTTGCCATGATACCAGTAAGGAAAAAGGTGCAGCAGGCAGTGCAGCAAAAACATCAGTACGCCAAACGCGGCAAAGAACGGGATCTCTTTGTAAATTCCGCTTGTGAACATTGCCCAAAAAAATGTCAGGTATATGCCTGCCAAAGAAAAAAACGCGAAGAAGTCAAAGTGAGCCACAGTCTTGTCTCTTTGCCTGGCAAAGGCAGATATTGCCACGTGCGCCAACTCAACCATAATAATCACAAACACAGTCAGTTCCCATAATTGTATCTGCGGATCAATTATAGTACTTAAATCTTTGCTGCTTTTTAATATAGTTATGCCGGCAGGCACGTTAATCACATAAGGGATAATGGTAATTATCCTAAAAATTACTATCCCCAACAGAAGCCCTGCATAAGCCACAAGCGGGCTGGCTAGCATGAAAATTTTTGTCAGCAGCCTCTTTGGATTTAAGGTGCGGATAAACCTTAAGACAAAAGAAAAAATAAACACGACTAAAATCCAGCCGACAAAATTCCCGTAAGGGACGCCGTACCAGCCCTGGTTTATTGGAACTGCCCATTGCCAAAGCCCTAAGCGCGTGGCAATCGGGTCTATAAACAAGTCTAAACCAACTGCGGTTAAGGCGTCCAAGAAGGGACGCTTATACCAAGGGATATTAAACTGGTCAGAAAGCAGCATGCAACTGTAAATTACAACCGACCAGGTCAGCCCAATAGCCAAAGGAGTGCGCAGAATTTGAAGGTAGAAATTCTGGCTATACCAATAACTGTGCGAAATTGAGGAATCGGCAATTTCCAAAACCATGCCAAAAAAGACGCAGGCAATAATTTCGTAGACCCGCGCCTTGTTTTGCTGGAACATCTCCCTGCTTAAAACCGCCAGAAAAACGACAATCGAAAAGACCTCAATTATCAAAAAGATGTTCCAATTTGCCATATGGTTCTATTTTTTCTTTTTCATTGAATCTTCCAGCTCTTTTATGCGAATGGCGGTTTTCAGGACTGTATCAGGTTGTAATGATAAAGAGTCAATGCCTTCCCTGACCAAAAATTCGGCAAAATCCGGAAAGTCAGACGGTCCCTGCCCGCAGATGCCGACCTTAAGGCCAATCTTGTGCGCTTTGGAAATAAGATCCCTAATAAGTTTTTTGACCGCCTCGCTCTTTTCGTTGGCAATATGCGCAACCAGCTTGCCATCGCGGTCAATACCCATGGTCAGCTGGGTTAAGTCGTTACTGCCTATGGAAAAACCGTCAAACAACGCGCCGAATTCTTCAACCAGCAAAATATTGGATGGGATTTCCGCCATGCACCAAACCTCGAGATCCTGATTAATCGGATTTGATGATTTGATGATTTTGGATTTAATTTTTTTGACCGTTCTCTTAATTCCCGATTCCTGATTCTTGTTTCTCTTAAGCCCGTTCTTTTCCATTTCCGCCAAAACCTTGGCGCCTTCCTCCGGCGTGCGGCAGAACGGAATCATGGTCTTTAAGTTGTACAAACCCATTTCCTCGCGCACCTTTTTAACCGCCTGGCATTCCAAAGCGAACGCAGCCGAAAAATTCGGGTCATAATACCTAGAAGCCCCTCTCCAACCGATCATCGGGTTTTCTTCATTAGGTTCGAAGTCTCGCCCGCCAATCAAGCTGGCGTACTCATTGGTTTTAAAATCGCTAAACCTTAAAATCACCTCGTTCGGATAAAATGCCGAAGCCAGAATCCCTATGCCGTACGCCAGCTTGTGCACGTAAAAATCCACTTTGTTGCTGTAACCCACGGTCAGCTCGTCTATCTGCCTCTTTACGTGTTCGTCCGTAAGCTTGTCGTAATTAAGCAGCGCGTTGGGATGGATTTTAATGAAGTTGGAAATTATAAATTCCTCGCGCGCCAAACCCACACCCTGGTTCGGTATGAACGAATAACCGAACACAAGTTCCGGGTCTGCGACAATCATTTTAATCTGGGTTTTCGGCGCAACAAAATTCTTCAAATCGTGTTTTTCAATTTTGAATTTCAGCAAGCCTTCATAAATTTTGCCTTCTTCGCCTTCGGCGCAGCACACGGTAATCGGCTGGCCGGTCTGCAAAATTTTTGTTGCATTGCCGCAGCCGACCACGGCCGGAATCCCCAGTTCGCGCGAAACAATAGCCGCATGGCTGGTCCGTCCTCCGGAATTGGTGACAATGGCACTGGCCATTTTCATAATCGGCTCCCAGTCCGGATCGGTGATTTCCGTCACCAAAACTTCGCCTTCCTGGAATTCGCTGATCTGGCTGGCATCTTTTATAAAGTGCGCCTTGCCCTGCCCGATTTTCGCGCCGACCGCCGCGCCTTTGACCAAAATCCTGCCCTTTTCAAGCATCACGTATTCTTCCAAAACATTCTGGTCTTTTCTGGCCTGCACAGTTTCCGGCCTGGCCTGCACGATATACAATTCCCTGGTCACGCCGTCATAAGCCCATTCAATATCCATTGGCCGGCCGTAGTGTTCTTCTATAATTACGCCCCAGCGGGACAATTGCAAAATTTGCTCTTCAGATAAAACGAACTGATGGCGGTCAGCTTCGGTAACCGGCACTTCTTTGGTCGGCGCAATACCTTCGCTGGAATAGATAAGTTTCTTTTCCTTGCTGCCTAATTTTTTGGAAATAAGCGCATTAAAACCTTGCTTTAAAGTGGGCTTAAAGACCATGTATTCATCCGGCGTCACCACTCCCTTGACCACAAATTCCCCAAGTCCCCACGCAGCGTTAATCAGCACCACATTCTTAAAGCCGCTTTCGGTATCAAGCGTAAACATAACTCCACTAGAGCCGCGGTCTGACCTGACCATTTTTTGCACAGCCACAGACAAAGCAATTTGAAAATGGTCGAATTTCCTGTCTACCCTGTAAGAAATTGCGCGATTGGTGAATAGGGAGGCAATGCATTTTTTGATAGCTTCAAGCAACTGGTATTCGCCGTTGATATTTAAATAAGACTCCTGCTGGCCGGCAAAGCTGGCGTCGGGCAAATCTTCGGCTGTGGCAGAAGACCTAACCGCCACATCCAGACTGCCCTTGTCTATATGCAGTCGCTCAGCCATTTCCGTGTAGGAATTTTTTATTTCTTTTTCCAAGTCTTCCGGGAATTTGGCGCCCAAAATCGCCTGCCTGACTTCCTGTCCTTTTTCTTCCAAATCTTTGATATTTCCTGTATCCAACCCCTTCAATATGGAGGCGATTTTTACGTCAAGCTGGTTGGCTTTAACAAAATAACGGTAGCTTTCCGCGGTCACGGCAAAACCGTAAGGCACTTTAATAGTTTCGCCTTTAAAAATTTTGCTCGGTGTCTTAGTCAGCTTTTGGTACATTTCCCCCAGGTTGGCGTTCTTGCCGCCAACCAAAGGAATATCTTCTTTGGAAATTTCATCGAACCATAAAACGTAAGCGTTTTGCCTTTGTTTTGCTGTATTGCCCATAAATTTTTTATTTATTGATAATTTTATTTCACAAAAGAAATTTTATACTATTATTATACCATAACAAGACAATTTATAAAAATTTGATTTTTATTACACCATAAATCTAACAACAAGGGGCATCCTTGCGAATGCAAGGATGCCCCTTAAAATCCTAAATTCTAGATTCTATCTTCTAAATTCTGCCCTACACTGTCTTCACTTCCACCAAATTCAAATTCTCTTTCATGCCCAAAGGTTCTCCGGTGACAATGACCAACTTTTCTCCCTTTTTAATAAGCTTGTGGGTCTTAGCAGTTTCAATCATCAAAGCTAAAAGTTTTTCGTAAGTTTTGACTATGGGGACTAAAAAGCTCTGTACACCCCACAACATGCACATTTGCCTTTGCACTTTTTCCCTTGGGGTCAGCATGACAATATTTGCCATAATGGGACGTTCGTGCGCAATTTCCCTGGCAGTGAAACCGCTGTCAGTGGCGCCGATAATCACGCGCGCGTGAGTATTAGTCGCCAGGTTATTTATGCTTTCGGCAATAGCCTCTGACCTGGAAACGGCTTTTTCCAGCAAGTGCTTATGTCCTGGCAAGAACGCGCTTTTTTCCGTAACTTCGATTATTTTTGCCATCTGTTGTACGGTCTTTACCGGATAGCGTCCAAAGGCAGTCTCGCCGGAAAGCATAACGCAATCAGTCTGGTCAATAACCGCATTGGCCACATCCGAAACTTCTGCTCTTGTAGGCCTTGGATTTTTAATCATGGAGTCCAGCATCTGCGTGGCAACAATAACCGGCTTGGCCGCTTTAAGGCATTTTTGGATAATAGTTTTTTGGATAATTGGCACCTGCGCTTCCGGCATCTCCACGCCCAAATCTCCCCTGGCCACCATTATGGCGTCCGATTCCTTTAGGATACTGTCAAAATTTTTAACTGCTTCCGGTTTTTCTATTTTGGTAATAATTTTCGGCTTGTCGAAATTTTTCGGATTATACTTGTCAATAAGTTTTTTTAAATTCCTGACGTCCTGGGCCGTGCGGACAAAAGACAAGGCAATATAATCCACATCCATCTTAAGGCCGAATTTCAAATCTTGGACATCTTTTTCAGTCAAAATGGGAATTTTCAGCCTGGTCCTGGGCAAGTTCACGCCTTTCTTGTCCTGAATCTTGCCCGAAGACAAAGCCGTGCAATAAACTTTTCTTCCGATAATTTTTTGCACTTCCATTTCAATGAGCCCGTCTTCTATTAAAATATGCTGCTTGAGCCTGATGCTTTTTACCACTTCTGCATCCAAATCAAAATCCTCGCCAATAACCACGGTTTCCCCTGTCTTGACGTCTAACGGAGCTTTTAAATTCTTGACGCGGATTTTCGGGCCATGCAAATCCTGGATTATGGCAATGGGGGTTTTTAGCTTCTCGGAAACCACCCTGACATTGTTAGCCAGCTGCTGGTGGCTGTCGTAATCGCCGTGGCTGAAATTTAAGCGCGCCACATCCATACCCGCTTCAACCATTTCCGTAATGGTTTTCACCGTCGAAGATGCCGGACCAAGCGTACAAACAATTTTGGTTTTTTTCATCTAATTTCCTTGAGATTAATGCTGTTTCTGTGTTTATTTTAACATTTATTTGGTTTAAAAACAAATTATGTGATACCAATATACGAATACATGCGAATGATACTAATAATACGAAATTATCTAAATAATAATCTTATAAGAGAATTAGTATTATTAGTATTCCAATTAGTATATTAGTATCATATTATTTGTATATTCTATAATCATTACTCTCAAGGATTTTGAGATTATAACTTTTCTTTATTAGGTTAACGTCAGTCTGGTTGGCATTAAAAGTTTTATCCAAACTGCCGCCATTGGACAAGAATACCTCCCAGGAAGGCACGGGAATAAGGCCGGATTCATGGCTATAATAAATGGTATTTCCATACTTAACCCAAGCGCCAATGGGGTGCCTGGAGTTTTTTGTGTTAACCATTAATTTTTCCATTTCCTGATAATTTGATACATCACCGTTCTTAACCGAGCCCCAAGAAAAGCCCAAAGAAGAAAATAACCCTGCGCTGGTAAAAGCAATTTTATTCCTGCCGACAATCCAATAAACCGTACCCTGGTCGGAAACCAAATCTCCGGTTGCAAACTGGCTAGGCAAGCTGTAACTGGTTAACGCTTGCGCGCTTGGAAAAGTAATATCGACATAAATTCCGGAATTGGTTTGGTAAGCCGGGGCAATGGTAATACCAGAAACTGGGTCGCTAAAAAACCTGCCGACCGGCAATGCCGGATTTGTCGCCTGGCTTGGGGACAGCGGATTTATCAAATATGATTTGGAAGAATGATTGGGGGCCAAATGAATAAGCACTCCGCCGAAAATTTGCTGGCTGTCCAGATTGCGGTCAAACCCGGTCGGCTGGCGGTATTCCAGATAAAAATACTGGCCGTCGCCGCGGTTGATTTTTATCGCCTTGGTTTTTGAAGAGGTGTTTTCAATACTTTCCAAAAAATACTGGCCGCTATTTGCCACTGCCTGGATATTACTGCTATTAAACCATCCTGCAAATTCTTTATGCACTGCGTCCATGTGGACCATCTTAACGCTGCCGCTGCCCATCACGTCATAATCATCTCCGTATTCTTCAACTATGCAGTTTTGGATGCTAAACAACATCCGGTTGTCGCAGTTATAAAAACTGGCGTGCGCCAAACCCAGCGTATGCCCAAGTTCATGGGCGATAGTGGCGACAAAATTCGGGTTAGTTGTAGTTACGGCAATCAAATTCCTGCTGAGCGACGAATACCCGACCCAGCCGCAATACGACGGGCCAAAAGGCGCCACTACCACGACCGGCGAACTTCCGCTTATGGAAGAAACGCTTATCCCCGCAGCAGCGACAGCCTGGTCAAAAACCGATTCAGCATCGCAGCTTTGTTTGGCCGGCAAATTAAACCAGCCATAAACGTCTCCGGTTATGGAAACCTTGCCGTAAGATTCTTCGTTGTAAAAAGACCTTACGGAATCGTAGGAGTAAAACATCTGACTGGACATTTCTCCGGGAGTAACACCGGAAAAAGAGGCGTTGGAAAAATTCGCCAAAACAACGCGGACATATAAATTTTTATTGCCGCTTGGGACATAACTATCAGCCTTAGCTTCTTTTATTAGTTCATTCTTAGGCAGAAAGATTGATACTAAAATAAATAAAATTAAAAAAATCAAAATCCTCATAGGGGTTTAGGTGCACCCCCAAGTTTACCCGATGTCATCCAAAATATTTATTGGAAAATTATTTAAATACGATAATTCTGTAGCAAAAACATATATTTAACAATTCAATAATCAATTTTGGATAGTGTCGGGGTTTTGCCTGGATGAATCAAGAAGAGTTATGGCAGCAACCCTCCTTAATTATTAATTGCAGTTTTTAGGACGGCAGCTTTACCTACACCTTACTGCAATTTGAAAAGCCCGCAACTTTTTTGCGGGCTCAAGCCTATTAAAAATTTTTTCTTTGGGACAAAGCCCTATTGGAAAAAATTTACCAAAGCAATAAGGAGATAATTGCTGTTTTAAAAAAGCTCTTTTTGTTCAGGTTTTTTAAAAATCTTCTTTTTTTCTTCACCATCGTATATATGGATTTTACCGAACACCCCATCATAACCACCTTCGACATGGACACTACCCTCTCTGACGCGGATGATGGATTTGGCAATTTCAGGAGTGGAGATTTGGGCGATTTGATTTTCAGAGAGGTCGAGAAGGATGGCAAATTCGCCATATGAATCACGTCTCCCTGTAGGGGAAGATAATATCTTCCCGTTATCAGGGCGGATAATATCCGCCCCTACAGAACCAACCATCCTCTCATACATGGCGCTAACCTTCTTGCTCGCCACGCCGACTTCCAAAGTTTCGGCAATAATTTCTTCCAAAGGAATGACGTTTTTAAACGGAACCGACCTTTCCGGCACGAAGCCATAACCCCTATCCGCTAAATCATCCACGCGATGCAATACCCCGACCAAAAGTTTCTTGCCGCAAACAGGACAGATACCGGCCATTTTTTTCGTCTGGCCCGGCTCACAGGAAAACTTGCAGTCGCGGTGCCCGTCCAAATGATACTTTCCTTCCTCAGGAAAAAATTCAATAGTATAAAGAAATTCCGCAGGATTTTTTGATTTTATGATTCTGATGATTTCCTGGAATGATAATTTTTCAGGATTAACTTCAAACGCGTTTGCTTCCCTTCCGATCTTGCGCAGGGAGTGTGCGTCAGAATTCGAAACCAGGGAAAATTTATCCAGGCCGGATATTTGCCAGTTCATTTTTGGATCGCTTGAAAGTCCGGTTTCAAGGGCAAAGATGAAATTAGACTCATTACCAAAAGCTTCTTCCACGGAATCAAATCCGGACAAGGAACCAAACAACCCAAAATGCGGTGTCCAGGCATGGGCTGGAATTATCACAATGTCGGGATCTGCCTCCTGCGCAATTTTCACAATTTCATCGCAGTGTATTCCGGTAATTGGCCGGCCGTCTGCTTTTAAATTTGCCCCGCGCTTCTCAAGTCCCTGGTTGAATTTTTCAGCCGCATCAAAATTTGGCGCTAATACTAACAGATGGATCCTTCTGACTTTATCGCCCTGTTTGTAAATGGATGAGATTTCTACGGACAATAAAAAATATGCCGCGGGAGAACGGTCCTCCTTCGCCAAGGCTTCGGAGGACGGCCTGGTAGTCATATTATTTCGAAGTTGATATAAACCCGGACGCGTTTCTTCTAATTCTTGTTTTAATAAATTAAGCCAGGCCGGATGCGTAAAATCCCCGGTGCCGATTATGCCAATGCCTTTCTTGTCCGCCCAAACACCAATGTTTTTTGGGTTTAAGTCCTGCGAGCAGGCCCTGCTATATTTTGAGTGAATATGTAAATCGGAAATTATTCTCATAAATATATAATCCTAATTACCCGAATAATATACGAATGCCCCAAATGCACCCATTTATTATTCGTGGCATTTGGATAAATTCGTAGATTCGGGTTATACTTATTGGTATTATACCATCTCGATATAGTATAATAAACTTATGGATAACAACAGACAATATTTGAATCTCGCCTTAAAAGCTGCCAAAGAAAGCAGTAAGATTTTTCTGAAAAATTTCGGCAACACGTCAGTCCGCTATAAAGACAGCGCTGTTGGCAGCCTGGTTACGGATTCCGATTTGGCAATCGAAAAAATCATAAGGAAACATATTAACACCAAATTTCCCGACCACTTGATCTTAGGGGAAGAGTTCGGAGGAAAAACCAAAATCAACAAAGGGCAATATCTTTGGATAATAGACCCCATAGATGGCACGACGAATTTCGCCTACGGCATTCCCTTGTGTTGCATTTCCATTACGCTTTGGGATTACGCTGGTCCGCTTGCCTCTGTCATTTTAAATCCTATAAGCAATGAGCAATATACAGCCATTAGAAAACAGGGTGCTTACTTGAATGGAAACAAAATTAGGGCCTCAAAAACAGCGCAGTTAAACCAGGCTTGCGGGTGTTTTGGCTGGACCAGCCAGATGCCCCAAGCCCAAAAAGAAAAAATGTTCGGGATTGCAAGCAAACATGTCGGCAAAGCCAGGGTGCTAGGCACGGCCGAACTGCAGCTGGCTTTCGTAGCTTTAGGCAGGTTTGATTTCTTTTATACAGAACAGATTAATCTTTGGGATTTTGCCGCAGGCGCTTTGCTTGTAACTGAAGCTGGTGGCATAATAACTGACTGGCACGGGAAAAAGCTTTCGCCTGAATCTGACGGAATAATTGCTGCAGGCCCAAACCTTCACCAGGCGCTATTTAAAAAAACCGCTTCTTTATAAAAGAACAAAAAGCCAATGTTAATAGGGGTTTGAATGGCTCATCCGCCCTTTTGGCGGATGAGCCATTCATCAGATATTACAAGGGGCATCCCCCATTGGGGGGCGCCCCTTGTTTGACTATCTCTAAATTTCACCCTTCGGGTGATCACCCGAAGGGTGACTATATTCTGAATCCTTAATTTAATAAAGTGCCGGCAGCAGGCAATGCCTACGCTTTTTCTAGCAATAGGCACTCCCTGCTGCCGGCACTTTCATCATATTCCTATTTTATTTTTATTCAAGCTTCAAGTGGTGGATAACTTCCTGGTAATCCTGCGGCGTAGAAACATCATACCACGACCCGTCATAAGAATATCCGCCGAGCTTGCCTTCTTCCGCCAGCCTCGGGAACACTTCGCTTTCCAATTTTACCGCGTCCTTGCCTATATATTTAAAAATCGATGGTTCGGCTACGTAAATTCCGGCATTTACAAGATGGGAATGGGTTTTGGGATTTTTGGGTTTTTCCTCGAACTCCACAATCCTGCTACCGACCAGCCTGGCCACGCCCCACATACTAACCCTTTCCACTGAAGCCAAAGCCATGGTAGCGACAAGGGCAGTCTGGCTGTTATGGAAATCTAAAAGATCCATATAGCTGATGCTGGTTAAGACATCGCCGTAAAGCAGTAAAAAAGCTCCCGAGGAAAAATAATCCTTTGCCTCAAGCACGGGCTGGGCCGTGCCTTTTTGCACGGATTGCTGGTCAAGGTAGCTGATATTTATTCCCCATTTTAATCCGTTGCCGAAGTACTCCTTTATTTTTTGGCCTTGCTGCCCAACCGAAACTATCGCGTCCTTAATGCCGCAATGGCAAAGTTTAACCAAAACGTGCTCAAGCAAAGGCTTGCCGGCAATGGGCAGCAGGGCCTTTGGCAGCCCTGAAGGGAATTCCGGAAAATCCACTCCTTTGCCTCCGGCTAAAATCAAAGCCTTGACCGGCTTTTGCATCAGCGCTTTTGACAACAAGTGCTCTACCGCGTGCGACCTGTTTCGCACATCCCTGCCGTCAACCGCGTTATCGATCTGCCGCAAAATTTCTTCTTTCAAAGTAATTGTAATCCTTTTTCTTGGCATAATGCCCAAAATTAAGTAATCTCATACCTGGTCATACGTCCTCATAAAGAGACAAAACTAATGACGAAACCGGATGAAAATTCTTTATTTGAATTTATACGAAGGCTGCATGGAGCCGTATCGTTTTAATAAGGTTTTGGATTTCATATCAAGGCAAAAGCCCGATGTCTTAGGCTTGTCCGAACTAAACGGCTGGGAAACAAATAATTTCGAAAAGCTTGATTTTTTCAAGCGGCAGGCCGGCTACCCTTTTCACTTGTTTGCCAAAGCGCCGAGCGGTTACAATTTGGGATTGTTCTCAAAAAAAAATTTTCTTTTTGGTAAAGTTTTTGAAAAGGACTTTAACACGGGAATGATAAAAGCCAAATTTTCTTTTGGCCCTTTTTTCCTGGAAACGCTACTGACCCATCTTCACCATAAAAACGAGGACTTGAGGCTGAAAGAATTAAACATCATCTTGAAGCATCTTCCTAAAGATAACCCCGGGGTTTTAATTGGAGATTTAAATTCGCTTTCCATACAGGACAGTTATGGCGAAGAAGGCTTGTTAAAAAAATTAAAAGACGCTTCAATGGAAAAATTCGGCACCAGGCAAATAAGGTATGACGTGATAAATAAATTGCTCAATGCGGGCATGGTTGATTTGGTCAGGATTACCAGCCCGAGAAAAAATGAATTTTCCGTCCCGACCGCTTACAATAAAGACCCTATGCATTTAACCAAACTCAGGCTAGACTATATTTTTGCCAACAAGCACGCTTTGCCGTTTTTCCAGCAGGCAAAAATCCTCAGGACCCCCGAAACCAACGGACTCTCCGACCATTTTCCCGTCATGGCGGAATTTAAGTTTTAAACTACGGATTACTACAGATCTACAGAAGTATCCGAATACTACAGATACCTACAGATGTTCTCGGGCGTTATCTAGTAATTAATTGTTTAGATATCACTCGGGCGTACCTGTAGGAATCAGTAGAATCTGTAGATAATCCGTAGTAAAAAACCGGACTGGAACATAGAGTTTCCAGTCCGGTTCAATTCAGCTCACCGTGCTGGCAATGGCAGACAGCTGGCGTTGCGACCAAAATAAGACGGCCCTGGATAGTTCTCCCTCAAAGTGCGTTTTCAGGAAAAAATCTTCCACCACCGTGTCAGGCACATTAGCGCCAGGACGGGAAGCCAGTTCGCACATGAGCAGCCTTAAATGGTAAGGGTTTGTCACGTCCTGCAATCTGCCCGGCGTGACCGATTCCAGAAAATCCAGGTAACCCAAGACCTTAAGGAGCCTTCGTTCCAACAGCCACGTCCTGGCTTTTTTCTTTATCTCCTGGAACAACCTGGCGCACAGGCGTCCCAATTGGTAAAGGGCGATAGTGATAAGCCCTTCCAGCGTGAAATACTTCCACTTCCACAGGTCAACCTGCTTAGGTTCGCGGATTTGCGGGTATTCCACAAGGTACGTCCCGTCTTCCAAACGGTAGCGGGGAGGCATGAAATCCACATACACGCAAGCCTCGCTTTCCGAAGGAATCACGAAGTTCGCGGTTTTAGGGTCCAATCCCACAGGCAAAAAACTTTCTTCCTTGCGGCAAAGCAAGGGTTCGGCAGCTTCCAGTAGTTTCCCCGTAACGTGCATGCAGTTGGGATAGTCGCCGGAAAGCAGCAGTCGCCTCGGGTCGTGTCCGGAAAACGGCTCTATCACAAACAGGTACACTCGTCCCGTTTCGCTGTCTTGGGTCACGGCCCATTCCAAAAACCCAGGCACCTTAACGCCTTCGCCGGAAAGCAAACTCCTGTACCTGCTTATGCGCTGCCCGAGCTTAACCGCTTCCTTGGTTGTCAGATCCAAACCTTTTTTGTTCCCGATGACTTTGATTATCACCTGCCGCGAATGGGAAAGCAGCAGGACATCTGAATTGTAACCGCCTTCCAAAACTTCCAATTGGCCGAGGCCGAACAGGGAATTTTGGATAAACAAAGGGACGGGGACAGGAAAGATTGGCGATCTGGCAGCCATACTACCTCCAATTGGACACATAGCGATCTTCAGATTCGGCTAGCAACCTGTCAGCTACTAACATCAAATCATTCACGTCTTGCACAACCACGGCGCCCATGCCAATTTCCATGGCCGGGTAGGCGTCGAAATCAATTCTGTCGCCAATCGACAAACAGTTCTCCGGTTTAACTCCAAGAGTTTTTGCCGCTTGGCAGTACACATTCGGCAAAGGTTTTGGCGGGCAATCCCCACCGCCGAACACCGGAATTTTTCCGTTCAACCCCTTAAGCCCGACTATCTCAAGAATTTTTAGAACCACTTCTTTTGGCGAACTGGAGGCAAAAGCTATTTTATAGCCTACCGTCAATCCGCCGATTTTTTTTGCCAATTCCGGTTGCGGTTCTAAAAACAATTCCGGCTGCCATCTGGTTTTTCGGATCTCCACCAGCCATTCGTGGAATAATCCCCCAAACGACCTGATGATTTCGGCAGCGCTCGGCTTCCTGCCCATTTTTTTTGTCAGTTCTTCCTCTTGAGCCTGTAGCTTCTGTTTGGTTTCTTCTATGGAAGTTTCCCAAAAATCAGCCAAGGCTTCCAGTTCAACCTGCCTTTGGTGGCCCTCATAACTCTTTGACCAGGGGTATATGGTGCCATCGACATCAAATATCAGGCATTCTAGCCTTCTTGGCCAGTACAGCACTTTCATTTTCCCTCCTTAAACCTTGAAAAGATCATACCTTATCATAAGAAGTAATACATCTCAGATATATTTAAAGACGATTTTTACAACTTTAGCTTAACAATAAAACACACTAGGACCAATTTATGCGGCCGCATAAATTGGTCCTAGCGCCAAAAAATTTGATAATATTTTTACGCCAGCAATTCCGCCTGCGTAAGCTGCTCTTTGGTGTTTACGCCAACAACTTCTTTTACGTCTATATTCAAAGTTGCGACCGGGACATTTTGGGAAATAGCCAGCTCTATCATGTCAGTCAAATAAAATTCGTTCTGCGCGTTATTATTTTTTACTTTCTCGATATTACTCCATAGCCAGCCGGTGTTAAACATGTAAATCCCCGGGTTAACTTCCTTAATCTGCCTTTCCTTTTCGGTTGCGTCCTTAAATTCCGTAATTTTTATAACTTGATTTTTCCCGTCCCTGATAATCCTGCCGTATCCGTTTAATGCTTCGTACGCGCCTTCAAAATCCGGCGAGACAACTGTAAACATAGTTAAAATTGATTGCTTGTCATGGTGCAGGTGCATCAGTTTTTTTAAAGATTCTGCCGTAATAAACGGCATATCGCCATACAAAACCAAAATATTTTCCGCGCTGACTTTAGGCCTCGCAGCCATTACCGCATGTGCCGTTCCTTTTTGCTCTTTCTGGTGCGCGTATAAAAACCCTTCGCCTAAAATCGCTTCCACTTTTTCGCGCATGTGCCCGACAACAATAACCGACTTGGCTAGTTGGTTGATTTTCTCCACCTGCCCGAGCAAATGCAAAATCATCGGCTTATCCTTGAGCATTACCAGGACTTTCGGAACGCTCGCGTTGCCCATCCGCTTTCCCATCCCCGCGGCCAAAATGACAATTTGGTTTCTCATATATGACAACTTATCAAATCTATTTACTTTATTATTTACCACCATAACCTAAACCGCAAAATCTTGCATAAAGGTTTCTTTCATTATATCCATAAATTATTTTTTTTCCAATAACGCTTAATTTCTTTATTATTAAAGATAGTTTTTCCTTCAATTTTTAAAAAACGGAAGGGCCATTAAATCACGGCCCTTCCAGAGTTGCGGCCTGCACAAGTGCGGGCTGCGTATTTAACAACGTCTCGATCAATTCATGGTCGGCAAATGTGTTTACCCCCAAAAGCCTTTTCGGATCACATTCCGAAATATTAACCACCTTGGCAGAGCTTGCTACCGCTATTTCAACTAACGGCGGAAGGTGGTATTCCGGCGGAAAACCGTCGCCTTTAGGGCGCGGAATTATCCTGCGGTAAGCTTTGGTAAACCACTGTGCGTCCAAGCAATACATGGACGAGAAAACTTCCGAGCCCTGGGGTGGCATGTTCCCTGTATACAGACTAACTACTACGGGGGTGGAAGACAGGCCGCAATCGCCGCTGCGGACAAAATACGCGAAGTTGACCATATGCCTGACCAAAGGGTTACTAACGTCACATTTCCAACTAGAAAAGGTCAGATCCGAATTATACTGCAAATGAGCCGCCGCCATCTCCCTCATGCGGCCGGCATCCAAAAGCGGCATGTCCCCAAAAACAACCAAAAACTTTTTTATGCCAAGCTGGTTAAGCACAGGCAACGCGCGGAACGCGGCGTTGGCCGGTCCTCGCCTTTTTTTCTGATGGGCAAAATGCAAATCAATGTGCTCGGCTTTAACAAGCGCCTGCTTAACTTCTTGGCCAAACATCCCATTAGCAACGACGACTACAGGCCCTAATCCGGCTTGCTTGGCTTGGCTTACCACGCGGCAAAGAATTTCCTTCTCGTTAAGTTTCTCTACGAGCTTGGTAACCCCCTTGCGGAGCTGCCCGTAACCTGCCGCCAATACCACTACAGCAACTTTTGAAAGATCGAGTTTGGCTTCCATATAGTCCTCCAATGCAGAATTTTACAACCATAAATGATTGCTGAACTCAACCAAAACCCTATTCTACCTAATTTGACGGCCGTCAAGTTAGGTAGAATTATTACAATTTGTTCCAGTTGAATTCAAAAATCATTTTTTGCGTTTCAAAAATTTCCTGGTTTTGGATTATCACTCCAACCGGATTTTGGGAATCATTCAAACTAATATGTGCAACCTTGCCTCCGTAAATAATTTCGTAAGTCGCCTTTAAGTTTTTTTCCGGCAAATTCATCCACTTGCGCTCGTCTAGTCCCACGACAGTGCCGCCTTCACCTAAAGCAATGGTTTTGACGCGGATGTTCTTTTTTATCCTGCGTTGGGAAAAATCAGGCATGGCCTGATGGACATTACCGCGGACGCTTGATGAGGAATAGACGAAATATTCTTTTTTCTTTTCCTGAGAAACGCATTCCAATACGTCTTCCAAAATATAACGGATACCTTTTAGTCCTTCGTAAAGTTTAACCACCGGCTTGCCGCCCTCTTTTTCAAACAGCGAGCGCAGTTCCGGCAAGCTATCTTTAATCTCTTTTTTTAAAATTCCCATATCTTCCATCCGGTCTTCCACAGCCGTTAAAATCTTTTCCGGCGGTTCGGCCGCAAAATGCTGGTGGGTTTTGGTATCATAAAAACTTACCAGCCCCTGCTTTTGCAAAGCCTTTAGTATATCATACACCGTCCCGCGGTTAATTTTGGTTCGGCCGGCTAACCCCCTAACCGGCGACGGCCCCATTTCCACCAATGCCAAATAAACCGCTGTCTCTTTGTCGTTAAGCCCGAAATTTTTTAAGATTGTTTGAATTTGCATAAAGTTGTTTTTAAAAAGGAAGAGATCAAGAGGTGGGTGAGACGGGGGCGAAGATTTATGGGTTAGTCTAAAAAAAGTTGATACGAAGATGGTATGTATGAGAAATGCGGGTGTGGCGGGAAAGGCAGAGGTAATTAATCCATGTTCGCCCTTAACTTTTTGGCTAACTTAAATCTTGCCGCTCTCTTCTCTTGATCTCTAAGGTGCTTGTTTTCCAAGCAGTTTTATTTACCCTTCTTTTTATTGTACTGGCACTTTTATAATAGCAGCCTAAGGTTTTTTGTCAACTTTTTACCGACAGTTTTAATGAAAATATAAAATAAGCCTTTAATAAGGCTTATTTTGTGATTAGTTTTTGTGGATATTCTTCTACAACCTAATACTTATCCACAAGCTATTTTTTGTAAATATATATTTCGTGGTTTTTGGGACGGTAGATAATCTCAAGCGGTTTAAGCTTCGGAAAGGGAAAATCGCGGATAATCGCCATACTGCCCGGTTTGCAGTCTGCCAAAAACTTTTCCTCTACCCTACCCATTAACGGCGGATACAGATAACCGTATATTACAGTCGCCTCTTCCCAGGAGTGTTTGAAGAAATTTTGATTCTTGAATTGTAATTTTGAATTTTGATATTCTTGTCCACCATAGCCTTGCCTGCCCGCCGAAGTTTTAACGAAGGCGGGGCGAAGGAGGATAAATTTTGATTTTATCTTCGCTAAAATATGAGTCCACCACGTTAATTCAAATCCCACGCATTTAGCTCCGGTTAATTTATTTACTATAAACACCACCTTGCCGTCGCCGCTGCCTAAATCGTAAAAAATATCCTGAGATGTTATGCCAAGTTTTTTGACTGTAAATTCAATATCAGAAGCAGCGGTCGGCACAAAAGGCACTCGGGTTATAATAAATCCCAAGAACGCGCTAGTGATAACGAACAGGAGGATGATTGTGAATATTAAAAAGAATATTAAAAAGGCTAATAGCATATATTTAATTATAACAAATCGCGAATAATCTTGCCAAAAATTAAAACCCCGCCCTTTCTTTTGAAAGATAAACGCTGCTTACCACCATTCAATATTTGATGACTAAACAACGAATTACTTTTTTAAAGAAAGGGTGGGGTGAAAAATTAATTTTACTTATATACTGTCACAAAACTGCTTCCTACGTTACCTGAATTATCGTAGGCTTTAACCAAAATGGTATAAGCTCCTCTGGCTACTTTCCTGACATTCCAGCTGTAGGAGGCGGCAGAGCCGCTTGCCGTAGCCTTTAAAGCATTGTTTATATACACTTCCATTTTAACCACTGAAGTATTATCAGTAGCCTTTGCCTTAACTGATACGGAAGTCGTACCAGCCCCCAAAGTTATGCCATTCATGGGGCTGGAAATCAGCACTGTGGGCGGGATGTTATCAACAACAACAGATTGGGTAGTAGCACTGACGCTGCCAGATATTACAGATGCATTGCCCGCATTATCATAAGCAGAAACCGTATATGTGTATGTGGTATTGGCGGCTAAGCCGGTATCCTGGTAACTTGTCGATGCAATTGCAGCAATCTGGCTACCATTCCTAAACACTTTGTAGCCAGCAACTCCGACATTATCTGTTGAAGCTGCCCAGGAAAGATTGATAGAAGAAGAGGATATGGCAGAAGCCGTTAGGTTTGAAGGAACAGTGGGAGCCTGGGTATCGGCCGTAGTGCCCGAGCTGCCGTAAACCTCGACTTCCACGTAATGATTGCCGGCGTTAAGCGAGTTTGTATTCGCCCAGAACCTTACATAACGGGCTGCGACTGGAGAAAAGACAATACTCTTTCCGGCCGACGATTCGGCGTACTCCTGGTTACTGCCTGCTCCGAAGCCGAGAGTGTTGTCAGTGTCATTGTTAAAGACTGTCGTTACGCCACTGTTAAAATTTATATCATTCGACAGTTGAACAACCACGTCATGGTAAGTGCGGCCATCTAGATAGTAATGCCAAAGCTTAACCTGGTTAATGGCAAACTGTTTTCCCAAATCCAGCCTTACCCATTGAGCACTGCTCCAGCCTATAGTCGCATAAGCTAAACTGTCCTTATTGCCATCGGTAAGCATTGACAGCGACCCTTCGGAAGCAGCTTCGCCGGCAGTCGGGATTATTCCCAGGGCCAGGTTGGCGGAAGAACCGCCGGAATTTGCCGAGATTACCAACACTAAAGTGGCTTGTCCGTTACCATAAGAATTAATTGCACTGACACCGATGCTATATGTTCCTGAGACAGCAGGCGTACCGGAAATCACTCCAGTTGAAGTATTGACAGTTAAGCCTGTCGGCAAATTTGCAGCATTATAGCTGGTAGGGCTGTTAGTGGCGGTAATCTGGTAAGAAAAAGCCGCTCCGACAATTCCGGCAGCAGAAGTCGCGCTGTTAATAACCGGCGCAGAGCCTGTAGCCCCTCCTCCTTTTCCGATAGCATTGCTGATTGCAAGGGCCAGCGGCTGCTTGGGGTTTTCATTAGGAAAATAGTCCAGGCCCATATGCCAAACAACCCATCCGCCCAAATTATTATCCCTGACATAATTTACCTTGTCGGTAGTTGAACTCGCGTTCTCGTATGAAAAAAATGTATTGCCGCCAAGCCATGGCACGCGGGCCTGGCTGTCCCAGTTTGCTGGCCTTTGGGCAATTAACGGTTTAATAGCTTGGTAAGTAGTCATTTCATTACCCATCCTGACACAGCCGCTAATTCTTGGGCCGCTGCAGGCCCATTCCCAGCCTCCAAATTCCCAGCCGAGTCCCAAGGTCGTCGAAGGCATGCCGCGGCTTAAAAATCTCTGCTTGGCTAATTCAAGCGACCAAACGCCGGTATCACCAGCATCGTTGTACAATGCACTGTTAAACCAACTCTTTCCATCCCAGGTCCCTGACATGTCATAGGTCATTACGTTAATCCGGTCAAAGTTCGCATAATTGGCGCTCCAATAAGGATACTCGTTAGGCTCCACAGCAGCCGTTAACAGCCTGGATCCCAGCTGAGCTTTTAAATTAGCTGACAAACTTGCCATTAATTGTCCGTTAGTGGGCGAGCCAACGCCAGATTCAAGAGGCTCCCAGTCCAGATCAACCCCATCATAACCATAAGTGTTAACTACACTCATAATATTACTGACAAATTCGGTCATATGCAGAGACGTGGCCGACCTCCAATTGGCTTTATTGCCAGTCCAAATATCCAGCAGTACCTTAGCTCCATGGGAGTGGGCAGCACTTATTAATGCGGCTGCATTTCCCGCAATATTCTGGTTGGTTAAATTTAAAGTACCGTCGGCCTGTGGCTCTGCAGCAACATGCATGACATGGGTCCAGGCTGACCAATCGATATCCGAAATCGGCACATTAGGCGAAGCCCATGGTGCCCAGTAGCCTTGGCTCCAGGGGGTAATTACCCCCAAAACTTTTGCTTGTCTGTGATTAGCCAAAGGCATTTGCGAAGATGCCAAATTGCCGTCGATATAAGATTTGGTATTGACGGTTTGGAACATAACCAAAATCCCTGCCAGAAAGGCAAGAGCAAAGGCTCCAATTAGCCTGTAATAATGCTTATTCATTTGTGTTTTTGTTTCTTTAAAGGCTTTTTAGCTATTTTGGCTATAAAGCTTTTAAGGTTATTAGTTAACTCACCTTTATTATATTATAGCATATATGCGATATTATTGCAATAATTTAAATACAAAAAAAGACCAATCCTTTTTGGATTGGTCTTTTATATAATGGGCAGTTACCTACTTTTCCACTAGCATGCACTAGGGTATCATTGGCACGAGCGGTTTTGACTGCTGAGTTCGGGATGGGATCAGGTCGAGCCCCGCCGTAAATACCACCCAAAGTTAGCTTCCGTAAAAGGTATAAGCCTAATAAGAAGCTAGCTTTGAAGGGCATTTACATTAATTTGCTTTAACTTGCTGTAAAATAGGATTTGAAAGGACAAAAAACAAACCAATAACCGCTAAGATAACCAATACTGCTGCTAAAATTTTTAGGTTGTGTTTTATCATAATCTATAATCCTAATTCCCCGAATTATTATCCGAATGCCCCAAATTTATATTCGGGTTATTTGGATGAATCCGTAGATTCGGATTATGTTAAAGTCACAAATTGCTAGTCAACAAAAATTTTCAAAAGAAAATTTTGGCAGATAAAATAAGTTAAAACTTTCGATTGATTAGTACTGCTCGGCTGAACATATTACTATGCTTACACCTGCAGCCTATATGCTAGTACTAAGTTCTTAGTTCATAGTCCTTAGTATTGCTACTAAGTACTAATTCCTAAGTACTAAGCACTAGTTTAATACGGGGTAGTCTTCCCCGAATCTTTCTGTCCCGATAAATCGGGACAAACGAAACCTAGTCTTGTGGACGGCTTCACGCTTATATGCCTTCAGCGCTTATCCTAACTGTACCTAGCTACCCCGCCATGCCGCGGACGCGACAACGGGTACACCAGAGGTACATGCATCTCGGTCCTCTCGTACTAGAGATGCGACCACTCAAGTTTCGTACACCCACAGCAGATAAGGACCAAACTGTCTCACGACGTTTTGAACCCAGCTCGCGTACCACTTTAATAGGCGAACAGCCTAACCCTTGGGAGCTTCTTCACCCCCAGGATGTGATGAGCCGACATCGTACATAATTCCATGCTTTCGCATGGGGCAGACTATATCTTCTTCTTGTCAGCGGCGTTAGGTTCTTTGTAGCCTTTGCCTGCTTTTTTGTGACAAGAGTCGGCGTGTTACCCTGCTTCCGCGCTATATACGGACTAGCAAAGTCTCTTCTTTCGAATCAGTCGTTACGGGGTCAATCCCGCCAAAGGCGGGACGACTTCCCACGGTATCGCCGATTACCTGAATGTTCCACTTAGGTAATTACGGGTTCACCGTTATAAGCCGAATTTATTTATCTTCAATTTTTATCCTCTGACGTAGTCAGAGAGACGGACGAAGACACTTGGTAGGACATCACTGCCCTAGCACCCCGATTAAGGTTAAGGTGCCAAACCCTCTCGTCGATGTGGACTCTTGGAGAGGATCAGCCTGTTATCCCTAGAGTAACTTTTATCCGTTGGGCTTTGCGTCTTCCACTCGAACGCATCGGATCACTAACTTCTACTTTCGTACCTGCGCGGGTCGCCGCCCTTGCAGTCAAGCATGCTTATGCGTTTGCACTATCAGCGCGATTTCCATCCGCGCTTAGCATACCTTAATAAACGCCTCCGTTACCATTTAGGAGGCAACCGCCCCAGTTAAACTACCCACGAGCCACTGTCCCAAAGTAGGTTAAGCTTTGGTTAGCAGTTTCACCTTTGCAGGGTGGTATTTCACATTTCGCCTCAGTCCCAGCCAGAGCCGGGACATCAAAGGCTCCCACCTATACTAAGCAACAAAAATAAAACTGCAATGACACGCTATAGTAAAGCTTCATAGGGTCTTTCCGTCTTGCTGCGGGTAGACGGCATCTTTACCGCCACTGTAAATTCATCGGAATGTTCGTTAAGACAGTCCTCTACTCGTTATGCCATTCGTGCGGGTCGCAACTTACGCGACAAGGAATTTCGCTACCATAGGACAGTTATAGTTACTGCCGGCGTTCATCAGGGCTTGGCCTGCGAGCTTGCGCCCACAGGTTTAACCTTCTGACACTGGCCAGGCATCAGCCCGTATACATCAGCTTGCGCTTTAGCACGGACCTAAGTTTTTGGTAAACAGTCGGGAGAGGTCTTTCGCTGCGGCCCTTTTGAGTTGATATAATCTCACAAAAGGGCAAGGTATATACCTAAGGTACACCTGCTTTTTTGCCGAGTTCCTTAACGAACATTGATCCGGACGCCTTGGGATTCTCTCCCCATCCACCTGTGTCGGTTTGCGGTACGGGCACCTTTTAACATGACTTCGACGCTTTTCTTGACACCTTGGTTCACACTAATTCCCGTTGCCAGGTTTCTTCCTGTTTTCGGGATTACAAGATTTTACAACATCTCTTGCGAGGTAGCGGTAAAACCTATAGAGATTCCGGATTTGCCTGGAATCTCACCCTACGAACAGGACAACGCAAATAGTCAGATTACGCTAGTGTTACCATGATGCGTCCCGTCTAAGATAATTAAAAGGTGGTTACGGAATATCAACCGTATTTTCCATCGGGTGGACCTCTTGAGGCCCACTCTTAGGATCGACTAACCCAGGGACGACAATCGTTGCCCTGGAAACCTTGGATATTCGGCGAAGAGGTTTCTCACCTCTATATATATTACTTATTCCAACATTCTTGCTTGTGCACTGTCCACGGCGCCTTACGGCTGCCGCTTCAACCTGTGCACAACACTCCTCTACCACCAGCAGAAAATAAATTCTCTGCTGATCCATGTCTTCGGCACCTAGCTTAGCCCCTATATATTGTCGGCGCAGGATCGCTTGACCAGTGAGCTGTTACGCTTTCTTTAAAGGATGGCTGCTTCTAAGCCAACCTCCTGGTTGTATGAGCAACCCCACATCCTTTGCACTATAGCTAGGATTTGGGGGCCTTAGACGATGGTGTGGATTCTTCTCCATTTGTCCAGTGAAGCTTAGCCCTCACGGACTGACTGCCGAGATCTTGACCAAATAGAATTCGGAGTTTGGTTCGAGCCTACCGCTTGCGCAGCAGGTTTCGATTCAGTGCTCTACCTCTATTGGGAACTCTCGACGCTAGCCCTAAAGCTATTTCGAGGAGAACCAGCTATCACCCGGTTCGATTGGAATTTCTCCCCTACTCACAGCTCATCCCCTATTTTTGCAGCAATAGTGGGTTCGGACCTCCCGTGGTTGTTACACCACGTTCATCCTGGCCATGAGTAGCTCACGCGGGTTTCGGGTCTAACTCATGCTACATTTAGGAAATTGTTGCGACCGGCTAACTGGTAGCCGAGTCGTTCAATATCCTAATACGGACTATTCATCCTCGCTTTCACTACGATTTCGCTTTTATTAAAGCTTAATCAAGCAGCATAAGATTAACTCGTTGGATCATTCTTCAATAGGCACGCCGTTAGCCTGCATTAAGATAAATCTTAATGTTAAGCCTTCGACTCCTTGTAAGTATATGGTTTCAGATACTATTTCATTCCCCTTCCGGGGTGCTTTTCACCTTTCCCTCACGGTACTTGTTCACTATCGGTCAATATGAGTATTTAGCCTTAGATCTTAGTCGACCTGACTTCCAACCAGATTTCTCGTGTCTGGTTGTACTCAAGAAAAAGTTAGGAAATTGCATGATGTTTCGCTATACGGGACTATCACCCTCTTTGGTCTGCCGTTCCAGGCATGTTCTGCTACATAGCACACATTTATTCCCTGCCGTTTTACAGCACGGCAATAACTTCCACTTATTACACCTATAAAGCAACGCCTGTAAGCTTTAAACCTCTGATATTGCTATCATCGATAACACTTTATAGGTTTGGGCTAATAGAGTATTTATTCGTTGGACACTACTATACTTATCCAGCGAATAAATATCTATATACTTCCGCTTTCGCTCGCCACTACTGACGGAATCTCTCCGAGCTTGCGCTCGATTGATTTATTTTCCACGTGCTACTGAGATGTTTCACTTCGCACGGTTCCCGCTCTACACACTCCTCAGTGTATAGGCATGCACTCTTCCAGTGCATGGGTTTCCCCATTCGGACATCCACGGATCAAAGCTTGTTTGCCAGCTCCCCGAGGCATTTCGCAGGCTACCACGTCCTTCGTCGGCTCATATTGCCAAGGCATCCACCATATACCCTTGTCTGTTTTAACTTACTATCCGCCAAAATTCCCTTTTAAAAAATTCTGGCGGCTTGTTGACTAGCAATTTGTGACTACCTCCCTTTAAGGAGATAATTTAATTGCTGGTTCGGATACAATGTTTTAATGACTTGTTTGAATCTACGTTCCAATCTCTCGCTACTTATTGAGAGATTGGATACCCATTATTCAGTTTTTAAAGTTCTGTCTATTACAACCACATAGCTACTGCCCAAACGGAGATCTACGAGCCTGTATTCCCAAAGTAAATTGGAACGCTGAGACCTGTGAGCAGTATATATATAGTTATAATTTTTAAACAGCCCACTCGACACTTTTCAACAAAAAAACCGCTTTCGCGGCATGTAAGGCACAATTTAAATCTGCCAGTTACATAGACCGCTTCTTGTTGGTTAGTGTTGAGCTTTTTAACATTTCGTTTTATAAGAATTATCTGTAACACTAATATTATACGATTCCTAATACTTTGTCAAGGATAAGCCGCCAACCTTACAAATATTTTTTGGCTTATTTAAGCCATTGTAAAATTTAAATACCCACAAGAAATCCCCAAAATACCCACATTTTGGCCTTTTTGAATGGCTCAACCGTAGGTTGAGCCATTCGTTTGCCTGATTTTATCGGGTATTCCAAGGGGTATCCTTGATTTGATCAAGGATGCCCCTTGTATAAATATTTCAATTAAACCATTGGCCGATTTAAGTATATTTTGCTAATATACAATCGTTCAATGCCAAGGAGGTGCTTAAATGAGTCTAACAGTAGTCGTGAGACAGTCGGAAGACGTAAGCATACTGGATGTCATAGGACGTTTTACGCTTGGAGAAGGTTTTGATACATTTCGTAACGCGATTCATAGCTTGCTGGCCAATGGACGCAAGCAAATCCTTCTTAACCTAGTCAACGTCAATGACATGGACAGCTCTGGTGTGGGTGAACTGGTTTCAGCTTACAAAACAATTTCCAACAAGGGCGGACAGCTCAAATTGCTTAACCTGTCCTATCGGGTAGAGCACTGGCTGCAGACCACAAGGCTATTTACGGTCTTCAAAACTTTCAAAAACGAAGACGAAGCCATCCGCTCGTTTTCATAAAGGGCGGCGCCATGAGCACAACGACAAGGCCGGAAACGCATTTTGCGTTTCCGGCCTGTTCTTTTATACTGGTTCTATTTTGTAATCTCCAAAAACTTTTTCTCATCTAAAATCTCAACCCCAAGTTTCATCGCCTTATCGTATTTTGATCCTGGATCCGAGCCGACTACTACATATGATGTTTGTTTGGATACCGACTCTGTAACCTTGCCGCCAAACTCTTTAATTTTTGCCTTGGCCTCATCACGGGACATGGAATCGAGCGTGCCTGTAATAACAAAAGTCTTACCCTTTAGCTTATAGCTTTTAGCTGTTAGCTTATAGGGTTCAACATTAACTCCGTTTTTTTGCAGCTTGGCTATAAATTTCAAATTCTCATTATGACGGAAATAATCGTAAACGCTTTGGGCAACTACAGGACCAATATTTTCAATGGAATTAATTTCATCTAAGGAAGCATCTATTAATTTTTCCAAACTTCCAAAATGCTCGGCTAAATCTTCGGCTGTCTGCTCACCAACATGCAAAATTCCAAGCGCGTAAATAAACCTGGATAAACTCACCATGCGGTGATCGTGGATAGACCTGATAATATTATCAGCACTCTTTTCCCCAAAACGCTCAAGTCCTTCTATATCTTCTTTCTTTAAATCAAATAAATCCGCCGCATCGCTGATCAATCCTTCTTCCTGGAAGCGATCCAAAATTTTCGGCCCCACTGTATAAATTTCCAAGACATTGACAAAGTGCTGCATAAAGCGGCGGTTCTTGGCCGGGCATTTGGGATTAGTGCAAAAATACGCAACTGTTGATTGCCTGCCATTGCCATTTTCCCTGCGTTCAACATCTCCCCCGCAGACAGGACAAACGTCCGGCACTTTGATATTTTTTTCTTTTCCAGTCCGGAGTTTCGGAAACGCTTCCACGACTTCCGGAATTACATCACCGGCTTTTTGTATCACGACCGTATCGCCAATTTTCAGGCCCAGACGCTCAATCTGATCCATGTTGTGCAAAGTCGCCTTAGAAACTTTAGACCCGGCTACTATTGTAGGCTCAAACAGCGCCACCGGCGTCAATACGCCGGTCCGTCCGACATTAAACATCACGTCTTTAATAACGGTAGTTGCCTTTTCTGCCGGATATTTGAAAGCCGCCATATAGCGCGGCGCCTTGCCGACAATTCCCAAGCGGTCTTGGAAATCCAAACTATTAACCGATATCACCACTCCGTCCGTGCCGTAAGGCAAACTCGCGCGGAGTTTTCCGATTTTTTCAATGAATTTTTCCGCGCAATTTAAATCCGTGCAAATTTCTTCGTGGCTATCCACCTTAAAACCAAGTTCCCGCAATAACTGATGCTTGTCAGAGTGCTTCTGAGTTCTGAATTCTGAATTCTTGATTCTAATTTGTGCTATGTCCCACGCAAAAAAATCCAAACGGCGCTCTGCGGCTAAAGCCGGGTCAAGCTGCCTTAAAGACCCGGCAGCCGCATTTCTGGTATTGGCCAAAAGCGCCTTGCCTTCTTTGGCATACTTAGCATTAAGTTCGCTAAAAACCTTTTTGCTCATTACCCCTTCGCCCCTGACTTCTAAAAATTCCGGAAAAGGCTTTTTGAGCCGCAAGGGAATGGATTGTAATGTCCTTAAGTTCTGGGTAATATCTTCCCCTATGAGTCCGTCGCCTCGGGTCGAGCCTTGGACGAGCACGCCGTTTTCATAAACCAACGATACGGACAAGCCGTCCAATTTCAGTTCGCAAAAATATTCCAGCTTAGCCGTTTCAGGCAATAATTTTTTTACGCGCTTCCCCCAGGCTTCCAATTCATCCATGCCAAAGACATCGTTTAAAGACAGCATGCGGACATCATGTTTGACTTTAACAAATTTATCCAAAGGCTTGCCAGCCACGCGATTTGTCGGGGAATTCAAATCAAAAAATTCCGGAAATTTTGATTCCAAATCTTTCAACTCCCTGGTTAAGGACTCATAGATGTCATCCGTGACTTTCGGGTCATTAAGGACATGGTACCTGTAGCGTAAATCCTCAATCTGCTCGCGGAGCTTAAAAATGCGTTGTTTAGCTTGATTTTTATCCATAAAAAATTACCTGCTTATACTATAATTATACTATTATTGACATAATTGAACAAAATTGAGCAAAATTGACATAATTACTGGTTTAAATTAATTTTGTCATTCTTTTAATTTTTGTCATTTTTGTCAATTCTCTTGTTTATCCACAAACCTAATTGACCTGAAGTGTGGTATAATATAGGAAATTGAGGTGTAGATTTTTTACGGAGAAATCAAAAACATAATGCCTTCTTCTTTCAGAAAAAAAATCGAACTTTGCCCCCGCCTAAAATTAGGCGTTGGCAGGAACCGCGGCCAAAACCAACTGTTGAAAATCGGAGCGGTAATATGCCTAACCCTCGCCCTCGGCTTGACCTTAAACGCAGTCCGTCTGGTATTTGGCAGCAAACAGGTGCAAAACCAGGCGCTTAATTCCGCGGTGCCCCAAGTCCTCGGCGCATCCGACGTTAAGACTGAAACAACAACCCCCCAGGCCCAGTTTATGGAATACAAAGTTTCCAAAGGAGATACTTTGTTTAATGTCAGCCAAAAGTTCAATATAAGCTGGACTACTTTGGCCACTTTAAACAATTTGCAAAGTCCTTTCACCTTAAAACCCGGCCAGACAATAAAAATCCCAAAATAATTTTTACTTAAAACCCCGCGAGAAGCGGGGTTTTTAATTTGACAAGTTAACTCCCAAAATGACCAGCATTCTTCGCTCAATAACCAAAGACTTGCACTTCAGCCAAACTTAGATAATCCGTTCCTGACAACTGCACCCGCACATACCGCCCCTTTGCCCCGCCTACGCTGATGTTGGTGGAAGGGTTTGGAGCGGAAGTTTGGTGGCTGCTCCAGGTTCCCGCCCTTGACTGCAATGTCGCCGGAGTGTCAGAAGGATTAAAAGGCGTATCGGAAACAAAAACCCAGTAATCCCCCAAACGGGAAGAACAGCAGTCCATTCGGTTCCAAATAGATATTGTATTGATTGTCCCCGAAGCTCCTAAATCCACATTCCACCAGGCATTGGCGTCAAAATTGGTATGAGTGACGGAATTATTGCTCCAACTGCCGTCGGTATTACCATCAACTGCCCTGTCAGCAGTAGCGCCGAAGGCTACGCTGCTTTCCGTCGCTGTTTTTCCTTGCGCGAGGTTTGTCACGACATTATTATTTCCTGATGACAAAGGAATCCTGACCTGCAACCTTCTGTTAAGGCCGGAGTTTGCCGAATCGATATTAAAATATTTTTCCCCGAACGTAGGCAGCCCTTTAGCTGTTACCTGGTCAGCGGCAAACGTGTCAATCTCCGCGTATATGTCTTTCCCTGACAAATTTTCCAAAAATAATTGCTGCTGTTTAGACGGATCTAAACTCCATGACTGCGTTGCCCCAGGCGCCAACTGCTGCACTATTGGAGGAATCCAATAACCGGACTGGTTATCGCCAGTGTAAGAACAAGCCGCGGTCCTATAAGTATTAGCTGTGGCACCAGTATCATCCACGCCAAAAGTAGGGTCAAACTGGCAAACATAAACGTTAAGTTTGTCAGTTGGGGTGACGTTTCCTGTATTAATGTATGAGATAGTAAATTTCCCAAAGTCACTTCCGCCAATGGGATCAGTAGGATCAAAAAATCTGAACGTGTTGTCGGTTTGGGAAAATACCGATCCAGAAGTAATTTTTACTTTTATAGAAGGGTTGTTAGGCAAAGCTACGCTGGTAAGCTGGTTATTGCCTATGGCAGAGGTGTACCCTCCGGATCCGGCAGTATAACAATAAGTTGTTTGGGTTGCTGAACATTCCGGAATATCTCTCTTAACCACAAAAACGTTTTCTTCGGCAACGGACTCCGCGGCATACAAGGAATTTTCCGTCCTAATAAGGTCCCCGGAAGTCCTAATTTCCACGAACAAAATGGTCGCGACGCTGAAACTTATCGCTAAAATTGCGGACAAAACCAAAATTGCCAAAAGCAAAGTAACGCCTTGCTGGCTGCTTGCCTGGAAGAGGGTTTTTTTAAGTTTTTCTTTGGCGTCTTTTAACATTTTTGGGTCTTAAAAACTTGCTTAATTCGGGATGTCGTATTTATTAGTTGAGACCGTGGTCTGGTAATAAATGGGAACCTCTTCCCCCGTAGGAAGCTTAGCGACAAAAGCGATATTCATTGTCACGAAAGGCTGTACTTTTTCATACCCCCCCAAAGAAGTATAGGGGTCTTTAAGCGGCCGGACAAAAAACTTCAACTGGTCAATCCTGACATTTT
This sequence comes from Patescibacteria group bacterium, assembly GCA_013387205.1. Lineage (GTDB taxonomy): Bacteria > Patescibacteriota > Doudnabacteria > UBA920 > UBA920 > AMAZON01. The sequence continues at coordinate 17,386 of WARV01000002.1, read as the reverse complement.
TGGGGTTTAAAACTTCTTTTATGGTATTAGGTTGGTCAGTGGAATTCAGTTTTTCCAATACCAATGAAGGATTTGGATTATTTATAGCATCACTCTTAAATGCCGCTCCCACATAAGTTCCAGCTCCGGGGCCTGAAGCCAAATATATACACTCCCTATCACCTTCGGAATTCGTAAGCCCAAGCCTGTTATTTTCGCTGACGTAAGTAGGCTGCACATCAGTATAAGAAGCCGGCGGCGTTCCGGTAAACACAGGTATTGCGCAAGGTCCGACAGACGGATTTTCCGGCTTAATCCCTTTTTCCACCCCATAATCTATTTTGCCGTTCCTAATCTCTTTAGTCAGGAATTCAATAGTATTCCTCATCCCCTGGGTCGCCTGGCGCAAAGCATCGCTTTTCCTGTTTATGATCAACGTGTAATTAAACAATGCCATCATGGCTGTGCTTACAATGGCAAATATCGTGGTAGCCACGATAATTTCCATTAGTGTAAAACCCTGTTCCGCGGAACGACGCGGATTACCACGCGGAATCGACGCGAACACCTTTTCTCTGGCATTATCGTAAACCACTCTTTTGAACTCCAATTCTTTTGGTCCAAAATTTATTAATAAACCCACCTTATATTCTGAACCTTTTAAATATTTCCAAAACTGATCGTAATCCTGGGATGTTATAAATTCTTTTGTTTTTATTTCCACCAACACCGAATCATCAATAATGGCATCGGGTATATAATAACCGACATTTTCATTGCCGTAAAAAATCGGAATTCTTTTTTGTGTTTCAACTTTCCTATTTCTTTTTTTTAATTCTATAACCATAGCCCTTTCCACAACCTTCTCTTTAAAAGCTCCTGCAAAGGCTTTCCAAACGTCAAAACAAGCTCCTCTAATATCGTAAGTTATTTCTTTATATAATAAGTCTGTCATATATTCCGCGTTAAATCTGCGTCGCTATCCGCGAAAATCCGCGGTTAATAGTTCTTCCAATTGGTCAAAAACATGGTCAGCTCCAGCCTGCAAGTGTTATTAGCCAAGTCGTAATCTTTCACTCTCGGGCATTTCTTGTCAGTCCACCAGACTTGGGACTTAACAATAAGCTTCGGCCCGACATTGGTATTATATGGCTGCGTGGCATCTTCTTTAAGTACGATTTTCCGGTAATAAGCGGAGTCACCATCTTGGACAGCAGGGCTTGGATGGTAATAAAAACCCTTAAAGCCTGCTGATTGTACGTTTGTATTCATATTCAGGCCGAACTTATAATCGCCTACCGCTAATTTTGCAGGAACCCAAAAATCAGGATTTGTCGGGTCAGGCTGCAAAATGAAGGTCGTACCATTTAAGCCTGCGCCCGGATCTATGTCATATTTGGAAGTCAGCCAGGCAGGATAACACGAAGCGTCACTGGTACCAAATTGGTAATTATAGCAATTTGTGGCTAAGGCGGCCTTAAGCCAGTTGGTATCTCTCATTGTTTTAATGGCTTCAATACCCTCCCTGGCCAGCCCGTTTGCGATAATTTGCTTTGTCACGTTTGTTGAAGTCGAAAACGCGTAAATAGCCAACCCGACCGCCGCAGTAATACCCATGACCAAAATGAAAACAGCGGCCATGGTTTCGATTAAAGTTTGCCCTTTCTCCGAATTTCGAAAAAATGCCGGTAATTTTTGTATTTCGTTTCTGTTTTCGAGTTGTTTGTGCATTATTTGGTTAATTAAAACTGACTAATCCCGAAATACCATTTATGGTTATAGTTTTGGGGGCAACAGAGTTTTTTTCATCAGTGAGTTTTATGACAATTATGGTATCTGTGCTAACCGGATAGTTATTGGTGTTAGTGATAAAATTTATAATTTTTTTGTGGTTATCATTTGGCGAAATCATCGGAAAAGCGGAAAGTTCACAATCACCTTTTCCGTCCCCGTTGCCATCTCCGCTATCCGAATAATTTATGCCTTCAATGTAAGTTTTTGCAAAAGGGTTTTTAAACGCCACCAGCGCGCAGGAATCCGGACTTAAAGACGACAGGGTCAGGCCGGGAGGAGGGGTAATGGAAATAGGGCCGCTGGCAGCCAGCCTTATACCCACCGGCAACTTGACAGTCTCCACATTTATAAGCTTCCAGGTATTTGAACTGTCCTGGTACATGGCCTGTATGTAATATTCGGTCGGATGTGACAGGTCAAATTTTAAAATATAATACAAAACGGTCTTAGCCTCTCCAAAACCCCTGGATGACAGGGTGTAACTTTGGATTTTTCGGACATTTGTCACCATTTCGTTTTGGGCAATTTTTAAGTTTCGGTTGGTTTTTTGCCCGTTTAAGTCAATTAAAAATACCGAAAGCATCACGCCCATAATCGAAATAACCACCAGCATCTCAATGAGGGTGAAGCCGTTACCGTAAATACTATTTTTTTGATTTATCTTTGGTTTCATCAGCCTCATATATTTACATATATAGTATAGCCAAGAGGGGGTTTTTATACAACAGTGTAGAAAATGCGAAATCCGCCAGCTGGCGGAGCGAAATCAGCCATAGCGTAATTACGATATACAGCAGCGGTAATAGCGTTAAGGGAAACGCCTATCGCCAGACCCTAACCGATACGCGCTGCGCCGACAAATAACGATTAACGCGTCATTCGCGTTATTTTTGCTAAAAACCCAAAAGCCTTAAATACCAATTCAAAATTCTTTCGCCGAAAAAGATAGTGGCGATGCCGGCGATGCTTAAAAATGTTCCAAAAGGAACCTTGCTATTTAAAGTTTTATGCCTAAAGGCCATAAGCAAAATAGATACCAGCCCTCCCAAAAATATTGCCAGCATTATATTGGCAGCCGCCAAGGCCCCACCAAACGCAGCACCTAACAATAAAGCCAACTTAACATCCCCAAAACCCATCCATAAGCCTTTTGAAAAATACCAAATGGCAAAAAAAGGCAGCGCGGCAAGTATTGCCCCTAAAATGCCCCTTATAAAAATCGCATTTATACTAAGCGGATTTCCCTGGATTGCGGAAATGGCAAAATTTAAAACAGTAATTATTATAATTGATGGAAACACCACCTTATCCAAAATTAAGTAATGTTCAAAGTCTATTATGAAAACCACAATAAATATGGAAATGAGCAACAAGGATTTAATGAGAAACAGGGCTTCCAAAACATTATTATGCCCAAATATCAGCCATGCAGACAAAAACATAAGTCCTGTGAACAGTTCAATTAAAAAATACCTCCAGGAAATTCTTTTCCTGCAATTTCTGCACTTTCCCAGCAAAAAAACGAAGCTGAATAACGGTACCAATTCAAAAGGAGACAAAACATGGCCGCAAGAAGGGCAGGCCGAACGCCCGGACAATGTTTTTTCCTGCGGCAAACGAAGTATGACCACGTTTAAAAAACTGCCAATTATGCAGCCAAAGCTGAAAATTATAAAAATTGCGAGAATGTTTTCCATAAATCACCGCTTACTCTAAAGAGTTTTGTACCACAGCAACATCTATGGGAACCTTTTTAATGTCCTGTGTTTGTTTTGCCATATACCATACCAGCTTAAGGCGAGGCGAGGTCGGCTGAAGCTTATAAGCTTTTTCCAAAGCATAAATTGCCTGGTCTCTCTTTCCTTCCGTCTGGTAAATTTTGGCGAGTAAAATCCAGGTGGGTAAAAATTTGTTGTCATATTTTAAATTTATTTCACTATAAATTCTGGCTGCAGCCAAATCACCTTTCTGGTAATAATACAAAGCCATTTTGCCGTACCTGTCAGAATACAACGGATCCTTTTTAAGCGCTTCCGCCATAGCGCTGATGGCACTATTAAGGTGTTCGCCATTACGGCTATGCATGTACCAAATAAAATACAAGTTCGAAGCGGAAACAAACCTCCCGCTCTCTTTAGGATGCAAAGAAACCACTTTATTTATGCTTTCGCTTATAATTTTATCATTTTTATTAAGCATAATCTCGCTGCCGGCGCGATAAACATAAAACAACGGATCCGTAGGATTTAATTTTGCGGCCAGAGTGCTATAGCTTAATGCTTTGGGATAATCGCCGCGCAAATAAGCTTTTGCACCGAAATAAAATACCAGCTCAGAAAGGAAAAACATAGCCCCTGCCAGAATCATAAAAATTCCTAAAAGGCCTGTTCCAAAAGCCAGGGCCTTAGGGAAACGCACGGAATAATCTTTACTATAAGGCATCACAAGTCCTGCCAATATCAAGGCCAAAAGCAGGTAGCAAGGGATACTGACCGGCGTAAAAGCCGCTGTTATAACAAATGCGGATAAGCCAGACATCCCTGCCAAAGCCAAGCCGTCTTTTTCCTCGCCTATTTTTTTCAAACCCAGCAAAAAAGACGCCAAAATTAAAGCTAAAAAACTTGCAACCATCGGCAGGCCGCCAGTCGCCCCCATTTGTAGAAATAAGTTATGCGCATCGTCAAACACTCCTTCGCTAGCCAGTTGCTTGTCTCGAAACTGTGAGTATAATATATGAAAATTACCCAAACCTATACCGGTCCACGGATGCACTTGCATTCCTTGTCTGGCGATGTCCCAGACAAAAAACCTTAGTTGCACATTACTCTCCGTGTAATCAACGACTTGCCCGGAATCGCTTGGCCTGATTAAAAAATAGAAATTTGCCGTAATAACCGCTGAAACACCCAGTAAAACCAGCGCCAGCCAAAACTTTTTTCCTAACCGGTAAGCCGCAGATATTACCAACCAGACTGCTATTGCAGCCGCAAAACCCAGCCAGGCTCCCCTGCTTGACATCATCGCCAGCGACCAGACTATAAAAAATATCGTGCAGCCGTAATAAATTTTTGATTTTAAATTGTTGTTGCCTAAGAAAAAATACAGGGCGTAAGGCAAAGCTGCGACAATAAATAACGTGGAAAAATTTGGGTTGCCAAGAAGACTGGGCGCCCTCATCATAATTCCGCCAGAACCAGAACCTTGATAGTATCCGATGCCAAAACTTTGGAAAATCCCGACAACAGATATTAATAACGAATCAAAAACCGCTAACTTTGCCAGCAGCTCAAATTTTTGCCGGTTTAAAATAAAAACCAATAAAACAACCAGCAAAACCCACGACCCGTAAAAAACAAGGCTGTTGGTAAACCGATAATAAAAACCGACTAAACTGTTTAGCAAGTCAGCGGAAAATATCGTGCTAATAACCGCAAAAAGAAAAAACAGCCCTAAAAGTATAAAGGCAGGCTTGTTTAGCTTAATTAAACGTCCGGGTTTTTGCTGGCTAGATCCTTCTGAACTATGTAAATAATTTTCTTTTACCCATAGAAAAAGCGTTAACCCTAAAAAACCCAGCCATAATGAGTATTTAATAATTTCAAAATTTTCATAGGTTATAACAGAAAACAGCAATGGTACGGCAAAAAACAATAAAATTAATGCGCCAAAAGGCTTATCATCCCTAAAGGGCAGCCGAAATTTTTCTGGTATATTCATGAGTCTTAAAATTATTTATTTATTATTGCCGAATTCCATCCGGAATGAAAAGCCCCTACGCTTGCTGGCAGGCAAAAATCCAGTTCGTAACTGGCTATGCTTAATCTTTTATATACAAAATTGCCGGAGCAATTTTTTACAACAACCTCGGGAACAGGGAAAATATTAAAATATCCGCCCATAAAATTGTTATTAGCAAATTCCGCAGCTGAAGGAAACCTATTTTGGTCCTTATAAAAATTTTCCAATCCTGCGGCTATCTGCTGCGCGTTGGAATAAATTAAACTAGCTTGTGATATATTACGGCCGCTGTTCCACCCAAAAAACAGGCACAATAACAAAATAACAGCCAAGCAAAGGACTGTTAGTAAAATTTTAATTTTTTTTGGTATTTGCAGCATTTATCATGCAGAGTCAGTATATTCCCTCCCCCAAAGGGGAGGGAATATACTAAACAAAAAAGTTTGACTATTGAATACCGGCAGGAGTTAAGGTATGAGGGCCTTTTCCGTAACCGCCAGTATTATCACCCAAACAGAACGTTAATGTGTAGCTATTTGAGGTACTTGCAGCATTGTTTAACACCCAATAATATCCATTACCTCCCTGGCCGTTTTGAGTACAAGTGCCGTCTTGCGGTCCTGGAGCGGTTGGGATCATGCCAATATAGTTAGGAACTATATTTGGCTGACCAAAACCGGCTTGAGGAATTGGGTTCTGAGCAGCTGCGGTCGGATAAGAATTATTGTCATTAAAATACAATTCAAACGCAGAGGCTAATTGCCTTACGTCTGCCAGTCTCTTAGCATCCCTGGACTTGGCTCGAGCCGAGTTAAGAGCAAGGAGAACCACAGAGGCCAAAAGACCAATAATGGCAATAACCACCAACAATTCAATTAAGGTAAAACCTTTGTTTTTGTTTCGCAATTTTTTCACCCCCAATCTTGGGACAGGCATTATTTGCCTGTTTTTAACAATTAAGGAAGGAATATTTACAATATTTCTTCCCAATTGATTATTTCATATTAATTATACCACTTCTAAAGCTTAATAGGCAAAAAAGTTATACACAATCCATAGAGCTGACTTGAAGAAGGTATTTTATAACTAAAAAAGAAGGTCACCCTGATTATCCCGACGTGCTCGCCATGTTATAAATAGGCATTAACACCCCGGCAACCAAAACTCCGACACCAAGCCCCAAAATTATCATAATAACCGGTTCCATCAAAGTTGTTAAGGTGCTAACTTTGGTATCAACTTCTTTTTCGTAAAATACCGCTAATTTGCCTAAGATGTCATCAAGCTGGGCGGTCTGCTCGCCAACCTTAACCATTTGGGTAACAATTGGAGGAAACTCTGCCGGATGGCCGGCCAAGCCATCGCTAATACTTCTTCCTTCTTGAATACTGTCAACAGCGCCTAAGACAATATCCCTATAAATGGTATTATTTATAATTTCACTGACAATCTGCATGGATTTAATAATGGGAATTCCGCCTTTAACCAGAGTTGATAAATTCCTGGCAAACCTGGCCAAATAAATTTTTACAAAAATATCCCCGATAATAGGCAGTTTGATTTTCATGCGATCCCACAGGTTCCTGCCCATTTCAGTCGAAATGTAAAATTTTACCGCCAAAACCAGGCCCGCTATGCATAGCAGCACCAACCACCAAAATTTATCGAAAAACTTGGTAAAAGAAATTAAAGCCACGGAAACTGCCGGCAGGCTACCTCCCTGCTCTTCAAGAACCGATGTCAATTTGGGCAGAACGAATTTAAACATTAAAATTCCGACAATACCCAACGCACCAAGAACGAACAATGGATAAGTCATGGAGCTTTTTACTTTAGATTTGAGCTCATAATCTTTTTCCAGTTGGTCAGCCAGATAAACTAAAGCCTTATCCAAAGTACCCGACGCTTCACCTGACCGGACCAGGCTGGTATAAACGTTCCCGAAAATCTTTTCGTGCTTGGACATGGCCAAGGACAAGTTTTCCCCATTCTCTATGGAAGCAATAATATCCCGGACTACGGTAACAAGGTATTTGTTTGACACCTGGCCTTCCAAAATTCTCAAGGATTGGATAATCGGCACCCTGGCAGAAATTAAAGTTGCCAGCTGCCGGGAGAACATTACCAGTTCCTTATTTTTAACGGATTTACCGAAAGGATTCAGCCTATCAAAAATACCGTCTTCCCTGGCTTCCAGGCTGGTAATAACCAGGCCATTTTCAGCCAAAAGCTGTTCAGCCCTAGCCTGGTCTTGGGCTACCACCATACCTGACTTGGTTTGCCCGTCTTTATTCCTGGCGTTGTAAAAAAATTTCATATACGAATTTGATTAACTAATCAACTAATGTAACGAATATTGCCAATGACAACTAATGCTATCTTAGTAAGGATTAGTTGTCATTGGTTATTATTAGTATGGATTCGTAGATTAGTTAATTTATGAGATTAATGACAAAAAGAATTCGTTATCAACAACAAAATTTTGGGCAACTTCAAATTCAACCGCCCCCTGTTTAACCAATAACGCAAGAGTCTTATCCATCGGAATCATTCCCTCATCCAAATTGGTATGGATTATATTCGGGATTTCGTAAACTTTATTATCCCTGATTACGTTCCTTATCGCATGATTGCTCACCATAATCTCATAAGACGGGACTCTTCCGCCGCCGATCTTCGGCAAAAGCCTTAGCGAAACCACTCCAACCAATACACTAGCCAGCTGGCTCCTGATCTGCGGCTGCTGGCTGGAAGGAAAGACGTCCACCATACGGTCAATGCTCTGGGCCGCATCGTTAGTATGCAGTGTCCCGAAAACCAAATGCCCGGTTTCGGCAATAGTTAGGGCTGCTGAAACGGATTCCAAATCCCTCATTTCACCGACAAGCACGACGTTTATATCTTCGCGTAAAGCAGCCTTAAGCGCATCGGCAAAAGCCGGCGTATCCAGCAAAATCTCCCTTTGGCTGATAATCGACTGGTCCGGAGTAAAAACGAATTCAATCGGGTCTTCAATGGTTAATATGTGTTCATTCCTGGTTTTATTGATCTCGTTAACCATTGACGCTAATGCCGTAGATTTCCCGTGCCCCGTGGGTCCCACCACCAAAACCAAACCCTGCTTCTTTTCCGTGAATTTTTTCAGGATTGGCGGTAAACTTAACTCGTCCAAAGTTTTAATGCGGTTAGGAATAATCCTCATTGCTATGCCTAAAACCCCTTTTTGCCTGTAAGCGTTGACTCTAAACCTGATATTGTCCTTAAAAGCGTAAGAAAAATCCACATGCATTTGTTTTTCAAATAAGCTCTTTTGCGCCGGAGACAGCAAAACATTAAGCAAATCGGCAATGCCTTCGTTGCTAAGGACCTGGTAGTTGTCGAGCCTTATAAGCTGGGTATCAACCCTAATAACCGGCGGCTCCCCGACAATTAAATGCAAGTCAGAAGCGTCCCGTTCCATGACAATGGATAAAAGCTTATTTAACTCTAATTCACTGGCTTTGTACATAAAATTTATAATCCTAATGCCCCGAATTCTTATCCGAATGCCCCAAACGGTTCCCTATTCGGGTCATTTGGATAATATTCGGATTAACCCTGTTAAATATTCCGAGATGTCGGAATGCTGCGAAGCAGCATTTAACAGGGTAAATTCGGATTATGTTAATTTGATAGTATTATTTTTACGATATGCGTTAAGTCATGCGGCCGGCTGAATTTCCTGTCTATATGGCTTACCACCCCGTGCTGCATGAATTGCTTGATAACGTCGGCGTGCAAATCGAAACCTATAGTAATAATATGCAAGTCGGGAAAAACCGATTTTATCTTTCGCAAATAAGACACGATCCGGTTTAAATATCCTGGAAATTCAGAGCTTAACACAAGCAGGTGCGGCTTATTTTCTCTAAGCATTTCAGGAAGATTTTCCAGCTGGCCGCAGACAACAACCTGGTAGTCGCCTTCCCCCAAATGCCTGGCGTATAGAGACTTACGGCATTCGTCCGGCTCGGCAATAACAATCATTTTAGGGTTCCGCTGCAAGTCGACAATGTCGGATATTTTTAATTTTTGTTTGAAAACGTAAGACATAGGTTAAATGAACAAAAATGACAAAAACGACGGAAATGACAAAAGTGAAATGCAATTATATTTTTGTCATTTTTATTATTTTTTTAATTTTTGTCATTAATTTTATTCTGTTGTTACCCTGATAATTTCATCCATAGTGGTCTCTCCCCTGATGACTTTGACAATACCGTCCTGCTTCATGGTAATCATACCGAGCTTTGATGCTTCTTCATAAACTTTATGGGTTGAGGCTTTGGTCAAAATTAAATCCTGGACTTGCGTAGTGACAGGCAATACCTCAAAAATTCCGAACCTGCTGACATAACCCGTGTGCCCGCATTTCTCACAACCCTGGCCTTTATAAATCTTAATTGTTTTCTGGTCAACCCCTTCCAGATACTCCTCAGGCACTCCAACCAAATTTTTCCTGATTTCATCCTCCACTGCCTTGGTGATAGGCACTTCTTTTTTGCAGTTCTGGCAAATTTTCCTGACCAACCTTTGGGCCATAACCACGTTGACTGAAGCGGTTAAAAGGAACGGTTCAATGCCCATGTCTATCATGCGGGGCATGGCGCCAATGGCATTATTGGTGTGCAGTGTCGAAAACAGCAAGTGGCCGGTCAACGCGGCGTGCACGGCAATCTCCGCCGTTTCCTTATCGCGAACCTCACCGACCATGACGATGTTCGGGTCCTGGCGCAAAATGCTCCTGAGTCCCGAAGCGAAAGTCAGGCCGATATCCGGGTTAATCTGGCTTTGGTTCACGCCTGCAATAAAATATTCCACCGGGTCTTCCAGGGTAATAATGTTAACGGTCGCGGTGTTCAAAATTGACAAGATGGAATACAAAGTGGTGGATTTTCCGCTTCCCGTAGGTCCGGTAATAAGGAATATACCGTGTGTCTTTTTAATATTTTCTTTCACCCAGGTCGCAGCCCTGCCCCTTATGCCAAGCTGCTCCAAAGTCGGCACGCTGCCGCTCTTATCCAAAATACGCATAACGGTTTTTTCCCCGTAAATCAAAGGCAGTATGGATACGCGCAAGTCAACGGATTTTTTGCCTACCTCTACATGGAAACGCCCGTCCTGGGGAAGGCGGGATTCGTCAATTTTCAAATTGGATAATATTTTTATTCTGGTAACAATGGCGCTTTGGATATTTTTCGGAAGCATTAAGGACGTATGCAAAATACCGTCAATGCGGTACCTTACCCTGACGTCTTTTTCCGAAGGCTCAATATGGATATCGGAAGCATTGCCTTCAATTGCATTGGCTAAAATAACGTCCACAATTTTGATTATCGGGGCTTCTTCCAAAACCGCAGGCTTTGTTTCCTGCTCGGTAATGACCGGCTTTTTCTCTTTTTCCTCTTTTGTCTGGATATCCTTCAATGCTTCGCCGACCACCATTTTCAGGTTGCCCTTTTTACCGACCACAATCCCCACCGAAGTGTCTGAAGCCAGGTATAACTGGACTTGCAAGTTTTGTTTTTGGCCCAAAAATTCCAGCGCCTCCAAAGCGGAAAGGTTAGTCGGGTCGGTTATGGCGACTTTCAAAGTTTTGTCTTTCAAGTCGAACGGGACAAAATTGTAAAAGTTCATCGACTCTTTCGGTATCAACGCCAAAACCATGGGCGAAACATGGATCTTCCTCAAATCCACATACGGAATATTAAAAAACGCGGCCTTTGCTTTGGTCAAATCTTCTTCTTCCAGAATCTTGTTATTTATCAAAACTTGCCCTAAGGATTGCCCGCTTTTCTTTTGCTGTTCTAAGGCTTCCTGGATTATTTGCTGCGCGACAAAACCGTTATCTACCAAAAACTGGTCAAAACTCTTGGAATCATTTGTTTTTACAGGATTATTCATAAGCTAATATTGTAGAGATGAACATACCAACCCTGCTGCAGGGTTGGTATGATAAATTGCACGCTTGTCATTTTAAACCATACCCGAGCTGCAACGTTTCATTTTTTTTGCACTTGCTTAGGTGGAATGACTTTCATTAATTGAGGCTCTGATATGCCCACTTCCGAATTCGGATCGAGCTTTGGGTAATCAATGACTCCGTATTGCTGGTTTTGTTTTTTCAGGACTTTGTCAAAATCCAAACTGTCGCCGTAAGGCAAAATTTTATCTATGGAAATTTCCGGAGCCTTAGTCGGAGCCAGTCCGGCTACGCTTTCAGTCAATGCCCCTGGCACAATCGGAGTAGGTTTTTTGCTGTAAAGGCCGCTATACAAAACATACCCGCTTGCCCCAAAGGCTCCCACAATGACAATAGTTTGTATTATCTGTTTTTTATTCATAAAAATACGTTTCTATGGTTAGCCTTAAATTCAATTGCCCCTCGTCCCCAGTCCTTAATTCCATGGCATTGGCATTCAACACTCTCCCGTTTTGCTCGAGTTTTTTCATAAATGACACCAATTGGTCGTATGTGCCCATCACATTGGCTTCCGCGGTGATTTTTTGCAAAGTCCTTTTTACCGCATAAGGGTCCTTAAGCACCTCTTTATTTCCTGCTGCCACCAAATCATTCTTCGTGGTTGCGGAAATATCAGCTATGGACACTCCGGAGGATTTTGCCAAATAATCGATTAACGTTTCCACGTCGGTCGTTTTTCCGTGCAAAGGCATGGCTTCATCGAGAAGCTTTACTTTATCAGGGCTGGATTTCAGCTGCGCAACTAACCCTTTAAGTTTTTTTAAGTTGCCGGCCAATGCCTGCTGCTCGCTTTGCACACTTTCCAGTTTCGCTTGCTGGACGGATAGTTCCGCAATTTTCGGCTTGGCAATGAACCAATAAAACAGCCCAATGACCACGATTAGCAAAACAACCTCAATCATCGAATAGCGAACAGAGGCCTTTTGGGGCAGACTGCTTCTTACTGGAGTATGGATTTGCGGAATACTTATTGCCATTTAAAAAAGTTATTAATTTTGGGTTGTTGCAGGATTGTAATTTAAAATTGAAGAATTGTATTTCATTTTAACGTCAAACTTGATATTAGCCATATTTTCTTCTGAATCCTGCGATTTATGGTAGCCGGATACCCTCAAGTCGCTGAAATTAGCGTTAAATTTCGGGTTATCGAATACCTGCAGATATTTGTCAAAGTCGCTTATGTTCGGGACTTCCACTGAAAGGGAAAAATCGCCTTCATCAGAAGCTTTAATGTCCGAATATTTGGCGGTTTTTAAGGTAACCCTGGCAATTTCCGGAAATATCTGCGACCAGTAAGCGTGCTTGCCCAATACCCCATTCAATTCCTTTAGCTGGGCTTGCCTGGTTAACAACTCATTCCTCTCTTTGGTATTAACCACATCCTTTCGTCCCTGGGCTATCTGTTCTTGGATTGAGGCAATTTCCGCATTAGTCTTGTTTATCCGGATATAAATCCAGCCGTAATAAACCACCAGGGCAATTAACGCACCGGCAAAAACCTTCACTAAAATGGAAGGGACAATGTCAAAAGATGCTAAGCTGCTGGATTTTTGTTTTAATAAGTTTATCTGGGCCACGAGTTTATTGACATAAATGACATAATTGACAAAAATGAACAAAAATTATTAGGTTCATTATTTATGTCAATTTTGTCATTTTTTTAATTTTTGTCATTTTATTTCTATTCTTTCCTCAAACCCAGCCCAATGGCAATGGGCAGGCTGGAAGCGTAACGCTTAAGTACGGGAGCCAAACTCTGGCTATATCCTATAGCTCTTAAAGGATCTCCTACTTCAATTGATAATTTCAAATCTTCAAAAAAACTGGTAATACCGGGAAGGTTCGAGCCGCCGCCGACTATAATCAGCTTGTCCACATTAACATTCTGCGATTGGTAGATTGTCAGCAGCTGCCTGACTTCATTCTTTATGATATTGAGTACCGGTTTGATGGCATCGGGAATAAAGGTTCCGCCGCTTACGCCGAAGTCTTTTTTAAACTGCTCAGCTCGGAATTCGCTGATGTTTAAGGATTGGGCGATTTTATTCGTTATGGTATCACCGCCGATATTCAGGTTCCTCGACAGCCGCAAAAATCCGTTTTCTATAATATTCAATCCGGTACACTTTGCGCCTATATCTATTATAACACAATTTATGGGTACGTTGCCTATCAGGGCGCGGATTAAGGCCAGGGCCTCAATTTCCCCCACTTGCGGATCAAGGCCGGCTAAGGAGAAAACCCTCATGTAATTTTGGGTGATTTGCTTTGGAACAGCGGTTAAAAGGACTTTTACATTGGGGCTATTGTGGTCATTTTCCGAGACAATCGTCCAGGACAAGTCGATATCAGAAAGAGCCAGCGGAACATATTTTTTTGCTTCGAATTCCACAGCCGAACCCAGTTCTTTAGGGTTCATCCTCGGCATTTCAATGACAGAAGTGAAAACTGCGCTGTTGGGAAAACTAATGACGCACTTTCTGGTCGTAACTCCCGCGCGGTCGATTAACGCTTTTAATATACCTGCTATCTGGTCCACTGCCACGCCGTCATCCTTGCCGGCAATCTGGTAAGGGGTATTGACCATGCCATAGGTGTCCAAGACAATCTTATCGCCATGGGATATTTGGGCAATTTTGATGTTCGAAGTGCCTATGTCTACCCCGAGAATGGTTTTTTTTTGGCTGAACAATTTGGAAAGAAACATGATGTTTGTTTTAAAGCCGTATCCTCAAATTAATCTATTTTGGTTTCTGCTAAGGAAATTTTCTGCCTATTTCAACTTAATAATAATATATTTGCAGCCAGTTGTCAAAATTACTATCTTCTGCTAAAATAATAAACGATTCCGTTGTAGCAAACAATATGTAGCATGTAGCCCTTGATACTTACTACATAATACTAACTACAATAATAAGGGCGATTAGCTCAGATGGTTAGAGCGCGTCACTGATAATGACGAGGTCTGAGGTTCGATTCCTCAATCGCCCACCACTTCTTCGCCAAGGCTACGAAGTGCAAGCATAAACTACAAAAGGTCTTATTAAAACCGTTAACATTGCTCCGTAAAACGAAGAAGTGTCCTACGAAGCTTTAGCGAAGTAGGACTTTGTTAAAACAAAAACCATGCGCTTTTTTTTATCCCCATTGGTATTCGTGCTTGGAGTGTTGCTGATGAAATATTCCTTCCAAGTCACAAACGCGACCGGAAAAATCGATTTTGCGGAAAAATACTTAGGCACTGGTTTGGGAAGCGGGACTTATACCTGGTGGAAATTAGTTGGCTTGGCCTTTTGCATTTTAAGTTTATTATGGCTATTTAATATGCTTCCCTCGGGGAACATTTGACATTTGACCTGTAACATGTGGCTGTAACTTTTTACTGTTAAATGTTAGATGTCAAAGGTTAAATGTAATTTAGAAAGGGCCTTTAGCATAGTGGTAGTGCAGCCGGTTTGCATCCGGCGGGCGGGAGTTCGATTCTCCCAAGGTCCACCAAAGGAATTTTTACCCCCTAAAAGGGGGTTTTTAAATACCCAATAAAACCAGGTATTTGGATATCTCAACCATCGGTTGAGCCATTCACTTGCCTGTAAACTATGGATATTTTTTAAAATACTTGATTTTTGATATAATCAATTCAACTCTTACAAACCAAACACTTATCAATGCTACAAACATTAAAACATGTTAATGAAGAAATATTAAAAGAAATTGCCGAAGAGAAACAAATAAGGAAAACTAATGAAATTTTTCTGCTGTTTTCCTTGGGCAGCCAGTTCGACCATTTAATAAAACAAAAACTGGATTCTTTGGGCGTATTTTGCCTGGTGGCTGACCCAGCTTCGGTTACGGCACTAGACGTTAAAAAAGTTAATCCAACCGGAATTATCTTATCCGGCGGCCCTGCTTCGGCTTACGAACAGCCGCCTTTTGACGGCAAAATATTTGATTTGAAAATCCCTGTTCTTGGAATTTGCCTGGGCTTCCAGATGTGGGCATACCACATTGGCGTGCCTGTCGTGCCTTCTGAAAAGCGCGAGTTCGGGACGCATAAATTTACTGCAACCAAGGAATCCGCGTTATTTGATGATATCCCCAAAATATCTGATGTACTGGAAAGCCATGGCGACCGCATTGAACCGGATAACAAACTGGAAATTATCGGTGTTACAGAAAACGCTCCAACAGCAGCCGCCCACCATAAAAACTTATGGGGCGTGCAATTCCATCCGGAAGTCACGGAAAGCGAATTTGGCGAAAAGATTTTGGAAAATTTCTGCTTTAAAGTGTGCGGCGCCAAAGATAAATTCCCGGCCAGCGAAATAGCCAAAAAGAAAGTTTTAGAACTAAAAGAAAAAATCGGAAATAAAAAAGTTTTACTGGCCCTTTCCGGCGGCAGCGATTCATCTACGGTAGCGTATTTGCTGAAGGAAGCCCTTGATGATTCCCATCAGGATGGGAATCATCAACCTCAAATCCTTGGCGTTTACATTAAAGGCATTGACCGGCCTGATGACGAAGCCCATGTTTTGGAATATTTCGGAAAGCAAGATTGGCTGCAGGTAAAAATCTTAGATGCCACAGATAAATTCCTGGAGGCTTTATCCGGGAAAACATCCATGCGCGATAAAAGATTGGCGATGCGCGGTATTTACAAGCAAGTTTTGGAGACAGAGGCAAAAGATTTTGGCGCGGATTTTATTGCCCAAGGCACTCTTTATACCGACGTTTCCGAAAGCGGCGGCGGCTACGACTCAGGAGCCAAAAAAGCACAGATTAAAATCCACCATAACGTAAATTTGGGATTTTCTTTGCCGGAAATCGAGCCATTGATAGACTGCGTTAAAGACACAGGCCGCAACATTGGAAGGGCCTTAGGCGTGCCCGAAGTCTTGCTTGTCCGCCATCCGTTTCCAGGACCAGGATTGATAGTAAGGATCGAGGGTGAAATTACGGCAAATAAACTTTCTGTGGCAAGAAAAATCGATGATATTTATATACAAGAACTGCGTTCATGGTCTTTGTACGAGACAATTTGGCAGGCAGGAGCAGTTGTCACCAATTCCGTAACTACAGCAACCAAAGGCGATGACGCGGCCGAAGGTTATGTAATCGCGCTGTGGGCGGTTTGGTCAGTTAACGGCTTTACAGCCAGGTCAGCCGAGCTGCCTTACGAATTTTTAAAACACGTTTCCCGCCGCATCACCAACGAAGTGCGCGAAGCCGGCGCTGTTGTTTACAGGATTTCCGATAAACCGCCGGCAACCATCGAATGGGGATAAAATAGTTTATAGGTTTTAGCTTTTAGGTGTTAGTAACAAAGAGACTCTTCGTTTAAACGAAGAGTCTCTTTGTTTTAATCATTATTGCGTAGGCGGCATTTCTTCAGCAGAAATTTGGGTAATGGTTTCTACGGTTGATGAAGTAGAAGTGGAGATACCAACATTTGATGGTATTGTTGTACTGGCGTCATTCTGAACCGTAGGTGAAGAATCGCCTATTGGCGATGCTGCCGGAGCAGGTTGATTATTATTTGGCACTGCCAATATTACATCCTGAACTGAACCATCTGAGACTGTGAGTTTTGCACCATCAGATGCAAAAGCGTGCCAGGAGAAAACTATATCAACTAACTGTGATTGATTTATCTTAATAGTAAATCCGCTTGCATCGACATCACTGACGCTGGCAAATACTGGTATTGGTTCGCCAACCATTGTTATTGTCACCACCGGCTGGTACTCGTAAGGCGTGGTAAAGGTGATGCGGACAGAGGTGGAATTGGCCTTAATCTTAGCTTCTCCCACCGAGTCTGAGGACAAGAACAGGTGGCCTTTGACCGTTAGGGTG
>WARV01000019.1 GCA_013387205.1 Patescibacteria group bacterium | reverse complement strand
GTATGGAGCGCTTTTCCCAGAGCATTTGTTGAATAGCTTCCCGTTCCTCAATAGAAAAATGTTGATATGGCATACCCCAGCTTATCAGCTAGTGGTGCACTTGGGGGTTGAATGTACCCGTGGTATAATTGACAAGCAAGTAGAATTATGGTAAAATTTGAAGTTCGGACAATTCAAAGGAGAGATAAAATGACACCGCTAAGCAAAACTTATGCTAAGGCAGTAGTTGTTGTAGGAATCTTGGTATTGATGTCAGTAGCGCTATCCGTCGCCGTCCTGATGCGCGTCTTCCACGTACAGCCCCAAAACATGCCAATTGCTACAACTGTAATGTGTCTTTTGTTGGCAACGGCTACCTTCTGTTTATCAAGGCTGCACAAGAAGCAAATTAAGGATGCCAAATCTTGTCTGCGCTGGTACAAATGGGGTTATGCATGGAGGCTGTTTGTACTACAGATTGCAGCTGCCAGCTGCGCGACCCTGCCAGCTTACTGGTTTTTTGAAAGGAGCGCCGACGGGAAAACGTTGGCAATCATTACATCATCACTCCTTTTCATCCCAGCGATCGTGTTCTGGGCAATAATCACCAAAAATTTCGATAAAAGGTTTCGCTCAGTTGCCAAAGAATACGAAACCTCAAAACAAAACCACTGCCCAGGCTAGCCTTAGCATCACTTTTTAGGGCAGCGACCGGACTAACAAGTCTGCGCCGCTGCCCTTTTGCTTTGCATGGTATAATTATGGTGTATGGAAATACCAAACATAAAAGATTATAGCGTAGCAAAAATTGTGGTTACATTGGCAGCGGGCGCGTATTTTCTGCAATTTATTGCCAATCCTGATAAATGGACATGGCTAAATGGGGCCAACTTGATATTCCATGAAGCTGGCCATCCCCTATTCTCTATATTTGGATATGTACCTGGTGTTGCTGGTGGCACGCTAATGCAGCTGATAATTCCAATTGTCTGCATTATTTATTTTGCCTGGAAAAAAAGTTACTACTCCGCTTCCCTGCTGCTGTTATGGCTCGGGCAAAGCTTGATAGATGTTTCCAGATACGCGGGCGACGCTATTGTCATGCAATTGCCTTTACTTGGCGGCGACAATTCCATCCACGACTGGAACTACATGCTCATTTATTTCGGCCAGCTCCGCCACGCTCACGCCATAGCCCAAACAATTTTCATAACCGGCGCCTTTACTATTATTTTAGGAATAGTCCTTTCGCTATTTTTCTCCAAAAAATCCCCAGGCACCTTAAACACTCAAACTAATTGATAATAAAAATCTTAATAACCAAAATTTCATAATACTAAATTAAAAGGTCGAAAAAAATATTAATCAAATAAACAATATATGAAAAATTTACTAATAAAGATGGCTATAACCAGTGTTGTGGTTATACCAATACTTGCGACATCAGCTCAAGCAAAACCTGTGCCGAAAGTTACTGGCGGTATTTATATGGGCAACCCAAGCCAGCAGATTGATTTTGCTGCTTTTGGCACTGGCGACCCAAACACAAGCAAAGGAACGATAGAATATTGGAATTATGATTACCCCGGTGTATTGCATTACACGGCTAATGTGTTATGTGCCAATGTTAATGAAAAAACCAGAGAAGCTAATTTCGTCTTTCAGATACCTGAAGGTTGGCCAGGGCTTACCGGAATATATGTTATAGCGTACGTACAAGATAATGGAACCCCTGGTGCCAAAGGTGATTTATATGGACATACCGCAACCGGTGATTTCAATACAGCCATGCAAATGTGCAAATCCAGCACTCCTTTGTACAACTATCCAATTACCAATGGAAACTTAGTTGTTCATTAGGAAAAAACAACAGGTTACCAACAAAAAAACATCCTGACCGGTCAGGATGTTTTTTCTTTAACACTTAAAACCCCAAATGCTCTTTTACAATAAGTACTCTTACCTTTCTTCCCATCATGGGGTTTTCCTGATGAAGGACCAAGGTTTTGGCCCAGGTTGTGCCCATGCCGTATTTTTGCTTCATATTCTCATTTTCTAACGGAACAACTTCCTCGCTAATGCGCTTGAACGCCTGGTTTAAATCAGGAACTATTTTCTGTGCCCCTACAACAAAAATCAAGTTCTGCGAATTAAAGGCTATGCCGGGCAGCTGACTCCCGGTATTGGACGCAATAGCCATTTCCCCTTCCTCAGTAAGCGCATGCACGCTGCCAAGGTAATAATCGGAAACGGTAGTCTGTTTGCGGAGCAAGCCTTGCTTTAAAGGATCTTTTTCCGCCAAAACTTTCTCGTGCAGGTTATTCCAACCGTGCTGTCCGGACTTTAAAAAATCTACAAAGCCGATTTGTTCCAAAGTCTTTGACGACCCGTTCATTACCGAAGCGCCATGGGGAATAAGTTCTTTTATCCTGCCCAAGGCTTCTTCTTTAGAGTCAAAAACTTCAACTTCAAAGTTCCTATCCTTAAGGGC
Source organism: Patescibacteria group bacterium (assembly GCA_013387205.1). GTDB lineage: Bacteria > Patescibacteriota > Doudnabacteria > UBA920 > UBA920 > AMAZON01. Next base: position 75,400 of record WARV01000019.1, on the reverse strand, counting down.
TTGTATGGCTTTTGAACTCACTGTGTTTATGGAATTCTGGGATATAACGTTAGTGTATTTCATAAGCTTAAAAATAATTAATTGTTAACCGTGGCTTTTCCTGCTTATTTCCCCTGCCAAACTTTTTAGCAGGTTTAAGACATAACTGCTATTTAAGGAATACATTACTTCCTGGCCTTTTCTTTCATCTACCACAATATCGCAAGACTTTAGCGTTTTAAGATGCTGGGAAACCGCTGGCTGGGATTGCTTGACCGCCTTGACCAGCTCCCCTACTGTTTTTGGGCCTTTAAACAAGGCCTCCACAATGCGGTAGCGCGAGGAATTCCCCATGCCTTTGCCGAATTTCTCAATTTCATTGCATAAATCAGTCATAAATACGTCTTTGAATATTAAGATATCATTATATTAGCATATTATTATATCTTGTCAAGACCCTTATTCCCATCCAGATTTACAGATACAATCCTGATTATTTCCCAATTCCCTCTCATCTGTTATAATGCCAAAAGAAAAAGGGCTAAGCACGCATACTGCCAGCCCATTGAAGGGTAAAGAAAATCCTTACGGACTTTCGCATACCAAGTTATCATATCCTCCTTAAGAATTTTGTTTTTATTTTGGAGGAGATTCATGCTTTCATATCCCTTAACTGGTCAGGCTCCGGTTACTCGTACACAAACTTTATGCTAAGGCAGTGCCGCTCGGGCAAAAAACATCCGTTTATGCAGAGGAGTTGGTGGACTCGGTGTGGGTCAGAAAACACAAGTCCCATAAATTATATTCTTTTTAAAAGCCATGGTCAACACTAAAAATTCCTATATCTTAGCCATTGAATCCAGCTGCGATGAAACAGCCGCGAGCGTTTTGGAAATGGATATTAACCCTGATACCAGTCGCTTCGCTCCGGTACAGGACCAGAACTTGCAATCAAAAATTAAAAGTAAAAATTTTAAAACACAGCTCCCGTTAACAAAAACCCTGTCGTCAGTAGTGAGATCGCAAGTTCGGCTCCACAGCAAGATGGGCGGGGTGGTGCCCGAAGTAGCAGCCCGTGCGCACGTAAAAAATATTTTACCCGTTGTTCAAAAAGCCCTGCACGATGCCAGCTCCTCGTTTTTTCACGGCCGTGAAAAAACGAGGAGTAAAAATTTTGAATTACAAAGCATAGATTATATAGCCGTAACAGCAGGCCCTGGCCTTATCCCCTCTTTAATAGTCGGCGTGGAATTCGCCAAAGCTTTGTCGCTGGCTACAGGTAAGCCCATTATTCCCGTAAACCACCTTGAAGGACACCTTTACTCCCCGATGGCAAACCTAAAAACTAAAAACTATAAACTAAAAACTAATCTGTTTCCCATGATCAGTTTAATTGTCAGCGGTGGGCATACGATTTTGGTTTTGCAAAAAAATATTAAAGAATATAAAGTCTTGGGACAGACAGTTGATGATGCGGCCGGCGAAGCCTTTGATAAAGTCGCCAAACTTTTAGGCCTCCCCTATCCCGGCGGTCCCGAAGTCAGCAAGCTTGCGGAAAAATCCAAATCCCCAGTCGAATTCCCAAGGCCAATGATAAATTCCAAGGATTACAATTTTTCCTTTGCCGGGCTTAAAACCGCAGTGTTGTATTATTTGCAGGCACTAAGTACTAAGAACTTAGGACTAAGCACTAAACAAAACGTCTGCGCCGGTTTCCAAAACGCGGTTGTTGATGTTTTAATTTCCAAAACCATGCGGGCGGCAAAAGAATTTAAAGCAAAATCCGTAAGTCTTTCCGGCGGGGTGTCGGCTAATTCTGCTTTGCGCCAAAAATTAAAGGTTAAATGCCAGATGTTAAATGTTAATTTCTTTGCACCCGAACTTTCCTTAACAGGCGACAACGCGGAAATGATCGGCCTGGCTGCTGCCATTAAACTGACAAACGGGTTCAAACCAAAAAAATACCAAAACCTGAAAGCCGACCCGAATTTGTCTTTATAACAGCAGCTTTTAAAATAACATCCCAAGAACTTGGGATGTTTTTTATTTGGCCTTAAAGTATCAAAAAGATATTCCGTCACGTTATTAGCAAGCGATAATTTTAATTATTGGCATTTAGATTTATGAAAAAAGTCTTCCCTAAATTTACCGCTACAACCATTTCTTTATTGCTGGTATTTTCTATGGTATTCTTGTTTTTGCCGCGCCAAAGCAACAAGCTTTTGGCAGACTATTATTTTGATGGCAGTTCAGGAATCGCAAACATGACTTACGGCAATAGTTCCTCAATGAACGTGTACAACAATTACAATCCAGGATACAACTATAACACCGGAAGCGATTATTCGTATTCAGGCAATTACTACCCTTCTTATTCTTCCAACAACAACGCCTATTATAACAGCCAACCATTTTACCAAAACGCTTACGGCCAGATTAGCCAGCAAGGCGGAATGTATCCAACCGGAAACCCATGTTTGTATAACGCGGGCATAACCTGGTCAACGCAAAATACGAATTACGCCCAAGTAACGGTACGCAACCCGGACACGGGCGTAGAAGAGCTGTTCGCCTCAGGCTTAAGCGGCAGCCAAAACGCCAACTGGATACAGCCTGGCAAGCAATACCGGTTTACTTTGTGGAATTCCGGCAGCGGGCTTAACCAACTCGCCCAGACTGTGGTTTACATGGGGGGAGGCTGTAACGACTACACCCAAGCCCCGGTTTCTGCCCCTTATCGCAAATACAAATCTGGTAACACCTATTATCCCCCGACTAATCCAAGCTACGGCTACGCGTCCGGCAGCAACTTGTCGGTTTCGATTATTGACTATGCGTTCACTCCCCGTGATCTTATAATCCCAAATGGCGCGACCGTGACCTGGACAAATACGGGAGCAATGCCGCACACGGTGACTGCCAACGACGGCTCGTTTAATAGCGGCACGTTAAACCCGGGACAATCTTATTCCCATACTTTCAATTACAATCCTGACATGTATGGCACGCGCACATACCATTGCACCATCCATCCCAATATGGTCGGCACAATCACCGTGCAAGACCCGTCAATCTACCAAAACGTAATAAGCTCATCCCCTTCCCCCTATTCCCCAAATACATACTACAACGGTTCCGGTTATGGTTATTAAACTCCATAATTACCCCTACACCAATTGCCGAAAAATATCGTCTTGCCAGATACTCCCCGACTATAATCAGATTTTATAAATATCAAAACTTAACAATATATACAGAATTGAATGCTGTTTTGCGGGGTGGACACAACACTGGCTTTAAGCTAAAATAAGCTTAAAGCTTTTGTTTTGGCTGTCACCAAAACATCCACTCATAATGGATAAGCGCCGGAAGAATCCAAAATTTCTGGATGTAGACCCGGCCGGGATTGCCCGTTAAAGCAGTAAAATTAAGTCCCGATAAATATCGGGAAAATCAAGATGGTACCCCCCGCCCTTTCAGGTTTATCGATAACCAAAAATTATTAAATAAACTTGGTAAGGACAATAGACTTTCATTTTTCAACAAAAGAAAGAGCGGGGTCTTGAACACCTATTTTTGGGTGTTTTTATTATTAGTACTCAGTTCTTAGTACTTAGTCCTTAGAACTAACAAGAGGCATTAAATGTCTATAAACAAATATCAAGATTTAATAGTGTGGCAAAAATCAATGAAGTTGGTTAAAGCCGTATACGCATTCGTAAAACAACTTCCAAAAAACGAAACTTTTATTCTAATACCACAAATTTTAAGGGCAGCGATATCAATCCCATCTAACATTGCGGAAGGATTTGCAAGAAACAGGAAATTAGAATTTATCCATTTTCTGGAAATCGCGCTCGCTTCTAGCTGTGAACTCGAAACGCAAATAATGATTGCAGAAAACGAGTATCGAAATTCAAACACCGAAGAAGCAAAACAATTAATAACTGAAGTTCAAAAGATGTTAAAAGCTTTGATAATTAATAACAAGTCAAAAAACTAAGAACTTAGGACTAAGTACTAAGGACTACTAATATGGATTTAGAAAAAGCCTACAACCACCAAAACGTGGAAGACAGAATTTATAAAATGTGGATGGAATCCGGATATTTTAACCCGGACAAACTTCCTGATGCGGAAAACAAAAAACCGTACACCATAATTATGCCGCCGCCTAACGTCACCGGCACTCTGCACATTGGCCACGCTTTGTTTGCCACCATCCAGGACATTTTAATCCGCTGGCAGAGGATGTCAGGCAAACGCGCTTTGTGGCTGCCAGGCACTGACCACGCGGCCATTGCCACGCAGGCCAAAGTCGAGGCCGATTTGTATAAGAAAGAAGGCAAGACCAGGTTCGATTTCCCGCGCGAAGAATTCTTGAAATTGGTAGAACAGTTCGCACAAAACAGCCACGACACGATTATAAACCAACTTAAACGCTTAGGCGCGTCTGCTGACTGGAGCCGCGAAGCCTACACTTTGGACGAACAAAGGACCATTGCCGTGCGCACGGCTTTTAAGCGCATGCATGATGACGGATTAATTTACCGCGGCGCGCGCATTGTCAATTGGGACCCGAAACTGAAAACCACTGTCAGCGATGACGAGATTGAATACAAGCCGCAAACCGATCCTTTCTTCCATTTTAAATACGGCCCGTTCGAAATAGGCACCGTGCGTCCCGAAACTAAATTCGGCGACAAATACGTAGTCATGCATCCGGCGGACGAACGCTACATGCAATACAAACACGGCCAGCAGATAGAGCTTGAATGGATCAATGGCCCAATTAAGGCAACCATCATTAAAGACGAAGCGGCTGACATGGCTTTCGGCTCAGGCGCTATGACCATAACCCCGGCTCATTCAGCCATAGATTTTGAAATTGCCAAACGCCATGGCTTGGACATAGAGCAGGTTATTGACGACCGTGGGGTACTGCTGCCTATTGCCGGCGAATTTGCAGGCATGCATATTAAAAAAGCCAGGCCATTGATTTTGGAAAAACTCAAAAATAAAGGACTCGTGGTAAAAGTTGATGAACAGTATAACCATAACATTGCCACCAACTCCCGAGGCGGCGGTATTATTGAACCGCAAATAAAAGAACAGTGGTTTATAGACGTTAATCGCGAATTTGCCATTAAAGAATCCAAAATCAAAGGGATTGAAACGGGACAGATAGTGACTTTAAAGCAACTGATGCGTCACGTGGTCCAGGAAGGCTTGGTTAAAATTATCCCCGAGCACTTTGAAAAAATTTATTTCCACTGGATAGACAATTTGCGCGACTGGTGCATTTCCCGCCAGATCTGGTACGGCCACAGAATTCCGGTTTGGTACCGCTCCTCCTCTCCCCTTGAGGGAGAGGGTAAGGGTGAGGGGAAAATGCATGTTGGAATCACCCCGCCCGAAGGCGACGGCTGGCAGCAGGATAGCGACACTTTGGATACCTGGTTCTCTTCCGGCTTATGGACTTTCTCCACGCTCGGATGGCCAGACAAAACCAAGGACCTGGATTTGTATCACCCGACAGATGTGATGGAAACCGGATACGACATTTTGTTCTTCTGGGTTGCGCGCATGATATTGATGACCACCTATAACTTGGGTGATATCCCATTTAAAACAGTTTACCTGCACGGTTTGGTGCGCGACAAGGACAGGCAAAAAATGTCAAAATCCAAAGGCAACGTAATTGATCCTTTGGGAGTCATTGACTTATACGGCACGGACGCGCTAAGGTTTGCTTTGGTTTTTTCCACTGCAGCGGGAAATGATATTCCCCTGGCTGAAGATAAAATTAAAGGTATGAAGCACTTTGGCAACAAGCTTTGGAATATCGCGAGGTTTATCCTTGGCAACATCGAAAGCAGTGACTGGCAATTTGAAGCCAAGACAGACGCCGACAAAACCATCTTGGAAAAACTTGAAACAGCAACTAAAGAAGTAACCGAGCACTTGGAAAATTTCCGCTTGCACGAAGCAGCACAAAGCATCTACCAATTCACCTGGCATGAATTCGCGGATATCTATATTGAAGCATCAAAAGCACAATTGGCAAATGAAAGCTTAAAAGCCAATACGCAAAAAATCTTGTTACATTGTTTAATTGTTATTTTGAAACTGCTTCATCCATTCATGCCGTTTGTCACCGAAGAAATTTGGGGCAAACTGCGGGAAGCCAAGCTGCTTAAATTCGACAACATGCTTATAATAAGCTCCTGGCCAACTGGAAAATAGCATCAATAATTTCACCCCGCCCTTTTAAAGGGCGGGGTTTTATAAACTTAAAATTCATTTTAGTGCTATAATAAGCACGAAGAAGGAAATGGAGGGGGGTATGATGCCCAAAACACCTAAAGGCAAGTGGGAAAAGAGGTTTCCTCTGATTTACGCCGCCATGATTGTTATTTTGGTTGTCAGCATTTTATACTTGGAGAAAACAACTCCCTAAACTTAAAGTGCCCATCTCAACTTATAAGCGCGGGATGATAAATACTATGTCGTTCCGCGCTTTTGCCTTGGTAAACTTTGATGAAAAAGGATTTTTTTGTTTTTTTTGGCTTATTTATAAGGTTATTCATCTCTACCTATTGACGTAATAATTGTTTTGTGATATAATATTGAACAATCCACGGGAGGATCAGAAAATGCTTTTCTTGCAGAAGTATGGGGTCATTGCAGGTTGTCTGGTTGCAATTGCGGCCATGTTCATTATGTTCGGGTTTGTCCACCAGCCCGGCGAGACCGCTCCGCAGACCATCTCCGCTCCTGCCGCTTGGCAGGGTCGAGTTCTCTCGGTTGTTAAAACCGAGATTATGACCAGCACTGAGACCAAAGTGTACCACGACGCGTATTGTGTTGTAGGAACAAAGACTCGCTTCACCCTCCCCTTTCCGGAGGAAGGCCATCTAATGCGGCATGAAGTAAGCTTCACCGCAATGATCGGCGAAGGGTGCGACGAAGGCTCGGGAATAATCTCGCATGAGGACTATACCGAACTCATCGAGATTGCACGCGAGCAGAAAATGCTCGCAAAGAAATAGCATTACTACACCGGGCGGCTGCCATGCCGCTTATACCCGCAAGAAGGGCGTGGACGATAATCATCTTTTATCGTTGTCCGCGCCTTTTTCTTTTGCTTCGCCACGCCGAACCCCGGATATAAATCCGGGGGAAGGCGGGTTTCGCCACATCGTAATTTCGATACGTTTATTTTTATTACAAAAACCCCGCCTCTTAAAGAGGCGGGGTTTCCTAAAAACTAACAACTATAAGCTAAAAGCTATTTTAAGATTCCAAGGCGGGTTCAGTTTCGGATGCGGCAAACATCCTGGAAATCTCCAAATTTTCTTTGGCGATTTCTTCGCTAAAGCCAGTACCGGCCGGAATCAGTTTGCCGATAATCACGTTCTCTTTAAGGCCTCTTAAATAATCGGTCTTGCCGGTTACAGCAGCCTCAATCAGCACGCGCGTGGTTTCCTGGAAGGACGCGGCAGCAAGAAAGCTTTCGGTGTTCAAGGATACTTTGGTAATACCCATTAAAAGCTGCTCGGCCTGGGCTGCGGTTTTGCCCATCTTGGCCAACTCTTCGTTAATGCTGTTGAGTTTGGCCTTGTCCGCCACTTCACCGACCACGAATTCGCTGTCGCCGGAAGCGGTGATGCGCATCTTGGAAAACATCTGTCTGACAATCACTTCAATGTGCTTGTCGTGGATGTTCTGGCCTTGCGACACGTAAATATCCTGGACTTCTTTGGTAATGTATTTTTGCGCTGGTTCCAATCCCCTCAAATTCATAATCTGGCCCGGGTTCAGGTTACCTTCGGTCAGCTGCTGGCCTTTAACCACCAGGTCGCCGTCTTTAACGAGCAAAGAGAACGAAGCCGGGATGACGTATTCCTTCATGTCTTCGCTTTCGTGGATAACAGTGATTTTGTCTTTTTCCACTTTGACAATGCCGTTGCTCTTGGCTTTTATGTTCTGGCCGGACTCGTCGATATACAAGGTGTCGCCGGAATTCACGGCACTGCCGTCTTTGATGGCAGAGCGGGCGTTGCCTAAATGGTAAACATCCTTAGCCACGTCCTGGCTTTGGATGCGGACCACGTATTCCTTGTTGTTGGGCTTTGAAATGTAAATTTGCCCGTCCGCTTCGGCCACGGTCGCCTGCCCTTTAGGTTCCCTGGCTTCAAACAATTCTTCGACTCTGGGCAAACCTTGGGTAATATCCTTAACGGACGCTGAACCTCCGGTGTGGAAGGTTCTCATGGTCAGCTGGGTTCCCGGCTCACCAATGGCCTGAGCGGCCACAATCCCGACAGCGGCGCCGAGCTTAACCATATCGTTAAAGCCCAAATCGTAACCGTAGCACAAACGGCAAATGCCGCGCGACAGTTTGCACTTTAATACGCTCCTGCATTTAACTTCGGTCACGCCGGCATCCATAATCATCTTGGCCTGCTCGTCGTTAATGCCGGAATTTTTCTCGACAATCACTTTGCCGTCTTTGCCTTTAACGTCTTCGGCGGCCACGCGGCCGAACAGCCTGCGGTCCAACGGCTTGTTCATCCTCTGGCTGTCAGCCAAAGTCACAATGTCATAATCTTCAGTGCCGCAATCTTCGGCGTTAATCACGATATCCTGGGCCACGTCGACAAGGCGGCGGGTCAAATATCCGGCGTCAGCGGTCCTTAAAGCGGTATCGGACATACCTTTACGGGAGCCGTGAGTGGAAATGAAATATTCCAAAACTGCCAAGCCTTCCTTAAAGCTGCCGCGAACCGGCAATTCAATAACGTCACCGGCCGGGTTAACCACCAAGCCCTTCATACCTGACATCTGGTTTATCTGCGACATGGATCCCCTGCCTCCGGAAGTAAAGATGTAGTTGACTGAGCTGTGGTCTTCCACTGTCTGGGCCACGTCTTTAGCTAATTTTTCGCCGGTGTCTGCCCAAATTTCCACAATGCGGTTCTTGCGTTCTTCATCGGTCAACAAACCTTCGCGGTATTGCTGGTAAGTGGTTTCCACTTCCTTGTCAGCTTGACCGAACAATTCGTACTTGCTGTCCGGTACGCGCAAGTCATCCATACCCCAGGAAATTCCCGATTGCTTCATATAGGTGTAGCCGACGCGCTTGATTTCGTCGATAAGTTCGGCGGTCTGCTTATTGCCGAACAAGCGGTGCGCTTCGCGGACCAGAGCCTGTAATTTCTTTTTGTCAAAATGCTCGTTTCTGTAGCCGAACTCTTTTGGAACGATGCGGTTGAAAATCAAACGGCCCACGGATGTTTCCACAATTTCGCCATTGTCCAAGCGGACTTTAATTTTAGCCTGGATGTTAACGAACTTGTTATTGTAAGCCAAAATGGCTTCCTGAGGGCTGGCAAACACCTTGCCTTCGCCTTTGAGGCCAGAGCGGATTTTGGTGATGTAGTAGCAGCCGACCACCACGTCTTTGTCCGGGGTCATAACCGGATCGCCGGATGCCGGCTTAAGCAGGTTGTGGGCGGAGACCATTATTTCGCGCGCTTCTTTTTGGGCGGCTTCGGTCAAAGGCACGTGCACAGCCATCTGGTCACCGTCAAAGTCTGCGTTAAACGCGGCGCAAACCATGGGATGCAACTGGATGGCTTTTCCTTCTATCAATACCGGCTGGAAAGCCTGGAAGCCCAAGCGGTGCAAAGTCGGGGCGCGGTTAAGCAAAACATAATGGTCTTTGGTGACTTCTTCCAAAATATCATAAACTTCGGTGCGGCCTTGTTCAATAAGACGGTTAGCGCTGCGGACGTTATGGGCATACTCACGGCCAATGAGTTTGGAAATCACGAACGGCTTGAACAATTCAAGCGCCATGAATTTCGGCAAACCGCACTGGTGCAATTTCAAGTGCGGGCCGACGACAATGACGGAGCGGCCGGAGTAGTCCACGCGCTTACCGAGCAAGTTCTGGCGGAACCTGCCCTGTTTGCCTTTGAGCATATCGGCCAAGCTGCGCAGTTTTCTCTTTTGCCCGGTGGAAGCGGTGACTTCCTTGCCGTGGCGAATGGAATTGTCAATTAACGCATCAACAGCTTCCTGCAGCATGCGCTTTTCGTTCCTGGTAATGACTTCGGGAGCCTTGATTTCCAAAAGCTTCTTTAAGCGGTTGTTGCGGTTAATCACGCGGCGGTACAAGTCGTTCAAGTCAGACGCGGCAAAGCGGCCACCATCGAGCTGGACCATAGGGCGCAAATCCGGAGGAATAACCGGCAAATGGGTAATAAGCATCCATTCAGGGCGAAGACCTGATAAAATTAAGGACTTGATAAGCTTTAAGCGCTTTAAAACTTTCCTCTCGGCCTGGCCTTCCAAATCCGGCAGTTCGGTTTCAAGCTCTTTAGCTATTTCTTCCAGATTAACTTCTTCAAGCAATCCTTTTAAGGCTTCAGCGCCGATTCCCGCAGTGAAAACCGGTCCGTACTTTAAGGACAAATCGCGGTATTGGAGTTCGGAAATAATCTGCAATTTCTTGATAGACTTAAGTTCGCTCCTGGCCTGGTCGCGGATGGATTCCAGCGCATCGAGTTCCTTGCTCCAAGCGTCTTTCAACCTGGTAATTTCCGCGTCGATTTCCGCCTGCAAAACATCCTCGTCAACTTTGCCGCTCTTTTGCTGCAAAGCAGACTTGGTTTTGCCGATTAAAGTTTCGTATTTTTCTTCAATAGCTTTCTTCTTGGCTTTGAATTCGCGTTCAATCTGGTCAACCGTATTAGTCCTGGCTTCTTCATCCACATGGGAAATGATATAAGCGGCAAAGTAGACGACTTTTTCCAGTTCCTGCACGCCTAAATCGAGCATAAGACCAAGTCTGGACGGTACGCCGCGCAAAAACCAAATATGGGCTACGGGCACGGACAATTTAATATGACCCATGCGCTCGCGGCGGACGGAAGACTTAGTCACTTCCACGCCGCACTTGTCGCAGACAATCCCCTTGTAGCGGATACGCTTGTATTTGCCGCAATAGCATTCCCAGTCCTTAATAGGCCCGAAAATCTTTTCGTCGAACAAGCCGTCCTTTTCCGGACGCTGGGTGCGATAGTTGATGGTTTCAGGCTTGGTGACTTCGCCATGGGACCAGTTTAAGATGGTGTCCGGGCTAGCCAGTTTCAGCCTTACGCCTTTGAAATCCTCAGTTTGGGTTAACATAGAGATAAATTATTCTAATTATTCTAATTGCTCTAATTGACCTAAATAATGTCTAATTCCCAATTTCTAATGTTTAGATATTAGGATTTGGGGTTTGTTTACCCCGTATATCAACATTTGATTCTGTTGCTTTACCAAGTATTGATAACCACTAAGCCTTTAATATTATCAACATATTGATATTACTAACCATATCGAATGTTGTATTACGGGGTTTAGAAATTAGGTTAATTAGGAATTAGGTTAATTTTTGAATGATAAAAAGTTGAATTTTAAAAGATTTTTATATAGATTTACTTCGACTTTTTATCCTTCTTTTTCTTCTCTTTCTTCGGTTCGTCGGCAAATAACGATGCGGCATCCGGCACAGCTACCGGCTCTTTAGGCAAATCCATTCCGGCAGTCACGTCAGATTCCTGCGAGGCGCTGGTAATTTCTCCGCCGGCGCCGAGCAGCTCAACGTCAAGGCAAAGCGACTGCAATTCCTTGACCAACACGCGGAAAGATTCCGGAACATTCGGCTTCTTAATCGGCTCGCCTTTGACAATGGCTTCGTAGGTCTTGCTTCTGCCGACCACGTCATCGGACTTGATGGTCAGCATTTCCTGCAAAGTGTGGGCAGCGCCGTAACCTTCAAGGGCCCAAACTTCCATTTCCCCGAATCTCTGTCCGCCGAACTGGGCTTTACCGCCGAGTGGCTGCTGGGTGATAAGCGAGTACGGACCAGTGGAGCGGGCATGCATCTTGTCATCAACCAAGTGGTGCAGTTTTAAGAAGTACATAATACCTACAGTGACTTTCTCGTCAAACTGTTCGCCGGTCTTGCCGTCATAAAGCACAACCTTGCCATCTGTCGGGATTTCTGCCTTGGTCAATTCTTCTTTAATTTGTTTTTCCGTAACACCGTCGAGCACTGGCGTGGCAACGCGGAAACCTTGTTTGAAAGCTGCCATGCCCAAGTGGGTTTCTAAAATCTGACCCAAGTTCATACGGGACACGACACCCAAAGGATTCAGTACAATATCCACCGGGGTACCGTCTGCCATAAATGGCAAATCTTCAACTGGAATAATTTTAGAGATAACACCTTTGTTCCCGTGCCTGCCGGCCATCTTGTCGCCAACCTGGATTTTGCGCAAAACTGCTACTGAAACCTGGATGGAACGGATAACGCCCGAGGGCAACTTATCGCCGGCCTCCCTGGTGAACTGGCGGATGTTAACGACTTTCCCGTATTCGCCGTGAGGCAAAGTTAAGGAAGTATCTTTAACGTCGCGGGACTTTTCGCCGAATATCACGCGCAAAAGTTTTTCTTCCGCAGTCAAATCGGTTTCGCCTTTAGGCGTAATTTTACCTACTAAAATATCGCCAGCTTTGACCTGCGCGCCGATGCGGATAATTCCGCTATCGTCCAAGTCTTTAAGTTTTTCTTCGCCGACATTCGGGATGTCACGGGTAATCTGCTCGGCCCCGAGCTTGGTGTCGCGCACATCTATTTTAAAATCATCAATGTGGATGGAGGAATATAAATCTCTCTGCACCACGCGTTCGGAAACCAGCACGGCGTCTTCGTAGTTGCCGCCTTCCCAGGACATAAATGCCACCAAAACGTTTTGGCCGAGTGCCAGTTCGCCGTTCTGCGTGGACGCGCCATCGGCTAAAAGATCGCCTTTTTTGACTTTTGCACCCTTGTTAACGCGCGCAATCTGGTTAATGGAAGTGGCGCTGTTGGTGCGCAGGAATTTCAACAAATGGTATTCTTTCTTCTTGCCTTTGTCGCCAACCACGACAATTTTGTCGCCGGAAACAGAAGTGACTTCGCCGTCTTCTTCGGCAATAACCACCTGCCCGGAATCCCTGGCGGATTTCATTTCCATGCCGGTGCCGACAATCGGCGCGTCCGGCCTGATGCAGGACACGGCCTGGCGTTGCATGTTGGATCCCATCAAAGCGCGGTTAGCGTCGTCGTGTTCCAAAAACGGAATTAAGGAAGTGGTAACGGAAATAATCTGCTTGGGCGAGACGTCCAAACAGTCAATGTCATTGGTATCGGCAATGCTCGGGGAAGAATGCACCCTAACCGAAGAGCGGGCTTCGGTAAAGTAGCCGTTTTCGTCTATCTCTATATTAGACTGGCCGATGACCAGCCTTTCTTCTTCATAAGCGTCCAGGCTGATAATTTCGTCAGTCACGCGCGGCTTTATCCTGAATTCTAAAACCTGGTCGTCTTTGGATAAATCCTTAGCCTGTTTTTCGGAAATGACTTCGCCGGCTTTGGCTAATGTTTTGCCATCTGCGCCTTTAACGTCAAACAGCGGAATTTCTCCAACACCGTCTTTGCCATTATTCTTGGCAAACTTTTTGACTAAGCGGTAAGGGGTTTCAATGAATCCGAAATCGTTGACTCTGGCGTAAGTGGACAAGTGGGCAACCAAACCGATGTTCGGGCCTTCCGGAGTGGTAATCGGACACAAGCGTCCGTAGTGGGAGCGGTGCACGTCGCGAACTTCAAAGCCCGCGCGCTCGCGGGACAACCCGCCGGGACCCATGGCGCTAAGCCTTCTCTTGTGTTCGAGTTCGGCCAAAGGATTGGTCTGGTCCATGAACTGGGACAATTGGGAAGAGGAGAAAAATTCCTGCATGGTAGCAACAATCGGGCGGACATGGATAAGCTGGGCCGGGGTAACAGTGTCTAAATCAGCAAGGCTCATACGGTCCTTGGCAATCCTGGCCATGCGGGCTAAGCCCACGCGGAAGCGGGTTTGGATTAATTCCCCGACAGCGCGTACGCGGCGGTTGGCCAAGTGGTCAATATCATCTTCCATTTCCTGAGTATTGTTCAAGCGGATAACTTCCTTAACAACCCGGGCCAAATCATCAACAGTTAAAATCTGGCTCTTTTCAGTAACATTCATTCTCTGGTTGAACTTGTAGCGGCCGACATCGGACAAATCGTAGCGCTCGGCGTTAAAGAACATGCCGGAAATCAAGGACTTGGCGTTGTCTACAGTGGCCAAATCGCCGGGGCGGATTCTCTTGTAAACTTCTTTGTAGCCTTCGTCGGAATTGGTGGATGCGTCTTTTTCCAAAGTGTTCTGGATGAATTTGGTGTCCGGGTCAGTGTCGACATCAGAAAACTTTGCCAAAATTTCTTCGTTGGAAGACAGCCCGAACACGCGAAGCAAAGCCGTAATCGGTATCCTTCTCTTGCGGTCGATTTTAACGCCAATCACGCCGGCTGCGTCAGTATCCAGTTCCAGCCACGCGCCGCGGTTTGGGATAATTTTGGCGCCGTAGAGCTTTTTGCCGCGGATATTTTCCGCGGTAAAGAACACGCCCGGAGACTTAATGAGCTGGTTAACCACCACGCGCTCCACGCCGTTAATAATGAACGTGCCGCGTGGAGTCATCAAAGGGAAATCCCCAAAATAGACATCTTGGGTTTTGGTCTTGCCGGTTACCTTGTTGACCAGTTTGGCGGACACGTACAGCGGAGCTTCGAAAGTGGTATTGCGCTCGCGCGATGTGAATTCGTCGTACTTGGCTTTATCAAAAAAATAATCGCCAAAATACAGTTCCAAATTCTTTCCCGTGAAATCACGGATGGGGTTTATTTCCCCAAGCAGTTCCTTGAGTCCTTTTTCCAAAAACCAGCGGTAGGAATTCAGCTGGATCTCTATTAAGTTCGGCACCAGGGAAACTTCGTGGAATTTGTTGAAAAATTTCCTCTGCGCGACTTGTGCCTTGGCGCTGTGCGCTGCGGCGATACTTATGGACTTGGCTTTAGTTTGCATTAAACAAGATCCTTACCTTTAAATCTGCTTTAAAGGCTGTTAATGATAAACCTTATCAGGCCTGTAAACTCAAATTACAGACCTCAAGTTAAGCCGCTGCTCGACTAAAATGATGTTTTTTGCCCACGATCTCCCCAAATTCGTGATAGCAGAGCATAAAACATCACCCTTTTCCGCATACGCAAAAAAGGCCGTTTAGCTTTAGGCTTAAAATCTTATAAAATTGTGCATATTTGGATTATACCTGTCAAGATATTTTTGTCAAGTCCTAAATCCACTAATATGCGAATCCTCCCAAAGTCTTGATTATATACTGATGATAGCACAAATAGCATATACTTACAAAATTAATCAAAATCCCCTAAAATAAGCGGATTTTTTTGACTTCTTTCTTTTTTATTCACACCTTTGATTAATTCAAGGTGCCCCCCTTGAAAATACCCATAAAATTAGATATTTTGAATGGCTCAACCTAAGGCTCAAGCCATTCAATTCCGCATACCCCGCAAAACAACATTCGATTCTGTCAGATTGCAAAGCTCTAAAAAACAGCTTAAACTAGGTTAAAAATCGATGTTTTGATTAGCTGGCCATATCGAATTTTGTATTAAGGGTATAAATAAGCCTGTTTTTAAACACCTCTTAAAATAAGGGAAAATCGTGATATAATTAAACCATGCAAAATGTTATTGAAGTCAAAGACTTAAAGAAAACTTATAACCAGGGTAAGAAAAACGCCTTTGAAGCGGTTAATGGGGTTAGCTTTTCCGTGCAAAAAGGCGAGATTTTTGGAATACTCGGGCCCAACGGGGCTGGTAAAACCACGACTTTGGAAATCATTGAAGGCCTCCGGGCACAAACCTCGGGCACAATCAATGTTTTGGGGTTTGATAATCTAGAAAATGCCGACAAGGTCAAAGAGCGCATTGGCATTCAGCTGCAATCGAGCGAATATTTGCATCACTTGACTCTGGGAGAACTGCTGGATTTATTCGCATCACTTTACCCGATGTCATTGCGAGTGCAGCCGACCTGTCCTCCGAAGCCTTGGCGAAGGGGGAAGCAATCTATAAACAGATCGCCACGGTCGGATGCGCTCCCTCGCGATGACAGAAGAAAAGCCCTCCTTAAACTCGTCAACCTGGAAGACAAAGAGCATGAATTGGTCAGCAAGCTTTCCGGCGGGCAAAAACAGCGCTTTACCATAGCCACCTCTTTGGTCCATAATCCCGACATTTTATTTTTGGACGAACCGACTACCGGCCTTGACCCTTCCGCCCGCAGGAACCTTTGGCAATTAGTAAAAAACATCAACAAGCAGGGCATAACCATTATTTTAACCACCCACTACATGGAAGAGGCGGAATTTTTGTGCAATCGCGTTGCCATAATGGATTCGGGAAAAATTTTGGAAATCGATGAACCGAAAAAATTAATTGACCGCTTGTCTGAAACTACGCAGATTTCCTTTTTTACGGAAAGCCAGATAAACCAGGAACTCTTTAAAACTTTGCCGGAAATAAAAAAAATCCACGCCAGCTATCCCAAGGTGATTTTAGAAATTACCAATTTAGATAAAGTCAGCGCGGTAATTAGCCTGCTTAAACAAAACAATATTGTCTTTTACGGCTTTATGGTCAAAACCGCAACGCTCGAAGACGTATATTTGGACTTAACGGGGCATGAGTTTGAAGAAGAGTAGAAAAAATTATTCTAATTATTATTAACTCATCCTGCCCTTCTCTTTAGAAAAAGAGAAGGAACCAGCTAAGCAAGGCTATAGCCTTTCTTAGCATGTTCTCCCTCTTTTCTAAAGAGGGAGACAGAGGGAGTTAGTATTAGGAATTGGGAATTGGGGTTTGTTTAGTCCGCCAGCTGGCGGAAATTAGGTTAATTAGGTTAATTAGGTCAATTTACAACCATGTTTTTTAAATAATATTTAAATAAATTATGAACAGTTTCTATCAATTGTTCCTCGCAAATTTTAAAATGTTCTACCGGGAAAAGGAAGGGTTTTATTGGACCGTGCTGATGCCGGCCATGATTTACATTGCCCTGTCTATTATTCCGGTAGGCAAAATAACCAATTCCACAACCATTTATTCCAGCTTTGTCCTGCCTGGCATTATAGCCTTAACCATTATGCAGGGCGGCATTTATTCGCTGGCCTACTGGATGGTTGACTTAAAAGCGCGCGGCATTACCAAAAGGATGCTGGCCACGCCGCTTAAGCAATGGCAATTGGTATCAAGTTTGGTTTTGGCCAGACTGGTGATTGTAGTCATCCAAGCCGTAATTTTAACCCTGCTTGGAATATTTGTTTTTAAAGCGCAATTCTCCGGCAATATTATTTCCACCTTTGCGCTGGTACTGCTCGGCGGAGCGATTTTTTTGACTATAGGCCTGCTCATTTCCAACTATGCCAAAAGCTACGACGCAGCCGCGCCGATTACTTCGGCGGTCGGCTTGCCCTTAACCTTTTTAAGCAATGTTTTTTATCCTTTAAGCGTTTTGCCCGAGCCAATACAAAAAATCGCCAAAGTCTTGCCAATTACTTATTTGGCTGACGGTTTGCGCCAAGCTTATTTGTTCCCGTTCAATTTTCACGCTATTGGAATTGATATTTTATTTTTAGGCCTCTGGCTCATTGCTATACTGATAATTACTTTTAAAGTGTTTAAGTTAAAAGAGTAAAAACAAACGGATAGACACGGATTAAGAACTGATAAACACGGATTTTAAAAGCCCCAGGCCTTCGGCCTGGGGCTTTATTAGTGTGAATCCGTTGTTTTAATCAAACTTCCAAGTTGCCAAAATTTGTTTCAAAAAATCGCTGAGTTCGAAATAGGTCGTAATCTGATAAAGGTTTTTGTCGTAAACAAACCAAACCTCGCGGGTTTTGCCGAAAGAAGAATTTTCGCTGACAAAAGAAACAGCCTGCAGGGCTCCCACGTTCCAGGTTTCCACACTATCCATCTTAGTATCCGGCAAATCTTTTTTGATGCGGTCGGCAGTTAAAGTGACATCTTCATCAAACGGGCTGTAATAAATTTGGATGCCGATTTTCGTTCCCGGTTTTTGGATTAAGATTGTCTGGCCGCTCTCCCCTTCTTCAAATTCCCCGACTTTCAAGCCTTTAGGATAAGAAAAAGAAAACAGCGGATCGAGATTCCTGTAAACCTCCGCTTCCTTCAACGGCTCGTTGATTATCCTGTTGTTTTCTTTTGCTTGTTCAGGGCTTGCGGACATTCCGCTAATATCGCTTTCCGGATCCTGAATAACTTTTTTATTATTTTTCAGATACAACCCAAACCCGGCAGCGGCAGCTATAAATATGATAATAAATGTGATGAAATATATTTTTTTGTTTTTTGTCATAGCCATTTTATTATAACATGTGAAAAATGGACAAAAAAATACCGCTTATTTAAGCAGTTTTGAATAACTCAACCATAGGTTGAGTTATTCGTCCTACAAGTCCAATAAACCCCATATGACCTATAAGCCTTATCAGATAATTAAAGGGTGGCTTTCAAAGCCGCCCCTACAATCTTACCCCCGCCTCTCCCCACCTCTAGGCAGACAAGCGGCGGATCGCCGACGAGGCGACTTATTTCTTAACTCTAACTTTTACGGCCTATACAACCTCTTTCCTTTAACCTTAGCTAGATCCAAAAGGCTGACTGGAACTTTTTCTTTTTCCAAAGCTGTAACCGGTATTTGCCAAGCAAAGCCCAAAGCCTGCGCCGCAGTCACGCCAATCCTGACGCCCGTATAACTGCCCGGCCCGCTGCAAACATAAACACCTTTGACATCTGACCTTTGACATTTAACCGACTTTAAAAACTCGTCCAGTTTTTTTAAAGTCTCGTGGCTCTCGCGCGGATTGATACGGTAAGACTTCTTTAAAACTTTTTTGCCAACCAGAGCAAAAGTCACTTTATTAAAATCAGATGTATCGATGAATAAAATCATGAATTAAGAATTATGAATCAAGGATGGCAACTTAGCTAATTCTTCTTTCACTACTACTCTATCATCCCAATCAATATATTGCCCATTGGCCAAAGCCATTTTTTGGTCCGCACCTTTGCCGGTAATTAAAACCAAATCCCCGGTTTGCGCCATGCAAACAGCGCGGCCGATGGCAGCGCGGCGGCCGTATTCGCAAAACAAATTTTGTTCCAATTGCTTGCCGCTTTTTTCTGCGCCTTCCACCATGGGCTGGCTTAAAATTTTCGGATCGTCATCGTAAGGGTCATCGGTGGTAATAAAAACCGCGGATGCGAATTTGCCGGCCATTTCCCCTAATGTAAAAATCCTGTTCTTATCCCTGCCGCCTCCGGTTGCGCCCATTACCTGGATAATCTTGTTATGCGGCCAGCGGGAGATTGTTTCGTAAAGCTGCCTCATTTCCTCAGGCTCATACGCGTAATCTACCACAACTGTAAAAGGCTCTTGTTTAATTACTTCCACGCGGCCAGGCACCACTTCCACCTTTTCCAAAGCGGCTTTGCAAACTTCCAAAGAAATGTTTTGCGATTGCGCCGTGGCAATTGCAGCCAAGGAATTATAAACGTCAAATTGCCCTTTGAGTTTGAGCGTATAGCGTAAAGCGTTCAGCGTATAGCCTATCCCGCTTGGAGAGTATTTGATATCTTTCGCGGCAAAGTCCGTGGACCGATCCTTTACGCCATAAGAAAAATATTTATCAGCCTTGAGGTTTCTGTAATATTCCGATGACTTGTCGTCTGCATTAACAATAATTGTTTTTTGTAATTTGGAATTTATTATTTGTTTGGCTCTTGTTTCTTGGTTCTTGGAAATTGCTTTAAAAAGCCTTGCTTTGGCCAATTTGTACGGCTCAAACCCGCCATGCGAATCCAAATGCTCAGGCGTAAGGTTGGTAAAAACCGCAACGTCAAAATTTATCCCCAAATGACGGTTCTGCGCCAAGCCTTCGCTGGACACTTCCAAAACCGCATACTTGCACCCTGCATTTACCATCTGCTTCATCCATTTATGCAAAAGCCAGCCACTGGGCATGGTCATTTTTAACTTATTCAAACTCTCCAAGCTCCCGAAATTAACCGTAACCGTGGAAGTGTAGCCAACTTTATTTCCGGCTTCCTGCAAAATCCGCGCGATCAAATTAACCGTGGTTGATTTGCCGTTAGTGCCGGTTACGCCAATCACGACCATTTTTTCGCTCGGTTTGCCAAAACACCAATGCCCGGCCAAAGCTATAGCGCCATGGTAAAAGGGGCGCAGTACTTTAAGCAGGCTTTCCGGAATTAAATATTTTTTAATTAAAATTTTAATCGAATTCATCATACCTATTATACAGGATAAAAGCTGTTGAAAACAGTCCTGGTTAAAGAGCGCCTTTGACCACAAGTATCGTCATTGCGAGTGCATCCGACCTGTCCTCCGACTTGTCCGACGTAGCTTTAGCGAAGTTCGGAAGCCTTGGCGAAGGGGGAAGCAATCTATTTAAAGATCCTTCACCCTCAGATGCATTCGGGTTCAGGATGACGCCTAAAGGCGTTAAGATTGCCGCGCTCGGATGCCCCAAAGAGGCCTCTTTGAGGCACTCGTTCGCAATGACATTGTACATTGACCATTCTACAAAAATAGCAAATCTTAGAAAAATATTGTATAATAAAATTATCAAAGCACTACAAGAAACAAAAACATCTAGACAATGCAAAACTTTCCCCTAAACCTTTTAACCCTGCCTTACTGGTGGTACACCACGGGTGCGGCCATCTTGTTTTCCTGGAACAAAAGAAAATACCATTACTACCTGCAAAAAACCGGCCTGGTCGCTTTGGCCCGCCACTTCGGCGAACCATTATACAAAGATTACACCCGCTCGGGAATGGTTATCAGTTTTTTCATTAGGATATTTCTGCTGGCAGCGAAGTCCGTAATCTTTGCCGTAAAACTTTTATTTTTGGCAATATTTGATTTGTTTTACTTTTTTATCCTCCCTTTTATTGTCGCCATGATAATTTTCCAGCTGCTGCCGTAACTTTATTTTTAAAATGATCAACCACGAATACAAAAAAACAAAAAACGAATGGCCGGTAAAATCGCAAGCAGACGGAGTGGAACTAACCTTCTCCGGCAGCTTTTCCGAGGACAGGATAAGCAATGAAAACATAGAATTATTTGCCGATAAGGCTGTCAATTTAGCGCTATGGGTCTTCGTGGCGCTGGGTTTTTTTTCTTTGGCTTTTGTGGTCTGGATGTCTTTAAATACCGGCACGCTTCCTGATATTTTCGACAGGTCATACTTGTCCCTTTCTGTCTGGGTAGCCGCATTCAGCTGCTGCTATTTATGGGCCAAACGCAAACAGCAGGAATTGGACCGCGACAAGATAAACCTGCTCAACTGGAGCCAGCAGCAGGCAGCCGAAGGAAAAAAGGCCAGCCTGGACATTTACGAATTTTTCAGCCCCGAAGCCAAAAGATGCTGGAACAAATCTTTTGAACTGGCCAAACAAAGAAGCAGGCAGCGGGAAAAATTAAATTTGGACGGGAAAAGTAACGGCTCTGTTACGGCCTTAGATTTACTCTCGGCTTTGCTTGAAGACAAGGAAGTGATTTTGGTATTCATGCGGCTTGGTATAAATATCGAGGATATTAAAACGCTTTTGTCAGAATATGCCATAGTCAACACAATAGCTTTAAAAGGCGAACTCCTGCAAATCCCTTTTGTGGCGTTTTCGGAAAGCGTCAAGCTCCACAACCGGCAGCTTGACCCGCTAATGCTGCTGTGCGCGCTGGCAATTGCGTTGCCCCAGGATCATTTTATCCAGGCAATTTTCTTTAACATCAATTTGTCTTTGGAAGATTTGGAAATAATTGCCGCTTGGGTGTTTAACATCCGTTTGCTGCGGGAAGACTTGCGGGTTTTTAAAAAGCTTTCCAAACTCAAACCGGACAACGAAATAAACAAAGGGCTAACCTCCCTGCCTTCTCCCTATCTTGACCACTTCAGCCAGGACCTGACATTTTTGGCCAAGAACGGCGCGTTGCCTCTGGCTTTGGGCAGGGGTTTGGATTTGCACGAAATTTTTTCGCTAGTAAGCGACGGCGGAAAAAATATCATCATTAAAGGGCCAAAGGGATCCGGACGCACCACTGTCGTAAACGAACTGGCTTACAAAATGGCTACGGAACAGGTTCCCGAAGTTTTGCAGGACAAGCGTTTGGTCAAGCTGGAAACTTCGGCCATTTTAGGCAACAGCGGAAAAGCGGAAAACGTGCTAGTACAGGCGCTCAAGGAAGCGGAGAATTCCGGGAACATTATTTTGGTGATTGAAGATATGCACGACTTAGCCCGCACCTCTTCATCTTCGGGATTAAGCCTTCTGGAACTGCTGGTTAATTTTTTGGAAAACAGCCACCTACTGGCCATTGGCACCACGACTCTGGAAGATTATACCGAATACTTGCGCGACACCGCCAATTTTGACAGCACTTTCGTATCTTACGAATTAAGCCACTTGAGCCACGAAGGGATTATGCTGGCTTGCTGCGTTAAAGCCACCTTGCTGGAAGGAAAAAGCCAGTGCTTCTATAAATACCAGGCCATTAAACAAGCGGTCGAAACTACGGACTTGTACGTAAAAGGCGCTGACCAGCCGCAAAAGGCCATAAGCGTTTTGGTGGAAGCCGCGACACGGGCAAAAAATTTCAAAATAAAAATTATCGGCGAAGAATTAATCCAAAAAATAGTCAGCGAAAGGACGCATATCCCTTCCCAGGCTTTCAATAAAACCGAAGCGGAGAAACTGCTAAATCTTGAACAGACCATGGCCAAATACATTGTCGGCCAAAGCCAGGCGGTCAAAGCCATAGCAGAAGGCTTAAGGCGCTCGCGCAGCGGGCTTACCGCGTCCACCAGGCCGCTGGCATCGTTTCTGTTTTTGGGCCCAACCGGCGTTGGCAAGACCGAAATTGCCAAAACTTTAGCCAGGGTTTACTTTGGACAAGACAGCGCCAAAGGCGAACAATACCTGCTGCGTTTGGATATGTCTGAATATCGCGGCCAGGAAGGCTTAGGCAAGCTTTTAGGAAACGCCGGAAGCAGTGTTGATACGGCTTTAGTAAAACACTTAAAAAATTACCCGTTCTGCCTGCTTTTGCTGGATGAATTCGAAAAAGCCAGCCCGGAAATTTTAAATATCTTTTTGGAGGTTTTGGAAGACGGCAGGTTGACGACGGGAAAGGGTGAAACGCTGGACGTCACCCACGCGCTAATTATCGCCACGTCCAACGCCGGCACCAAGGAAATCCAGGAAGGGATAAGAACGGGACTGACCTTAGACCAGATAAAGACCCGGCTTTTTAACCAGACCCTAACGTCAATTTTCCCGCCAGAACTATTAAATCGTTTTGACAGCATAATCCTGTTCAATCCGTTAAGCAGGGAAGAAGTCCAACGCATCTCTTTCCTGCAACTGGAATATTTGCGGGAAAAACTTAAAGAAAAAGGAATCAAACTGGAATTCTCCCAAAATATCATTGATGATATTTCAAAAAATGCTTACGATCCCCTGCTCGGCGCCCGCCCCATCCGCCGCTATATCCAAGACCATGTGGAAGGATTCATCTCCAAGCTCCTGCTCGGCCAAAAACTTCCAAGGGGTTCCAATGTCACAATAGATTTAGTTGACGGTGAATTAGTGGTTAAGTAATAAACTATAAATTAAACGGCTAAATCCTAAAATATCTAGGATTTAGCCGTTAAAATCT
Source organism: Patescibacteria group bacterium (assembly GCA_013387205.1). Taxonomy (GTDB): domain Bacteria; phylum Patescibacteriota; class Doudnabacteria; order UBA920; family UBA920; genus AMAZON01. Next base: position 51,662 of record WARV01000019.1, on the reverse strand, counting down.
CCATTATAACCAAAGAGACCCTTTGCTCTAAGCAAAGGGTCTCTTTATTATTTAGCTCGATTTGCCAGCCGATGGATTTTTCTGAAAACTTTATACAATTCGTATACAAATTTATTTTGTACAATATCATAAGCTCCAGGATATTCTACGGCTTTTCCGCCAAAACCAAGCTTGAACCTGACAAAACCCGGAGTCTCGCCGCTGGATGTCTCAATCCCCCAAAAATCATACTGCTCCATCCCCTGCTTTTTTGCGTCAGCCATGGCTTGGAAGTGGAGTAAGTACGGAGCCATGACATTTTTGTGCTCCATCGACGAACCGCCAAACAAAAATGTCCTGGTTTTGCCAAAATCCAGCATTATCGCTGCGGACAAAAGCTGGTTTTTGTAAACTGCCTTATAAACATGAAGCCTTAAATCGCCGTTGCGATTATTCAAAGCCAAGGCATTAATCAAGCCGTCGTAATATTTTGCCGGATAAGTATTAAAGCTTTGCCTTTGCGCAGTTTGCAAAATTAAATCAACCGCTTCCTTAAAAAACAAGCCGTTGCCAATGCTAATACAGAATTCGTCCTGGATTTTTACTCCGTGTTTTTGGGCAAGCCTGATGTTGTAACGCGTCTTATGGTGCATTTCGGAAAGCACCTGTTCTTCAGGTCTGGTTAAATCGACAATAAGCGTCTTTGCCGGTTGTATATTTGCCGATTTAATTATAGGCGAGTTGTGAGTTGTAAGTTGTAAGTTGCTAAGATTTTTTGGCTCAATGCGGATAAATATTGCTTTAGGAAATTTTTGCCTTAATTGTTCTAAGATAATTCTTAAATCTTCGATCTTAAATCCTAAATCTACCACTGGTCCATACGGACAATACAAATAATACTGCCCCATTGGCAGAGGCCTTTGTTCTAGTTGCAGCGATGCGACAACCTTATCGCCATCTTCGCAAAAAAACCTGTAAACCTCCCGGCCTATTTTCTCCTGCCACTTCCCCCATTCCCAGGACTGCAAAAAAGAACCCGTTTCACAATTCATTACGAAACGGTTGTAATCACTTTTCTGATTGTCTTTAATCTCAATTAATTTCACGTTTGCAAATTCCTAATTAACCTAATTGATCTAATTATTTTAAATAATATCTAATGTCTAATTGGGATTTAGGGATTGGGGTTTATTTAGGTCAATTAGAAATTAAAATAATTAGATCAATTTAATTTTAAGCCTTGCCTAAAACTTGCAATGCCTGCTTCAATTGTTCCTGCACCGGCAAAGTGGTATTCACCCGCTTTAGCGCTTCCCTGACTTCTTTTTGGTTATAACCCAAAGATACCAAAGCTTCAAACACTTCGCTGCTGCCAGCCACACCTGCGGAAACTTCAATGGTTCCCACTTTGTTTTTGAGCTCCAATATTATCCTTTCCGCTGTTTTATTGCCCACGCCGGAAATGCGCGTGAACACGCCCGCGTCCTGGTTGGCTATGGCCTGTTTGATTGTATCAACTTTAGCTGCGGACAAAATTGCCAAAGCCACTTTGGGCCCGACTCCGGAAACCGTTATCAGCATTTCAAAAAACTGCAGCGTGGCAAAATCGGAAAGCCCGAACAAAGATTGCCCGTCGTCGGAAACCTTTAAGTACGTGTAAAGCGCTGCCTCGTCTCCCTGTTTTAATTCCAAAGTTTCCGGCGTGACAAAAACCTTATACCCAATCCCGTTGTTTTCCAGGATGATATAAGTCAGCCCCTTCTCTAAAATTGTGCCTTTTAAAAATGCAATCATATATACCGCTGATTATTCGCGGATAACTACGCAGATAACACGCAGAAAGCGGTTGTCAGCGAGGAATCCGCGTTGCTATCCGCGTCTGTTCCGCGGCATTTATATTTTACCAATTCTCGCGCTTATTGACAAAAAAACCTTAATTAAGTAATCTGAATTTAACTCAAATGGGTGAAAACGCTGGATCCGCAACACAAAACCCCTGGCAGTCCACAAGGCCAGTCCTTGGCCAATTCTGTTCCTCTGATGAAGAAAGCCTCAGCAGCGTTTTCACCCACCAGCAATAATAAAGAGGATTTTTAAGTTCGAGGACTAAAGATTGCCAAAGAACGCGCGTGGACTATCCTACAAAATATCCGCAAACCTTCTTGAAGCGATTTTTAGTTGCCGCTCCCGCAAGCGCGCGTCCTTTCCTTAAGGACCAGCAAAAACCAGAATTCCAATCGGCATTCTGGTAATAACGGCAGGGGCAGCCGCCTGGCTGCCCTCCTCAAAAATTTCATTCGTTGGCCAAACGGATGATTCTCCAAAGAAGCCACGGACTTGGGATGCATCCGTGGCTTTTTTCATATCTTAATGTATAGACAAGGTAAAAATAAATCTGTTATGATTAAAGATGGCTAATAAGTCGTATCTGCCCTATTAGTCCTATATTTTATGGAAAAATTTATTTTAAATTCAAAATTTAAGCCAGCAGGTGACCAGCCTGCAGCAATTGAAGGCTTGATTAAATCTTTGCAAACTGGACGCAAATACCAGACGCTTTTGGGCGTGACCGGATCAGGCAAAACTTTTACCATGGCTAATGTTGTTGAAACTTTGCAAAAACCGACCCTGGTCATCTCCCACAACAAAACTTTGGCAGCGCAGCTGGCCAGCGAATTCCAGGAATTTTTCCCAAACAATGCGGTCCACTATTTCGTTTCCTATTACGATTACTACCAGCCCGAAGCTTACATCCCCCGCTCCGATACCTATATAGAAAAAGAAACCCAAATAAACGAAGAAATCGACCGCTTGCGCAACGCTGCCACGCAATCTTTGCTGTCGCGCAAAGACGTATTAATAGTCGCATCGGTATCCTGCATTTACGGCTTGGGTAACCCGGGCAATTATTTGGAACTGTCTTTGGAAATTAAAAAAGGCATGGGCTTTAAGCGCGACAAGCTGCTGCGCCGCCTGACTGATTTGCAATACCACCGCAATGATTACGATTTGCAGCGCGGCACGTTCAGGGTGCAAGGAGATATTTTAGATATCATCCTGTCTTCCGAAGACACCATCGTCCGCATGGATTTTTTCGGCGACGAAATTGAAAAAATAGAAAGACTCGACGCGTTGACTGGCGAAAAGCTGGAAAATTTGGAAAGCTTTACTATTTTCCCGGCCAAGCACTTTGTCACGCCCGAAGACCAGTTGCAAAAAGCCATGGAAAATGTTCGGCTGGAACTGGCGGAAAGGCTGAAAGAATTAAAAGCCCAGGGCAAGCTTTTGGAAGCCCAGCGCCTTGAGCAGCGCACGAATTTTGATTTGGAAATGCTGACCAACACCGGTTTTGTCAGCGGCATAGAAAACTACTCCAGGCATTTGGACGGCCGCAGCGCGGGCGAACCGCCTTCCACGCTGATTGATTATTTTCCGGATGACTTTTTGCTGTTTATTGACGAATCACACCAGACCATACCGCAAATCGGCGCCATGTTCGAAGGCGACAAGTCGCGCAAAACCACTTTGGTGGATTATGGTTTTAGGCTGCCTTCTGCGCTCGACAACCGCCCGTTAAAATTTGCCGAGTTCGAAAAGAAAATCAGCCAGGCCGTGTTCGTTTCCGCCACGCCGGCCAATTTTGAAATTGAAGCCAGCCTGAACCAAAAAGCAGATTTTAAACCGAAAAGATTAATCCCCCTCACCCCTCCCCCTCTCCCTCAAGGGAGAGGGAAAAATGAAGAGGCTATAATAGAACAAATCATCCGCCCCACGGGATTAATAGATCCAACCATAGAAATTAAACCAATAAAAAACCAAGTTGATGACTTGATAGAAAGAATCAAAGAAAGAATATCCGCCAAAGAGCGCGTTTTAGTTGCCACCTTAACCAAGCGCATGGCAGAAGAACTGAGTGAATACCTGAAAGAAAACGGCATTAAGGTGCACTACGTGCATTCTGACGTGGATACTTTTGACCGCTTGGAAACTCTGCGCGACTTGCGCCTTGGCGTTTACGACGTGCTGGTTGGCATTAACCTGTTGCGCGAAGGATTGGATTTGCCCGAAGTTTCTTTGGTGACAATTTTGGATGCTGACAAGGAAGGATTTTTAAGATCAGAAACTTTTTTCATGCAAATGATGGGCCGCGCCGCCCGCCACTTAAACGGGCACACTGTGTTATACGCGGACAAAATTACCGGATCAATGAAACGGGCAATTGATGAAACCAATAGAAGGAGAGCCATACAGGAAAAATACAACAAGACCCACGGCATCACTCCTCAATCTATAAAGAAAGCCATTGCCGATACGCGCTTGGCAGGACAAAGATCTGCCGAATCTATCACCGAAGCAGAAAGCCGGTTTAATGCCGACATAACCAAGATGGATAAAAATGAACTGAAGTTTTACATGGACGAGCTTGATGAACAAATGGAACTGGCTGCAAAGAACCTGGAATTCGAGCTGGCTGCAAAACTTCGGGACAGGCTTAATGAAATTAAAAAAATTAAGCGTCTTGTAAAAAGTTAACTTTGGGCGAAGCCCCGTAGTGAACCGAAGGTTCTACTACTGGGGCGAGGTTGCCGCGCGCTTACGTGATAGGATAGCAGTTGAAAAGATTAAAAACCAAACAAAGATAAATTAATATATTTTTAACGGCTAAATCCTGAATTTCCTAGGATTTAGCCGTTATTTTTATGGTCAAAGAGTAACTTTGGCCAATATCGATCACATCTTGTCATTGCGAGGAGGAATGCATCTGACGACGAAGCAATCTTTCCTTGGTTAAGGATCGCCACGTCGCCCTGCGGGCTCCTCGCGATGACAGGAAACAAAGGATGTCATTGCGAGGAAACAAGGGCTTTGGCTTGTTTCCGAAGCAATCTTATATATCCAGGCGTCATTCTTAAGGAGTCGAACAACGAAGAGTCTCACAAATTAATGGAGAGATTATTCTTAAGAGCTTCCTAATTACTCTCTCTTGTTTTTTTATGGCCATCTGCTATAATCGCTGGGAAAGGAGAAAGGTTAAGGAGGGACTTATGATACCGCATTTTGAGATGAACATTGAAGTTTCAGGACTTCATCCTGGAAGAACTTTGGTTCAAGATTTGCCTGATTTATCCAGCCCTGTTGTCCAAGCGGATTTTCGGGATTTCGTCTCCCAGCTCAAACAGCCCCTGTTTTCCAACAGCGAGTATGTGGGGGCATTTCTTCTGGATCGGCTAGGGGCAAGAAGGGTCACAGCCAACAAGGAGGAAATCAGAGTCGAATTCAGCGACGGCCGCAACGCTCAGATTCTTACCTGTCCAGACTGGATGAAAAAGCTCTTATAGCAACCGCGAAAGCGGGACGCAATCACGCGTCCCGCCTTTTTTTTATTCTTTGATTTTGTATAATTTCTAGGGCTTAAGCCACGTTATAAAAATCCTAACCATTCTCTTATTCGCGCGAATAGGAGGAGCAAAACCCTTACTCTACGACAGGCGTTTTAATTTACAAAATCTTTGAAGAGTTGAAAATATAACGTTTTGTTACTCCTCTATAAATGACGGCCGTCATTTATAGAGGAGTAATTTTTATTACGTAACTTATAATAGCAATTATCTAAAATCTTGACCAAAGCAGTAAAATAGTGTAAATTTTACTGGAAATCTTGGGGCTGTTTTGTAGTCTCGATAAGATTGAAAAAGGGAGGAATGATGGGAAAGAGAGTATTTTTTTTATGCCTAATTGGCTTACCGGCGCTTCTGGCAAGTGACAGTGAACCTGTCGACAAAACCAGCGGCAGGCATGAGGCTGTGGCAGAAAGAAAAGCTGCAGCGGAACTGGAAAGCACGGAACTTGTTTTTTCCGAAAGGGTGCATAGCGCTTCGCTGGATTTGGGCGTTGCCCGAGGCAGGGCCGGCATCGGCGCCTTGTATTACGGCTCCGAAACTTACCGGGTGGGGGCATTTGGCGTAGCCAAGAACTTCCGCTACAAGCACATTTTGCGGATATCTCCTGGACTGAATGCCGCGTTCATCGACAGCATCGGCGGGCACGAAAGCGAACCAGCCACCAAAGAGGCGGTTCACGCCAAAAACGAGACAGAAAAATACCGCGTGCTCGAGCCGGCCTACAGCATCCGCTGGAAGCTTGAACTCGGCGAAGAAGGCGTGGGACTTGTCAGCGAAGGGGCTTTTCTGCAAACCCTGCTAGCCACCAACGGCCGGAGGAATTTTTATTCCGACGGCTCCCACGCCAGCATCAAAACCGGCCGGGTAGAGTTCGGTGCCGCCTTAGCTTTAGCCAACCACGGCCTGGAAGAAGAGCGCAAAGGCGGACCGCGGCTGGCAATCAAATTCAAAAAAGGTTTTGGCATTGCGGCCATGTTACTGTTGCACGGCAAGCCGGAATACCGCGCTGGACTATTTTACTCTCGATGAAATCTTTGGGGCGGAATTGCTTAAGCAATTCCGCCCCTTGCTTTTTCCCCCGAATTTTGATAAAATAATTTTACCTTAATAGAACCTGCTGCAAAAATCTATCAAGGCCGTGTCAAATTAATTTCATTACAATTGACAATTAACATCTGACAATTGACATCCTAAAGTCAAAGGTCAAATGTCAAAGGTTTAATAAATGCCAAACACCAAGTCCGCGGCCAAAGCCATGAGACAGTCTCTCCGCCGCAAAGCCAGAAACATCAAATCCAAAGATGCTTTTAAGTCCGAAGTCAAAAAAGTCAAGAAGCTGATTGCCGAAGGCAAAAAAAACGAAGCCATGGAAGCCATGAAAAAAGTCATGTCAGCCTTGGACAAAGCCGCCAAAAAGAACGTAATCAAGAAAAACACCGCCTCCAGGAAGAAATCCCGTCTGGCTTTAGCAATCGCTAAAATCAAATAAATTATAAAACCCCCGTTAACGGGGGTTTTTAAATGCCCTGAATGGCTCAACCCCGATTGAGCCATTCAAAAACCTATATTTATTAACTTTTATCAATTCCCGGATTTCGAGCGATCGCTCGAAATCCGGGAATTGTTACTGCCAAATTCTTAATTCATAATTCTAAATTCTTAATTCCTATTGTGCTCCTGTCACATAATAAGTAATCTTGCTCGCTGCCAGGCTGTGTTCGCCTTTTAGGGTAATGATTAACTGCCCGCCTTTAAAGTTAGCCGGAATGACAAACCCGGAATTATTAAAGTTTCCTTTGGCGTCCGCCTTAAAACTGTAAACTGCCGCCTCCCCTGTCTTGTCAGTGGTGATATTTACGGTTTCCGATGGCGAAAAACCGCTGCCAACAAAAGTTACCGCACTGCCCGGCGCTCCGGCGTAAGCTTTAAGCTGCACGTTAGTGAACGCTTGCGGCAAGCCAAACGTGGCTGAAGAACTGACACCGCTTGTCTGTCCTGTGGCTTGGACCTGTTTTTCTCCGGCTTCGACAAACGGCACTGTGGTTTTAAAAGAAAAACTTCCATACTGGTCCGCGGTAACTGTCCCGAGCTGGTTATTATCAAACGTTATTGCAACCTGCTCTTTGGAAGCAAAGCCCATACCGTAAACTGTCAGCGGCTTGCCGCCGGCTTCGTAATAACTGCTCAAAGTCACCACCGGACTTAAGGCACCCACAGAAACATCAATCGGATTGCTGTAATGGGAAATCGAGCTGTCAAAAGTAAAGTGCGCCTTGGTTACGCCCATCGGCAAATTAATTTTATCTGACAGGAAGTTGCCCTTGGCATCGGCTGTGGCTGTGGCCACTTCTTGTTCGTTATAAATGATGGATATTTTTTCGCCCGGCGCAAAGCCAAAACCTTTAAACGACAAAGGCGTGCCTGGAGACGAGAAATATTGGCTCGGGTAGATTTGCGGCTGGAACGCGGACAAGGCTACTGTAATGGTTGCGCTGGCGTGTGAGATTGGGCTGGTGAACGTGAATACAGCTGCCTTGGTAGCGTCTATCGGGATGGTGATTTTCTTGGTGGCAAACCGGCCCTGGTCATTTACCGCATCGGATTCAACCGGCTGGCTGTTCATGGCAATATCAACCGACTCCCCCGGGGCAAACCCGACGCCGGAGAAATCCACGGTCTGGCCCGGCGCCGCGTAATACGTACTCGGGTAGATTTGCGGGTTAAACGGAGCTAAGGCGATATTCAAAGATGCGCTAGCCTGGCTCCTGACGCCTGCAAAATTAAAATAGGCAGTATCAGACGTAATGGGAATTTTAAACCCTTGGATGGAAAACGCGCCGCTCAAATCCGCTGTCGTGGATGTGGCGTTTTCCTTGTTGAACAAAATATTTATTTTTTCTCCGGCGGCAAAACCCGTACCTTTAAGGTTTATAAGGCTTCCCGGAGCGGTGTAATACGTGCTCGGATAAATTTGAGGCAAAAACGGAGCCAGTCCGATAACCGCGGAATTACTCGCTCCCGTGGCATTGCCCGTAAACGTAATGGTAATTTCCTTGGCCAGCAAATCCATCGGCAAAGTCACCGGCATCCAGGGGGTATAGCCGTCTTTGGTGGCATTGACTGTCAAAGCCGTAGTGCCGCCAGTTATGGTAATAGGCTCGCCTCTGGAAAAGCCGGTACCCATCACCCTAATAGTTGAACCCGGCACAACGTAATAAGTATCAGGAATTACCAAAGGATGGAGCGTGGCAATACTGACTGAAACCGTACCCACAGCTCCGCTCTTGGCGCCGACAAAATTAAAGCCCAAAGTTTTTACACCGCTAAAAGGCGTGGATACCGAATAGTTCGTGAAGTTTCCGTATTTGTCGGTCTTTATGGTTGCCAAAGTTTCTTGCTGACCGTTTTGCAGCAAAACATCTTCGCCTGGCGCAAACCCGTATCCGGACAATTTAACCTGGTCTCCGGGAGTTATATAGTAACTGTCCGGGATAATATTCGGGTGCAAACTGCCGACTCCCAAAGTTACGCTGATGCTAGCACTGCTACTTTGCCCTGTGGCGGTAACCACGACTTTAGTACCTGGCTCATATGGCGCGGTAAACGGCCCGGCGGTTTTAAACACGCCAAACTTGTCCGTAGCGACCGTAACCGATTCCTGCCCGGCCGTAACTGTAACTTTTTCACCCGCGGCAAAGCCCTTGCCCCAAACTGTAAAAGTTTTGCCCGGCGTCAGGTAGTATTCCGAAGGGTGGATTTCCGGAATAAACGCACCGACCGAAACTGACAAACTGGAAGAAGTATTACTGCTCTGTCCGACAAACTTAAAAACCAAACTGGAATTTGCAGCCGAATACGGAATAACCAGGCTGCCCGCTTTGGTAAAGCCGCCATTTTTATCGGCAGTGATGGTATTTGTCGGGCTCAAGCTGTCAGCAGCAGAACCTTGGTATATTTGGATGGTTTCGTTAGGGGCAAAGCCCTTGCCGTAAAAATCCAAAGTTTGCCCCGGAATTAAGTAATAAGCCGAAGGAGTGACCAAAGAATTAAACTGGCCGATGGATACCGTGGCCGGAATATCAGCTGCCGACTTGGAACTCTTTAAATGGAATGACAATATTTGCCCGGCTAAGTCAACCGAAGGCGTAAAGCTGCCGGCATTTTTAAAATCACCTTTGCCTGACACAGTTATAGTGCCCACCGGCTGCTGCCCTTCCCCCATCACCACACTAACCTGTTCGCCCGGTACAAAATTGTAACCGTTAAACGTTATTGCCTGGCCTGGCATGACATAATACGAAGAAGGCGATGCTACGGGATAGAAAGTACCGACATAAAAATAATTTTTTGCCGTGCTGCCAGAAGTTTCGCCTTTGGCTTCTATCTGGTAAGTGTCGGGAGTGAGGCTCGGGATGGTAAAAGAAAATTTGGAAAAATTTCCCTTGCCGTCAGCCTTTGTCGATCCGCCGCCAGCCCCGCCCATAAAGAAATTTACTTGTTCTCCCGGAGCAAAACCTGTACCAGACAAAGTAATAACCGTCCCTGGCGTGTTCCCGCTAGATTTTACATCAAGCACCGGAGCAAAAGGCACAACATAATAAGTATTAGAGGCTGTCGTACCGCTCGTGGAACCTACGGCAGTAACCATAATATTGCCCTGGGTGGTATCGCCGGGAATATTAACCGTTACCGGACCGAACAGCGAGTTGGCCTTGGCCTTGACCGTAGCAGCTGGCAATCCTGCTGAATCTCTTAAAAAGATTTTTACTTCTTCCCCGGAGGAAAACCCGCCGCCACTCACGCTGATTGCGCCCGCGTGCCCGCTAAACGGACTCAAAGTTAAAAAGGGCGCGGCCAGCGCATGCTTTATAGGAAATAAACCAAAAAACAAAAAAAATCCAAAAATTAAAAATTTAAGTATACTGATTTTGGACATAAAATACTCTCCTCTGCCAAAAAGGCCGCCTTAAATATCAGGGTTAATTTCCCCAAAAACAAGAGACTGCCCCAAAAAGCATATTAATTGACTAAAATATTGCTGTAAACTTAAAAAAATCCCGCCTTACAGCAATGCTGTAAGGCGGAGATAATTGTTGTTATTTAAAGCGCTTCTCATTCCAAAAACAGCTTGGCAACAGTGTGAACAAACCAGCTTAGTCCAATTTCAATCTTTTTTGCAATTTTATCCATAATTAGGTTAACTTAAACGGCCATAACTTTTTGTAGCTATGGCCGCCATCGAAATTTTATCTTTATTTAGATTTAGGTTGTTTTTTGAAACGTTTCTTTAATTTATTATAGCAGTAATTTTTAAATACCAAAAAAATATTTTCCCTTATTCCTAAAAGCAAAAACAGCAATAACAAAACATTATCCACAAAAAAAGCGGCGGCCCAAATAGCCACCGCTCGCTTTCAAGCTTTGCGCCGCCGCGCTATACAGCAACGGTTTCCCGAGAGAAATAATGCCTGTTGATGAATCTAGTCAAAGGATTGGAATCTCCCCCGTTCATGGCCAACACGCGCTGCTTTTCGCGAAACTCCACCAGAGCACTCGCCATCCTGCACGGATTTTCTCCGTTTCTGGCCAGGGTTTCTATCTTTAAGCAAATCTTATTGAACTCAGGCATGTGGTTGCGGATTTTATCCAGCCCCAGTTTCATTTTCTTTTTTTGCTTCCCAGTTCTTTGGTTTCTTGGTACGCCAGTTGGCAGACCTTTCTCAATCTGCCTTATTTTATCGCACCAGTCCTGCAACTCCAACAGAACAGACTCAAATGTATACTGCAAGCTTGCCATTAATCCTCCCAAAAGTTGGTATAAAAATAACAGCTTACACGGCTGATGCTTGAGTTTACCAAAAAAACAGGTATTTTTCAAGGGCAAAACAAAACCCGCCCTCAAGCTTGTCGCCGTCTCGATTTCACTCGAGGCGACCCTGAGCAAACCCGAACAGGTCGAAGGGCGGGTTTTAAATATTATTTTATTATTTTTTATTTATCATGTTCACTACCAGTTTGACCATGACATCCTTTTGCTCCGGCTTGCTTTCAGCCACCAGCAATGCCAACGCCGCCAAGGCGCTGTCGTTGACTTTGCGCTCGCCTTTCCTGTTTATTAAAAACCGGTTTTCAACTAAGAACAGCAAAAACACCAAAGAGGCAATCCGCTTGTTACCGTCCACAAAAGGATGGTCTTTAATCAAGAAATAAAACAAGTGAGCCGCTTTCTCTTCCAAGGACGGATACAATTCTTTTCCTTCGTAAGTTTGGAAAATACTACCCAAAACCGCTTGGAGTTTGCCCGGGGACTGCTGTCCGAAAAACCCGCTGGCCTGGCCTTTGGCAACTAACCGCGCCCGGAATTTTTCAATAATTTTCCCAATTTCTTCATGGCCGATTTTTTTGGCAGTCTTTTTGGTGACATCTTCTATCCGCAGCTCGCCTTCGTCATACTTGTTTAAAATCGCCCACGTTCCAGCGTAGTCCGTAATAATATTCAGCAAATCCTTTTCGTATCCCTCGGCCCTTTGCTGGTCTAAAACATTCTGGAACAACTTAACCGTCTGTTGTAATTCCTTTAACTGGAAATTATGCTGCTCTTTCAAAGTTTTTGCTTGGACAGTATAGCCTTTTACCATCAATTCTTTTAGTTTCTGAGTTGCCCATTTCCTGAATAACGTGGCTTTTTTTGAATTTACCCTATACCCAACAGAAATTACTACATCAAGATTATAATACTTAACTTTATATGTTTTTCCGTCAGCGGCAGTATGTGCAAAATTTGCACATACTGAATTCTCGCTTAGTTCTGCGGATTTAAAAATATTGCCGACGTGTTTGGTTATGACGCTTCGTTCTGTTTGAAACAGATTGGCAATATCTGCTTGAGTTACCCAAACATCATCATTATCAAAATTAACTAAGACTTCCGGGCCTTCGGCAGCTTTGTAAATTATTATCTCGCCTTTTATTTGTTCGTTGATATTTGTTTCTGGCATATGCGTATACTTTAAGTATTATCTATAATATTATGGTATACGTTTGTCCACCTTTTGTCAACAATTGTGGATAAAATTAAAATATTATTTAACCAGCACTAAAGCCAAAGCTTCTTCCACCTTTCTCTTGGGACCGGTAAACAGCGGAATTTCGTAAAATTGAATACCCTGCATATACATGTTCCTCTTCCACATTTCCAGAGGCACTTTATAAAACCCTTCTGCGGCAGGAATAGATTCGTCAAAATCCTGGTTGTCTAAAATATGGATAGCCACGCCGTTGTCGTTTAACGCTCCGTAGGAATTTTCAATGGCATACCACTGCCTTTCTGTCTCAATGAACTTTAACAGTTCGTTGGCATAAGCAATATCATAAGGGCCTTCGGGCACCGGCTGGGTTGCGTCAAATTCATAAACATTGCTCTCGCCTTTTAAATGTTCAATCGTAATGTCAAAAATATTTATACTGACCTGCCTGTTTAAAAGCCCGGCGAATATTTTCCTGTACGGGTCGACAATCCTAATATCCCCGCAGCCTAGCACTGCAATCCTTAACGGAGTGTTCGGCGACTTAACCTCGACCTGCTGGAACACCTGCTCCAACTCAAACTCTCTCCTGCTAATAAGGCTTTGGATTTCTTCGCTCGTTAAATTCTTTTGTTTTTGATGAAAAGTAGATAATGCCATAACTTTAAAGTCTTAAGTTTGCCTTTCCTATATCATAGCAAAAATTCGCCAGCTGGCGAAGGCCTTTTGCCGATTTTTTGAATACTAAAAGCTATAAACTAACCTGATCCATCTCTCCCCAATTATCCCCTGCCTTGGCTTCCACTCTAACAGGAACTGATAATTTTATAGAGTTCTCCATTAAAGGAATAAATTTCTTCGCGTAAAACTCCACCAAATCTTCACGTACTTCGAAAACTAATTCGTCATGTACTTGCAATAACATCCTAACTTCTTGATTCTTGCTTCTAACTTCTTTATATATATCAACCATGGCCACCTTGATTACGTCGGCTGCCAAAGACTGTATGGGAAAATTTATAGCTGCGCGCTCAGCCGCTGCCCGGACCGCCCACTGCCTAGCATGGATTTCGGGGAACTTCCTGACCCGGCCCAGCTCATTGGTGACAAACCCCTGTTCGTGCGCGACCTTGACGATGTTTTCTATATAATCGTTAATTCTCGGATACGCGGCAAAGTATTTATTAATGAACTCTTTAGCCTCGGCTCGGCTTACCTGCCCAATCCGGTTAGACAACCCAAAACTCGACAAGCCGTATAAAATTCCAAAATTGATGGTTTTGGCATCGCGCCTCATGTCTTTGGTTACATCTTCTTCCTTAACGCCAAAAATTTCCATGGCAGTTTTGGTATGGATATCTTCTTCGTTCTTAAACACGGCCATCATTTTTTGGTCTTGGGCCAAATGCGCCACAATCCTTAGCTCGATTTGGGAATAATCCAAAGACAAAAGCTTAAAGCCTTTGGCCGGCTTAAAAGCCTTGCGAATTTGGCTGCCCAAACCCGTACCCCTGACTGGAATGTTCTGCAAGTTGGGGTCAGATGACGATAATCTTCCTGTCGCTGTCACGGTTTGATTAAAGCTAGTGTGCAGTCGGCCGGTTTTATTATTGACCAGCTCGGACATGGCCAACAAGTATGTGGACTGCAGTTTGGAAAGCTCGCGGTAATCCAAAAGTTTTTCAATAACCGGGTGCTGTCCAATAATTTTTTCCAGTTCCGAAGCGGCAGTGGACAAGCCGGTTTTCGTTTTTCTGTTATTAACAGGCTCCAATTTTAACTTTTCAAACAAAACTTTTTTTAGCTGCAAAGGTGAATTTATATTCAATTCCGGCTCGCCGGTCAAGTCGTGGATTTCTTTTTCCAGTTTGTTAATTTCTTTTTCAGCCTGGCCTGACAGTTCAGCCAAAAACTCCACATCGAGTTCAATTCCCCACCTTTCCATGTTGGCTAAAACTTCTACGAGCGGCATTTCAATATTGTAAAAGATCCCGCTCAAGCCGGATTTTTTCAGTTCCGGCTCATAAAGGCTCTTAAGGCGGTAAGTCATATCCACGTCTTCGCAGGCATGATGCGCCACGCGATCCAGCGGCACCTGGTCCATAGTTATCTGCTTTTTGCCTTTACCAATCAGTTCCTCAATCGGCTCCATATGGTAGCCAAGTTCGCTAAAAGCCAAAGCGTCCAAATTGTGCTGGCGTGTTCCGGGATTTAAAAGATACGAAGCCACCATGGTATCGAAAGACAAACTGGCTAAATTAATCTTGGCATTTTCTAAAGCCAGATAATCAAACTTCAAATTATGCCCTACTTTTTTGGCATGTCCTTCAATTATTTTTTTTAGTTCAGGATTTTCCAAAGCCAGCGGCGCAGGAATATAGTAAGCACTGCCGTCAATGCAGCACAAAGATACGCCTATGACTTTGGCGTCAATGGGATTCACATTGTCCGTTTCCGTATCAATGGCAATTTCCGGCTGTTTATGGAAATCTTTCAATGCTTCTTTAAGCTGGTTTTCCGATTCCACCAAAATATATTTCTGCTTGCTCGGCTTTTTATGCAAAGGCTCTGCCGTACTGCCTGCCGCTTCAAACTCTTCGGGCTTGACCGTTGGCGCAAAAGTTTTCGGCAGTTTGGCAATCAAGCTTTTAAATTCCAAATCCTGGAACATCTTGAAAGCCGCTTCAAAATTTTCCTGGCCGAATTCGTATTTGGGCAAACTAGTTTCTACGGGCACTTCGCACATAATCCTGGATAACTCAAAAGACTGGCGGGCAGAAGCTTCCTGTTTTTCCAAAAGCTCTAAAATTCTCGGCCTGATGTCCTCTGGTTTATTTTTGGCTTTAATCCCAGTACCAGAACCTGGCGGTTCGGTACGGGACTTCGCAGCTTTGTGAACGAACTTATATAACTCATCAAGGCTACCAAATCTCCTTATCAGTTCAGCCGCGGTTTTTTCGCCAATTCCTTTTACGCCAATGATGTTGTCGGAAGGATCGCCTTTAAGCGCGCGGTAATCCACCATCTGGTTAGGGTTTAATCCATAGCGGTTAACTACTGCCTGCTCATCGTAAACCAAAGTGTCAGCCAGTCCTTTTTTAAGAGTGTAAACTTTAACGCAATCGTTAACCAGTTGCAAAGTATCCAAATCACCGGTAACGATAAATACTTCGCACTGCCCTTTGCAGTGCTTACAAATATCCGTAGCGAGTGTCCCCAGCAAGTCATCGGCCTCGTAGCCTTCTTTTTCAAAAATAGGGATGTTTAAAGCCTTAACCACTTCTTTGACCCGGGGGATCTGGTCATAAAGTTCCTGGTCGGCTTTTACCCTGGTGGCTTTGTATTCCGCGTAAGCCACATGCCTGAAAGTCGGGGCAGCCAAATCGAAAGTCACGGCAATGTGCGTAGGTTTAATGTCGGCTATGGCACGCAGCAATATCAAACTAAAGCCGTAGACCGCGCCGGTCAATTCGCCGTTCTTCGTGGACAAATTGGGCATGGCGTGATAACCGCGATGAATAAGCGCGTTGCCGTCAACTAACATGTATTTTGGTGTTTCTGTTTTGGCCATAAAAATAGTGTTATTGATGTTGGCCAAAGGTGCTCTTTGACCATATAGGACTAGTTTAATTATAAACAAAAACCTTTATATAGTCGACTAAAAACCCCGCCCTTCGCGAAAGGCGGGGTTAAATTTCATCTAATGTTATTTTGTTGTAGACGGACATGGGGCGAATTCGCACTTGGGGCCAGTCCTGCCGACTGCTGTCCCATCCGGGCAAATTTTTGCGTCCTGGGTGCAAAAAACCATGTTTTCTTTTGGCGTCTCCTCAACAACAGGAGATTTTTCCGCTGTAAAATACTTCCTTAAGAGAAGCTTGCCTTTGCCATCAGCTTTGGAATAAAACTCCAAAACGTATTTGGTACTTGGGATAAATACCGCATCGGTCGTAATGTTGCCGCTGCCATATTTTTCCAAAGCCTGAGTACTGTCCAAACTGTAAACGTTTTTGTTCTTATCGTAAGACGGCCTAATGTAAATTGAGCCGCCTTGTCCGTCCGGTTTGCTCCAAAATACGTTATAGCTCCATTTGCCGTCCGTAAAATTTGATGCTTGAATTTTTAACTTAAGCTTCTTATTACCCGGAACAGTCAGGTATTCTACTTTGTTCAAATCAGCTTTCGTTGTTTGCCCTAAAACTGCGCCTTCGGCTTTGGCAAATGATTTTACGGCGTTTACCGCTGTTACTGGCGAATCATATACGGTAGGCGCTTCTGCCCACAGCACGAATGTCAAAGAGACGGAAGAAAAAGCCGCGAATAAAATGAATGAAAAAGCAATAGCCGGACTGATATTGTAATTGGCAACATGCTTGATAAAAGACATCGCAGACCCGGGCGCAACACTTTTGGCCATTTTCTTTTTTGGATGGCTTTTTCTCTGATAAGTATAAGGATTCATATTTTTCCCTCTTAAATTTTTCTTTTTTGTTTCAAAAATTTAATTGTGTAAATATATTATAGCAAATTTTGCAGCTTTTGTCCATAAAATTTTTATTACGACACAAACTTCAACTCAACAAGGGGCATCCTTGATCTGATCAAGGATGCCCCTTGTTGCCAAAATTTCAATCATAAAAAACACGGGCGGCAATCTTGCGATCACCGCCCGCGCGAGAAGAAGGAAAACTACGGATTTACTGGATTTACCGGAACCGCAACGTTGTTATTTATCGGCCCGCCGTCGAAAAACGACAGTGCGCCAACAAATTCCCATTCTCCGAGCAGGTCAGCATCCGCAAATACCGCCGGGTTTACCGGCTGGCCTTTGAATTGGTCATACCGATATTCCAGAATGCAATGGCCGTTGTTTCCTGGGCTATTGACGACGACATACAACTTGCCATTGCGCGCGACCATTGAATGGGCGGTGAAGCTATAATACACGTTCAATTCCGGGCCGTTTGCCAGAACCCTTGCAGACCCCATTACACCTTTGTTCAAATTCACCACAACCACAGATGCGGCGGCGCAAGGCGCTGGAGTGGCGGAAACCGATGGAATCAGCTGGTCGTTACAGTCGCCAGCATGCAGGACAAACATCAATCCCAACTTCTCGTCCAGCGCAATGCTGGTAATCCTGCCGCCTTTGTATAAAACTTCGTTGCTGCTATTCTTGTTGTCAAGATAGCCAACACCATTGAAGCCGATTTTGCGCACCGCATCCATTCCTGTGTCGATGGTGTAAACGCCGTCCCGGGCCATAACAGATCCGGCAATGCGTTGCGCGTACCTAGGCACGTCGCCTGACGACACGCTGGTCTGCGTGGACTCCAGCCTATACAAATTAAACCGGCCGGTTGATGAGTTCTCTGTGTAAACGTAACTCATCGTTCCGTCAAAAAGCGGCAACAACCGTTCGGTGTATGACAGGCCAGGGTTTTCCCGGACGAATTGCGGGTCCGCGACACCGTTCCGATCCGTATCTGTAAGTGTAAACACGCTGCCGGCATCGGTTGCGGCAAACAACTGGTTTCCGCCGCGATTCGATGACAGGGCGCTCACAAAATACCCGCTTCCGTTTGGAATGTCGAAGAACTTGCCGACAAAGTCGGCTTTGCCGTCACCGTTAACATCGCACAAGGTGCGGATGTCGCCGGTGCTACGCGACGCGTAAAACAGTGGCTGGTCGCAAGTTACGCTAATAGCCTGCGGTTGCGGCTGCGCCGTTTTAGCGGCGCGAGTAGCCATCTGCGAAACCACCGCTTCATTACGCGCCAATGCCATAAGGCGCTGTTCCGTGGTCTCCTGGGCTACGGCGATGGCTGTAAAAACCACCACAAAAAGCACGATTGAGAAATACTTTTTCATCTTCTTTCACCTTTACCGGGGGCTGCCCGGTTAACTTCGCGCCCGCTACTTTGGGCGGAAAAGCGCAAGACAATTTAACCCCTGCGCTTTTCCGCCCAAAGTATTTTTCCTTCTTTAATATCCCCCTTAAATTTGGCAAAAAACCAACTACTACGCCATTGGCATAATAGTTTTGCTATTATACACCTTTTTGCCCATTTTGTCAAGGGTAACAATTAAAATACCGCTTGAACAAGCGGTATTTTAATTTAGTATTTTTCGTATCTTTTAGTATTTAGTAGAAATCACTCCCCTGCCACCCTGAACACTTCTTCCACATCCGTAATTCCGTCCAAGGCTTTAAGTAACCCGTCCTGGACCATGGTTATCATGCCTTGCCCAACACCAGCCTGTTTGTACGCGCTCATGACAGAATCTTTCATAATCAAATCCTGTACTTTTTGCGTAATTTCCAAAACTTCGTAAATGCCAACCCTGCCTTTATATCCCAAATGATGACACTGCTCACAGCCGGTTGAATGGTAAAACTGCAAAGCTTTCGGCAATTTTTCTTTTTTATTTTTTGGCAATTGCTTTAGCAGGAAAGTGATTTTTTCCATTACAGCCGGCGATAGCGCGGCTTTGGTTTTGCAGTTCTGGCAGATTTTCCGTACCAGCCTTTGGGCAATAACTGCCGAAAGCGCCGGACCGATGACAAACGGCTTAACTCCCATGTTAAGCAAGCGCGGGATGGCGCCAGCCGCATCATTGGTGTGCAAAGTCGACAAAACCAAGTGGCCGGTCAATGCCGCCTGCATGGCAGTTTCCGCAGTTTCCTGGTCGCGGATTTCGCCGACCATGACAATGTCAGGGTCCTGCCTTAAAATTGCGCGCAGGCCTTTGGCAAAATCAAAATCCACGCCATGGTCGATTGGCGTCTGCACAATTCCTTCCAGCTTGTATTCCACCGGATCTTCCAAAGTGATAATTTTTACGCCAGGCTCGTTGAGTTCGTTTATAAACGCGTACAAAGTCGTGGTCTTGCCGCTGCCGGTCGGGCCGGTGGTGACTATCATGCCATTGGGTTTGGCCAGCTGCCTGTTTATGATTTCCTGGTCATCCTGGCTCAGGCCTAAGTCCGAAAGTTTCAAGCTAACCGCGCCGGTTCCCAAAAGTCGCATGACAATTTCCTCCCCGTAAGCGCTCGGCAAAATTGAAACGCGGACATCTATGGGCTTTCCCAAATAATAAAACGTAATGCGGCCGTCTTGCGGAACATTTTCCACGTTCAGCTTGAGCTTGGAAATTATTTTAATGCGGGTAACAATGGAGCGCTGCAGGCTTTTGGAAAAATGCAGCATGTCCTGTAACACGCCGTCAATGCGGTAGCGCAGTTTGACGAAATGATCTTCCGGCTCCAAATGGATATCGGAAGAGCTGAAAAAAATACTGGCCCCGAAAATTATCCCCAAAAGTTCAGAGGCGCTTTTTTTTGCCTGCTCTTCTTCGGACCCAAGCAGCTTGAGTATTTTTCCATATTCTTCCTGTGTTTCTACCCTAACAGTCTCGTCGTGCCCAGGCTTAGGCCGCAGGACTTTGCTGTAAAACTTCATGACTTGGGCAAGGCTTGGTTTGGAAATCAAGTACAAACTGATTTTGTGTTTTTTGGAAAACTCGTCGATTTTCTCCAAAAGCAGCGGATTCTCCGGATCGGTCGCGCCAATCCTTAAATCGGTCAAATCCTTGAAAAACGGCACGGCTCCGCTGCTTTCCGCTTCTTCTTTGGTAAACAACCCGAGCACATTCAAATCTATGGGAAAATTATGCAAGTCCACGTAAGGCAAGCCTAAACCCGAAGCCTTAGCCTTAGCTTCGTCTTCCTGCATCCTGCGGCTTAAGTCATCCAAAGACCTTTGAAGGTCTTTTTCAGTTCCTGGCAAAAAATTATGAACGGACATTTGTTTTTTGGTTTCTAAAAAATGATTCTACTCAAAGCGTGCATTTATTATAACATTTTTTTGGGATAGGCATCAAAAAATTAAAATCTTAAAATACAAGGATGCCCCCTGCGCTGCGCAGGGGGCATCCTTGTATTAATTTAATCGAATAATTTTATATCTCCGGCAAAAATCCGGAATGGGTTTTGCTTAAGGCGTCAACGAGCTTGGTTTCGGCTTCAAGAAGGGAAGTTTTTGGCAAAACAAGCCGGCAGACTTTAAACGCCCCGAGGTTTCCATCTTTAGACAAATCCAATCCATGGATTTGCTGGACCAAAACATCCATGTCAATTTGAGGATGGACTGCAAGTATACCCGAAACTCCTCCGTCCGGCCTTTCACTGAAAAGCGCGACAAGACGATAACCGGAAATGTTATCTAAAAGTTCTTTTAGCACTTCAGGCAAATCTTTTTCACTGGCTCCGGCTTTTTCAAAATCGCCGAGATTTAAAGCCGAGTAGGCGGCCTGCAAATTATCGTTGACTTTCAGTCTGGCCAAGGCCCGGCCCCACAATTTCAGCATGGGCAAGGATTTGGTTTTATAAATATTCTTAATGACTTCCTGCTGCCTGCCGCCCAAGCTTATCAGCTCAGAGGCTTTTACAAAAGCCTTGGGCGTGGTTTGGACATGCTGGAAACTGTCGGTTTTGGTAATAATTCCGGTAAGCAAACAGGTGGCAATATCTTCGTTGACCAGCTGGGTTTCGTATTTTTCAAACAGCGAAGAAATTATTTCCGCGACCGAGCTGGCGTTAATGTCAATTAAATTGATGGCGCCGAAATACTCATTGCCGGCCTTGTTGTCTATATTTATCTTAGGGATTCCAAACAGCAGGTCCGCGTGCTTCTCGAAAAGCTGCCCCAAGGATTCCAAAGACCGGCACTCGACGGCCACCAGCAAATCTACCGGAAATTTTTCCGTGGAAAAAGACACGTCCTCCGGGGTAAAGCTTCCGTCTTTGGGCTTAAGATAAATACTGACTTTGCCGTCATGTACTTGATAGCTAATTTCATCCAATTTCTTAACTGAGGTATCCACTGTCACAACCAAGCTTTTGCCGCTGCTAATGTCGGATTTTATCAGTTGGTAGCCGGGAAGGAAGCTTAAATTTTCCGGCAACACCCCGGAAGTCAGCACTTCAACATCCTTGTCCAGACGTTTTAAAAACAGCGCCAAAGCCAAAGAACTGGCCAGGGCGTCCGCGGTGACAGCTTCCGGTAAAGCGATTAAAATTTTATTGGCTTTTGAGAACTGCTCAAAAATTTGCTGCTCGATATTTTGTTCCATATAAAGGGTCCGATTCCAAAGTATATAAAATTTTACTTAATCCGTCAATCCGGGTAAAATAATATATATAATGCGAATATCGCAAAAGGCTATGCGAATTACGCGAAAAATACATTAAAGTGTTTGCAGCAGATTTCGCGATTTTCGCATACTATTTCGCATCATTCGCATTAGTTTTATGAAGAAGCATCAAATTCTTAAATTAAAAAATGCAAGGACTTTTGCCAGGCAGGTTGCCGAAGGCTTAAAAGGCGGCGAGGTTTTGGCTTTAATCGGGCCCTTGGGCTCTGGCAAAACCACATTTACAAAAGCGCTCGGTAGGCGTTTGGGAATTAAAAAAAACATGCCCAGCCCGACTTTTGCCTTAATGCATTTTTACAAAGCCAGCCTGCCAAAAACAGGAAGCGGAAAAAAACCGATACTGCTTTACCATCTGGATCTTTACAGGACCAAAAGTTTTGCCGAAGCCGATCAGTTGGGACTGCACGAATTCTGGGGCAAAAAAGACACCGTAACAGTCATTGAGTGGGCTGATAAAATCAAGCGCCATCTTCCAAAAAAAACCCGAATCATTGAATTCCAACATTAATGAGACATAAAAACGCTGCCATTCTTATCATGTTACTTTTGGCTTTCTCTCCAAAGGTTATCAAAGCGGCCGGTGAGCCGGCTATGTCTTTGGTTTACGGGGAACAAAAAATCACGCTGGACCAGGAAACCGTAAATTCTTTTAAGGGACAAACCAAAATCCGCCAAAGTAAAATTTTTGTCCCGACCCAGGAGACTTTAAAAGCTTCCCTGCTCAGGTCTTTCGGCAAGCCGCAGGTTAAGCCTGAAAAAATAATTACCTACCAGTACCGGCTGGATAAAGTTTATTCCTATTTGAAAGAGGCGGCAAAGAATATTGACGTGCCGGTTACCCAGCCGCGCCTGACCATAAAGGACAACATTGCTACGGAATTCATCCAGCCGCAAAACGGAATTAAGGTTGATATCTACAAGTCTTCCCTTAATCTCATCTCAGCCCTATCTTCAGGCAGGCAGTCCATGGACTTGCCGGTTTATGTAACCCACCCGCAAACAACGCTGTCAGACACCAATGAACTGGGAATAAAAGAACTTGTTGCCAAAGGCGAATCAAGTTTTTCAGGCAGCCCAAAAAACCGCATCCATAATATTGAAGTCGGCGTAGAACGGATGAAAGGCATTATTGTAGCGCCGAACGAAGAATTCAGCTTTAATAAATATTTAGGGCCGGTTGACGGCAAACATGGTTTTTTGCCCGAGCTCGTCATAAAAAAAGAAGGCACCATACCTGAATTCGGCGGCGGGTTATGCCAAGTGTCATCCACGGTTTTTCGCGCGGCCATGCAAGCCGGCCTGCCCATACGAGAGCGCCGCAACCACGCTTACGCCGTGCAATATTACGCGCCCCAGGGCACGGATGCGACAATTTACCCTGGAGTAGTGGATTTAAAATTTAAAAACGACACCCCGTCCTATCTGCTTATCTGGCCGCATTTTGAAAACAAGTATAAATTGATTTTCGAACTTTACGGCACCAAAGACAGCAGGCAAGTCATTTTGGAAAACCCGGTCCAGTATGACAAAAAAACAGACGGATCCATGAAAGCCTTATGGACCAGGGTAGTTACCAAAGACGGGGAGACGTCAACTTCCACGTTTAAATCCATCTACCAGCCGCCGGCCTTGTTCCATAAGGAAGAAAAATTCGTTTCCACCACAACCCCGACAGCTATACCACCAATTCCTTCACAAACTAATTAAGATATTGTAATCCGAATACCCCGAATCGGCATCCTAATGACCCGAAAACTCCCTTTTGGCACATTTGGATAATTCGGATATTATTCGGGTCATTAGGATTATATTTATATGATCGACTCCAAAAAAGAAAACCTTTCCCCGCTGGATTCCGCTTCCATGGATGACGAAGAAATTGTCATTGAACAAAATCTCCGCCCGTCGTCTTTGGACGAATACGTCGGCCAAACCGCGGTCAAGGAAAATTTAAAGATTGTCATGGAAGCGGCAAAAAAAAGGAAAGAGCGCATCGAGCACTTGCTGTTTTACGGGCCGCCTGGGCTGGGCAAAACCACGCTGGCATTCATTGTGGCCAAGGAAATGGGCGTAAATATTAAAGTCACATCCGGTCCGGCAATTGAGAGGGCAGGAGACTTGGCATCACTACTGACCAATTTGGCCGAAGGCGACGTTTTATTCGTGGATGAAATCCACCGCTTAAATAAGGTTGTGGAAGAGGTTTTGTATCCGGCTATGGAAGATTATGTTTTGGATATTGTTTTGGGCAAGGGCCCCGGAGCCAGAAGCATTAGGATGGATTTGCCGAAATTTACGCTCATTGGCGCCACTACCAGAATCGGCCTAATTTCTTCCCCTTTGCGAGACCGCTTTGGCGCCACGTACCGTTTGGAATATTACACAGCTGAAGAATTAAAAAAAATAATCAGTCGCTCGGCCAAAATTTTAAATGCACCCATAGAAGACTCTGCCAGCATGGAATTGGCCAAGCGCAGCCGCTTTACCCCGCGCATTGCTAACCGGCTTTTAAAGCGAGTCAGGGATTTTGCCCAGGTCCACGGCCATGATACAATTACTTTAGATGTAGTGAACGAAGCGCTGAAACTTTTGGAAGTTGATAATTTAGGCTTGGATAAAAATGACCGCCGCATCCTGGATGCTTTGGTAAACAAATTCTCCGGGGGGCCAGTGGGGCTTTCTACCCTGGCAGCTGCAACCGGCGAGGAAGAAGACACTATCACGGATGTCCACGAACCGTTTCTAATCCGAACAGGATTATTATCCAGGACACCAAAAGGCAGACAAGCCACCGAAGCGGCTTACAAGCATTTAGGACTTACTCCTCCAGCCGCGCAACAAAAAACATTATTATAAATGACAAAAACGACGAAAATGACAAAAATGATCAAAAATACTTGCTTAGCGGCGATTTTTACATTTTTGTCATTTTTTTAATTTTTATTATTTTTGTTCATTAAACTTATGGACTTTTCTACTCCCGCCAACCTGTTAATTGCCGGTGTTTATTATGTACTGGCCGGCTTTTTGACTTTTTTCTCACTGTTTGGGTTATATACTTTAATAAGGTATGGAAAAAATTCCCTGTTATCGCTCTCTGTTGCCGTGTTTTACAGCATTTTTTTCCTGAAAATTTTAGCTGACAGCTATACCACCCTAAAAACAATATTATAAACCCCATGCTCACAAAAAGATTGTTCCCCAGCCAATTATCCGACGAAACCATTTATTTGGTAGTCCGCGAACATTGGGTTTATTTATCCCTAAAACTGGTTGTCTGGCTGTTCTTTGCCGCTGCCCTGATTTTGTTTAACCGCTACGCGAAAGAAGTCTTGCCCCTACTGTTCGAAGGCCGCTACGGGCAAATCACGACCTTATTTACCCAGCTCTACACCCTATTTTTGGCATTAAGCCTGTTTTTAATCTGGGTCATCCATTATTTAAATATCCAGATCATCACCAGTATCCGCATTGTGGACATTAGCCAGGTAGGACTTTTCTCCCATACCGTATCCGAGCTGCATATCGATAAGATCGAGGACGTAACCAGCCAAACCACGGGAATTTTAGGCACTATTTTTAATTACGGGGAAGTGTTCGTACAGACAGCAGGCACAGTGGAAAGATTTGAATTTTGCAACGTCCCCAACCCGGCAAGTATTGAAAAACTTATTTTGGACCTGTACGAATCGAACTCCAATTTCGTCAAGGAAGGGAAACAAGTTTAAAAAACAGCAATTTTTTGTTTGCTGATACGTCAAAAGCTGTACCTAACAGTTATCTTCCCTGAATATTATCCAAATGACCCGAATAATTTAGGGATATTATTGGGACATTGGATGCTAATTCGGGGCATTAGGATTACATATATGAAAATAATCGCAATTTCCGGAGGCTTTGATCCGGTACACATCGGCCATATCGAGATGATGAAGGAAGCTAAAGAGTTAGGGGATCGCTTGGTAGTCATTTTAAATAACGATAACTGGTTGAAAAAGAAAAAAGGCTTTGCGTTCATGAATGAAAAGGAGCGCAAGGCGGTAATTGAAGCTATTAAGTATGTTGACGAGGTTTTAATTACCAACCACGCGGAAGAGCCTAAGGATATGTCGGTCAGCGCTGAGCTTGAAATTTTAAAACCTGATGTCTTTGCCAACGGCGGTGACAGAAAACCGGACGGCGACCCGGTGCCGGAAGTAATGGTTTGTGAAAAGCTTGGAATTGAAATGGTTTACAATATAGGAAAAAGTGGCAAGATCCAAAGTTCAAGCGAATTAGTAAAAAAAGTTAAAGAAGCCAAGCTGGAAAAAGCAAGATAAAAAATGGCTCAACCGTACGGTTGAGCCATTTAAAACACCTGATAAGATTGTTTTGTAATTATTCAAGAATTGTTTTGCATATTGCCAAACTGGCAATGGCTGCGGTTTCGGCGCGCAGGAGAATGGGACCTAGAGATACTAATTGGCAATTGGGCAATTTCTTGAATTGACTAACTTCCTGGCTGGTAAAACCGCCTTCGGGACCAATGACGATCCCGAAGGAATTGGAATTTTGAATTTCAAATTTTGAATTTCGAAAACTATCACCTTCCGGATCTAACAGGATAAATTTATTAAAACCTGACGCCGCAGACAAAACTTCTCTAACTCCTTCCAAAAACTCCAGCTTTGGAGGACGGACGCGGTCAGATTGTTTTGCCGCCTCCCAAAGGATTTTATTCCAGCGCTGGTATTTCTTTTCAAACTGCTCCTTTGTGAGCCTGGTGGCAGTGTTTTGGGAATTGAACAAAATAATTTTTGACGCTTGCAACTCCGTGCTTTTTTGAAAAATAAAATCCAAAGCTTTTTCCGAAACCGCTGACTGCAATAACACCAGTTCAGCTTTTAACTCTTGCGGCGTCGGAATTTCTTCCAAGACATTAACAACTAAATCTTTTTTCCCCACCTGCACCACTTCGACAAGATATCTTTTTTCATCGACTCCTTGCAGGTTCACCTTCTCCCCTTTTTTAATACGGCGTGAAAGCAAAACATGCCCGGCTTCTTCGCCTTCTAATTTATATTCCTTGTCTGCCTGTAATTTTTGTCCGCTTAAAAAATACGACATATTAATATACTACGATAAATGACGGCCGTCATTTATCGTAGTTTTGTTTAGTACTCTATTTTTATTGCAAACACTATCTTCCTACCAACCAATTCGTTTAAAGCCTGAATTATCTTTTGCGCCAATAATTTTATCTGGTAAGCCAAATCCCTGCAAAGGCAGGCCACTACCAATAAGCCGTCTTTTAAATCAATTACTTTGGTTTTACCTTTTGAGCCCTCGCTGAAAAATCCAACCAGCACGCTTTCCCAATGTTTACTTGCCTGGTATTTGTGCAAAGCAGGCTCAAGCTTATATTGTTTGGCAGCGAGTGATAAAATCTTATCAATTTTAGAATAATTTTTGTACATTTTGTTTTTCTACTAATTCTTCTACTAAATACTAAAATATACGAAAGGTACTAAAGTAATATACCAGTACTGATATCAATTAAGTCTATTTGATGATATTTAGTACATTTAGTACCTTTTAGTATTTAGTAGATATCAAGCTTCTTCTTCCTGGGTTGCCGGCGTCAAGGTGATGTGCTGTGCCGGCATTTCCAAAGGATGTGTGGTGGTTATAAACGTCTGGAATTTCCCTTGCAAATATTTCAGTAAAAAGGTCCTTCTGGTTTCATCCAACTCGGACAAAACATCATCAAGCAGCAGAATCGGCTTGTTGTTTTCCCTGCTTAAGTATTCAAGCTCCAGGACTTTTAAAGCCAACACCTGGCTCCTTAGTTCTCCCCTGGAAGAAAATGGAGACAAGAACAAGCCTTCGCTCTTAAGGAAAAAGTCGTCTCGATGGGGTCCGACAAGGCAATTGGCTAAAATCGCTTCTTTACTCTTTAAGGCTTCAAGTTTCTGCCTGAAACTGTCCTGGATTTCTTCCAAAATATCTCCCGGCAATGTCTCGTAAGACACTTCTACCGGCCTATGGAACCCGGAAATCGTGGTATAAACATCCGCAATACTGTTATTCAGGTAATTAATGAATTTCTTTCTTTCTAAAATTATCTGGCTGCCAAAAGATACAAGCTGCTCGTTCCATTCTTCCAGGCCGGTGTTCTGCACCCTTCCTGCTCTAATGTCAGCAAGGAGTTTGTTTTTTTGGAATAACGCTTTTTTATAATTTGCCAAAGCGTCCAGGTAGTTTAAGTTTTTCTGGGACAAAACCATGTTCAAATATTTTCTTCTGGAATCCGGGGATTTACTGAACATATCCACGTCAGTCGGGTCGAAAATAACAACACTCATAAACCCCTGTGCTTCTTTACGCTTCTTTTTAACTCCGTCAATCAGGAAATTTGCATAAACCTTATCCCTTTTTTCCAAGAAAACTTCCAGCAAATGTTCTTCATCTTCTTTTTCAACGGTCATTTTCAATTCCAGACTGTCGCAGCCCTTCAAAAAGATGAATTCCGTGTCGTCCCTGAACGATTTAAATAACGAGGCGAAATATACGGATTCAAGTAGGTTGGTTTTTCCAACCGCGTTTGGCCCGCTTAAAACCACCACGTCATTATTAATGCTTATGTTTAAGCTTGGATAATTGCGGAAGTTTTTAATTTGGATGTTTCTTATTTTCATGAAGTATAATCCTAATACTCCGAATTACTACCCGAATACCCCAAATGTTCCCTATTCGGGGCATTTGGATTGCAATATTCGGATAATTCGGATTATATTATTGTTTAACTTTTAATCGGCATTACTAAATAAGTATAATCATTTTTACCTATCGGCACTATCAGGCTTGGAGAACTGTCGTCTATAATTTCCATTTTTACCTGCGGGGTTTCAATGCTCTGCAGGCAATCAATGATGTAATGGTAGTTAAGTATCAAACTTCCCGCGTCCCCCTTGATCTGCGACGGTACTTCCACCACGCTTTTACCAAGCTCGTTTGATTCAGATGTCACTGTCAATATCTGCTTCTGGCTGTCATAGCTTAAATTAACACTATTACTTCCTTGGCTAAACACCCCTCCAGCCCTTAAGGCATTTATAAACGCCTGTTTATCGGCAACAACCGTTGTTATAAACTCGGTTGGTATGATTTGTTGGTATGGCGGATACTGGCCGTCTACCAACCTGCTTATGATTTGCGTGTCATTAAAGAACATGGACACCTGGGTTTCACTGAACACCATATTCACAACACCTTTTTGACTGCCGATTATTCTTGATAATTCCTGGATGGTTTTGTGCGGAACTATCACCTCGTAAGATTTGTGGGGTTTTTCTAAAAGCTTAGTCTTTTTTTCCGCTAGCCTATACCTGTCAGTAGCCACAACCTTCATTTCATCACCGGTAATGCTGAATAAGATTCCTGAAATTTCCGGCTGGGTTTGGTTGGTTGACGCCGCAAAAGCAACCTGATCCATAGCTTCTTTTATTTTTTGGGAATCTATTAATATAGTTTCTGAATTTTCCACACTGGGGATTAATGGGAACTCTTCGGCAGGAAGTGTTTTAATGGATGTGTGGTAGTTTTCCGCCTCAATATCCATTTGTGGGCCTTTTGCAGTTAAAACTACGTTTTTATTAGGCAGGTTGTTTATTAAATCGGTTATTGTTTTGGATAACACTGTTGTCTCACCTTCTTCTTCAACCTTGCATCTAATATGTGTGGTAATGGCTATCTCCAGGTTTGTTGAAGAAATTTTAAGCAGCCCGTTTTCGGTTTTGATTAATATGTTGTTTAAAATCGGCAAACTGCTGTTAGAGGAAATTATTCTTCCCACCGCGGCCAGTCCGGATTTTAAATTTTCTTGGGTGCATATTACTTTCATAAACCTTGCCTTTTGGCTTGAAATTTTTTCAAGCCTTATTGTTCTTTATTAATATAAATATATTTATATAATCAGTAATTATAATAATACTTGTTGATTTGTGGATGGTGTTTGATTCAGTAATAAAATCAACAATATTTGAAATTTTCAGTTGTGGATTTATTATTAAAACCAATGTGTTTATTAAGTTGGTAACTATAACACAAACACCAACCAAAAATCCAAAACTAAAAATTTCCACAAACCACCAGCTTTATATAAACAACTTATCCAGAATTAAATCCACTTCTTGTTTAAAATTATCCTTTTCACTAATCATGTTTTCCACTTTCTCCACAGCGTGCATGACGGTGGTGTGGTCGCGGCCGCCGAAAAACTCCCCGATTGAAGGGAAAGAATTATCCAATTCTTTCCTGATTAAATACATGGCAATCTGTCTGGGTTTAACAAATTCTTTTTTTCGCGACTGTTTAAGCAAGTCGTCTACAGTGATGTTGTAAAACTCCGCGACTGATTCGGCGATTTTCTTAATGGAAGTCACACGCTTTTTTACCCCGATAATACTGGCAAGGATGCTTTTGGCCTGCTCGAGCATTAATCCTTTATTTTCCATTTGCTGGTAAACCGCCAGCCTGTTAAGCGCACCTTCTAATTCTCTGACATTGCTTTGGATATTTTCCGCAATATAAAACAGGATTTCTTCAGAAATCATCACTCCCCGCTTTTCCATTTTGGTGCGCAAAATCGCCATCCTGGTTTCCAAATCCGGGGCCTGGATATCAGCTATCATCCCCCATTCAAACCTGGAGATTAGCCTTTGTTCAATAGCCGGGATTTCTTTTGGCGGCCTGTCAGAAGTTATAATTATCTGCTTTCCTTTATCCCTTAATTCATTGAAGGTGTGAAAAAATTCTTCCTGTGTCCCTTCTTTGCCGGCCAAAAACTGGATGTCGTCAATCAAAAGCGCATCCACTTCCCGGTAGATCTTTTTAAAATCCTCCATCCTCTTTTGGCTGATGGCGTTTATGTAATCGTTGGTGAATTTTTCGCTGGTAACGTATAAAATCTTTTTATAGCTGTTTTGCAGAAGTTTGTGGCCAACCGCGTGCATTAAGTGGGTTTTTCCAAGCCCAACACCCCCATAAATAAACAAAGGGTTATATTGGGCCCCTGGGTTTTTTGCCACAGCGATTGCGGCAGCGTGCGCCAGTTCGTTATTTTTCCCGATAATTAAGGTTTCAAAAGTGTATTTGGGGTTCAAGCCTGAATTTGGCAGGGTCTGGACTTCTTTATAGCTGTAATTCACGGCTTCCTGCTTGGCTGAATTGCGCGAAAGAGTGTTTTGGGGTGCTGGCGAAGGAGTGTTTCCAAGTTGGTATTTTATTTCTTTAATTTCCGGTGCCAGCGTTTTTAACGCTTTGAGCATTTCCTGGTGGTATTTTGCCGCGATCCAGTCCCGGTTAAAGGCGCTGGGGACGCCGACAATAATAAAATCCCCACCTTTTTCTACAATTGAGGTGTTTTTAAACCAAGTGTTAAAATTAGCTTTGCTTAGTGATACTTCCAGGCTTCCCAAGATAGCTTGCCAAAGTTGTTGGTTGTTCATAAAAAATTAGTTTTTATCTGTGTTTGTCAGTGTTTTTTTATTTTAACAGGGAGTTATCAACATGTAAACAAGTAAAATTAAGGCTTGTTTATAAGGTAATTTTAACATACTGTGAATATGCTGTGGAAAAAGTGTGCTTAGCGAAAATTAAAGAAAAGTCAGGGGAAATATTGACCAATCCTCTATTTTTCTTTATAATATACCAAGAAATTAAAAAGTATAATCCGAATTACCCGAATTCTTACCCAAATGACCCGAAAGGGAATTGTTTGGGGCATTCGGATGCTGATTCGGGGCATTAGGATTTTATAATGAAGAGAACATACCAGCCAAAAGTGAAAAGAAGAAAAAGACGCCATGGGTTCTTAAAGCGGATGCAAACCAGAACCGGTAGAAAAGTTCTGGCCAGCAGGAGAGCTAAGGGCCGCAAGAGATTAACAGTAGTGTAAAAAGGCGGCGGCTGCCTTAATTGCGCAGCCGCCATTATCATTTATGTTTAAAAAAACTAACCGTCTCGCTAAAACCAAAGATGTTGAATTGGTCTTCATGCGGGGACGGCCTTTTTTTAACCCTTATTTCACTGTTAAATACCTGAAAAAGCCGGAAGGTGTCCGTTTTACAGTAGTAGTGTCAACAAAGGTGTCCAAAAAAGCAGTTGAGAGAAACAGGATGAAAAGGGTGTTAAGGGAAACAATTAGGCTTAATTTAGGCATTTTTCATCCTGGGGACTACGCGGTTGTGGTAAAACCGCAGGCTGCTAAGCTTCCAAACAAAGAATTGGTTGAAAAATTTAAAGAATTAGGCCAAAAGACACGGTTATTTAGCATCTAAAAATGTTATAATACCAGTATGGATAATAAGTTTTATAAAATAATTGTTAACTTGCCTAAAAGGTCAATAATTTTATTGATCCGTTTTTACCAGGCAACCCTTTCCCCTGACCACGGCTGGTTTAAAGCCAGGTATCCATACGGTTATTGCCAGTATTATCCTTCTTGCAGTGAATACGGCAAACAAGCCATAGAAAAACATGGTGTGATAAAAGGCGGTCTTTTAGCTGGCAAGAGAATTGCAAGATGTAATCCTTGGGCTCAGCCGCGAGTGGACTTGGTCCCTAACAAGTAAATATAAAATTAACATATTAATTAATGCTTCATTTTATTTATTACGATATTATTTACAGGCCTCTACTGAACTTGCTGGTGATGTTTTACAACATTCTTCCTGGGCATGACATTGGAGTTGTGATTATTTTGCTAACTATTCTTATCAGGCTCATTTTAGCTCCAAGCTTTCACAAGTCGCTTAAAAGCCAAAAGGCTATGAACGATTTGCAGCCGAAGCTTAACGAACTCAGGGAAAAATACAAAGACGACAAAGAAGGCCAGGCCAGGGCCATGATGGATTTATACCGGGAATATAAAATTAATCCCCTGTCTTCTTGCTTGCCTTTGCTGATCCAGTTGCCGATTTTAATCGCTCTTTACCAGGTTTTTAATAAAGCTTTGGCAGGAAACTTAAATGGTTTGTATAATTTTGTCCATAACCCCGGATCAATTGATCCTTACTTTTTAAACCTTATCAACCTTGCCAAGCCTAGCATTGTTTTAGGGGTTTTGGCCGGTTTGGCGCAATTCTGGCAGTCAAAGATGATGATGCCAAAAGCCAGCCAGCAGCAGGATGCTACGGCTAAAGCCATGAGCCTGCAAACTACTTATGTTTTGCCAGTCGTTAGTATAATTGTAGCCATAAGGCTTCCGGCCGGTCTTCCTTTATACTGGATAGTAACCACCCTTTTTGCCATCGCCCAGCAATATTACATTATGCGCAAACAGTCCGCTCCTGCTAATTAGGAAGCAGGAATCAGGAATTATGAAAATTCATAATTCTTAATTCATAATTCTTAATTCTAACGTTATGACTGATTACGAAAAAATCGAGACAGTAAAAAATATTATTATTGAGCTGCTGGATAAGTGCGGGATTAAAGCCAGTGTGGAGTTTGAGGAGAGTATTACAAAGGGGTTAATTTTTAACATCAGTTCCCAGGATTCTTATTTGCTTATTGGCCGGCAGGGCGCGACTTTGCATTCTTTGCAGATATTAATCCAAGCCCTAGCTGCTAAGAAATTGCAATCTGCAGAACCTTTCTGGTTTACTGTTGACGTGGATGATTATAAAAGGAAAAGGGAATGGTTTTTGAAAGAAACCGCCAAAGGCGCGGTGGAACAGATAAAACGCACTGGCCGCCCGGTGGCTTTAGAGCCAATGCCCAATTACGAACGCAGGTTTGTCCATGCTTATTTACAGGAACACAGCCCGGAAGTTTACACCGAAAGCATCGGCCAAGAACCCCACCGCAAAATAATAATAAAACTCAAGAAATAGTATCTATAAATAAAAAACCGCCCAAAACGGGCGGTTTTATAGTCTGTTATTTATTTGTTTGAAATACTATAACCACCGTCAACTAAAAATGTTTGTCCTGTGATAAAACTCGCTCTATCGCTAGCTAAAAACAGCAATGCTTCGGCTATTTCTTTAGGATCCGCCGTCCTTTTAAGCAAGCAACTTTCTGCTAATTTTCGTGTTGGTTCATCCCAGGTTTTGCTCATATCCGTTTCGGTAAAACCTGGGGCGACAGCGTTAACCGTAATGAATGGAGCAAACTCTTTAGCCATGGTTGCGGTAAGGTTGACGATTCCTGCTTTTGATACGGAATAAGCAGGTTTGCCAGCGGTTGCAGTAAAGCCTCGAATGGAAGATGTGTTTACTATACGGCCACTTCCCGCTTTTTGCATGTGGGGGAAAACTGCTTGGCAAAAATGCAAAGTTCCTAATATGTTGATTTTAAACATATCTAGCCAGGGTTCGTCGGAATTATCCATAATGGTTGTCCGTAGTGCAATGCCAGCACAGTTGATTAAGGCATCGATTTTTCCGTAATCTCCAATAGCATTATTAACCGTCTGTTGCACCATTTTCGAGTCAATTACGTCACATGGATAATATTTAGTTCCTAATTCTTGTGCCAACTTTTCCAAACTTTCACTTTTATCCTTCCCATGCAAGATTACTTTAGCGCCGTATTGTTTTGCAAGCCTAGCAGTTGCCGCTCCAATCCCCCTAGATGATCCAGTAATGAAAATTGTTTTATTTCGTAGCATTTTAAGAGTTGATTAATGTTATTTAAAAATCTACCGTCCTATTTATTTTGCAGATAATACCGCACTTTTTCACGGCCGTGAAAAAGTGTAGTCTTTAAACTGCCAAAGAAAGTATTATCCAAAACACCATCGCCAGGTCATTTTTGAAGTACGGGTTGTCGATGAGGCCTTGGAAAATTAGGGCGATGAGGAAAAGGGAGACGGCAAGAGGTAAATCTTTAATTTTTAATCCTTTATCCTTAACTTCTACCACCTCCCCCAGCGAAGCTGGGTACTCCTCCTGGGACAGGAGGAGAGAATGCCGCAGGCCGCGGTAGATTATTAGTCCTATTAGTCCTATAAGGCTTATAAGTCCTAAGATTCCTGTTTCCACCCAAAGATCCAAAAAGATATTATGCGGAAAGTTATGGGTATCTAAGTTTGGATCGGTATTTAATTTTTGCCAGTTGTTGGCAAAGCCGGTTAAGCCAAGGCCGGTTATTGGCGATTCTTTTATTCCTTTAATTCCTGTATTCCATAAAGACAGGCGCGAGACTGTAGACTTTTCCCCGTAAAATGGCAAAGTTACTCTGTAGCGCAAGTTAGGGACAATAGCGACTATTATAAAAAGAATTGCGGCCGCTCCTATTACTATCTTCCTGATTTCTTTATCTGCTGCCACAAAAGCATAAACCGCAATTGCAGCGGCCAGGCCAAGCCATCCGGCGCGCGACATGGACAAGAGCAGGCCGATAGCGCCGACCGACCAGCTAATCAGAAATAAGTATTTAAATTTGGCGTCATCCTGCTTGTCCCCGGTAGTTTTAGCTGAGGGGGAAGCGGAGCAAAGGATCTCTTTCTTGGCTTGAGATTCTTCGCCGTCGCCCATTCGACTTTGCTCAGGGCGCCATGAGCTTGTCGAACTGGCGGATGCATTTCGGCTCAGAATGACGCCGGACAAATGCGGAATCAATAATGCCAAAAGAGGTGCGGTGAAAAGAGCATAAAAGTTTGGGTGGCTGAAAAAACTTATTGCTCTCTTAGGCTCAACGCTGTTTCCCCACCATTCTGGTGGCAGTCCTACAAGAGTGAAATATTGGAAAATGGCATACAGGCCGCTTGCGGCTAGTAGCAAGTAGCATGTGGCAAGCAGTAAGGATTTTGTCTTGGGTTGCTGCTTGATGATGAAAATTGAAATTAAAAATATGCTTATCGGCTGCAAGAATAAGACAATAAACTGGCCGATTTTTTTCTGGGCAATTCCTTTGGCAGACAAAGAAATTAATCCCGACAGTAAAAATAAAGATGTTAAAATTAAAACTTTTTTATCAATATTTTTAACGGCCGTTAAAAATATTAACACACGTTTTTTTGCTATTAAGTAAGCAAAGAATATTATCCAGAACAAAAATACCCAAACCATAAAAAAGTTGGTTGGAAGGCCAAAAAGACTTAACCTAATAGCGTAGGCTGGGGTGAGGAGAAGAGTGAGAGCGAGAAGATAGGGCATTAATATAAAATTAACCTAATTTTTAATTAACCTAATTATTTTAAATAAATCCCAATGACCCAATGCCTAAATTATTTGAAATTAAGAAATTGGGAAATTAGAAATTGTTTAGAGCTTGAGAATTAGGAATTAGGAATTTATTTTACGGTCGCTCAGAATGATTATTCTATGTATAAATTAAGGTATAATCACTTTTATTTTTGGTGTGACGGCGCCAGTGTCGGTTTGCGCGTAAATTTTATAAGTTCCCTTGGGCAAGCTACCTAAAACCCAATCGAAAGAAAATTGGTATTTGTCGCCAAGCCTGTTGATGTTGGAAGCCGTGCCAATCAGTTTTATCGTACCCTTATCGTTTTGGTAGTAAAAATTTACCTGGTTGTAAAAATTACTGCTTTCGGCAATCAGGCTTTGAGGGAATGAAAGCGCGCTTTGTGATTGCGGCTCGACCATGTTTATTGGCGTGGATAAGGAATAATTTACAGTAACGGAAGTGTCTGTAGAAGAACCTTGCGTATCCACCGCTTTAATGGCAAAAGTGTGCAGTCCGTCGCTTAGGTTTTGGTAAATGTCAAAAGTGTGCGGGTTGGATTGGGTGCTTAATGCAAATTGCCCGTCAATGTATAAATCCATGCGGGAAATCTGGTTTGCCGACACAGCAGAGGCAGTCAGCCTAAAAGGCAGGCGCGAGATGGTCGCGTTATCGTTGGGTTCGACTATGTTAACGTAAAATTCGCCGTTGTTGTTTGTGGTATTATTGTTATTGCCCTGGCCGGTTATTTGGATGCTGTCATTCGGAGGATAACTATATCCTTGCGACTGCGCCCACGCTACCACCGGGCTTTCCCAGTTGGGGTTATCTCTCTTTTCGCTGTGATAGACCGTATAAACTTGGTAAGTGATTTTATCCGGCGGGGTTAAGGAAGTTGCCGGCTGTCCGGTGGTGCTGTCTATGGCGACTTTGACATGGACATTGTCGTAATCGGTCGGCGCGGAATAGTCGGCAAATACTTCTGTCTTGGTCGATGGGGTGACGTCTGTTGGCAGTTTTCCGGAAACGGAATCTACCGTGACATTTTGTATTCCATCAGGAATTTTGAAATCTTCGGCCGGCGTATTTTTCAAAGCTTCTTGCATAAACGCGTTCCAAATGGGAGCTGCGACAAAAACGCCGTCCGCTCCTTTTTTCAGCAGCGTACCGTCGTTGTTTCCTGCCCAGACGCCGGCAGTCAAGCTGGGAGTAAAGCCAATTGTCCAGCCGTCGTGCCAGTTTTGGGTGGTGCCGGTTTTTGCCGCCACAACCCTATCCGGCAAGATTAACGGTGATTTGGAGCCAAAAACAAAGCTTCTGGCGTTATTATCAGTCATAATGCTGATAAGTTCGTAAGCAGCCTGCGGGTCTAAAACTTGCTTGGGGTCATCTTTGAATTCTTCCAAAACATTACCGCCGCGGTCTTCAATTTTTAATATCGGAGTTTCTGCATTTTTTACACCTTCATTGGCAATGGCGCTAAAAGCCGCAACGTGGTCAAGTAGCCTGACTTCGCATCCGCCCAAAACCAAAGACAGTCCGCAGTCGGACAAGGGGCTGGTAATTCCTAAATTCCTGGCAGTTTGGACAGCGTTATCCACTCCAACCAAGGCCAAAGTTTTTACCGCAGGCACGTTAAGGCTGCCGGCCAAGGCTTGTCTCATGGAAACGGCTCCGTAACTGGTTCCGCTGTAGTTGTGCGGGATGTAATCTTTGCCGCCGTAGGTGCCAAAATTTGTGGTTACGTCTATTAGCATACTCGCCGGGCTGTATTTGAATTCCGGTTTAAAAGCTGTGACATACACGTAAGGCTTAAAGCTGCTTCCCGGCTGGCGCTGGGATAAAGCCACGTTGACATTTGGTTCAAACAAGCAATTTTTTCCGGGAGTGCAACCGGCCGGACTGGGCTCGCCGAAATAATCTTTACTGCCCACCATGGCAAGTATTTGGCCGGTTTTTGGGTCTATCGCTACCAAAGCTGCGTTGTTTGCGTTGTATTTTGTGCTTTCTTTGTCCACGCCCTCTTTTACCGCTCGCTCCGCAATTTCCTGTAAACGCGGATCAAGGGTTGTATACACCTTCAGTCCGCCTTCTTCCAAAGTTTTTTCACCGTATTTTTGAGCCAGGTAATCCTGGACCATCATGACAAAGTGCGGCGCGGTTATTGCCGTCTTGATTTTTTCAAACTGCACTTCTTCAGCGGCAGCGGTTTTTTCCTGGTCAGCGGTAATATATCCCTGTTCCCTCATCTGCTGCAAAACAAAATTTTTCCTTTTGTCCAAAGCAGCGCGGTTTGGTCCAAACGGGTTGTAGTAAGTTGGGGCTTGCGGGATGGAAGCCAGGTACGCGCTTTCGGCTAAATCTAAATCTTTAGCTGATTTGCCAAAATAGGATTGGCTGGCCGCTTCTATTCCGTAAGCGTTGCGGCCATAAGGGATCTCGTTTAAATAAAGTTTTAATATGTCATCTTTGGAAAACCTGGCTTCAATGGCCATGGCTAAAATTACCTCGCGGATTTTCCTGTCGAAAGATTTATCGCGCGATAGAATCGCGTTTTTTACGAATTGCTGGGTAATGGTGCTGCCGCCTTGGCTTTTTTTGCCGGTCAGCACGTCGACAATTACCGCCCTGGCGATTCCGGTTATGGAGATACCGCCATGCCTGTAAAAATTTTTGTCTTCAACCGCAACTGTGGCGTGTTTGACGTTGTCGTTTATCTGGTCCAAATTGACCATGGTGCGTTTGGTTTCGCCGTGGATTTCGTAAAGCAGCGAGTTGTCGCGGGCAAAAATTTTCGTAGACTCCACCACGTTCCGCTCCATCAGCTTGTTCGGATCAGGCAAGTCTTTACTGTAGTAAATAAAAAGAATGGCAATTAAAATAACACCAAGCGCTGTCAAGCGAAAAAGCCAGGTGAAAAAAGTTTTTGCATCAATTTTTTTCCAGAATTTTCCAATTTTTTTTGCCGGAGGTTTTCTTTCTGTTGAATTCTTGTTTTGGTAGCTATAAATTTTCATTGTTTATGGATTAACAAAAACACGTTTGATAATAAGAAACTGCTATTTAATTATAGCTTTTTTAGCCGGATAGATAAACCCCCTCAAAAAATTTGCAAATAAGCGAATTTTTGTTGTTATTATTCTGGCGCAACAGTAAAAGTGCTATAATATAAAAGACGAAATTGTAATTTTTTGGTAACAGTAAGCACTGTTGCTTTAGAAGTAATCTCAAAACCTCATTTTGGCTGCAATTCCAGATTTTTGGCATCTTGGCACAAAATTCTGGAATATCGCCTGAAAAGCAGCTTTTCAAGACTACTTCTTACTTAAAAAACAGCCATATTTATGAACGTTTCTAAAAACCAGGCGAAAATTAACGAACTTTTAACGCGAGGAGTGGAAGAAGTGATTGACAGGGAGCATTTGGAGTCCTTGCTGAATTCCGGAAAAAAGTTGCGAATAAAACTTGGGATAGACCCTACCAGCCCGAATATCCATATTGGCAGGGCGGTGGTTTTGTGGAAGCTTAAGGCTTTCCAGGAGATGGGCCACAAGGTGGTGTTTATTGTCGGAGATTTTACGGGACTTATAGGCGATACTTCGGACAAAGAAGCAGAAAGGCCGATGCAGACCGAAGCCCAGGTGAAAGCCAATTTGAAAACGTATTTTTCCCAGGCTTTGAAAATTTTGGATAAAAGCAAAACCGAGACATATTATAATTCCAAGTGGCTGAAAAAATTAGGCTTCCATGAAATCGGCAAGTTGGCTGACTTGTTCGGACTGCACGAGTTTGAAGCCAGGGAAAACATTGCCAAAAGGCTCAAAGCGGGAAAAAGAGTGAGCCTGCGCGAGCTGCTTTATCCGTTGATGCAGGGCTATGACAGCGTGGCGGTTAAGGCGGATGTAGAAATTGGCGGCACGGACCAGCGCTTTAATTTGCTCGCTGGCAGAACTATTCAGCCGAATTACGGGCAGCAGCCGCAGGATATCATCACAACAAAGCTTTTAGAAGGAACTGATGGCAGGAAGATGTCCTCTTCCTGGGGCAATGTCATAAATATCATGGACGAGCACAAGGATATGTTCGGAAAAGTCATGTCTGTACATGACAGCTTGATTGAAAAATATTTTATTATGGCTACCAGGCTGGAAACGGAAGAAATCGGCAAAATTATGAAATTGCCGAATCCCAGGGACCAAAAAATAGCCTTAGCTTTTGCCATTACCGCTTTATATCACGGGGATAAAAAAGCGGAAGAAGCCAAGCAGGCTTTTATTTCTCAGTTTTCCAAAGGAGAGCTTCCTTCCGAAATCCCCAGTATGAAAATTAAACCCGGGCAGTACCAGCTGTCGGAACTGGTTTTTATAGCAGGATTAGCTGGCAGCAAAACAGAAGCCA
Source organism: Patescibacteria group bacterium (assembly GCA_013387205.1). Taxonomy (GTDB): domain Bacteria; phylum Patescibacteriota; class Doudnabacteria; order UBA920; family UBA920; genus AMAZON01. Next base: position 11,470 of record WARV01000019.1, on the reverse strand, counting down.
GAAGGTTAATCGCCCAAAAAGGAGTTAAAATTAACCAGCAGGCGGCAGACGAACAAAAGATGGACATTGGGCAAAAAAACAACCTGCTCTTGCAGGTTGGAAAAAGAAAGTTTGTAAAAATATTATAATTATAAAACCCTCCCGGGGTCGGGAGGGTTTTTGTTTATACTTGCTCTTCGCCAGCAGTTTCTTCTTCCTGTGTTTCTTCTGGCGTGTCGGCCATTGTGTCATCGGCTGGCGTTGTGGTTTGTTCGTCATCAAAAAACATTTTTATGTTTCTCCTTGAGTTCCGTAAAATCCTTGGCCGTTTATCAGGCTCAAATTTTAGGGGAACTTTCCTGTTAGATGTATCTAACCGGGATTAAATTGATTAGGAGCTTGACTTAGGCCAATTATAACAGCCGCATTTATCTTCGTCTAGTGGATAAATTGTTTTCTCTTTGCTGGCGGTAAGCGGTGCAGACCGCAATAGCCAAAGCGTCTGCCGCGTCATCCGGCTTTGGGACGGATTTTAGTTTGAAAGTTTTTTGAATGATGTATTGCACTTGTTTTTTGTCGGCTTTGCCATAACCGCAAATGAAATTTTTTACCTGCAGCGGCGTGAATTCTGCAATTGGCAGTTTATGCTTTTGGCAGATAAACAGCACCACTCCCCTGGCTTGGGACACGGTCATTACGGTTTTTTGGTTGGTGGTTAGAAAAAGTTTTTCCACCCCCACGGCATCTGGCTTGAATTTTTTTATAATGCTTTCCAAATCTCCTGCTAAAATTTCTAGCCTCGCGGCATCGCTCAAGTCTTTTTTGGTTGTTATTACGCCAAAATCCACCAATTCAAACTCCCCTTGCCTTTTGGCTGGCTTGATAATTCCGTATCCGGTTGTGGCTGTTCCCGGGTCAATACCTAGTATAATCATAAAAACATATAAGCATGTAAACATATAAACATCAGCAAAATGCTTAAATGTTTAGATGTTTGAATGTTTAAAATTAAAGGTTTGCGGAGGTGTGTACCGCAATTACGTCTTCGTCGTTTTCCAGTTCAGCAAATAGCGTGTCTACTTTCGGTTTTTGTTCTTCCGTTAAATCCGTTCCTTGCGACGACTCCTTAATTATATCCGCTCGGGCAATTTTTGCTCCGGCTGTAATTAAAGCTTGTTTGATTTTTTGTACGTCTAAAGGCAAGGTGTATACTTCCAGGCCTTCTTCCGATTCTCTCACGTCTTCTGCGCCGGCATCAATTGCTGCCAGTTCCAAATCCGACAAGTCTTCCCTATCTCTTTCTACAAGAATTTGTCCTTTGGTGATGAACTGCCAGGCCACGCTTCCCTGGCTGCCCATATTGCCGCCGGCTTTGGAAAAAATATGCTTAATGTTGTTGGTGGTGCGATTGGGGTTGTCTGTTGCCGCTTCAACTAAAAAAGCCGTGCCAAAAGGCCCGTAGCCTTCGTAAACCACTTCCTTGATTTCCCCGGCATTGGCCGTATTTTTAATGGCGCGCTCAATGTTATCGTTTGGCATTCCCTGGTCTTTGGCGTATTCCACCGCGGATTTTAGTTTGTAGTTAGTGGAAGGATCTCCGCTCCCCCCTTCTTTGACGGCTATGGAAATCTTTTTTGATAATTTTGAAAACAACAGCCCCCGCTTTTGGTCAAGGACTCCCTTGGTTCTTTTAATTTGCGCCCACTTTGAATGTCCAGACATAAATAGAATTAAGAATTTAGAATTATGAATTAAGATTTGAAGCTAATCAGAACGGTAAATTCGCCTTTGATGGATGTTTTTTCTTTAAGCTTTTCCAGGACTTCTCCGGCTGTGCCGCGGATAAATTCTTCGTGCATTTTAGTCAGTTCGCGCGCTATTACGACTTGGCTGGCCGGAAACGCATTGGCAACATAACCCATGGTTTTGTAAATTCTTTCCGGTGATTCGTAAAATATTGCCGTAGCTTCGGTGTCTGCCGCGGCTTGCAAAGCGCCAATGGTTTTGGCAGCGGTCTTTTGCAGGAAGCCTAAGAATAAAAACCTGTCAGTAGGCAGGCCGGAAGCCGAAAGCGCGGCAACTGCCGCGGAAGCGCCAGGTATTGGCACGACCTGAACGCCTTCTTTCACACATTCCCTTACCAGTCTGAAACCAGGGTCAGAAATTCCCGGCGTGCCTGCATCGGTAATCAAGCAGCCTTCTCCTTTTACCATCCTGCGCGCCAGTTCTTTTACCACTTGCTGCTCGTTAAACTCCGCAAACTGGACAATTTCTTTAGGCCAGGCATCAATATGCTGCAAAAGCCGTTTGGAGTACCCAGGGTTTTCCGCAATCACAAAATCGCAAGACCTTAGTGTTTCTATGGCGCGCAAAGTAATATCTTTTAAATTGCCGATAGGCGTAGCTACAACGTAAAGCATAGTTAAAGCATGGCCGCGATTAATCCTAAGACTCCCAAAACAAAACCCACTGCGGCTCCTTTGGTTGGGGTTTGATGGAACATGGTTACGTTCATTATCGGTTCCAGTATTAAAATCGAGGTGACAGAAATAACACTGACAACCCAAATATTTTTAAATAGTTTGTATCCGGTTAAGTATCCTGTTACCAGAAAAAAGCCCGCGACAGTAGCAATAATTGCCGCTTTAATGGCAAAGCCAGAAGCTAACCGGTTTTGGTCGGCATATGCTCTGGCTGCATAAAGCTCGGCGTAAATAGCTAAAAACTCCCCGCAAAACAAAACCGCAATTGATAGTATTTTATATAGAACTTGGTTCATATTTTTTTAATCCATTCATTGAAAATGGTTTTGATTTCTTTAAGATGGTTTTCTTCCCTAAAAGTATGCGGAGCGCCTTTAATGATATGCAATTCTTTTTTCCCCGGCAAAGCGTCAAAAAGGATTTGTTGGTGTTTTGGGGGAGTGCTGTTATCTTCGCTGCCGACAATCATCAAAACAGGCATTGTTAACTTACGGGCTTCCGGCAGCAGATCGTATTTTAAACGATCTTCCATATGCGACCATTTTAATTTTTTGATTAAACCTGGCATGTTGGTACTTGTTTCTGTTCTCCATCCGGTTTTTTTCCAGTTTTCCAGTTCCCCTTTGCTCATCTTATTTTGTTCGCTGAGTTCACCCGATACCACAGTGGCTGCTGGTGCCAACGCTTTTATTTGTTCGGGATGCTTTTCGGCGTAAAGCGCTACGCATAATCCTCCCAAACTGTGTCCTGCTAAACAAAACGGCTCTTGATACCAGCTTTGGGTTTTCGACCAAGAAATCACATCTTCCAGGTCTTCGTAATAATTGGTAGCTGTAGCATCTTCGTAATTACCATCGCTTTCTCCAAAAGTGTTGGTGGTATCAAATAGTACAGTGGTATAGCCGGAATCAACAAAGCTTTTGGCAAAGGTTTGAATATGAGCCTGTTCTTTGTTGCCACTCAACCCATGCATGACAAAAGCCAGACCTTTGGCGTTTGGTATTTCTTCAACAATCACTGCAATTTTTTGCCCTTTGCGGTTTGTGATAAAAGTCTTCATAAATGTTTCTACTAAATACTAATAAATACTAAATATACTAAATCTGTAGTTTCGTACCTTTCGTATAATTTAGTATTTCGTAGAGGTGTTACCAGTTGCGATCGTTTGCTTCTAAATGGTAAATGTCTTCTATTAAATCATATTCTGCTTTTAGCTTGTCGCGGTGGTCCTGGAGCTGGTCCCTTTTATCTCCTTTGGCCTCGAACCATTCGTCATAAGTGCGGTTGAGCTCGCGGTCTATTTCCATGCAGCGGGCGTAGGCTTGCTCTTCTGTCTTCGGGCCTTTTTCCTGCCACTGATCAAAAGACATACCTAAATTATCCTGGTATTTTTCCTCAAAAAGTGACTTTATTTCTTCGTTATCCATAAAGATGTAATCCTAATGCCCCGAATTAGTATCCGAATGCCCCAAATGATTCCTTCCCTATTCGGGTCATTTGGATATTATTCGGGTAATTCGGATTATATTTATTGCTTTCTTAAACATTTTACCTTAAATTCCGCAAAATAAAAACCCCTAGAAAGTGATTTTAGGGGTTTTTAAGAAAAGCTAGAAGAAGCTAGGGTTAGCTGCAAGAATCACCTTGCAGCCGAACATCCAAAAAATAAGGATGGTGATAGGCAAGAGTCCTTGCCTGGATTTTTATATTTAATTATTTTTTATTTTTGTTTCTTCTAAATGAAGAACTAACTTTTCTATAGGTATTATAGCAGATTTTAGGATTTTTGTCTAGTCTTTTTCTGCAATTTTATTTCACATTAACAGTTTGCTAAAATATTATTGTGACCGTTTTAAACGGCCGTAAAAAATGGTCACAACAGACCATTAACAAAAAACATATGGGAAAAAAGGAACTAACCATGTCCAGCAAACTTTTGTTATCCCTTTTAGCTGCTGAAGACACATTGATTCCTCTAATGAATCCTTACAAATTAAGGAATCGTGCTTTATTTGGCAATCAGGGAAGTTATAGAAGGACTTTGTATAAATGGCAAAAGCGCGGCTGGATAAAGTTTGTCAATAAAGACGCAGAAAGATTTATTAAATTAACAAAAAATGGAGAACTTGAGGCGTTGCTTGTAAAAGCCAGGCTGCCCGCTCCCCAACAATGGGATAAAAAGTGGAGAATGATAGTATTCGACATTCCGGAAGACTGCAAAGAAAAGAGAAATCAGCTACGAGATTTGCTAAAACGGAATAGTTTTTATAAATTACAGGCAAGCGTGTATATTAACCCGTTTCCTTTAAACAGAGAGGCTGTTGAATACTTAAAACAATCCAGGCTAATATATTACATCAGAATTATTAAAGTTGATGAAATTGATGACGACGCTGATTTAAAAAAGCGCTACAATCTAAAGTAGTAATTGCGACCTAGGACCAATTTTAACGGCCGTTAAAATTGGTCCTAGGTTTAGTTTTACGTATAATATATGACGCAAATTATTCTTTGTAGTTTAAAGCATGGGAAATTTCTTCGTGGCTCCAGCCGGCTTTTAGAAGCTCTGCAGAAATGTCGGAATCTTTTAATCCCACTTCCCTCGCCTCTTTAACGTAGTCAATTATATGCGGATGAGGAATGGAAAGGTTTAGGCGTTTTTCGGAATGGAGTTCTTGTTCGGGTTCGGGCAATATGATTCCCTTTTTTTCCAAAGCTTCGAATAAAAGCTGCTGCTCGTGAAAACTTTTTGACAGGTTGGTTAATACATACTCGTCATCTTTAAAGCGATTAAAGGTAAGCCATAAAATACACACCCCCGCAACAATTAGCACCATTCTCCCTACGACTACAAACCAGGCAAAGCCGTTTACGTTTTTAATTTGGGACAAAAATTCCTGAAAATTTCCATCAACAGAGTTTCCGTCCGTTATTTGCTGGTTGCACTTGTCTTTAAGGGGGTTTAAATATTTTTCCGTGGCAAAATCAGAATTGGTTTGGCTGAGGCTGAATTCTGCCAAGGCTTTTTGGCAGTGCAGTCCATTCATAAATTCCAGTCCGCTAGCCAAATGCACGTAATAATTTCCTTGGGTATTGGCAATATTTTTACCAGAAAGGATATTTTTGGCAACTTGTGAAGGGATGGCAAAGGCAAAATTGTCGCCCTGGTTGACAATGGATTGGTCGGTTTGGAAAGTAATGATTCCCACCACTTCCCCTTTGGTATTAAACAGCGGGCCGCCGCTGGAGCCTTGGGAGATTTTGGCGTCAGTCTGCAATATGCTGAAATCTTTGCTTTGGGAATATTTTACCGCACTAATTACCCCTTGGGTAAAAGATGGCTCTAACGGGTTCCTGGAATTAAATTCCGCCGTGGCAGGAAAGCCTGCAACGAAAATTTTGCTGCCGGAACTGATGTTTTTAGAATCACCAAGAGGCAACGAAGGCAGTCCGCTTGCCTTAATTTTTATAATTCCGACATCAATTTCGTCTTGTAAAAAATTATCATTGGCGCTTATAATTTCCGCCTGGTAGGCTTCGTTAAGCAAGCTTTCCAGGCTTTCCGAAGTGCTGGATGGCTTTAGTACAAATACGGATCCTGATAATTTGGAATTGCCTTGTTGTTCCAACACTTCCCTGTTTTGTTCCAATAAATCCAGGATCCTTTGCTCGTTTTTTAATACGCCCGCTAAATCTTCCTGGGGAAGGTTTTTAATTTTTTCTTCCAAAACTGCTTTTATGGCCTCTTCAAAATATAAATATTTTATGGTTTGCGTGGAAATAACATGGGAATTGGTCAAAATATAACCGTCAGTATTAATAACTACGCCGCCGCCGGTCAAATATTCGTCTATCTTTTGTTTAACAGCTGGCTTATTCGGTTCGATGGTGATTTTTAAAGAAGCCAGGTCAATGCTGAAAGCCGGTATAAAAATTTCTCCACTGACGTGCTGGATTATCCTGACAACCGAAGGTTTAACCAAAGTAGCCAGTTCTTCCTGGGTTAAGTCCGTATTGTTATTGGGGTTTTGGTATTGGCGCAAACCAAAAACCGCTGAAGCAATCAGCGCCAAACCGAGAAGTGAAATATAAACTATTTTTTTTCTGTTTGAAAGTGGTTTGGTTTCCTTATTGTCCATTGTATCTATAATATAAACTACAACAGCCATTTTGCCAAATATTTAGCTATTGATAGCTTTCTGGTTTTTTATTATAATATGTAGGCATTAAAAATATTTAGATAGGGCGTGTAGCTCAGCTGGTTAGAGCATCAAGCTTATACCTTGAGGGTCCTAGGTTCGAATCCTAGCACGCCCACCATAAAAAGACCGTCTAATATTAGACGGTCTTTTTATTATTTCAGTTTTACTTCAAATTTTTTAGGAAGCAGGATTTTGCTTTTCTGCCCAGATTGTTATAAAATATTCCTAACTTTATAAGGAGTGTAAAATATGGATTGGCTTTGCGAAGATTTGCCTTGTGACATTTCTGGACGATGTGCCGCATTTCCCGGCGCCCATGGAGTAACCATGTGCATCCATTGCGGAAAAGAGCTTGTTGAAGAAGCCGGCCAGTGGTGGACTTGGGATGCGGATTTACATCCAAAACAGTCTCCGCAATGTAGCATAACATAAACGGCTAAAACCTAGAAAATTTAGGTTTTAGCCGTTTTTTATTTCGAAAGATTAAATAATAGTTGCGCTGGCTACTTTGTCGCTTTCGTCCAGGCGCATGACTCTGACGCCTTGGGTGGCGCGTCCGAGCATTGATACGGCGTTAAGCGGCGTCCTTATGGTTTGTCCGCTTCTGGAGATTATGACTAAGTCATGTTCTTCTTCGGTGCTTAAGATATACATGGAAACGATTTTGCCGGTTTTGGGCGTGACTTTTAAGGTTTTAATGCCCGATCCGGCGCGCCTCTGTATTTTGTAATAAGACAATTCAGTCTTTTTGCCCAAACCGTTTTCCGTAATTACTAATACAGCCAGTTTTTTTGCATCACACGATTTGCTAATCACATCCATGCTGATTATCCTGTCGCCTTTCTTCAGCCGCATGCCGGTTACGCCGCCGGCAGTCCTGCCCATTGGGCGCACGTCTTTTTCGCTAAAGCGAATTGCTTGGCCGTTTTCGGTAGAAAGCATGATTTGGTCATCGCCGAAGCTGGCTTCCACCCAATCTAGTTCATCATCCCCTTTTAAGGAAATGGCTATCATGCCGGACCTTCTGACTTTGGCAAATTCTTCGCGGGGCACTTTTTTAATCATGCCGTTTCTGGTGGACATTACCAGGAATTTGACCGAATCTTTCTTTGGCAACGAGACCACTGCCGTAGCATACTCTCCTGCTCCGAGCTGCAGGAAGTTGACCAAGGCCTGGCCGCGGCTGACCCTGCTGCCTTCCGGCAATTCGTAGACTTTGGTCTGGAACACTCGACCCTTGTTGGTAAAGAACAAAATGTCGTCGTGCGTGTTGGAGGTAATCAGCTTGTCCACCACATCCTCTTCCTTTAAGGTTTGGCCGATTACGCCTTTGCCGCCGCGGCTTTGGCTGCGGTAGGTGTCCGGAGCCAACCTTTTCACGTATCCGGATTTGGTGATGGTGATAATGACGTTTTCTTCCGGAATCAGATCTTCAGCGCTGAATGTGCCGACCGCGTTTTTGACTACGGCTGTCCTTCGTTCATCTCCGTATTTTTCTTTTATCTCTTCGATTTCATCTTTAATAATTCCCAAAATCTTTTTATTGGATTTTAAGATGCCTTCCAGTTCCGCGATTAAGGCTTTCTTTTCTTTTAACTCGTCTTCGATTTTCTTGCGTTCCAAGCCGGCCAAAGTTTGCAGCCTCATTTCCAAAATCGCATCGGTCTGGATTTCGGTCAGCTTGAACTTCTTCATTAAGTTGACCTTGGCTTCTTCCTTGGTCGGGCTTTTCTTAATGGTGTTGATGACCTGGTCAATGTTGTCTAAAGCCTTCGATAATCCTTCCAAAATGTGGGCGCGTTCTTTGGCTTTTTTGAGTTCGTATTCGGTTCTTCTCCTGACAACTATCTGGCGGTGCTCGATGAATTTTTCCAAAACCGTTTTCAAATTCAAAACGTGCGGTTCTATCCCGTCCACCAGAGCCAGCATGTTCATGTGGAAAGTTTCCTGCAGTTGGGTATAGGAGAAAAGCTGGTTCAAAATTTTGTTGGGCAGGGCGTCTTTCTTCAGGTCAATAACTACGCGCACGCCGTCTTTGTCGGATTCGTCGCGGACATCCCTTATGCCTTCAATCTTTTTGTCGCGCACCAGTTCCGCGATTTTTTCCAGCAAAGTGGCTTTATTGACGCGGTAAGGGATTTCGTGGACTAAAATTTGGAATGCGCCGGTTTTGGTCTCTACGATTTCCGTCTTGGCGCGCATGACAATGCTGCCCTTGCCCGTAGCATAAGCGGCCTTTATGGCATTAACGTCGTAAATAAGGCCTCCGGTCGGAAAATCCGGCCCCTTAATGAATTCAAGCAAGTCTTCGGTGGTGGCTTCCGGGTCGTCAATAAGTTTAATGGTCGCGTCCGCGACTTCGGTTAGGTTATGGGGAGGAATATCCGTGGCCATACCAACCGCAATTCCTAAGGAACCGTTAAGCAGCAGATTGGGAAGCTTGGCAGGCAAAACAGCCGGCTCTTTCCTGGTAGTGTCGTAGTTATCGCGCCAGTTGACCGTCTCTTTTTCCAAATCCGCCAGCATTTCTTCGGCCTCGGCCGTCATCCTGCTTTCCGTGTAACGCATAGCTGCGGCCTCGTCGCCGTCCAGTGAACCGAAGTTTCCCTGTCCGTCAATCAGCGGATAGCGCAAAGAAAATTCCTGGGCCATGTGCACCATGGACTGGTAGACCGCCTGGTCGCCGTGCGGGTGGTATTTACCAAGCACATCCCCGACCACAGCCGCGGATTTCCTGAACTTGACGTTGTGGCGCAAGCCCAGTTCGTGCATGACATAAAGAATTCTCCTGTGCACGGGCTTTAAGCCGTCGCGCACGTCAGGCAGGGCGCGGGACACAATCACGCTCATGGCGTAATCCAAATAAGACTCCTGCATTTCGTTTTCCAAAAAGCGGGGTTTTACAAGTCCGATATTGTCAGAAACTGGTTTTGATGAATCTTTAGGCATATGTTAATTGAGCAAAAATGACATAAATGACAAAATTGAACAAAAATTACTGCAGTATTATTTCCGTCGTTTTTGTCATTTTTTTAATTTTTGTCACTTCCTTTTATAATTGTCTTTAATATCTTTAATTCCCTGGCCAATAGTTTGAAATAGTGTGGTATCTTTGTTTGTCCGGTTGTTGAATTTTGCGCTAATAATCCACAAAGCAATAAGCAGCAGCGCGGTCAAGATTATTATCCCCCACATAATCTTAATTTTTTCCTCGTGGGGCTTGCTTCTAATTTTTTCTATAATACCCATAAAATATAATCCTAATGCCCCGAATCGGTATCCGAATGACCCGAATGCCCCCATTTATATTCGGGGCATTTGGATTAATTCGTAGATTCGGATTATATTTACCTTAACGGTTCCAGTATTACTACCTTTGCCCCGTCTTCAATCAAATCTTTTTTCTTGACCGTCAATTTTTCCATCTCTTCTTTTTTGCCGCCCATTTCCTTAATGAATTTATCCAAAGGGTCAACATCAATTATTAATCCCGGCATTTTGTAGTGGGACGGAATGACAATTTTTGGCTCCACTTCATTGACAACTTTGGCCGCGACCGAAGCGGACATAACCGTGTTGCCGCCGACCGGCAAGATTAAAATATCAATGTCCCCTAGTTCCTCGACTTCATCTTCTTTCAAATTAAATTCCTTGATGTGCGTGAGGTTTAGTATCCTTATATCTTCGCTTTCTATTAAAAATGCGGTGACATGGCGGTCTTCCTGTTTTAAAGGGATGCCGGTAACTGTTACACCTTTTACGTCGTATTCGCCCGGGTCAATTATGTCAAAATGGTCTCCGGAAATACCAGAGACAGCGGAATACAATGCTTTATTTTTTTCTGCAAGGATTAAAACGTCGGCTGCCCCCCTTGGAGGGGTTAAGCCGCTATCTTTATGGAACGGATCGGTTATTACCGTAGCTGTTTTGGTGGTAATTTTTAAGGAAGAAAGCCCAAAATATTGAATTTGCATTTTACAAGGTTTTAGATATTAGGTTTTAGGTTCTAGGAATAAAACTTGGCTTAAAAAACAGAGCGTTCGCTCTACTAAAAGCTAACAACTAATCCCTAAAACCTAAACAATTATATCATTTTTTAACCAAAATTAAAAGGTCTCTTTTGAATTCAAAAGAGACCTTTTAAGTTGATTTTTGGGATTTTAGGGGCTTATCGGGGTTGTTGTCGAGCAAGTCTCTGTAGAAGAAGTGATAGAGGAAGCGGTTATCGGGGATGTGGAAGAGTCGGCTGCCTGGAGCGGGGGCTGCGGGGTTGACAGTATAGTTTCCGGAGCAGATGAAGCAGAAGATTGGATTATCGTTTCTATTGTTGTTGATGCGGTTGTGGTAGAAGTGTCAGCGGTTTTAGGAAGATTGTTTATGGTGTTATTCTGCGCAGACGAAGATGTTACTGTTGGTTCTGGCATTGTCACTGGAGTTGGTTCCAACGATCCTGTCGGAACAGGCTGGTTATTATTTGGCATTATTAATACCACATCTTGAACTGAACCATCGGAGACTGTCAGTTTAGCCCCATCTGATGCAAAAGCATGCCAGGAGAATTTAAAATCTCCTGTATGGGCGGATACTATCCGCCCGTACGCTTGTTCGTCAATCGCAATTGTAAATCCAGTAGCATCTACATCCTTAACGAAAGCCGGGATAAAAGCATTTATTGATGTTATTGTCACCACCGGCTGGTACTCGTAAGGCGTGGTAAAGGTGATGCGGACAGAGGTGGAATTGGCCTTAATCTTAGCTTCTCCCACCGAGTCTGAAGACAAGAACAGGTGGCCTTTGACCGTTAGG
>WARV01000018.1 GCA_013387205.1 Patescibacteria group bacterium | reverse complement strand
CAGAGCATTTGTTGAATAGCTTCCCGTTCCTCAATAGAAAAATGTTGATATGGCATACCCCAGCTTATCAGCTAGTGGTGCACTTGGGGGTTGAATGTACCATAGTCAATGTTGACCAAAATGCCTAGAAATGGTATTATATGCCTACGCTCATTTGCTATTTAAAAATATTCCAAATCTCGAGTTTGCTGCTTAGAGATTTAATAGAATAGCAGAAGATCATCATATTTTTATAACATCAACCTCTCTCCCGACAAGTCGGGATCTTTCCATGTCTTGGAGAGAGTAATAAGGAATAATCTATGTTAACAATAAGATTACAACGCACTGGAAAAAGAAACGCTGCCGACTTCCGCATTGTTTTAGCGGAAAAAGCCGCGCCGGTGCAAAAAAAGTTCATTGAAGTTTTGGGAAGCTATAACCCGAGGAAAAAATATTTCAAAACCAACGAAGAACGCTTGAAATACTGGATTGGCCAGCGCGTGGAAATGTCCCCGACTGTCCAAAACCTCCTCGTTTCCAAGAATCTGTTTGAAGGGAAAAAAGTTAAAGCTTTCAGCATCCCGAAAAAAGAAGCCCCGGCAGCAGAGCAGCCAGCCGCTCCGGCAGCTCCTTCAGCAGGAGAACCGACAGCTTCTGCAGAGGCTCCACAGCAGCCAGCCGCTTAAGAAACAAGATTTTACCCGCCTTTCGACTAAACCTCAGGGCGGGTTTTTGTTTTTTTTCGTATATTTAAAACAAGGAGAGAAAAAATTATAAAAAGCTATTGACCAATTTACTTTTTAATTTTATAATTCTATAGGTACTACAGTAAACTGGCTCAGATCGGTATGAGAGTTTATCTAAAACCTTGAAGCGAGAGGTTTTTTTTATTACTAACTAACCGCAATTATTATGGAACAACAATTACAAGATTTCCGCTGCACCACCTGCAATAAACTCCTGTTTAAAGGCTTACTGGCCTGCTCTGTCATAGAGATTAAATGCAAAGGCTGCAAACAAATCAACAATTTTTCCGATCCTTCCGGCAATTCAGGCTGTGGAGAAAACTGCCCGTGCAATAAAAAATAACTGTTTTTATTGCGGCATGGATGCGTTGAAAGAATAAGAATCTGCCCCAAAAAGGCGGATTTTTCTTTTGTTTTAAGGGTTAATAATTGACATGAGGGTTTATTTGCATTATAATTTGGCTTAGGATAGCACAAGCTAATAAAAGCAGAAAGGTCGAAGCTAGCAATAGTTCGCTATCGCAAGAATCGAAAGTTATATGGAAATGGAACAAGACCAGCAGTTTGTTGAATTCATCGTCAAGTCTTTGGTTGACCATCCTGAGGATGTCAAAACCGAACGCGTTGTCGATGAAATGGGGGTTTTAATCACTCTGCATTTAAACCCTGAAGACATGGGCCAGGTTATCGGCCGCATGGGCCAAACCGCTAAAGCCATCAGGACTCTCTTGAGAGTCGTTGGGGCCAAGCGCAAGGCACGCGTAAACTTAAAAATCTATGAACCGGAAGGCTCCCACAAGGGTGGCCGCAGCCGCGCTGAAGAAGGCGTCCACGCCGCAGCCGACACCGGCGATGCCATAGATGATTTTAAACTCTAAACCGCTGATCGGTCGCGGATAGCGACGCGGATTAAGCGCTGATTAGAAAATTGGATAACCCCGAATTTGCCCCAATAGGGGTTTCGGGGTTATTTTTAACTACAGATTACTACAGATCTACGAATCCATCCGAATCTACGGATACCTACAGATGTGCTTAGTAGAGAATCCGTAGATTCGTAGATGAAATTATGAAGCTTTCTATAAAAATTATCACTTTGTTTCCGAAATTCATTGGCAGTTACCTGCCAAGTTTTGGCATTTTGCAAAAAGCAGAAAAGGGAAAACTTTTGGATATTAAGCCCGTTGATTTGCGCCAGTTCGGCTTAGATGTTAGGCAGACCGTGGACGGCAGGCCTTATGGCGGCGGTGTTGGAATGGTTTTGCGCCCTGACGTATTGCATAAAGCAATTCAATCAGCAGCGAAATCTAAAATTAAAAATCTAAAATCAAAAATTATTCTATTGACGCCACAAGGAAAGAAGTTTGATCAAAAAACCGCGCATAGATTATCTAAGTTTGACCAGTTGATTTTTGTCTGTGGCCGCTACGAAGGGTTTGATGAGAGGGTTAGGTCGTTTGTTGACGAAGAAATGTCTATTGGCGATTACGTGCTTATGGGCGGGGAACTGCCAGCTTTGGTTATTAGCGAAGCCGTAATGCGCCTGCGGCCCGGGATACTCGGAAAAATCGAATCGACCCATAACGAGTCATTTTCCCCTGTGACCGATTTTAACGGCCGTCAAAAACAGTCTTTGCTGGAATATCCGCAATATACAAAACCGGAAATCTTAAGAGTTAAGAGTAAGGCGTTAAGGGTCAAAAATTTAAGGGTGCCAAAAGTTTTACTTTCGGGAAACCATCAAAAAGTGGAAGAGTGGAGAAAAAAGGAAGCCGAGAAGAGGACAAAGAAGAGAAGGCCGGATTTGTTAAATTGACCTAATTATTCTAATTTCTAATTAACCCCGTGTCAGGCACGGGGCAGGCTCTAAACAAATCCCAATGACCTAATGCCTAAATTATTAGAAATTAAGAAATTGGGAAAATTAGAAATTGTTTAGAGCTTAGAAATTAGGAATTATTATGAGTAAACACGAATTTAAAGTCGAGGACTTAAAAATCAGATTGGACAAATTCCTTGCCGAACAAATCAAGGATATTTCCCGCAGCCAGATCCAGCGTGATATTGAGGCGGGCTTGGTTTTGGTTAATGGTGAAAAAGTTTTGGAGAGCAAACATGTGGTGAGATTAGGAGACGAGATCCAGTACCAAGTAGCAAGTAGCAAGAATCAAGAAGGCGAATTAAAACCAACCAACACGCTCTTAAAAGTTTTGTATAATAACCATGGTTTAATTATTATCGATAAACCAGCGGGTATGGTTGTCCATCCGGGGGCGGGGTTTAAAGGCGAGACTTTAGCCAGCGCTTTACTTTATCATTTTGGGGGATCCCCCGAAGAGGGAAAAAATATCCAATTGGTTGGTGAAGACCATAGGCCGGGAATTGTGCATAGGCTGGACAAGGATACGAGCGGTGTGATACTGGTGGCAGCCACGCAGGAAATGTATGAATTTTTAAAAAACGCGTTCCAGGAAAGGAAAATCAAGAAAGAATATATTGCATTGGTTAAGGGCAGATTGGAAAAGCCGCACGGGTTTATTGATTCGCCTATCGGCAAAAGCAAGACGGATTTTCGCAAGCAAACCGCCAAAGACCCGCAGGATCCCAAACAAGCACTGACAGAATACAAAGTTTTAGAAACACTAAAGGATTCGCAAAGCCTTGACGGATATACCCTAATTCTGGTAAAATTACACACAGGACGTACGCACCAGATTAGAGTCCATTTAAATTCCATAGGCCATCCGTTAATCGGCGACGAACTTTACGGCAATAAAAATTCAGCTATAAAAGGCCTGAACAGGCAATTCCTGCATGCTAAAAAGATTGAAGTCAGGCTGCCCGATGGCACCTGGATAGAAGCAGAGAGCGAGTTGGCTCCTGATTTAAAAGAAGTCTTAAACAAACTTAATAGCAAAACGGTTAATAGCTTATAACTTATTACAATTAATGACAAAAATTAAAAAAATGACAAAAACGACGAAAATAATTCTGCAGTAATTTTTGCTCAATTTTGTCATTTATGTCATTTTTGCTCAATTAACTTATGCCCATAATAAAAAATATTACCAATACCCAAGTGCGCGAATTGCCGGAATTCAAGACCGGCTATACCGTTAAGGTCCACCAGAAAATTCGCGAAGGCGGCAAGGAGCGCGTTCAGATTTTTGAAGGCTTGGTTATTGCCAGAAAAGGCGGTAATGGCGTTAATTCCACTTTTACTGTCCGCAAAATAGCTTCCGGTGTCGGCGTGGAAAGAATTTTCCCTTTGCATTCCCCGAACATCGTCAAAATGGAAGTCACCAAAACTCCTGAAGTCAGGAGAGCGAAACTTTATTACGTCCGCTCCCGCCAAGACAATACACCTAGAACCAGAAAAGCCAAGAACAAGAAGAAGTAAAGGCTCCACGGCTTTGAGTTTTTGGATGTTATCAGAAAAACCATTTTTTACGAAGATTTACAGTATTTTTGGCCTGTATTAGCTCCTCGGCTCGCAAATTATCCTTTTAGGATAATTTGTCTCGCCCTACGTCGCGAATAGAAAATTGGGGTTTATCCCCAATTTTTTTGACAAAAAAATTTAAGAGTTATAAACTCCATATAAGCCCATGAAAAACAAGCTTAACCAAAACTGCAAACTGTCTTCTAATCCGTCTACTGGAATTTATATTTTTCATTTTTTTCACCCCTAAAAAGGGTGATTTTTTTTGGCCAAATGATAGCGCTTTAAAAAGCTTTGTTATTTGTCTGAAAATTCAAAAAGGAGGTAAGTATGTCTGGTAATAGCGATACCGTTCGTGTCATGGGAGAAAAAGGCGTAGCATGGTGCACTCATTGCGATGTGCCAAAGAAATCCGAAAACGGGCTGTGCGAAAAATGTCGTCAGCCGCTTTATGTCCCTGTTTCCGTCCCGCCGGTGTTTGCAAGAACCCAACCCAAGCTGCCATAGGGGCAGTAAGCAAAAAGGGCAAGCCTGAAGTTTGGCTTGCCCTTGTTTTTTGTAAATGGCTCAACCGTAGGTTGAGCCATTTAAATACCTATGAATATTGGTTTAAATAAATTCCTGGAATCCGAGTTGTGCTTGAAATCCGGGAACAGATTACGTAATTAAATATGTAGTTTTAAAGGGCGGATGATATCCGCCCCTACATTCTTACATCATAAATCTGAAATGTTATATCAGTTTCAACACGTTCCACCACGCTTCAATATAATCAGCGCGTTTGTTTTGGTATTTAAGGTAATAGGCGTGTTCCCAGACATCAAGCGCGATAAGAGGAGTGTGCCCTAAGGACAGCGGCGAGTCCTGGTTGGCTGTGGAGCAGATTTCCAGCTTGCCGCCGTTGTGGCGCACTAGCCAAACCCAGCCCGAGCCGAAACGGTTAACGGCCGCGTCCGTAAACTGCTTTTTAAAATCCTCAATTGAACCGAAAGATTGGTTTATCTCATCAACTAATTTTCCATCAATTTGTTTTTGCGGAGCCATCATCTGCCAGAAAAAGTTGTGGTTTATAAAACCGCCGCCATTATTTTTAATCGCCAAGCAGTCTTTTTCGTCAATTTTCAGATCATTAATATTTTTTATAATATCTTCGGCAGGCTTACCCGCTAGTTCCGGGTACTTTTCCAAGGCCTTGTTAAATTTGTCCAAATACGTTTGGTGGTGCTTGGTGTAATGGATTTCCATGGTTTTGGCATCGATATACGGCTCAAGCGCGTTAAAGTCATATGGGAGAGGAGGGAGAGTGTAGGACATAGAATAGAATTTTGAATTAAGAATTTAGAATTTTGAATCCGATCCGGATCTACAGATGCTATCCAGATCTGCGGATACCTACAGATTTTCTTAGATAAGTATCTGTAGTTATCTGGATCATCCGGATATATCCGTATATCAGAATCGGGATATTACTTTTGACGCACTAATAAGCTGCTTGTTTCAATTATGCGTGGTTTTGACAAAGAATGCAAGTTGTGGTATCATGTAATTGCTGAATAATATAGATTAATTTTCCGCAAAACCAGGCTCGCTTGAGATTCATATGCAAATTCTGCGATATTTTAACTTGAATTTTGTTACTCCTTTCAATTCTTTTGATCCAGTAACAACTGTAAATATTTCCAGAACCAGGCTGATATAAGCTTATCAGCAATTTTTGCATTGTAAAATCTAAAACGACCCTTACTTTTGCGGATGCAAGGTATTTTATGATTTTTGTGTACATTTTAATCGGAATAGCAGTCGGGTTTATTGTCGGCTACTTAATTCGCCAGAGTATTGGGGCAAAAAAAGTCGGCTCAGCAGAAAACAAAGCGGAAAAGATTTTAGAGGAAGCCAAAAACAAGCAGAAGGAGATGCTGCTCGAGGCCAAATCTAAATCTTTGGAAATGATTGAGCAGGCAAAAAAGCAGGAATCCGATTTCCGCAGCCAGATTGTCCGTTTTGAAGAGCGCATTGACCGCAAGGAGAAAGAGCTGGACAACCGCACTGCGCAAATGGAAAAACAGAAACAGGATTTGGAGAACCGCACTTCCCAGATAAAGCAAATTCAGGAAGAAATTGTCCAGGTCCGCGCCAAGCAGCTGGCTAATTTGGAAAAAATTGCCGGCATGACCAGGGAACAGGCTTCCAAAGTTTTGTTAGACAATGCGGAAAAGTTGGTTAAGGACGAAATGCTGGACTTGCACAAGAAGCTGGTGGCCCAGGCCCACGAAAGCGCGGAGCGCGACGCCCGCAACATTGTGGCCCAGGCTATTGAGCGTGTATCTAGTGAAGTGACTGCTGAAACCACGACCACAACCGTACAAATCCCCAACGAAGAAATGAAAGGCAGGATTATCGGTAAAGAGGGAAGGAATATCCGCGCTTTCGAGCAGATGATGGGCGTGGAAATTTTGATTGACGACAGTCCGGACACGGTAGTGATTTCCGGTTTTAACTCCATCCGCAGGCACATTGCCAAGCTGACTTTGGAAAAACTTTTGGCTGACGGGCGCATCCATCCGGCACGCATTGAGGAAGCTTACGAAAAGAGCAAGGCGGAAATCAGCGAGCAGATTAAGCAGGCCGGAGAGCAGGCCGTGTACGAACTTGGTATCACTAATTTTCCTGCCAAGCTGGTTCATTTGGTCGGCAGGTTGATGTTTAGGACTTCATACGGCCAGAACATTTTGAGGCACTCCGTGGAAATGGCTAAGCTGGGCGCGCTAATGGCCGAGGACTTGGGCGCTGATGCGGCCATTACCAAGCAGGGAGCGCTTTTACATGACATCGGCAAGGCTTTAGACCAGGATTTGGAAGGCACGCACGTGGAACTCGGCAGGAAGATTGCCGAGAAGTTCAATTTGGACAAGCGCGTAATAGAAGCCATTACCAGCCATCACCATGATACTGACGTTTCCGGCGGAAGCGTTGCAGCAACCAGCGTAGAAGCGATTATTGTCGACGCGTGTGACAATATTTCCGGTTCCAGGCCCGGTGCCAGAAAAGATACTTTGGAAAATTACTTGAAGCGCTTGACCGATTTGGAAAATATCGCCAACTCTTACGAAGGCGTGGAAAAAACTTATGCTATCCAGGGCGGCCGCGAAATCCGCGTGTTCGTCAAGCCGGAAAAATTAGATGATATGGCCTGCCAGAAATTGGCCAGGGAAATTGCCAACCGCCTTGAGCAGGAACTAAAATTCCCGGGCGAAATTAAAGTGCATGTCATCCGCGAGACAAGAGTAATTGAGTATGCAAGATAAATATAATTCGAATTATCCGAATTCTATCCAAATGACCCGAAATAGGACTCATTTGGGCATTCGGATAATAATTCGGGGCATTAGGATTACAATTTGGCTAAAATATTATTCATCGGTGATGTGGTGGGGAAACCGGGGCGCAAAGCGTTGCGCGCCGTTTTGCCTGAGTGGAAAGAAAAATACCGGCCGGATGCGGTTATTGTCAATATTGAAAATTTGGCGCACGGCAAAGGCGTGACTGTTAACACTATAAATAGCATCCACGATTTAGGAATAGACGCTTACACTTCCGGCAACCACGTGTTCGACAAGGGTAATTTGTCAGCCGAATGCTTTGAAAAATTTTCGGAACTTGTTAGGCCGGCGAATTTTCCGCAAAGCCTGCCAGGCCATGGATATTATCGCTTTGCCAAAAACGGCCAGCAATATCTTATTGTAAATTTAAACGCCAGGGTTTTTTTTGAAAAGCAATTCAACAACGGAGAAATAGCCAACCCGTTTTTTGCCATTGACCGGCTCTTGCTAGACCAGGCGCAAAAAGGTGATATAATAATAGTGGATTTCCATTCCGAGGCTACCAGCGAAAAAATCGCGTTTGGCTGGCATTTGGATGGCAGGGTGACGGCAGTTTTAGGAACCCATACCCATGTTCCGACTGCGGATGCCAGGGTACTGCCAAAGGCGACAGCATATATTAGCGATGTGGGCATGACCGGAGCCAGGGATAGCGTGATTGGGGTAAAAACCCAAAATTCCCTGGACATGTTTTTGGAAAAATCCGCTTTTAAGAACGAACCTGAAGAAGAAGGCGTGTTAATTATCAATGGCGTATTGATTGAAGCGAATGGAGGCGGAAAAGCGAGTAGGATTGAAAGAATATCGCAGGAAATTCCTAATTAACCTAATTTCTAATTATTCTAAACAAACCCCAAATCCTAATGCCTAATTTAGAAATTGGAAATTAGACATTACTTAGAGCCTGCCCCGGGCTTGACCCGGGGTCAATTAGAATAATTCACCAAAATAAAAATGCCAAATAAATTTATCAATCCCAATTTAGTGGTGGCGCAGAGTGAATTAATGCAGGGGCAAGTGGTGGCAGACTTGGGCTGTGGCAGCGGGTTCTTCACCCTGCCGGCAGCGCAAATGGTTGGTCCGACCGGTACGATTTACGCAGTGGATGTCCAGGAGAGCAAGCTTAATGCCACAATTTCCATAGCTAACCAGTTTAACCATAAAAATGTCAGGATTGTGCAAGCCGACCTTGTAAAGCCTTTACTGCAGATTCCGGAACATTCCTGCGACCTTGTTATTATCGGCAACATCCTTCACGAAGTATCCAACGCGCAGGCATTAATAAAAAATGCCTATAGACTGCTAAAAAATACGGGGCGGATATTGGTGGTAGAATGGAAAAAAACAGCGTCTCCTTTTGGTCCGCCCTTGGAAAAAAGGTTAGAGCAGCAGAAGCTGGAGGTTTTGCTGATGCAGTCGGGCCTGAGGAAGTATAAAGAAGTTGAAACCGACGGCTATCATTACTCGGTGTTGTTTGAAAAATAGATAAATATAATCCGAATTATCCGAATAATCCGCCAGCTGGCGGACCAAATGACCCGAAAAGGGAAGAACTCATTTGGGGTATTCGGATGGTAATTCGGGGCATTAGGATTACAAATTTTTATGTTAAACCAATATTTTACAACCAAGTTTTTGTTCAATATCAACCGCGTAATGCTGGAAAAGCCGGATAAGGTTTTATTAGGTATTGGTTTGGTGTTAGTGATTTTTGCCATTGTTTTTAAATTAGCGGAGATGTTTTCTCCTACCCCTACTGACAAGAAATTCCGCCGCAAACTATTCAACTTATTTTTGACTATAGGGATTTTGGAAGCAGTCTGGTTTGGAGCCAGGTACCAGAACGTCAGGTTTTTTGGCACCCATTTCGTCGGACTGTTAATTTTGTTGATCGGTTTAATCTGGCTTGGTTTTGTTGTTGTCGATATGGTAAAAAATTACAGTAAAGAAAAAGACCAGTGGGAGAAAGATCAGGTGAAACTGAAGTACTTGCCTAAGTAAGTTAATGCGAAAATCGCGAAACAGCATCCACCTTCGCTAAAGCTATGGCGGACAAGGTGCGGATTATGCGAAAATTTTCGCGGCATTCGCTTAGTATTTAGCACTTTTCGCATTATGTTAAATTGGTTTAAAACAAAAAAAGAAAATCAGGAACCAAAAACCTTGGGCCAGCAGGGAGAACTTTTAGCCCGGGAAATATATAAGAAAAATGGCCACGAGATTATCGCGGCCAATTTTTTTAACAAAAAAGGCAAGCAGTTTGGGGAAATAGATTTTATTGCTAAAAATAAGGAAAAGATAATTTTCGTGGAGGTTAAAACCAGGAAAAGCAATTACAGCCGATTCGGCACGGCTGTTGAATCGGTGAATGTCTTTAAACAGCAAAAGATTTTGAAAGCAGCAAAAATATTTTTACAGAAAAATACGCAATACCAGCAATTAAAGCCTCAAATAGACGTCTGTTTAATTATAGGAGACCCGCTTGACAAAACCAATGTTAGTGTTAGAATAATAGCGAATGCAGTTGAGGATTGGAATGAAATCTGATGAGCGCGGCTCATCTTTTTTTGTCCCTTAACTCCATCTGCAAACAACAATTAAATAACAATTAAATAGAGTATAATCCGAATTCTCCGAATTCCATTCAAATGCCCCGAATATAAATGGGTGCATTCGGGTTATTCGGATACTAATTCGGGTCATTAGGATTAGTTCATATGAACGAACAATTAGAACAAGCGTTAGACCAAATTGCGGATGAAAAAGGCATCTCCAGGGAAGAAATAATTTCCATGATAGAAGCCTCTTTGGCCGCGGCCTTCAGGAAAGATTACGGCGAGAAAAACCAGAACATTGTGGTGGAATTCAATCCGGAAAACATGTCCACCAAAGTTTTTGACGTAAAGACAGTGGTGGAAACCGTGGAAGACCCGCAAAAGGAAGTCGATTTGGAAGCTGCCCAGGAACTTAAAAAGAAAGCCAAGCTTGGCGACGAGATTAAAACTGAAATAACCCCTAAAACGGGAACCAGCTACGGCAGGATTGCGGCGCAAACCGCCAAGCAGGTTATTATCCAAAAATTGCGCGAAGCCGAACGCAACGTGCAGTTTTCCGATTTCAAGGCTAAAGAGCGCACTTTGCAGAATGGCGTGGTACAGAGAATAGAAGGCGATACGATTTTAATAGATATGGGTAAGGCCACCGGCGTGCTGTTCCCGTCCGAACAAATCCGCACGGAAAAGTATTCCATCGGCCAAAGGATGAAAGTTTTGATTTTGCACGTTGAACCTGCTACAAAGGGCCCGAAAATCACTTTGTCCAGGTCCCATCCGGATATGGTAAGGAAATTGTTTGAATTGGAAGTCCCGGAAATTTATAACGGCAGCGTGGAAATAAAATCCGTGGCCAGGGAAGCCGGCAGCCGATCCAAGATTGCCGTATTTTCCAACCAGGACGGCATTGACCCAATAGGTTCCTGTGTCGGCCAGCGCGGCAGCCGCGTACAGACGGTTATGGCGGAACTTGGCGGAGAAAAAATCGACATTATTGAATGGAGCGAAGACCCGGTAAAATTCATTGCCAATTCCTTGTCACCGGCCAAGATTTTAAACGTCCAATTGGATGAGGCCAACAAAGAAGCCAAGGTCGGCGTGCTCGAGGACCAGTTGTCTCTCGCTATCGGCAAAGCAGGACAGAATGTCCGCTTGGCTGCCAGGTTGACTGGCTGGAAAATTGATATCAACGGCGAGAAAATCAACGGAGAAGAATCAGTCGCGCCCGTGACGCCTGCCACCGAAGAAGCGGAAGAAGATGCAGGCGGGGTAAGCGAAGGTACCTTGCATGAAGCTGAAGACCCGCAGGAACAGATGGAAGAAAAGGGAGAGTAATTAGGATAACTTAGGAACAATTTTTAGTAAGAAGAATAGGTCTATTAAGTAGGTCTGATAAGATATAATAATAGGACCCATAGGAGAGCTACATATATGCCTTTAGTACCAATGGTTATTGAAAAGAGTGCTTTGGGCGAGCGCGCTTACGATATTTACAGCCGCTTGCTTAAAGAGAGGATTATCTTTTTAGGCGAAGTCATCGATGATGCCGTAGCCAATACGGTTATTGCCCAGCTGCTGTTTTTGGATGCGGAAAATAGCCGCGAAGACATTAAGATCTACATTAATTCCCCGGGAGGCTCGGTTACCGCGGCCTTGGCCCTTTACGACACCATGCAGCACGTTAAGTCCGATGTGGCTACCATCTGTCTTGGCCAGGCAGCATCCGCGGCCGCGGTTTTACTGGCTTGTGGCACCAAGGGAAAGAGGTTTTCTTTGCCCAATGCCAGAGTCATGCTGCACCAGGTTATGGGCGGGATGGAAGGCACGCAAAAGGATGTGGAAATCCAAGCCAAGGAAATGCTGCGCATAAAAAACCAAGTCAACCAGATTTTGACCAAGCACACCAATCAGCAGTTAAAAAAGATAGAACAGGACACTGACCGCGACTTCTTTATGACAGCAGATGAAGCAAAGAAGTATGGAGTGATAGACAAAATTATCCAATAAAAAAAATATAGCCGGGTCGCTTCTCAACGAAGCACCCGGCTTTAAGTTTGGGTTTGTATTTTACGCGGCGTCACGTTTTCTTTTTGGATTATCCTCGACTACTTCGACACAAATGAAGAAGCTGAGTGTCACCAGGAGAGCGCTGCCGCATCCGGCCAGTAAAATCCGCCACCAACTTAGATGTAAGCAATAAGCCGTTACAATTCCACTGGCAGCGAAGAATAGTGGAGCAAGCAAGACTAAATACACCTTGTTGCATAATTCTTCCTCCGTCTCGTTCATTTGTGTGTTGCGGTCGATCCAGCTGGCAAACAGGTATGCCAGGCAACCAACGCAAATGCCGGTAATGTTCCAGGCTGACCAGAATCCGCTGATGGGAAACATCAGTAAAAATATTGCAAGCAGTAACACTGCCAAAACGGCGCAGGTTAGAATTTGCCTATTCATGTTTTCCTCCCTGGGTTACATTATATGATTTGGAGATAATTATGGCAAGCAATGCTTATGAATAACTCAACCGCCCGGGTCAAATAAGAAAACAATTTGATGGGGTAAGCCGGTTGAGTTATTAAGAATCCTATAAATATTGGTTATTTTAAATTCCCGGAAAACGAGCGATCGCTCGTTTTCCGGGAATAGATTTATCAAGAGTCTGGAAGCATGGTTGACAGGCGAACAAAGCAATGGTAATGTGTCTGTCAGACAGGAGGAATTATCAATGCTTGGTGCAGTGGATAACACAGGGCTTACAATAACCATTAGTGTTGCCCATGTGGTGGACCGAGGGGTTTCGGTCGGATGTTTCGCCTTCACTACATATAGCGGGGGTAATATTAACCCGCCACCAAATCCGCTGTTTTCGGTCTCACGCCAGACTATTCTTCCAAATGGCTCAAAGACCGACCCGCGAACCACTTTGGATGAGCTAAAGCTCGAGGCACTCGAAAAATCGCACCAGTATGCCATTAGCCATATCCATGGACTCAAGGATCCAACTAGGGAAAACTGAAATGTTCATTCGTTCTCCCGGCGGCGCTGCCACGCGCCGCTTTTAATTTTGTTTGTAAAATACAGCGGGACCACGAAGTGGTCCCGCTGTTTGCGGATTAAGCCAGCTGCAGCTTAAGAAAGTTTGGGTGGTTTTCCGGAATCAGGACAAGAATCTGCTCGGCCGGTGTATGGTTGATGGAATAAACACCGTCATCACTGGGAGTGATTTTTTGCCAGTCATCAAATGATGTCCTGTAGAAACTAATGTTGTTTCCGGCATCGTCTTGAGCTGGAATCCAGTTGTTGTCAGACATGTCGGTAAATGTATCACGCAACATCACCGTGGTATCTTGCAGCCCGTTATCTAAAGGTTTGTCTTCTGACCCGGTTATTGTCCCTTGAAATCTTTGGCAGGTTTCGGTGATAAAAATCATGAGTTGCCAGCCAATAAACTTCAAAAAATCGCTGGAATTAATGGCCATGAATATTCCTCCTTGGTTGTTAAGATATCATAAATATCTATAATTTAAAACCCTAAAAACATACTTGACAACCATTTGAATATCGTATACAATAGCTAAGGATTTAGTTTATTAAATCTAATGGAGATTAAAAAAGGCATAAACTAGCGTTCAATTTTGCCCTTATGTAACCCAGCCCTTTCTCGTCAAATTATGATGAAAAAGGGCATGGATAAGCGTTTATCCGCTAACTTGATCAGCCAGATGGCTGAAAGAGCGGGGTGATTATAAGGGATCCTGGGAAACTCTCGGGAGAGTGGACACTATTCCTAAATTAGGAATGTGTTTTTTGTTCGCTAATTTCCCCCTTTTATCCACAGTTCTTTAACAGCTGAATAGTGACAAGAATATCCCGATGAATAATCGGGATCCCGGCACGTTTCCTTCCCTGGAAATTGTGTCGGGTGTACAAAACCACTGTCTTGTCCCGATTTTTCGGGTTCAAGGCAAGTTACGTCAATTTTATAGAGTTCAATGATAATAAGCTTTAACAATTGAGCTTTTCCCAAATCAATTGTGCCAGCCGCTAATTATGTACGGTGTACATAATTAGGGACATATTTGTGTCATTTTGACGCAGATTAAACTTCTAATAAGAGTTTGATCCTGGCTCAGGATGAACGCTGGCGGCGTGCCTAAGACATGCAAGTCGAGTGGGTTTAGGCCCACGGCGAACGGGTGAGTAATACCTAGGAACGTTCCTTAAGTGGAGCATAACCAGCCGAAAGGTTGGATAATTCTCCATGTGACCGCAAGGTTAAAGTCGCAAGACGCTTAAGGTGCGGCCTGGGCACCATCAGCTAGTTGGTAGGGTAACGGCCTACCAAGGCTATGACGGTTAGGGGTCCCGAGAGGGATAACCCCCACACTGGAACTGCGACACGGTCCAGACTCCTACGGGAGGCAGCAGTTTGGAATTTTGGACAATGGGCGAAAGCCTGATCCAGCGACGCCGCGTGGACGATGAAGGCCTTCGGGTTGTAAAGTCCTTTTGCTCGGGAACAATATTTTGAGCGTACCGAGAGAATAAGAGGTTGCTAACTCTGTGCCAGCAGCAGCGGTAATACAGAGACCTCAAGCGTTATCCGGAATCATTGGGCGTAAAGCGTACCGATAGGTGGCTAAGAAAGTCAGAAGTGAAATCTTAAGGCTTAACCTTGAGACTGTCTTTTGAAACTTCTTAGCTAGAGGGGCAAAGAGGAAGCTGGAACGAACGGTGTAGTAGTGAAATGCGTTGATATCGTTCGGAACACCAATAGCGTAGGCAGGCTTCTGGGTGCCACCTGACACTGCTAGGACGAAAGCGTGGGTAGCGAATGGGATTAGATACCCCAGTAGTCCACGCTGTAAACGATGTACATTAGGCGCTAGGGAGTATCGACCCTCTTTAGTGCCCTAGCTAACGCGATAAATGTACCGCCTGGGGAGTACGGCCGCAAGGCTAAAACTCAAAGGAATTGACGGGGACCTGCACAAGCGGTGGAGCATGTGGTTTAATTCGACGATAAGCGAGGAACCTTACCAGGGCTTGACATGTAGCTGCAAATCCTAAGAAATTAGGACTCCTTCGAGGGTGCTGCACAGGTGCTGCACGGTTGTCGTCAGCTCGTGCCGTGAGGTGTTCACTTAAGTGTGAAAACGAGCGCAACCCCTATTGTGAGTTACAAGTGTCTCACGAAACTGCCCGCGTCTAAGCGGGAGGAAGGTGGGGATGACGTCAAATCAGCGTGGCTCTTACGCCCTGGGCGACACACGTGCTACAATGGGTAGGAACAAAGGGACGCCAAGTCGCAAGACGGAGCAAATCCTGGCAAAACTACCCCCAGTTCGGATTGAGGGCTGCAACTCGCCCTCATGAAGCCGGAATCGCTAGTAACCGTAGATCAGCCTCGCTACGGTGAATACGTTCTCAGGTTTTGTACACACCGCCCGTCAAGCCATGGAAGTGGGGAGCGGCTAAAGCATCCTTTGGATTCTAAGCCGAAACTCATAACTGGGGCTAAGTCGTAACAAGGCATCGGTAGCGGAAGCTGTCGATGGATCACCTCCTTTCTAAGGAATATATCCGTGATGAGATCTTTTCGAAGAACTCAACCGGACATTTCGTGGTCGAGCTCGAACGTTTGTTCGTGTCTCTTCTCTTACAGATAGACGTAACGGTTTTGTTACTTTCTTGTCACTATTCAGTGGTTAAAGTCCACAACCAAGATTATCCTGGAAGTTATCGCAAGATGATGAAAGGGGTAGTAAAGTTAGGAAACAAAAACCACCCAAGCAATTGGGTGGTTTTTGTTATTATTAGAACCAAGCAACAAGCTAAACTAAAGTTAGTATACATCATTTGACTAAATGTATACTAAAGTATAATATAGTATATATTATGTTATAAGATATAAACTAACTTTATGAAAATGGAAATTGGTAAAAACATCAAACAAATGCAAGGTTTTTCAGCCTTTGTACCGTTAGCCTTTCCTCCTAAAGGTGTTTTTGACCTGCCCCAGGATATCTTAATCAAGGCAGCGGAAGCGGAACGGTTGATAGGGAAGCTGGACGGTATTACCCATACTTTGCCTGATGTAGATTTTTTTCTGCATATGTTCGTGGTTAAGGATGCTTCCGCTTCCTCCCAAATTGAAGGGACAAAAGCCACTATTGTCGATGCTATTGAAAAACAGATTGGTGTAGCGGCAAAACAGACTGACGCCGACGATATCTTGTTCTATATTAAGGCGTTAAATTACGGAATTAAAAGACTGGAAGATTTTCCTTTGACTTTGCGTCTTATCCGAGAAACTCACGAAAGATTAATGACAGGCGCCCGTTCCACGCATTTTGCTAATCCGGGGGAATTTCGCAGGAGTCAAAATTGGATTGGGGGAACTAAGCCTGACAACGCTTTGTTTGTACCGCCGCCGGTCAATGAATTGCAAAGGGGGTTGGGTGATTTTGAAAAGTTTCTGCATAACGAACAGTATACTTTGCCGCTTATCCATATCGCTTTGGCTCATGCTCAGTTTGAAACCCTACACCCATTTTTGGACGGCAATGGCAGGACCGGACGTCTTTTAATTACCATGCTTTTGTGCCATCGCGGCCTTTTGGAACGGCCAGTGCTTTTCCTGTCGTCTTACTTTAAGAAATTTCAAAAAGTTTATTACCAGAAACTGCATGGTTATCATGATGGGGAAGTCGGCAGCTGGCTAGATTTTTTCCTGGACGGCGCTATAGAAACCGCCAACGACTCAATCAAGATTTCCAAGGATATCCGCAAGCTCCGCGATGATGATATGGGTAAAGTTCAAGGCCTAGCCAAGCGTGAATCCGAAAGCGGAGTTTTGATACTATCCAAGTTATTTGCTGATCCGATCGTAACAACCAGAATTGTTATGGGCTGGACGAAGTTTACCCGTGCCGGTGCGCAAAAAGTAATCGATCGCTTTGTGAACTTAGGTATTTTGCAGCCACAGGGAGAGAAAGGTGTTTATGATAGAACTTACGTCTACAAAAAGTATCTGAACGTATTCGTAAAATAAGTATATAACCTTATTTGTCCAATATGCTACTGATTTTTAAATTAGAGATAAAAATCTCTGGTTAGAAGTCCACAACCAAGATTATCCTGGAAGTTATCGCAAGATGATGAAAGGGGTAGTAAAGTTAGGAAACAAAAACCACCCAATTGCTTGGGTGGTTTTTGTTTATGTCATTTTCTCTTTAGAAACTACGCGTAAAGTAGATATACCCGCAGCACCTTCACTCCTCTGCCCCCACGACCAGCAAGCTAATTCCACAATACCTCCCTAGAAAGACCTGTATAAAAAGATGCTTTTAAATCGGCAATCGGCCGGTTTTTTAGTATCAGGCCTAAACTCGACTTTCCTCCGACGTTTTTTTCATGCTAACGAGTCTACTAAAGAGGAGGCGATACAATAAAAATGGAGGAAAGCGATGGCTCTTAAGTTGTGGCTGCACGAGTGGGGAAGCGACCTGATCCTCTTCTATAAAGGGACTCGGCGCGAGAAAAAGGAGCGGTTGCGCGCTCTGCTTAGGCAAGGGGTTCACCCTTTCTTTCTCACCAGCCTACTTTCTATAATTCCTCAGGGGCAGGATAGAGAGGAAGAGGAGGTTGGGGGAGGTGTAAATGCTCTGCAACGAGGGTTGATGGAGGACGAATCGAAAAGGCTCGACAATGTACCTGACCCGTGGGCAAGCGGCCTTGAGCGAAGCCCATCGAGGCTGTACGAGGACGCTTGGTCAAAACCGCGGCGCGGTTTGGATTCAGGCATATTTTATGGGGCATTCGTAGAGTTTATCCGCGAAGCTGCGAGGTGCAATCAGGCCGAAGACGACACATGGGTAAAAATGCAAATAGAACATGCTGCTAACCGTTTTCTCAGCCACCCTGAAGCGGATTTGGGGTTTGTCGTTTTTTTCAAGTCCCTGGGCAGTCCCCTGGACAGGAAAACCGGCCAGCCGCTGACGAATACTCTCGCCCACAAATACGCCGGGAAGCTTTTAAAGGAGCTCGGAGTGGAACGCGTAGCTCTCACCCTTTTGGAACTGTGGGCTAAAGAAGGGGCACTTGATTTGTATAGCCTCATTCCAGACGTGTGCGGAGCGGTAGAGGACTTCAGTCCGAAACTGACCTCCGGGCTGACGAGGTTTTTAGCGGCCATTTTGGATGCGGCGCAGGACGAGCAAAATCCGCTGTCCAAGCCAGCCAAGATTTTTTTAAGCATCCATCCGGCCTTACTTCAAGGAAAGGATAAAAATAGGCGCAATGAGGTAGGAGAAGCCAGGAACCTGCTGATTGGAGAGATAAAAGAAGAGCTGCCAAACCTGCGTACGTTCCATACCATCGCCCGCTGGCTGCAGGAAGTCCCTGCGGAATGCCGGCCTACAGACATCCTTGAGCTTCTTATTACTTGGGATACTGAGGGTGGCTCCGGTTTCCATGTTGACACGAGGCTGGAGTACTTGATAGAAGACCTGTTGGGGAAGGAAGGGTGGAAAGAACTGTGTGACCTTTTGGAAGAGCATTTTCAAACCCGTTGCAGCGTTGACGAAGGCGGGCAGTCCCTGTCACAGGGAGCAGTCGACGAAAGCACGTCAGCGTATCGAAGCTTCGCGGACAAGGTCAAGCAGGCTAGGTTAGTCAACCACGATGGAAGATTGGCTGAGGCTGTCGACATTTCAATCGCGGCTTCTGGTATCAGTTTCCGCAAGGCGCAAGAGGTTGCCGAGGAAACCATCAACTTATTGGCCGGCGACACAGTACTTACGGTAACCAACCTTCCCAAGCATTGGCTGGCGGTACGCCGCCGTCATGATGAATTCCTGGGTGAGCAGTTTAGCATGATAGAGGTAGCTGAGCATCCGATACTGGGGGATAACGGCGCTGCCTGCCGTTTCTGGATTGTAGTATCCGAACTGCCCGACAAGCCCTTAACCGGAACTTTGGATCAGGAAGGCCGGATCAGCTTTGACCAGATCTCCGTCCTCACAGGCCTGGGACGGCGCGCTTTGCAGGCGGTTGTGGTACAAACACTGGCGGCCGTACTCGTTCCACAGTATCTCTACTCTATTGCGCCCCGCCATAAGAAGGGCGGCGGCCTGACCTACACTGGAGAATTTTGGGCCCACCGGCCTGCGGTCCATACCCAAGGCGATTTAAGCGGGGAGCCGGAGGAAATTGAGGATGGTCCCAGCGTCGTGCGTATTAATCCCGGGGTTGCGCTGGAACTCTTCCAGTGGCTTATTGGTGACCGCCCGGATTTACCACGTCGCCTGCATCGGCTGGTATTGGAAGGCAAGGAGGCATACTATCCGACCTGGAAAGATGCCTACAAACTGTTAGTGGAGAGGCGGGCAGGCTTGTCAGAAGTGTACTTCCGGACAGTGCGGGTACATACCAAACCGGCTGGAGTATACCGTCGGCAAGGCAGTGATACCATCGTAGTCCGGCAGAAGTCTGAAGCCGCTCAATTGAAGTATGAGCATTATCGGGCAGATGGCGGTCGCGAACTCAGCTTCTTCGACGAGTGGATTACCTACAAGTTGGACGAAACCCGCCGGATTGTCCTCAAGGTTCCTCGGACCTTCAACTATGGCACCTACCATTCGTTAGAGCAGATTTGGGTAGAGGTACCTAACCATTCGCTTAAAGTTCGCGCGCGTGAAGCTTTCAAGTTCTGACAGCCGCCGCGTTCTAGGCGCACGCATATCGTGCGCCTTTTCTTTTTGTCTCGAAATCCCTATTCAGTGGTGAAAGACCATCATCAAGAGTGCGCTTTAAGGCGTTGCAAGACACTGGCGGGCGCAGTTAGTTAGGAAAGTAAAGAACTCCCAAGCAATTGGGTGGTTTTTGTTTTCTTGTAAAAGTATAGACCGGCAACGAAAGAAAATTTTTTTATGGTTGTATTATATTATGCCACAAAAATCCATTAATTTATGGGTAATTTATTTAACGCAAGAATAAGATAAAAAATTTTAAGTTTAATCTTGCGGATAATCTGGATTTTAAATCCGTATTACCAAGGAGAGTATTATGAATAAAATTTTTAAACTGCTGACAGGGGTTTTAGCTGCCGCACTAATTACAACCGGATTATTGCTTGCGGTAACTCCGGCTCTGGCTTTCGGCCCTTCGGGATATTTTTATACCGCCCGAACAAATTCAAATTATTTTTTAAGGTACGGATTCAGCGGCAGGGGTTTTAGATTTTCTTTTAACCAATATCCGTATAAAAATCAAACCGCTGTAAATTCGAACTCCAGCACTAACCTTAATGCCGATGCTCAAAAAGTGGTAAGTCAGGCTTCGCCAGCCGTCGTATATGTTAATGCCTATAAAGACATGCCGGCTTACAGTTTGCAATATTCAAGAAGCGGCAGGGATTTACATGTAATGCAGACGCAGACAGGAACCAGTAATCAGGAAACTTCTTCCGGCAGCGGATTTTTTATCACAGCATCCGGTTATATTTTGACCAACAAGCATGTGGTGTCGGATACCGGCGCCACATATATGGTCAGCTATAACAACAACAGCGCACAAGCGCCGGCCACTGTGGTTTACCGCGACCCGAATAATGATTTGGCAATAGTAAAAATTGACGGCAGTAACTTTCCGATAATTCCGCTGGGCGATTCTTCAAGTTTGGCTGTCGGGCAAGGGGTGGTATCAATCGGTAACGCATTGGGAGAAATAACTAATTACGCGACTTATGGTGACGTGATTAATTTAAACCAAAATATTACTGTTGAAGGCGATTCCGGCACCAGCGAAACCTTGCAGGGAGTTATCCAAACAAATGCTAAATTGTATCCTGGCGATTCCGGCGGGCCTTTGCTTAATACAAGCGGCCAAGCGGTCGGTCTTAATACAGCAACCGTAATGGGCGGCCGAAAGTTTTCGGCAAGCTTTTACATCCCAATAAATGCGGCAAAGAACGCAATCGCCTCAGCCGGGATTGTATTGTAATGGAGAAACTGCAAACCCACATTTTTAAGGCAAGATCAAAATGGAAAGCGGCTGGCGCGCACGACAAAGCCATTCTCGTCGCCACGCTTTCCTATTTGGTTTTGATTACGGCCTTTATGGTTTGGCACCAGGAATTTTTTTCGCCGGACCGTTTTTTTGTTTTGGCTTTTTTAATGATGGTTTTGCTTGGGAGAGCGTGGTCGTTTTTGTGGGACTGGCTGCCGCCGATTTTGCTGATTTTAGGTTACGAGTATTTGCGCGGGCTGGTGCCGCATCTTGTCACCAAGGTCCACATTAGGACTATGATTTATTTTGACAAAACGATATTCGGCACGGTGCCGACCATTGCTTTGCAGCAATGGCTGTTCAGAAGCGGTACCATTCATTGGTACGACCAGGCTGCTGTTGTGCTGTATTTTTTGCATTTTATTGTGCCGCTGCTGGCGGCAATGGTATTTTGGTTTTTGGATAAACATGTTTTTAAGCTTTACATGGCAGCAATGGTTTTGCTGTCTTATTTGGCTTTTCTCACTTACTATATTTTTCCGGCCATGCCGCCGTGGATGGCCGGCCAGCAGGGGTTCCTGCCGCCGGTGGCGCATATTATGGACCAGGTTTTGGCCAATTTTGCCCATCCCATTTCCTTGCCGACAGTATACAATTACGTGGGCGCTAATCTGGTTGCGGCAGTGCCTTCTTTGCATGCGGCTTACCCTTTAATGACCACTTTGTTTTTTTATAAAAAATTTCCACGCTACGGAGCCTGGGCGTTTTTGTATCCGGCAGCCATGTGGTTTACCGTTGTGTACTTAGGAGAGCATTATGTTTTTGATATTGTCGTGGCAATTGTTTACGTTCTTGTCATTTTTGCGTTGGTTACAAACTGGCGCGGAATAACAAATAAGGCATGGCAAAAATTATTGCAGTTCTTTAAGCGCCCTGTCCAAGCACCGGTTAAATAATGCATTTGACAAACCAATTTCCCATGAAAACCTTGTATTAAAATATTAGGTGCAGAAGCTGTGGATTCTGGGGAAAAATTCATTAACTGATTATGTGATTAACTGATTTGCTGACTTATAGGAATATTTTTTCCGATGAACATCGGAAAAAATTTGAAAAACATAAAATATCTATTGAAAAAAATCCGCAAATCTGCTATAATGAATATACAAGAATAAATCTTGTCCGCCAGCTGGCGGATGAAACAAATACAAACATAAAATTTAAAAAATAATTGTGACACCTCTCGGTGCTAATTTTTTTTGAGCGAAATAGATTTGCCAATGAATAGCAGATTCACCCCGCCTTATATTTTAAATATTAAGATTAGGGGTTAATATTAGTCATTTTATTGAAGAAGATTATCAATGCCATTATCATCGAAATATAAACCGGGGCTTGCAACAAAAGACAAAAAAAGTTTTAAGTCGGATTTTACCGCCATCCTGACTTTGTCCATGGCTTCCAATGCCAAAGGCGTATGTAAAAAAGACATGCAAGATATTAAGTCCTGCATTAAAGACGGCGACTTTTCCAAAGCCTGGAAAATATTAGGAAAGGGTTATTCGGTAAGGGAGTGGGAAAGTTTTGTTCATGCCCAAGCCGCGCCGCTAATGAAAGCTTAAGCTTAACCCCGCCTTTCGCGAAAGGCGGGGTTTTTTGTTTGCCGAAAGCGATTGACCGAAAAGCCATTTTCTGGTAATCTGTTGCGGCAAGCACCAGCGGTGTTTGACGTTCAAGTTCAAAGAGGGGTATATGGCAACAGTTCCGTCTCGGCAGGAAGTGGCCGTACAGGTTGCAGATCCTAGTCCCAAGCAATTGGTAGAAATTTTGGCCAGACAGCTGGTTGATCATCCTGACTGGGTTAAGGTTAGGGAGGTGACCGGCGAAGAAACTGTCGTGTTCGAGATTGATGTCCATCCGGACGATTTAGGCAAGCTCATCGGCAAGCAAGGCAAGAACGTCAGGAGCATCCGGCAAATTCTTTTATGTGTCGGTGCAAAGATGGACAAACGTTTCCGGATTGAGGTTATGGACGAGTAAGGCGAAACCGGAAATGTTTTTGACGGACATTATCGTGGAGGCTGCGTCGCGATGCGGCCTCCATTTTATTTTGCCTTAACAGCTTTTGTATAATTTTTTCTCTTTGCTTTCGTCAATCTAAGGAGGAGCGGCGGTGTTTTTGCCCTTTGGCATCAGCAGTTTCATATACATAGTCATGTCCGATCAGATTCCGGAAATCCATAAGGAAATCAGCGACAAAAAATCATTTTATATTTTGCTTGCATTCATTATGGGCATGACGTTTATGGGCTTGCTTTTAAAGCTAGAATAGTGTATAATTACTTAGTCATCTTATTTAAGTGTGTGCCCGCTGAGAAGCGGTGGTTAGGCCTTAAGAGTCCATCTTTTAGTGTCTAAATGTGCGCTTAAATGTTTTAATATAAGTTAAGAGTTTGAGATGAGCTCTTATAAACATCCCAAATAAAATTGGGATAAAGAAGGCCTAAAAATATGGCAAAGAAATTATTCGTCGGTGGTATTCCTTGGGCTACCACTTCCGATGACTTGAAAGAGTTATTCGGACAGTATGGCGCAGTTGCTTCAGCAGCTGTCATTACTGACAAAGTGACCGGCAGGTCCCGCGGATTCGCTTTCGTAGAATTCGAAAACGAAGCTGATGCGGAAACTGCTATCAACGCTTTGAACAACAAAGACTACAACGGTAGGACTTTGGTAGTCAAGGAAGCCAGACCCTTAGAGGACAGACCTCGCAGGAGCTTTGGCAACAACCACGGCGGCTACGATCGCTAAAAAAATTACTTTGGTAATTCCAACCCCTCCCCGGATTTTCCGGGGAGGGGTTTTGCGTAAATGCAAAACCCAGGCAAAATATTTTGCCTGGGTTTTGGTTTATTCCAATTTGGCAATCAGTTTCTTGAACATCCGTATTTGCTCGGAAGTGAGGTTTAAGATTTTTGTGCTGCCTTGGCTCACTTGTTTGTCCAGGTATTCGTCTATGCTTTTGAGTACCGAACGGAATTTTGGTCTTGAGGTTTTTGGAATAAATTTCCACAAGCGTTTTTTTTTGGTTCCTTGGCTACTACACTTTTTTCTTACGCTTACACCCTTCGAGTGTCTCCGCGTCGTTTTGCATATCAAAGTTTTCTACGTCATCAAGTCGAAAAGGGGCTCATAAAAAATAGTGTCTTCCGAGTGCCGGTTTACCAACGAGCGCTCCCTGGCTTTTTTGATATTTTTTGTTGACTATGGTGTTTAGGTTATTGCAAGTCCTTATGTCTTACCAGGGGAGGATCTGGCATAGTGCGAGGAAATAGGTAATAAATTGTGGATAACAATTAACATTGCTGTAAATGAAAAATTTTTAAAATTTTGAAGTTAAAAAATCGTCGGGTCTTGCCTTTAAATTTGTTGCACGCCAAAAAAAATCAAAAAACCTTTTTTTATTATTAAAAACTGATTTTAAGAATTTACACCAATAAAAAAATGTACTAGTACTTTTTAATTGATGCGTCCAAATATTATAAAACGAATATTTATCCATTTGCCCATTTTATTGAATGTTTCATGAATTCAGTAAGGCTAAATATTTATTGAAATTATTTCGAAGTCAGATAATTTTTAGATTTTTTCTTCAATTTAGACAGTAATAAATCGCAATGTTAAAATTAAATTAAGACATTTGACTTTAGAAAAAAAACATGATGAACCAAAAACAAAAATTTCAAAATAGTAATAGTGGAATTTTTCCAAAAATAATAAAATCATTTTTGGTTGTTTTTATTTGCCTTACTTTTATTCTGCCTAATTTGGCGCAGGCTGCTGTTTACAATTTTAGCCAGAATAGTTGGACAGGCAGCGCTACCGCAAATACAGCAGTACATCCAAGTAACCTTAGCGGCTGGAGCCAGTATTCTTCCGCTTCTTCCACTGTGGCGGGTGCCAATGTTCAATTAACATACGCAACAGCCTCCACGACCCAGACAACAGACGTTGACTTTAATGCAGGGACAAAAACAAACACTGTGGTAAAAGGAAGCGGTGCTAGTGCTTCTGTGAAATTGGGATTGACAGGTTTTACTTCACCTTCCGTAGTTTCTGGATTGGGAGGCTCGTCTGGTTATGTTTTGAACTCCGACGGCACAGTCTGGGCCTGGGGGAATAACAGCTATGGCCAGTTGGGCGACAATACCACTAACCAGCACAACACCCCTGTCCAGGTCAGTAACTTAACTGGGGTGACAGCCATTGCAGGGGGCAATTTTTCTGCCTACGCCCTTAAATCTGACGGCACAGTCTGGGCCTGGGGGAGTAACAGCAGTGGCCAGTTAGGCGACAATAGCACTACTGAACGTCACACCCCTGTCCAGGTCAGCAACTTAACCGGCGTGACAGCCATTGCAGCTGGTAGTTATTCCGGCTATGCCTTAAAGTCCGACGGCACAGTCTGGGCCTGGGGGAATAACGGTCAAGGCCGACTGGGAAATAACACCACTACCCAGAGTAATACCCCTGTCCAGGTCAGCAACTTAACCGGCGTGACAGCCATTGCAGCTGGTGACTCTTTTAGTTACGCCATCAAGTCCGACGGTACGGTCTGGGCCTGGGGGTATAATTTAAGTGGCCAATTGGGAGACAATAGCACCACTGAGCGACACATCCCTGTCCAGGTCAGCAACTTAACCGGTGTAACGGCCGTTGCAGGGGGTAACCTTTCCGGCTATGCCCTCAAGTCCGACGGCACGGTCTGGGCCTGGGGGGATAACATCGAGGGTCGATTAGGAGACGGTAGTACCGCTGATCACTATACCCCTGTCCAGGTCAGTAACTTAACCGGCGTGACAGCAATTGCGGCGAGTAATGGTTCCGCATACGCATCAAAGTCCGACGGCACGGTCTGGGCCTGGGGGTCTAATAACTATGGCCAACTGGGTAATAACACCACTACCCAGAGTAATACCCCTGTCCAGGTCAGCAACTTAACCGGTGTAACGGCCGTTGCAGGGGGTAACCTTTCCGGCTATGCCCTCAAGTCCGACGGCACGGTCTGGGCCTGGGG
>WARV01000017.1 GCA_013387205.1 Patescibacteria group bacterium | reverse complement strand
AAAAATTGACGGCCGTGAAAATATGAGTAATAATGATTTTAGAATTTATTACTAAAATCAAAATTTATGAAAAGAAGGAAGAAAGAGCAAGAAAGGGATTTGACTATCCCGGCAAAAATCTTGCTTTTTATTTTTGCCGCGGTGGATTTAATGCCCAGGCCGTTTGAATCAAAAACATCGTATTTTAGGCGTACCTTTTCAGGCCAGGGTGTTTCTTACCATAGTTACCTGAATGCGATAAATTATTTGGAGAAAAAAGGTTTAATAAAAATTTATAAAGACAAGGTAACCAAAAATCAATATATTGAATTAACAAAACCCGGGCTCCTTGAAACATTATTCATTAAAGCAAAAGTTAAGGTGTTGGAAAATTGGGACGGAAAGTGGAGGGTGGTAACTTTTGATATCCCGGAGGAAGCTAGGGGTAGACGGGACGTATTACGAAAGATGCTTAAAACATCCGGATTTAAAAAACTTCAAGCAAGCGTTTTTATAAATCCATATCCTTTTAATAGGGAAGCGATTAGCTATTTAAATGAAAGCGGCCTTATTAAGTACATCAGAATTATGAAAGTTGAAGAAATGGATAATGATATTGATTTAAAAAAGCACTTCGGGTTGAAATAGCATTTGGAATGGTCCTTTAATGGATACGCATTTATTCCTCGTTTTATCACGGCCGTGATAAAACGAGGAATGGAAATATTAAGGCTGGATGTGGCCGTGTGTTTAAGTTTTATACTTGATGTTTTATTCCTCGATATTTCACGGCCGTGAAATATCGAGGAATCATGATTTGAAGGTTTGTCTAAAGGTGTGGTCAAAATAACGGTTGTTAAATGTTGTCTCCTTGGGGATATTGGGTTTGGTGGCGGTAAATACTGCAAAAACTTTAAACTTTTTCCACAGCGGTAAAATTTTGTGTTTTAAAAATATTTATGGTATAATTTTAATGAAATTTGAATGGCTGATAACCAGTTTATTAAAATTTTAGCTTACATTCTTGTTCAAGAAACTAAAAACAAAAAACTATAGTAAAATAAGAGCGTATTTGCTTTTTATTGCCTTCGTTTTGTCATCCGTAGGCAGTTTTTTAATGTTTAGCAGAGCCAAAGCTGCATCTTTCCCGGCGGAAAATGTATCTGTGGAAACTAGTATGTCCGTGGGAGGCAGTAATGATAATTTAATCAGAGTGGTTAAAGGGCAAGGGGCGACTTTCCAGGTAACATTAAAACTGGTTAGTCCGCCTTCGGGAATTGTTTTGGGGACAGATACTCTTGATACAAAAGCTACGGTTTTTGCCAATAGGCCGATTTTAAGCTTTGGGGCGGGATTGGATATTGTTGGTAGTGAAAATTCTTGTAAAACGGCAGGAATAACTAATATTGTCGGTTCACAGACCTTTGCGTATTGCCCTTTTGATACTGGTGGTGTAAAAAAAGATTATCTTGCCAAGCCAAATAACGTATCTGCTGGACAGGGTTACTCCCAAACTTTTAATTTAAGCGCTTCCCAAGTTGACGCCTTAACAAAATCCCGTCCATGTAGCGACAATAAAGGCGCTAGTATAACAGCGTCATGTTTTGCAATTTATCCGTACATGGATTTGGATATAGCGGGATCCTTTACCCAAAAGAACATTACATTTACCAACGCATCCACATACATGTATGTGCAATATTTTAACGACCAAGCTTCCTTAAATACTGCGGTTTCAAATAACGATAGGGGCGGCGCTCCTGCGTACGGAAGCAGGACTGGCAACGCGCAGGTTGCGGGGCAAGGAAGCCCGGTTCTAGGGTTTATCAACCAGGTTATTGGCGGTTTGCTCGGGCTCATCCAGGAATTTATATTTTTGGTGTTTTATTGGCTTATCGCCCCGATAATCCAGGCTATGCTTTCTGTTAGGACTTATACGGATACGTTCGTAGGAATTATATATCCGGGATGGATTATTGTCAGGAATATCTGCAATATTTTATTTATTATTTCCATAATTGCAATTGGTCTTGGTACTTTGTTTAGGATAGAGAGTTACCAGTATAAGCATCTTTTGGTCCAGTTGATTATTGCCGCGCTTTTGGTAAATTTCAGCTTGGTTATTGCCCAAGCGATTTTGGGTTTGGCAGATACCATCCAAAGCCAGTTTTTGCCTAACAACGTGGAAGTCATACGCGCGTTGGCGAAAGATTTGATGGTCGGATACCGCAGCGTGGTTTATAACGTGGATTTTGCCAGCCAGGGTGATTTTGCCAACACTATCCAGCCGCTATTCTTCTTAGGGCTGTCTTTGGGAAGCTTTCTGGTGTTTGGTGCGGTTGCCGCATATTTGGTAATTAGGATTGTGGCTTTGTGGGTGCTGCTGCTTATTTCACCGATTGCTTACGTGGCCGGAGTTTTGCCGGTTACCGCTAAATACCGCAGCGTGTGGTGGAGTAATTTTATCAAGTATGCGTTTTTTACTCCCATAATGGCATTCTTTTTAAATATCACAGCTGTGATGCTTAGCGTGCAGAAAGATAATCCGGTATTAAAAACATTAGTCGGCGACCCTTCATCCATTGGCGGTTCCGATTTAGCAAATTTTGTGGTAAAAGTCGCCAGCAATATTCTAATTTTGGTATTTTTGATAGCTGCCATTAAAGTCGCCGACCAGATGGGAATCTTCGGCGCCCATGCCATCTCCGACATCGCCCAAAAAGGCGTTTTTGCCCCGTTTGGTGCAGCTGGTGGACTGGCGAAAGTCGGGGAACATTATGTAGGCAGGAAATGGAACGAGTGGACATCGTCCTCTAAAATTAGAGGCCATGAAGAAAAGGTTAGTTTTGGTAGGGCCGCGGCTTTCGCTGTATTGAATCCAAAATCTTTTATTAAGGGGATGAAAAAACAATCAGAGGAAAGAATTCACAGGGCACAGGCAAAAGCTGAGTCTACTGGTTTGGAAATGGCAGAGCAGCGCTTTTCTTCTCCACGGGCTATCTTTAAAGGCAGTTATAAAATAAACCCTCATGTGTTGCAGCATGAAAAGGAAGAAGAAGACGAGCAGGCAAAGAAATTACAGAACTTGTCGCGTGCTGAAGTTGCCAGGAGAATCCATCAGATTGCCATGATGGGGGATACTGAAGAAGATATGGCATACAAGAGAGGAAGTTACAAACTTGCCATGAGCAAGGGTTATATTGACGATGCGGTGGGAGAAACCAGTAATACCAAAGAAGGGCAGTTTGTGATTGATAAAATGCTAAAAAATAAATGGCTGCATACAGACGATTATGATACTTCTGATTTAGTCAATAAGAATAATGGCAATAAGATTATCCAAAATCCTGACGGAACTTTTTCTGAGAAAGATATGATAACCGGAACGGTTACATCTGTTGATCGCAGTGAGGTTGGCCTTGTACCTAACAGCCATTCAACCAGAAGAGCTTTCCAGTTAGCTATGTTTGGCGGTAAATTGACTCGAACATACGTTGATAGCGCAACAGGGGAACGATATACTGGAGATAAGAGGAATGCTGCAGATGAAGCCGTGGAAGAAACTTATAGTATCAAAGATCATGCCGCAGCAAGGTTGATTACCCAAGAAGGAGAAAGCGAAGCAAAATCTACCGGACATTTGCAGTTTATGACCGACATGGAAACAGAACCTGGTACTGGACATTATGCTGCTTATGCTTTAAGGAAAGTTAAAGATGATGTTACGGGTAAAGTTATGTGGGTCAGTGACGGTGAAAAGAGGATGGCAGCTTCGGAGCTTGCCAAGTTTGAAGGACGAAGGTCAGCGCAGATAGCCTGGCATTCTTTGGTTAGTTCCGATGGCCAGAATTTCAGCAAAGCTATTTTTGCCGTTTGGGCAAAAGGTGTAAAAGATAACCCTGGTTTTGTACAGGAAAGAATGGCAAACTTTTTAATTACGGGCCATGCTAGCGCGTCTGATGATGAAGTTGCGAAAAATTCAAAGAAAATCAAGGAAGATATTAAGGCTGGAAAAACTGATTTAGAAATTAGGCTTAGTAATCCTAATTTTGCAAAGAATGTGAAAATGATGTGGGAAATAGATAAAGATGCTGCGAGAATTTTACTGCAGAAGTTTTCTGGCGTAAAAGATTTGTCAAAAAATACTTTTACTTTTAAAGATCAGAGTGGAAATATGTTAAAAGATGATCTAGGCAATAATATCGAACTTAAAGATTAATTAAATTATGGTTTTAAATACTGAGCAAATAACAGAAATAATGGTTTCTTTGCAAAGCATAAAACTTCTTTTGGCGTATTTTTCTGTTCAAGAAGTAGACAGAATGGCAGATGTTTTATATTCAGCAGTATCCAGCGTTTATGAAAACAAGCTGACAGGCAGTGCTGATTATGAATCGTGGTTTGTTGCTGTAAAAAACAGGGCAGTTAGAGAACTTGCGGACGCGCAAAGTTATTTTGGTTTTTGGAATTTGCCTCAGCGATTTCCGTTGGATGATTTTTTGCAGGCTTATTATCAAAAAACTTATGAGAAATAGAAACATCGATTTTATACAAAATGATGATGGATTATAATAAAATAAAAAATTCAGAGGACTTAAAAAATTTGAATGCTTCATCGATTCTGGATGAGGAAAATTTTGAGGCAATTAAGTATCGCGCTTGCGACTATATAGACAGTTTGGATTGGGATGGGGCGGTTTCTTTTGCCCGAACTCTTGAAGAAAAGTTGGAACGTCTTCAGCTAGATAACAGCGAAGAACAGATCGGCCTCAATGTCCTAAGGTTTTGGGTTTTGAAACTAAGACTTTTTTCTTTTAGTAACCTGTCTGTCTTGGAGCAAAAAGACCTGCTTAAGGATCATGCAGCCTTTATAATACAAAGCGGTTTAGATTTAAATAGGGTAATTACCCGATATTTCAGTTTTTTTGCATCGGAAAAAATTATTAAAGAAGAATCAAAAAGTTTAATTTTTGCATTAAATAATAATAAGGAGAATTTAGGCACTCAAATTGACGAATTTCAAAAATTTAATTTTAGGCCCACGGTTGGAAATTGGATAAGGGAGTATCAGACAGTATTTAAATCGTCTGCGGACATGAACATGGAACCAGGAGCGTTCCATATAGTAAAATTTTTGGATACCAATTCTTATGTAAAATATTTAACTTCTGAAGAAAAAGATGTTTTAAAGGAATTGCTTGAATTGTATAATTGGTTATCCAGCCCGATTGCCTATGTTGAAGAAAGGCAGGCCGCAAAGAAAGAAACCACCCCATATATTACCCAAGAAAGGTTTGTTATTCCAGAGGAATCGCCCCCTCAATTAAAAAATTATAATGCTATTCCGGTAGAAGATGAAGAGGTGGGCAGTTCTGCTAAGGTGGCAGGGTCAGTCGGAGGTGGACAGGCGGAGTCTGAGGGTAATAAAGAAGAAATACCGGTGGCAACAGTGCAATTTGGAAGATCTGAAGAAGCTGTAGAAGCGGTGCAGGCGCCGGCAGTGGCGCCAAAGCCGAAATTCGGGTTTAATGTCAAGGTTCCACCCAGAACCGTTAATATGGACGAGATTCTGGCCAAGAAGGCAAGGGAAGAAAAAGAAGACGTGATTGTCGTGAAGGTGGATATAGATGAAAAACTAGCGGAGTTGAAAACTAGGAAAGAACGTAATGCGAAAATCGCGAAATAAGTATAATCCGAATACCCCAAATGAGTATCCAAATGACCCGAATAATTGAGAAAGATTTATCCTATAAGATTATTGGACTGTGTTATAAAGTCCATAAAAAACTTGGACGATTTGCCAGGGAAAAACAATGTGCTGACTATTTGGAGGAAATGTTTAAAGATAATTCAGTATTGTATGAAAGAGAATATGAAATAAAAAATTTTCAAAGCAGCTCTCCAAAAGGAAATAGGTTAGACTTTTTTGTGGAGAGAAAAATTATTCTTGATTTAAAAGTAAAATCATTTATTACAAAAGAAGATTATCTACAAATGCAAAGATATTTAAATGCAGCTAACCTAGAATTAGGTATAATAGTTAATTTTAGAGGCTATCGTTTAAGTTATAAGCGCGTATTAAATAGTAATTTTTCGGGG
Source organism: Patescibacteria group bacterium (assembly GCA_013387205.1). Lineage (GTDB taxonomy): Bacteria > Patescibacteriota > Doudnabacteria > UBA920 > UBA920 > AMAZON01. Next base: position 28,004 of record WARV01000017.1, on the reverse strand, counting down.
TATTCGGGTGTTAATTCGGGGAATTAGGATTACATTTAAATTATGGATCAAATAAAAGAAGAAAAAATCAAACAATTGGTTAATGCTTCGCCCATCTTGACTAGCGCTGAGCGGTCGGAATGGCTGGCTTTGCTTGGCTTGATGAATGATAAGCAAGTGAACGAGCTGGAAAAGATTTTGACGGGATTCGAGGAAACTTCAGCGCCAAAACCTCAGCCAAAGCCGCAAGCTCCGGTTAAGCCTTTGCAGCAACCTGAACGGAAAAAAGAAGAGCAGCCGCAAACGCCGGGCTCAAGCACGCATTTCGGTTACGGTTTTAGCCATATCATGAATTTTCCGGATGTGGAGGATAAGAAAAAGAAACAGCAAGCCGAGCCTGCTAAAAAAGAATCCAAGTTTGGCGCTAACTTGCAGAATATTATCAATGAAAAAGAATTGCCGACCAGCAAGGAAGGATTTCCTCTGGAACTAACAGCTCCTGGTGCGGCAAAACCAGCGCAGTCAAAAAAAGTCATAAAATATGAAGTGGTTAAGCATGAAGAAAAGAAGCCGCCGGTTCCCCCAATGCCGCCAAAAGAAAAACCAAAGCCTAAACCGGCAGTTTCTCCAGTCGTGCTTTCTGCTAAGCCTAAAGAGCCGGAACATAAAAAGGCTCCTGTAAGTTCGCCCCAGGATAAATTTACACCCGGTGTTTCTTTGCCGAGAATGACCTCGAATATTAATGCATTTTCCGCCAAGGACAATAAAATAAAGCTTCCCGAAACTCCAATTATCGAAGAGGGAAAATCCAAAGCGGCAGGCTCCTTAAAAAATCCTTCGGAATTAAGTTTGGGTTTGTTTAAAGAAGCAGGAATCGAAGGAATACTAAAACAATTGGCAGGGCTTTTGAAATACCAGGAATATCACGAGCTTATATTCAACTTGGAAAAAAGCCCGCTATACAAAATGTATATGAATACCGGCAGTAAAATATTGAACGAGCAGATTGATTTTGAGGATTTGGAAAAAATGAAAAGTCCGGGCGCCTTGAAAGAACAGGAATATTTAAGCAAAAAAGAATTTGAGGATTTTGTGGATTTATTGAGGAAGATTCAGGCAGGGTAATAAAATTATTCTAATTATTCTAATTGACCTAAACAAGCACTAATGACTAATGTTCAAATGACTAATAACAAGTAATTGGTAACTAGTAACTATTAGGAATTAGTCATTAGGCATTATTTAGGGTACTTAGGAACAATTAGGTTAATTAGAAATTTGCAGTCATGGAATAAAATAAGATATAAAAGACCGAGAAAACAAATTTTTATGGTATAATTAAAATAATGATATGCAATTTCCAGTACCACAATTTACCGATGTTGAAGACAGGATAATCGGCTCTCTGACTTTAAAGCAGTTTGGGATAATTTTTGGAGGCGGAGCTATTGTGTTCGGGGTTTTTTCCGCAAGCAAAAGCATTCCCATCACGATTTTATTCGGATTATTGGTTGGATTGCCAACTTTAGGGCTGGCATTCGGCAAGCTGAATGGACGTCCTCTGTATAACAGTTTCGGGTTTGTTATAAAGTTTTTGACCAGTCCGAAAGTCATGGTCTTCCACAAAGAATCTGTTTTTTTGGGAAAATCATCAACAATGAGGAACGCGGAACTGGTTTCGGCGAGTACTGTAAAAATCCAGCCCCAAGCCGTTAATGAAACCAAAACCAGAATTAAAGAAATAAATATATTACTACAAAAACAAGCTGCCGAAGAAAGGGAATTGGCAGGAAAAATTAAATAATAACCAATCATATAACTAATCTGCGAATACATACTAATGACAACTAATGCGTACTAAGTGGAAATTAGCTGTCATTGGCAATATTCGTTACATTAGTTGATTGGTTAATAATATTCGTTTATGAAGTTGGAAATGCAAGAAAAAAAGCCAATAAGCGTGAAAACCACACAAAGCTTTTTAAGGATATCTGAAATTAAAAATGATGCCGTGGTTTTGGACGACGGCACCTTGCGCGCGATTTTAGCCGTATCCTCGACTAATTTTGATTTAAAAAGCCAAGACGAGCAAAATTCGATAATCTTCGGGTTCCAAAGGTTTTTGAATTCTTTGGAATTTTCCATACAGATTTTGATGCAAAGCCGCAAGATGGAAATTAGCAATTACCTGGAAAAATTGAAAAAGATCGCAGAAAAACAGACCAATGAGCTTTTAAGAGTGCAGACTTTGGAATATATAGAATTTATCAATAGGCTTATTGAGAACGCGAGTATAATGAACAAGAATTTTTATATAATCGTTCCGCTCGGAGAAAGTATTTTTCCGCCTGCGGCCGGATTTTTCGGGAAGATGTTCGGGGGTAAGGCCAAGGAAGTATCCCAAAGGATAGAAAATTTCGAAAAGGCCAAAGAAACTTTGGATAATAGGGTTGCTTCCGTTTCTGGCAATTTGGGCGGATTGGGGATTAAAGCCGAAAGGCTTAAAACTGAAGAGATAATCCAGCTATTTTATAATTCGTATAACTTTGAAGCAGGTCCGATCATTGACCCAAGCCAGCTGGGAGAAATTAAAATCGCAGAATAACTAATTGGATTAACTAATCTACTAATCCATACTAATAATAACTAATGACAACTAATGTGTACTATGATGATATTAGTTGTCATTAGTTTCATTCGTTACATTAGTAGATTGGTCAATAATATTTGTATATGAGCTTATTTGGAAACATAAACGAAAAAGAAATAGCGGAGAAAAAACAACGGCTCCAGGAATTGGAGAATGAGAAAAATTTCAACAGGCGGCTGTCGGATTTGGACAGGACGTATAAGGAAGGGCTGACAACCTTAAGGGATTTGCTGGCTCCGGCTTCTTTAAAGTTCCAAAGTTCGCATTTTGAGCTTAACGGCAAAGTTGCCAGGAGTTTTTTTGTACTGACTTACCCCAGGTTCCTTTCCACGAATTGGCTGTCTTTCATTATAAATGCAGAGGGAGCCTTGGACTGTTCAATGTTCATTTATCCGATTGATTCGGAAACAATTTTGAAAAAATTAAAGTCTAAAGTCGGGGAAATAGGCTCGCAAATTGCCATTAACCAGGAAAAAGGCGCGGTGCGCGACCCGATGCTGGAAACAGCTTACCATGACGTGGAAGGCTTGCGCGATTCGTTAATGCAGGGCACGGAAAAGTATTTCCGGTTTGCTTTGTATTTCACTATTTACGCCGACGACTTAAAAGAGCTGGATAGAAATTCCGTGGCGCTGGAAAGCGCGCTTGGCGCCAAGCTGATTGTGACAAAAAGAGCAATGCTCCAGACCCAAGACGGGTTTAATTCCACTTTGCCCTTAGGTCTCGACGCTCTTGATGTTGCTAATAACATGAACACCGGCCCGTTGTCTACAGCCTTTCCTTTTGTGTCGTCTGATTTGACCAGTAATGACGGAATATTATATGGCATTAACAGGCATAATAATAGCTTGGTCTTGTTTGACCGCTTTGCCATGGAAAACGCCAACTCAGTGGTTTTTGCCAAATCCGGAGCCGGCAAATCTTACGCCGTCAAACTGGAAGTGCTAAGGTCTTTGATGGTCGGCATAGAAGTGATTATCGTAGATCCGGAAAATGAATACAAGCATTTGGCTGAAGCCGTAGGCGGCACGTATTTGAACGTTTCGCTTAATTCCAATTCCCGCATTAATCCGTTTGATTTGCCTGCAGTTATTGAAGGCGAGGAAAATGCTGATGTATTGAGAAGCGCGGTGGTTAACCTGCTCGGTTTGTTTAATTTGATGATTGGAAAACTGAACCCGACAGAAGAGGCTTTAATGGATAAGGCCGTTTGGGCGACTTATGCCAAGAAAGACATTACCGAATCCTCGGACTTTCGCACGGCTGAATACCCGACTATGAACGATTTGGTGGAGATTTTAAACGGCATGGTCGGGGCGGAAAGCCTGGCTCAGAGGCTTTCGAAATTTACGGAAGGGACTTTTGCAGGAATTTTCAACCAACCGACTAATGTGGTCTTAAACAACCAGCTGGTGATATTTTCCATTCGCGACTTGGAAGACCAGCTGCGGCCCATTGCCATGTATATTATTCTGGGATACATTTGGAACACTGTCAGGAGCGAGATGAAAAAGAGGATATTGGTTTTGGACGAAGCCTGGATTTTAATGCAGCACGAAGACAGCGCCAGGTTCGTATTCGGTATTGCCAAACGCTGCCGTAAGTATTATTTGGGGCTTACCACCATTACCCAGGACGTGGCGGATTTTATGGCCTCTCCTTACGGCAAGCCGATTGTCACTAACTCGTCTATCCAGCTGCTGTTAAAGCAGAGCCCGGCTGCCATAAATATCATTGCAGAAACGTTTTACTTGACTGAAGGGGAAAAATACTTGCTGCTCGAAAGCGAAGTCGGGGAAGGGATTTTCTTTGCCGGGCTAAAGCACGCGGCCATTAAAATTTATGCCTCATACGTGGAAGACCAGATAATAACGACAGATCCCAAGCAGCTTTTGGAAATTCAGGAAAGCCAGGAAAAAGTTAATTAACTGACAGTATTACTCATCCACTAATTCACGAATAAACACTAATTACACTAATGCTATATTAGTGATATTAGTGAATTAGTGGATAATTTTTATGGCTCGAGATGTAATAGATACAACAGAAGAACAGGCGGGAGGGTTAGTCCAGGAAAAAAATAGCAACGCAGCGCCATCTGGAAAGGCGTATACTTTTTGGGTTGGGCCGAAACGGGTAAATATATTCAAAGGCAGGAATATTATTTTTGACAGTTTTACTGCTGATGACAATGGGGCAGTCGCAAACAGAAGCATAAGCGCCCGTGCCGGGTCGAAAATTTCCATCCACTCTGAAAAGGGCGGGTTGGAAGTTTTTGATCAGATTTTTTTTCGCGTCGGCAAGAACGATCTTTCTTACCACCTTCCTCCAAATGATGGAAAGTGGATTGTTTTTGTTTTGCCGGATTTCGACCAATTCTTGGACCAGGGCGGGCCTGTTTGGGTCGGCTTAAAAAGCGGAAATGACGCTGGGGTTTTATCTGATTATTTAAATTACCAGACAAAGGAAAAAGAAAAAGAGGAGAAAAGCGAAAAAACAAAGCAGCAAGAAGGGGGTATCCAAGAAAGGCTGCAGCAATTAAAACAAGAAGTCATAAATCCGGTTAATTTGATGATGGATGCGACAGGTACGGCAATGGGAGGAGCGGTTAAGCCTTTTTTACCTAACGCTATACTAAAATCACAATCAAGGAATAATCTAAAAGCTGCATTAAAGGGCGGCAACCGGCAAAAAGTTTTAGATGCAATAAAAGAAGTAAAGAGTCTTGGTGATACGGAAGGGCTTAAGGAAGCTTTGTCTTACGAAGGGGCGAGCCAGTTTAGTAATGAAATTCAGGCAACTATAAAGAGCACTGCTAAAGCTTCTGGTAAAACGGAAGTTGCTGGGACTGCAAGTTCTGAGGTTAGACAGGAGGCAGATGTCAGCCAGGAAACCGAAGCTAACGGCGGATCTTCCGTGCAGGCTGAGGTGTCATCAGTGGTTCAAACAGGCCAAGCAGCTGTTGAAGGGCTTACTGAAACAGCATTTGAAAGTAAAATGGAAACAGGTGGGAATGTTTCGGTATCTGTAGACGGAGCAATTGAGGCAGGCCAAACAACAGAGGTTAAGGATAAAATTAACCCGCTTAATCAATCAGGCACGGCAGTATTCTCAGGTAAAGTTAGCATGGAAGGCCAGGCGGTTGGCAATGCCGCCCAAAAAAATCAACAATCAGGAACTGCGGCAAAAGGTGGCAGTTTTGCCAATTCAGAAGCTGGGCAAAAAATAAACGGTGAAATTTCCCAGAACGCAACCGCGCAAACTAATGCCAGCCAAGAGGTTGGACAGGAAAAAAATAATATTGCCGAAAATCCGGATGAAGGACAGATGCAATATAAAACAACAACAGAGCCCGGGCAAGATTTCAACGCAAAACCAGAAAGCCAGGAAGAGGGGTTTAAAGCGCCATTCATACGGGGGAATCTGCAGGAAAAGCCGGGATTGCAACAATCATCAGTAAAAGGCAAAATAACCAAACCGGATGAAGGATTAAAAGAAAAAACAGAGTCAGGAAAAGATTTGCCTCACCGGGAAGAGTACGCGAAAACTTTAGCCGGGTTTAGGCAGCAGGAAAAATCGTTTCTTACCAACCAAGATATTGCTACATCGAAAAGCGGTAAGTCTGTTATTGGTCCAAAAGGCGGCGCTGTAAAAGTTGATATTCCTGCCCGGACTATGGCTGGAAAGATAAAAGGCGGGCAGGAAGAATTGCCTGGCCAGCCATCGCTTCAAGGACAAAGCGGGGGTTCTTTTATATCGTCTCCGATTAATTCGGAGGAGTTGGCAAAAAAATCCCAAGAACCAGAAGGACAGTTAGATGGCCAAAGTGATGCCAGTGGGGAAGCTCCGGGATCGGATATGGACGAACAAGAAGATTCCAATATCCAACCGCCAACGACCGGAGGAGCCCAGAACCAAAGTTTGGCGTTGCCTGACAGGAAAAAAACCGGAATTGAAGAGCAGAAAATCGAGGCAGTAGCCAATGAAGCAAGCCAGCTAATGAACGCGGCTTTGTCAAAATTAGCTTTTTGGGTTTGGGGGTCGGCCTGGGTAACTTTGGGGCTATCGATTTTTTTGGGGGCAATCGCCGGGGATGTCTTGTTGATCTTAAAGGGTTGGATCGCAAGAAAATTTTTAACTCCGCTTTTGAATACCAGCGGGCTAAAGAATGCAGAGGGAGAAATAAGCAAGAAGATAAAATTCAGCGGCCAGGTAAAAATGCATATTCTAGGAATGAATTTGGCAGCCGCGGCAATGGTAATGGTTATAATTGTTTTTGTCATGACAATGCTTTGGGGGGTGTGCAAGTCCTGGCTTACGTATCCAATTAAGAACATTTCGGGCATGGACCAAATTTGCCAGTCCATTGAAACTTCAACAATCGGGACTTTTGCCAATAAGCTTACCCAATCCGGTTCTTTTTCCGGTAGTTTCAACGTTCCGGGCCAGTTGAATTCCACCCAGCAATGGACTAATCAGATTAACCAGCACTCCCAAAAATGGAACATTGACGCATGTATTTTGCGTGTGGTGGTGCAAAAGGAATCCAGCGGAAATCCTAACAGCATTGGCCACGATGGGCATAATGGCGTTAATGACCAGTTTAATTTAATTAACCCCCCTGCTTATAATTTAAATTGGAGCTATTCGCATGGCATTGGCCTGACCCAGTGGACAATTTTTCCTTATAAAGCAGGTTCCTGGATTGACAGTCAAACCCCAAGCAGGAATATTTATAGTTCCTGGTATAAAGTTTCTGATTTGTTAAATCCTGATACCAGCTTAGATTTGACTGCGCGGGATTTTTCTACCAAGATTAGCGCAAACTCATCCAATCTTTCACAAAGATTGAATTCTGTTGATGATCCTTTTCGAGCGGCATTGCGAATGTCTTATGCCCAATATAACGGCGGCAGTAATCCCAACGCAAGCGCAATAAATTACGCAAATGCCAGCATGGTTTTATATGATATGTGTAAAAATAATGGCAACTAATATTATTGACTAATCTACTAATGTAACGAATAAAGCGAATGACAACTAATGCGTACTAAGAGATTATTAGTTGTTATTGGTTATTATTAGTATGAATTCGTTGATTGGTTAATCTAATTCGTAATATGAATAAAAGTTATAAAATTATTTTGGTAATTATTGGAGCTTTTGTCCTTTTGGCGGCTTTGTTTGCCATAGTGATTAGCATGTCTAAGCCTGCACCAAAAACACCAGACGCATCCACCAACCAGCCCACAACAGATACTAAGCCGATATTGCAGTTGGATGCCCAAGAAGAAACTCAGGTCAGGCAATTTGTCAAAAATTACGTTGAATTGTATAATAATTATAGTTACGGTGATTATACCAATTTGACTGCTGTGGGAGATTACGAAACGCAAAAGATGCAGGAAAAAACTTTGGAAACCATAAAAAACCTGCAAGAAAATACCCTCGAAGGTTTCAGCCAGACTGCAGAAGCAGACTTGTCTACTTTCAGTTATAAATATACCAATGCCGATACTTTGTCAGTCAGTATAAAGGCTGGTATTTCCCAAGATTCCAATTCAGGATTAAGTACCAGCGCCAGAAATCCAGGTGAACAAAAAACTAAGGTTTTAACTGAAATATTAACTTTAAAAAGCTACGGAAAAAATTGGATAGTTGATGATTTGGAAACAAAATAAAATCCACAGATGCACTGATTACACAGATAGCACAGTCTGCGCATTATATAATGAAAATTTGGCGCAATGAATAGCTGGTAAACAAACTGCGTCATCTGTGGTATCTGTGTATCAGTGGTAATAATATAAAGGATAAAAATTAAAACATAAACCAGGATGAATAAAAAAGCTATTGCTATTTTAGGCGCAATTTTCCTTCTTATTGTCGGGACGTTGGGTTTTTTAATTTACTCAAAATACGGCGGTTCAAAAACTCCGGTAACCCCGCCGGTTACCCAGGGCGAGAGTAATAACAACAATAACGCAAACAACAACCAGGATAACCAGAATAATCAAAATAACCCGCCAGCAGAGCAGCAGTCTCCCGTGGCGGAATATCTGGTAAAACTAACCAGTGATCAGGTTATGTCCCCGATATTGTTTTATAACGGTGATGGAATCACTTATTTTGACAAACAAGGGAAGCTTTACCAATCCAATTTAGAGGATAGCGGCGGAAAATTGCAATTGGCCCGGAAAAAAGAACTGTCAATTGAAACCCGCTCCAATATTAGCAGGATATTATGGCCTAAAAAGGGTGACGACTTTATTGCGGAGTTCACTGATTCGTCCGGCAAAAAAAGCTGGAGTTACTTTAAAAGTTCAGAAGGCTCTTTTACCGACCTTCCTTCCCAAATCATATCTGTAGACTGGATGCCTGCAGGGAACCAGATAATGTATGTCTGGCTGGAAAACAACAAAGCGACCTTGAATATTTCCGATCCTGACAGTAAAAACTGGAAAGAAATTTCCGAGATGTGGGAAACGGATGACGTGATTAGCGTATCGCCGGATGGGTTGAATATTTTATATTACCGCAAAAACAGCGGGGAAGACAGTAACGCGATTAACCTTACCTCTCCAGACGGCAAGATGTGGAAGAGCCTGGTTAAAGACGGTTACAATTCTGGAGTGTTGTGGAGCCCTGACGGAAAGAAGTTTTTGTTCAACAAAATCGATAAAGCCACCCAAAAATACCAGACATGGTTTTATGATTTGCTGACCGGAGAAACCAAAAATTTAAACCTTGCCACCAATGTTGAAAAGGTTTTGTGGGGAAAAGACAGCCAGACTGTTTATGCTGCCGTGCCAAAAAGCGGCAGTTCCGGTTCGGATTCGTTCAGCGCGGACGCATTCTATAAATTGAACACGCAGACATTGGAAAAAACCGAACTGAAATCTTCCGAGAGCGTGACCGTTGATGCCAGGGATATGTTTTTAAGCAGTGATCTGTCCAAGTTATTCTTAAGGAATGCCCAGGACGGAGGGTTGTATTATCTCGATCTGAATCAGTAGTTTTATTGAGCAAAATTGACATAATTGACAAAATTGAACATAATTAATTTTTCCCTAAGAGGACTTTTCAAAGTAGTTCATTTATGTCAACTTTGTCAATTTTTTAATTTTTGTCATTTACTTTATGTCTAAATCACAAACAATTTTTGTCTGCTCCAATTGCGGTTTTAAAACGCCGCGTTGGCAGGGGAAATGCACGAATTGCGGGCAGTGGAATACTTTAGAGGAGCAGAAAACCGTGGTTTCCAGCCGCGGCAGTGCAGTGGCAACAGCGTCAGCTCCAGTGCTTTTGCAAAGCGTTGAGACAGCGCAAAGGGAAAGGATAATTTCCGGAATTTCCGAATTCGACGAAGTGGTAGGCGGCGGAATGGTTCCTGGCAGCTTAATTTTGCTAGGCGGCGACCCGGGCATAGGGAAATCGACTTTGGCCTTGCAGCTCTCCATGAAATTGGGAGATGGTATTTTGTACGTATCCGGCGAAGAATCGGTGCATCAGATAAAACTGCGGGCTAACCGCCTGGAAAAAGGCAGCGAGCTGCAAGTGCTTTCGGAAACGGCGCTTGATGCCGTTTTGGCGACCATAGAAGCGCAATTGCCGAAACTGGTAATTATAGATTCCATCCAGACCATGTATAGCGAGGAAGCCAGCGGTGTGGCTGGAGGCGTGGCGCAAGTGACTAATGCGGTGCAAAAAATAATGCGTTTGGCCAAACAGCTGCATATTTCTTTTATAATCATCGGCCATGTGACCAAAGAAGGGTATTTAGCCGGGCCGAAAACTTTGGAGCACATGGTGGATACGGTTTTGTATTTGGAAGGAGAAAGATTTGCCAGTTTCAGGATTTTGCGCTGCGTGAAAAACCGTTTCGGAACAACTAATGAAGTCGGGGTGTTTGAAATGGTCCGGGAAGGATTGGTGGAAGTAAAAAACCCGTCACAATTGTTTTTGGGAGACGGGGAAATAAAAGCCACCGGAAACGTTATTACTTCCATTGTGGAAGGAAGCAGGGCTTTGCTTTTGGAAATACAGGCTTTAACTTCTGTGACCAACTTCGGGTATCCCAAAAGGACGACTGCCGGATATGACAACAACCGCTTGCAGCTATTAACTGCAATTCTGGCCAAGCGCGCCGGCGTGTCTTTGGGAAACCAGGATATTTATATAAATGTGGTCGGCGGCATTAAAGTTACCGAACCAAGCGCAGATTTGGCAGTAGCCTTGGCTATCGTTTCGAGCGTAAAAGACATTGTAATAGATAAAACAGTGGCTTTGGGCGAATTGGGGCTTTCGGGCGAGGTTCGTTTTGTTCCGAATTTGGAAAAGCGCATAAAGGAAGCCCAAAAGCTCGGGTTTAAAAGGATAATCTGTCCGAAAACGAAACTATCCGCCAAGTTTTCAGGAATTGAAATTGTCGGGGTTAAAACTTTGCAGGAAGCGATAATGCAAATATAAATAATAAATTGAAAAAGCCGGGCAAGTATGGGTTGAGTCTCCATACTGCCCGGCTTTTGCATCTCAGCGGCCCCAGTAGCCGCCTTGACACAAGCTGCACTTAAAACCGATATTGCAGGCTCCACTCAAAAGACGAAATTATCGTCATGCCGGACATCTGGAATATCCGGAAGAGTCTGCAATGCGGGCTTCTTGTTAGTTACGTGAGGGAAGAGGTATTGTATCTGCCGCCGTTTAGGGCGGAAAGATCCCGGCCTACCGGGATACTGTCGCTGTTTTCTGTCTCTTGAGTTGCCTGGCACTTAGTGCACAGTTCTGCCCAGGGGATTGCGTTCAGCCGTTTGGGGCTGATGGGCTTGTTGCATCCCGAGCATGTTCCGTAAGTGCCTTCCTGCATCCGCCGAATAGCTTCTTCGATTTGGCGGAGCATCGTTGTCTCACGGGTTTTGCAATTGGCCGCGTTTAATATCGCGTCCTGGTACTGATATAGATCGACCGGGTCAGCTGCTCTTTCGATTTGGATGTCGTCCTTGTTTTGTAACGATATTCCAAGTTCGATCAGCTTGGCTTTGATTAAATTCTCGTACTTCAGACAATCTGCTTTTGTCATCTTTGTCTTTCCTTATTTTGGAATACACAAAAGAGAATCATCGCGTAACTTTGCGATAGATCCTCTTTTGAATTAGCCATATTATAACAAAAAACAGCTTTGTTGTCAAGCTGTAAATTTAAGCCGAAATATGTGAAAATTTCAACAAAAAAGAGTAGTAAAACTCGGCCAGGGATCGTCTTTCCTGGCTTTGTCGCACTACTCTTTGCAAACGCCTGAGCTTTCTTCTAAAGCCTGAGCGAACCTTAAAAGTTTTTAGATTAACCTAGACGTTTTTAACGCGCAGATAAAGCTTTGCGTTCAAACTGCTTTTGGCAGAAGAAGCCCAAATAGCAGAAGCCAATCTAAAAATTCCTAAGGCAAGCGGGTAAAGCTGTATTACGCCGGTGTGCTTGTTTTGTTTTTGAGAGCGTTGTGCCTGTCACACCGGTTTTTGGCCGGGTCGGCAAATAACTCGCATAAAGACAAAAACGCTTTTTCGGCAGTTGGCGGCGTCGGGCCGGTATACGTGAGGCCTTGAACATTCCATTTGTCGACTAAGGCCTGGTGGCGTTTTTGCTGGTCATGCACCTCTTCTAAACATTCCGGGCAGGCGCCGTAGGTGCCGTTTTTGATCGCGTTTTTGACTTGTTCGATCCTGGACGGATCGCCGCATATTGAGTGTAAGCGCTCCCAAAGCCCGTGGAGGTACATGTTTCCAGAACCCGAGAGTGCAAGCAGGTCCTGTCGCATCATCTTTTTTGCCGGCTTTGGCAGCGGCGGTAACTCTTTTCCTGCCCGCAACGGGGCAGGAAGCGTGCTGTGGTTTTCTGGTGTTCTGCCAGCTTCGTAGCGTTGTTGGTTTGTAAGCATTTTATCCACTTACCTACTTGAAAAACTCCCCCTGTTATTTACCATAATTTACATGATACCAGTTAAATAATCAAGTTATTCAAAGTGGATAACTTTTCCTTTGGTTTTTTCCTTTAGTAGCGGGTATTGGTCAAGTTCTAAATCATTCATTAAGATATCTAAAGCTTCCTGGCGGGCAGCGGGAATAAGCGAGGTGTAAGATGGGTTAAAATATTTAAAGTTCCATCCTGACTGCTGGGAGCCGTACATCTCCCCGAAGCCGCGGAGCTTTAAATCCAGTTCTGCCAAGGCAAAGCCGTCATTGGTTTTGGAAAAATCTTCCAGGCGGTTTAAAGATTCCTGATTTTCGTTTTCTGAAAATAAAATGCAATAGCTTTGCTTTTCCGACCTGCCGACGCGGCCCCTGAATTGGTGGAGCTGGGCTAAGCCAAACCTTTCGGCTCCCTCAATAACCATAACCGTGGCGTTTGGAACGTCGACCCCGACTTCCACGACAGAAGTGGAAACCAATATGTTCAGTTTATTGGCCAGGAAATCAGCCATAACCTGTTCTTTCTCAGTTCCTTTAAGCTTGCCATGCATTAGGCCAGTTTTGAACTCAGGGAAGATGTTTTTAAGGCTTTCTACCTCGCTTTTGGCGGCTTTTACCCCCAAAACATCGCTTTCTTCAATAAGCGGTGTAATGACAAAAGCTTGGCGGCCTTGTTTGATTTGCTGCCTGATAAAATCATACGCTTTTTGGCGCGCGTCTTTTTTAGCCATACGCGTAATAATCAGTTTCCTTCCCGCCGGTTTTGATTTGATTTGGGAAATGTCCAGCTCACCGTAATAGGCAAGCTGTAAAGTCCTTGGCATGGGGGTTGCAGACAGCGATAAAAGATGGGGGATTTTTTTACTGCTTGCTAAGAGATTGGCTCGCTGCTCAACTCCGAAACGGTGCTGTTCGTCGATTATCGCCAAGGCAAGCTTTTTAAATTTTACGTTTTTTTGCAGCAGGGCATGGGTGCCAATAAACAATCCCGGCATACCTTCCTTAATTAAAGAAGTTAGCTTGGCTTTTGGTTCGTCATTGTTGTTGAGTTTCGAATAATGATTTGTGAGCAGCCCGATTTTATATTTGTCCAAATATTTTTTCGCGGTTTGAAAGTGCTGTGCAGCTAAAATTTCAGTAGGAGCCAAAAGTGCAACCTGGTATTTTAAATCTATGGCCTGCAAAGCGGCAATGAATGCCACCAAAGTTTTGCCGCTTCCTACATCACCCTCAAGCAGGCGGTTCATCGGCAAGGTTTTTTCCATGTCCTGCAGAATGTCCCAAGCAGCCCGTTTTTGCCCGGCGGTTAGTTCAAATGGCAGGGAAGAAACAAAATTCTTAATTAAATTTTGGTCAAATTTAATTTTAAAACTTTTCTTTTTCTGCAATTCCAATTTGTATTTTTGCGCCAGGAGCTGGTTTAAAAAGATTTCTTCAAAAGCCAGGCGCTTTTTTGCCTCCTCAACCTGCTGCAGATTTTCGGGGAAATGGGAATAATTAACCGTTTGAACAATATCCAACAAGCCTTGGTTAGACAGGATATTCTTTGGCAAAATATCAGTTATGCTCTTTGTCAATGGCAGGACGAACGCTATTAAATTTCTTAAAGTTTTCGGGTAAAGCTGGGAAGTCAGGTGGTATACTGGAACCAGCCTGGAAGTGTGGATAGGGAAATCCGAAGCTTTTTCGTAAATCGGATTAGTCAGTTGCAAGGAATTTTTGTAATATTCCGGAGATCCGGCTAAGAAAATTTCCTCACCTTTTTTTAGTGTCTTTGCCAAATAGCCCTGGTTGAACCAGATAACTTTAATTGATCCGGTTTCGTCTGAAATTACCGCTTCGGCCATGGACATTCTGCTGCGAAAAGAAAAGCGGCTTTCAATGTTTTTTATTACTCCTTTTATCGTGACATTTCCCCCGGGCTTTAAGGAGGAAATTGTGCTGAATTTTGAAAAATCAAGATACCGGAAAGGGAAATAAAAAAGCAGGTCCTGGACGCTAAAAACTCCAAGTTTTTTTAAAGCCGCAATCTGCGGCTTGGTGATTTTGGGAATTTCTGATGTTGATGAGTTTATATCCAGCATAATGGTATTATTTCAGTTTTCCTTTCCGCATATTTCATTGGTGATTTTGGCAGAAGTTTCACCCAGTCACTTATGGTGCCCTTAGCAGGAGTCGAACCTGCATTTCAGCCTTCGGAGGGCCGCGCTCTATCCATTGAGCTATAAGGACACGATGAGTGACGGGGTGAGCTTGGGCCTACAGGACCTTACTTGTTTTTGGCCATTGTATGTCTAATGACTTCGAGCGGATAAGCTTTACCTGCAAAATAATTCTTTGCTTCCTGTTTGATATCCAAATCCCTTAAAGTCTTGTTGTCCATGGAATCAATTTCTTCCAAGCTAAACCATTGCAGTTCGGCGATTTCTTCATTAGGTTCTTTCGGTTTTCCGCCAACCGTTCCTTTAAAAATTAATTTTAGCGCATGTGGCGTGCCTCGCTCGGAAGTAATATCGTTTCTTACTAAAGAGTAAATACCCAAGAGCGCGGTAGGAGTAAAATCCAAACCAGTCTCTTCTTTAACCTCTCTAATAACGGCATTGATGGGGTTTTCGCCGACGTCAACCCAGCCTGCCGGCTGGTTCCATTTAAAATTGTCTGGCCCTTTCATGTTTTCTTTTACGAGAAGGATTTTCCCATCCTTTTCAATAATTGCCCCGACAACTACGAAAGCTTGTGAGAATACTCTTTGGCTCATATTAAAATTTCAGCTTATGCATTATTTTTTGCGCCATGGTTTCGTGCGTCTGTTCGTGTTCGGGCAGGTACATAAGAAGATGGTCGCGGACAACATCCGGGTCTTGCTGTTCAAGTTCCAAAATAACCGTATTGTTAATATAAGTGTTGGTGTGGAAATTGACGGTTTTATGATTTTGGTTATTGACTATCCAAAAATACTTTATTTGTTTATACGGATAAAAAATATTGTCGAATTTTATCCCTTTATGGTTCAGTTCAATGGTTACGACTTTTGGGGTGTGACGGGAAAAAACAATTATAAAAAATGTCAGTATCACCATTGTAATGGCAGCAAAAATATCTTTTTGGATTATGAAAAATCCGGTGACTAGGATGGATATCGAAATTAAAGCGATATACCAGCCCGGGTTTTTTTCGTAATGCTTGTATTCCAAAGCCTGCCAGACGACGTTTTGATTTTGGTTTTGCATATTTAGCCTATAGATAAGAGAATTATGGAAATAAACGCTGTTATAATTCCAAAAATCCCCAACACGCTTAATTTTTCATTGAAAATAAGGATGCCTATTAATATTGTGGCCAAAAGGCTCAAGACTGACCAGATGGTGCCAACAATGGATAATTGGTTTTTTTGCACAATGGCCGGCAGCCAGGCTAAGATGCCCAAAGTGTAAGCGATTAAAATATATGCTATATAAATCAGCTTCCTGTCAATTGCGAATTTTTTTGAAACGAATTCCCCGACGGCAAAAAAGATTGCGGAAATAATCAGCCAGACTATATAGGGGATAGATAATAGGGAGTTCATGTTGTTGATAAATGCTTCTTTATAAAAGCCCTGCCCGAACCTGATTTTAAATACTTTTCAAAATCAAACGCTTTATATTTATCGTCAATTGCAAAATAAAATTCAAGTTTAACAGGAAGTCGGTATGCTGTTGCTGGAACATGACCCTTTTGATGCCTACTTATCCTATCTTTCAAATCATCAGTGCATCCAAGATAGTACCCATCTTTGCATTTAAGGCTATAAATATAATACATATATTATGCCGTAGCATGGTTATTTTTTTGGTCGCTTTCGCAGACCTTCTGGCGGACTTTGTCACGCCGTAGGTCCGCTTCAGCGGACCGATGGCGGAGAGGGAGGGATTCGAACCCTCGGTGGGCTCAACACCCACAACAGTTTTCAAGACTGTCCGATTAAACCGCTCTCGCACCTCTCCATATATTTATATTCGATTTTCCCAGTCATCCGACCGGACCCAATCGGATGATTGGGTTTCCAGAAAAGCTGCTTTTAACCCATATATTATACCATTTCCTGTAAAATATAACAAAAACGGCTCCCTCTAGATAGAGCCGTTTTCTATTCTGTTTCAGGATTACGTCCCGCAAATGCGGGAGTAACGAACTGTCATCCTGATTTAGGAGAAGGAAGATTTCCTTCACCCGATCAAAATACAGTATGAATTTATTGGGCTGTTTGCGGTGTGGGATCTTCGATAATAAAGGATCCGGTTACGGTATAAGGGCTGGTCGTCGGTACTGATTCAGGATTTTGGAAACCTTCATTGCTTTTATCCGTCGAAGCGCTTTCGGTTTTTTTTGCGGTTGCGGTAGGGGCAGTGCTGGACGCGGTTTCGGTGTTTGTGCCTTTAACAACACCTTCTTCTTCCGCAGGGCCACTTATTAAAGTAATCTGCTTAGCTATTAATTTATCGTTATTCCTTACGGCAATTACGCTGACTTTTGCTTTAATGTTAAGAATCGATTCGTCTTTTTTGTCTAGATTGCTGTTTTTAATTTCCGTGTTGTCGTTAATGTAAAATATGGTGTTTTCCACGGAAAAAGATTTCTTTTCTACGGAGTTGATGTTACCGGTCAAAACAACGGTATTTGGGTCTGAGCTTAATTTAACCAGTGTCTGTTCGTTGCTGGCCGCTTCGATATATTTTTTAATCTCCGAAACTTTGGAGGTATTTTCTTTAACTGCCTGCATGGCAAGTTTGGCGTTATCGGGCAGGTTGTTTTCCGGCTTTATTTCCTGCAGCATGTTTTGTTGCTGCTTGTTTATGTCTTCCAAAGAGGCTACTGCCGTCTGGTTTTGGTCAGGGGAGGGGCTGTTTTTGGTGACAGCGCTTACTTCTTCAATGGTGTTGCGGGTTTGGTTAACTAGTTCGTTGATGGCGGCGATTTCCAGTTCCGGTTTGGCCTCAGGGTTATTTAAAACTTTTTGCGCGTCCGTTAGGCGTTTTTTGGTAATTTCAATCTGTATGCTGGCCTTTTTTTCCGGGGTTGTCGCCAGCTTTAACTGGATTTGCTCAGATGATTTTTTTAAAGTAAACAAAGCTTCTCCGGGTACGCTGCTGTATGCCGCATAGCTTGTCCCGGCAACTAAGGAAGCAAGCAGGATAAGGCTCATGCTGAGCCCGGCCAATTTGGAAACAGGGAAAAGCTTCAGCCAGGTATGTTTGGCAGGCGACAAAATGTATTTCCTTTGCATTACCGGTTCGGGAACGGAATTTTTCGGAAGGCTCATGAGCAAAGCCGCGGTTTGAAGCAGGGGTCTTAATTCATTTGCCTTGTCCGGCCAGTTCAAAAGAGCTTCTTCCAATGAAGATCCGTTTTTCATCATATTCAAGGCAATGTTTAAGATTTCTTCCATAAATTATTTTAAGTCTGGCTTGTTAATTAGTTCCTGGAGCTTGGTAATTGCCCTGTGCTGTATAACCCTTATCGCTCCTTCGTTTTTATTTAGGAGTTCCGCTATTTCCTTGTTGCTGAAATCTTCCAGGAATTTTAGCTTGAGCACTGCCTGCTGTTCGGTTCCCAGCTCCTTCATCATTTTAAGGAGGGCTTTTTGCCGGTCTTTCAAATCAACCGCATCGATAACGTTGGTTTCGTATTCAAGAGTGTTTTCTACTTCTTCCAATGCAATGGTCGATTTCTTTTCCCGGTAGTAATCTATAATCTTGTTCCTGGCTATCTGGTAAAGCCAGGCGTCAAAAGAATTGTTATTGTTGATAGTTTTTATCTTTTCAAACGCTTTAACAAAAACATCTTCGGCTAAATCCTCTGCCGCTTCTTTGTGCCCGACCCGGAAATAAATAAATTTGTAAATTTTCTTAAAATACAAATTATAAATTTCAGCGAAAGCAGGCTGGCTGCCTTCTTTGGCTTTGGCGATCAAAGCCTGCAAGGCATCCTGGTTTTGGCTTATTTTAGCCGGTTCAAAAGTATAGACGGGATTTATTTCCATTTGTTACAAAGGTGATTATTTTTTGGTTTCAACAAAAATCGGTTATATTTAAGAGATATTTTGCCAGTCCGTTTAGCAGGTATTGTTGAAAGGCAGGTTTATTTTAACATATTTATTGTTGTTTATACTAATGAAAGCTCGGGTTGCCCAGGCCAGCCATGTGGATATTTTTTTCAAAAAAAGTTTTTGTAAAAAAAATTTGCCAAATCCTTTATACATAAAAGCAAAAAGCGGCCGGTTAAAACAGCTATATTTTCAAGAAATATTTTTTTCTTTGTTTCAACAATGCATAAAACAGCCATCGAGCTGCTTGTTTTCTCGACTTTCCGTTTGCATCTTTGATAAAATTTTAATGTGAAATAATTAATTTCGCGCATCCGCTATTTACACTTCGGACCAAGGGCAATCTTAGAAATAATTAATCGTAATATTTTGCCCGCGCAACAGCTAACCATTAAATTTTAAATTCAAAAATAATAAATGAACAAGACAACCTCTAACAGGCTGCCAAAAGTTTTAGGGCGGCCTGGTTTCCAGAAGACGGGCAGGGTTAAAATGTCGGATACAGATATAAAAGAACCCAGCCCGCTTTCTTCTAGCGGGCTGGGCAATATACGAACTTTTCTTAACTCTTCAAAGTACAAGACGAGAAAGCCCGCAAGCTCTTACTTACAAAGCAGCTTTAAAAACAGCAAAACCCAAAACAGGAATTTCAGCTTAACCTCGACTGCCAAGTACGCCTTTTTGGCTTTGTTAGTCGGCCTTATGGGTACGATAATACAGCCAATAGCAAGCCAGCATATCTCATCCGGTCCGTTAGGCAAAAAGGTGACTATCGCCAAAGCCTGGGGCGATAGTTCGGTTAATATTTGGTGGCCTGTAGATAACGCCCGCGTTACGGGCGTCCAGCCTTTTAAGGCATTGGTCAATGGCAAAAATTTAGGCGATTACAAAATGTACTGGCAGGTAGACAAAGGCCAGTTAAATTTGATGTCAGACAATTACACTGATTATCCCCACAAAGAATCAAGCGTAGATTTGACAAACTGGTCCTGGAACGGCCGCGGTCCTTATGTTTTGGACTTCTCCGCTTATGATAACAACAACCAGAAATTCGCGGAAAAATTCGTTTCCATTTATTTGGATAACGTTGCAGCGGCACCAGCCAGCAATAACGACGTTAAATTAACATCACAAACTTTTCCAGCTCCAAATTCCGACCCTGCCCCGGTTTTGGTTTCTGCAAAAATCGGCAAGCCCCTTTCGGGAGTAAAATTCTATCTGGATCCTAACTCCAATGCCAAGCGCCAGGCAGATGCCTGGAGGAAATCTAAGCCAGCGGACGCTTTGATGATGGATAAAATTGCTTCCCAGCCTGCTTCCGTATGGCTTGGCGGTTGGAACGGGGATATTAAGGGCGACGTTAACAAGCTGGTGACCGCCGCTGCCAGCAAGGGAGCTGTGCCGACAATGATCGTTTACAACATCCCAAACCGCGACTGTGGAGGGTTCTCAGCGGGAGGCGCACAGACAGTTGACGCGTATAAAGCATGGATAAAAAATTTGGCAGCCGGTATAGGCAACCGCAGGGCTTTGATTGTCTTAGAGCCGGATGCAGTAGCCCTGACCAACTGTTTGTCCCAGGCCCAGCTTCAGGACAGGTACGATATGCTAAAATTCGCGGTAGCTACGCTTAAGTCCTTGGGATCAACCTGGGTTTACATTGATGCCGGGCACGCCAACTGGCTGTCTCCTGACGAGATTGCGGCCAAGCTGAAAAATGCAGGGGTGGATTACGCTGACGGGTTTGCCTTGAATACTTCCAATTTTACAACTACTCAGGACAACCTTAACTACGGAAAAGCGGTGTCGTCAAAAATTGGAGGCAAACACTTTATTATTGATACCAGCAGGAACGGCAACGGTTCGACTCCTGACAGCCAATGGTGCAATCCTTTGGGCAGGGCTTTGGGCAGTAAGCCAACCGTGTCTACTGGAAACCCTTTGGCAGACGCGTTTATCTGGGGCAAACAGCCGGGAGAATCAGACGGGCAATGTAATGGCGGCCCTTCTGCCGGCGTGTGGTGGCCTGAATACGCCTTAGGCTTAGCACAAAGAGCAAACTGGTAAAAGTAAAATGAAATTAACCCCGCCCGTTCGGCTTTGCTCAGGGCGGGGTTTTTCTTTTTTATCTTTTTATTATTCTATAGCAGTTTCAGCGCGTTTATGCAGTGAAGGGGAAAGGATAGCCAGGTAAAGAGCGGATAATCCGATAATCGTATAAATGATCCTGGTGATGCCCGACATTACGCCAAAAATGCTTTCAATCAGGTTGTAATCAAATAACCCCAGTAATCCCAAATTTAACCCTCCAATAATTACCAAAAATATTGCCAGCCATTCAAAGCCATTTAAATTTTTCATATGAACTCCTTTTGTTAAATATCGACCTTTGTTTCAAAATCCCTGTATTTTATGGCAGGACACTGCGGTTGTTTTGACGGAAAACAGCCATTAATCTTAATTTAGAACCTATTCGAAAAATCCTTCTTGGCTGCAATTCTGGAATTTCGGCCATTCGGCCAAAAAAATTTCTCCGTTTAGCTTTTAGCTAAACATCGAAATTTGTTTTGTCCGACTGCCTAGAAATTCCCGCATTTCGCCTAAAAATTATTTTTCGAATAGATTCTTATTGGCCAGAAGAAACAGGGCTGCTTTGGTTGGTGGAATTTACCAGGCTGTTGAAGCCCAGGTTATTTTGGTTTATTTGGTAAACATACAAATTTAATTTCGGAGAAAAATTTTCTTCATATATTTTTGGGAAATGCGTGTCAAAATAAGTTTTTATTTTTTGTTCATATCCCTGGTCGTAGGATAACAGCAAAAATACCCGTTCATGCCCCGCTTTGACCTGGTCGACTTCGGCAGGCAGCTGCTGTTCGGAAAATTTGGGGATGGCACCGAACACGAACCGGTTCCATAAAGGCAGGGTAACCATGCCGGAAGGGCCGTCGTAATAATATTCCACAGGATACACGGTAAATGGCGCGGATATTACAATTACGTCTTGGGGCGAGGTATGGCTGCTGAGGTATTGGGCGGCGCCTTCATAATTTTCTTTGGCGGGATTATCAGCGGCTTTAACCTGGACGATTAGGGTCATTACCATGCTTGCTACCAAAACAGTTTTAAAAATTGCCGATATTCTTGGCGTGAAAGATTCAAAAGACCAGGCTAAAAATAAATAAAGCGAAGGGATTGTGAGAATTAAATACCTGGTTATAAACAAAGGCATGTAAGCCACGCTTATGGCGAAAGCGAAAGCAATTGGCAGGATAGCCGAAAGGAAAAAATAAACCGATACGGGCAGGATTTTTTGCCTTTTACTTAGGCTTAAGAAACCGAAAATTACAACAAGTGGCCAAAGGGAGATTATCAAGGTGTTAATGTGGTCATCCTGGAACCCGAAAAAGAATTGGGAAAAGGCGTTGAATACGTTTATGGTGGTCGGCCTTAGCAAAACCGGTGAAGCGTTTGACGCGGTATTGATTTTTTTAACGTAATACAGCCACGGGGACAGGGCAACAACCAAAATTAAAAGAGTCGCGGCAAATTTCCTTAAAGAGTTGTTCGGAAATAATTTTTTGGAAAAAAGAAAATAGATGACCTGGGTAAGCAGGATTAGCCAAAAGAAATAGTGGATATAAATGCCGACAAGCGCCGTTAGTATGTACCCGGCCCAAACACTTTTATTTCCAGCACCGTTTTTATCATCAACATCTGCAGGAGTTTTGTGGAAAAGCCTTATGAAAAAATACTGGTTTAAAATGGTAAAAAGGGTCAGCATGCTGTACATGCGCGTTTCATTCCCGTACCAGTTCAGGAAAGGAGATATGGAAAACAACAGTGCGACAAAAAGCGCCAGGCTCTTATTGTAGGCAGTTTTGCCCAAAAGATAGATGGCCGGTATGCTTAAAAGGAAAAAAAACAAAGAAAAAATCCTTCCTGCTGTTACGCTGTTTCCGATAAATAAAAGCCAATAATGCAGCAGTATGCCATATAGTGGAACGTGGACATCTTGGGCGATAATATATAAAATTCCCGTTGGGCTGCGGTTGCTTTGCCACAAGCTTTGGGCTTCATCGAGCCTCAGGCTTTGATGCAATAAGGCAAATAAAGAAATTCCCAGGGCAAACAATACAAAAATTGCCAGGATGACCCTGGTTGAGTATTTTGAAAGAAAGCCGATTTTTGGCCTTGCGGCAAAAGCGGAAAAATTTCCGGCAGAAGCAGGAAAGGCGCTCAGTTTTTTTGTGTCAGTCGTATAATCCATAAAATATTTTTGAGACCTGCTCTTTCAATTATTTTCTTTCAGCAATAGAAAAATCGGGTTTGGGAACTTCTGGCCGCCCGGCTTTAACCGTTTCTTTGGCAGGCTGGGAACGGTAAATTTTTAGCACCCTTGGCTGCTTAAGCGCTTTAAACCATCCTGGATTTGCAGCTATTATAAATGGCATAAAAACCGCTACGTTAAATAACGCCCAGCAGGTGTTGGTCAGCACTTGGGCGCTGATGCCGTTTCTTAATATTGCAATTTCTATGCCGTAAATGACAAGCATAATATATAATATATGTGGAATCACCAAGTGCCAAAAATTTCCTTCAAGCTGTTTTTTTGACGTCACTGAAAATCCGGTCTTCTGGTTGGTTAGTACGGCAAAAAGCGCCTGGATGTGGATAATAAATGAACTCATGGAAAAGGACAGGGCTTTAAAGGTATAAGAATTATTGCTGGTGGAACGCAGCGTGAACAGAACTAAAAATATGTAGGGGATAAACACGGCCGCCAGTCCCATGGTGGAGATTTTTAAAGGCACGATCCCGAAATAAAAGAAAGCCAGAGGCAGCAGGGCATTAATCAGCACCACAATCCCTGACAAGTAATAGCTGGCAGAGGCAACGTACTGAATTTCCTGGTTGAATTTTAGCGGTTTTCTGGTTAGGGCGTTATGCCTAAAAAGCAGCTCCAGGCTTCCTCTTGCCCAGCGGTATTGCTGCTTATAATATGATAAAAAATCTTCGGGAGCCAGGCCTTTTACCAGCACTTCGTCGACATATGCCGACTTCCAGCCGTTTTTATGGATGTACAGGGATGTCAGAAAATCTTCTGCGATATTCGTCTCGCACATCCCCCCCGCCTGAAGCAGTGCCTTTCTGCTGACCAGCATGTTGGTGCCGCACATGAAAACCGAGTTCAGGCGGTTTTTGCCTTTACAAATGGGGCCAAAAAAAAGTTCCTGCTGCTCCCAAGCGCCGTTAGTCACATCGTTTAAGCCATAATTTTCGTAATACTGCGGCGATTGGACAAAGCCCATTTTTTGGTCAACAAAATATCCGGCCATCTTTTTCAAAAAATTTTCTTTCGGCACCTGGTCGGCGTCAAATACCGCCACCAAAGGGCTGCCGGTAAGCTTTAGCGCGTTGTTTATATTTCCGGCTTTGGCTCCGCCGGGAGTCTTCCTTGTAATGCAGGAAGCTCCGAGTTTTTCCGCGAGCAGTTCAATCTCCTTCCAATTTTCTTTTTTTGCCACGAACCCGTCGTTTAATATATAAACAAAAAAATTCGGGTAATCCATGTTAAGCGCCGCCCTTAGGGTTTTTTCCACCACATCAGCCGGCTCGCCGGCTACGGTAATGAACACATCGACAAAAGGTGTTATCTTTTCGTCATTTTTTGCTTTATAATCCGTATTCCATACGGTATGGATGTAGCTGACCGCCTGCCACAAATGGAATATTTCTCCTACAATCAATAAAATAAACAAGACGGTATTGCCCCGCGGAAACCAAAAAGCAATAATCCAAAGGTAAATAAGCGCCATGGTGATAGTCAGCGCAAAAAGCGGCTTGCTGGTTGGCGTCTGTAAAAAAGAAGATTCGCGAGGATCGTTTTGGACGATTTTTTCATTTTTCATGAATCACTTCTTAACTTAATTTTTTAGATGGAATCATTTTACGGGAGCAAGGTTTACAAGATCGTTATTATAAAGCGCAAGGGCGAACCAGGACCAATTGTCATCGTAATAGCTTAGGACCTGTTTCCAGGCCTGGTAATCCGGGCTGTAAAGGCTCTCTAATTTTTGCTGGTAAACTTGCTTGGCAGTTTTAGGGTCTATGACAAAAAAGTAGCCAAGGCTTCCGCCATATATGGCAGGGGATTCGGAATCGGAAATTACCTGCCCGTCATGGGCGTAAGAAGCGGAAAGCTTGTTCCTGCTCTCCCATTGCTGGTCCAAAAAACCGTAGCGCGACAAAATTTCTTTTGCCCTTTGTTCGTTGTTCCATTTCCAGTCCAAAGCCAGCCTAAAAGGCGTGCGCATCGCATCGTAACTGTAATTGGTTGTCAAAGTATCGTTCGGGGCTGCTTTAATCTGTCCGGTTTTCCTGTCAATCACAATCCAGTCCGGAGGCAGGCCGGAGCTGCTCTTTTTGTCAATTGAAGAAGATGACACTTTGTCTAAAACGTCATAGCTGCTGTTGATTACCGAATTCCAGTCATGCGTTGGGTCGATTTTCGCGAATAGGCGGTAGGAATAAGGCGCATAATATGACGGGTTTACTAAAACTCCAGTTGGGGAATTTTTTTCTATATTGTCGGCCGTGATATACGGCGTGCCGTTAATGTAAACCACTTCCTGGCTCCAGATGTCCTGGATAATTTTTTTCGCTTCCTCCATGTATGTCGGGTCTTGCCATCTGACAGAAGCGAAAACCAAAGCCGTGGCAATGTCCGTATCTGCGTCCGTAGCCGTATTTTGTCCGCCTTGGTTGGTTAATATCCCGTAACTGCCGTTCTGCTGCTTTCCGTAAAGCCAGGAGAAAAGGTTGTCCTGCTTTCTTCTTAAAATATCCCGAGTGAACCCCCAGGTTTTGTCGAATACCGGCTTGTCGTCCTGCCAGACTGCCCTGAGCATTGTGTAGCTTTGGCCTTCTGATGTGGTAATTCCTCCCCGTTGGGTGTCGACAGTTCTTCCTACAT
This sequence comes from Patescibacteria group bacterium, assembly GCA_013387205.1. Classification (GTDB taxonomy): domain Bacteria; phylum Patescibacteriota; class Doudnabacteria; order UBA920; family UBA920; genus AMAZON01. The sequence continues at coordinate 2,352 of WARV01000017.1, read as the reverse complement.
TAGGATCCCAATAATATTTCTTGTACGTATCCCACAAAGAATTAAGCATAAACTTGGGAGAAAAAATAAGCGGCTGCTGGCGTTTATGGCTATTTTGGTAAGCGAGAATTCCTAAAATAACCACGGCAACCGCAACTAAGGCAATGCCGATTTTTTTATTATTCCTGCCGCCAAAAGGAAATTTGAATTCAGCTTTTTTATATAAAGATTCCATGAATGCGCAAATAAAAAACTCGACCCATAATTTATGCTTATTGGTCTTGTATTTTTATTAAAAATTAGTTGTATTACCGCAAACCTTTGGAAAATGTAAAAGATGGTTTTCCATTTTCCTTTTGCTTTGGCTGCAAAATACCTGTTTTATGTTTTTTGGATGAGGTTGCCAGCCAGATTCCCGCAATCGAGGTTAACAAGGCAAGGCCGTATAGCAGTTTGGTCGTTATAGGTTTTAATGAACCTTTTTGGTATGGGCTAGAAGGGGTAGACTCAAGCCATTTTCCGATATTTGTCGGATCTGTCACCGCCGAAGTTTGCGCATTTTGGCTGGCAGTATCTGCTGCGTTTGAACTATTGTTTGTTTGTTGCGTCTGGGAATTCGAAGGTTTAGCTGGCGTAATTGGTTTTGCTGGCGTAACATTCAATGGTGCGCTTGGTTTGGCTTGGGTCGCGGGTTTTTTATTTGCTGCTGGATGGTTTGAATTGTTAGTATTAGATTGACTAGCTTTATTCTGATTTTCATATTGTTGAATCTCCGGAACAGTCAGCCCGTAAAACGGAGCCTGATTGGAAGTTGTATTTGAAGAACCAGAAGAAGGGTTGCTAGCGGGAGCGGATGGGGAACTCGATTGTCCTGATGTGTCAGGGTTTTGGCTTGTTGCTGTTCCGGATGAACTTTGGTTAGCGCTTTGACTATTAGGGCTTTGACTGCCGGAAGAAGGTGATGAAGGTTGGGAAGATGGTGAAGGTTGGGTTGATTGCTGGCTCGGCTGAGAATTGCTGTTTTGGCTGTTGTCTGTATTTTGGGTTTGGGTGGGAGAGATATTTTGGTTATTTGGATTTTGGCTGCTCGGGTTTGTATTGCTGTTGCTAGTTCCGGTAGTGCTGCTTTGGCTGGTATTACTTTGGTTTATGCTTTGATCCATTTGGGGACTGGTAGTGCCAGAAGCGTTATTGTCAGCAAAAACTTTTAGCGTAAAAGCAGAATTACCCAAAAGAAGCCAGCTAGAAAAAGCAAGGACAAAAAATATTTTTTGGATTTTTTCGGCCTGTCCGTTTAAACTAAAGTCTCTTTTTTTTGGCAGTCGAAACATTGCCATAGCAGATAATATTTCTCTTAAAATTACAATAATTGACGACCCTAAAACTTAAACCTTACACAGGAGGAATTTTAAACCCGCCCTCTTGGGAGGGCGGGTTTTATTGCTGTTTTTATCATTATAAAGTTGTGATAGGACGCGACTGGGTAATGTAAAATTTTCCTTTTGAGAATGCCCATTCAATGTCCTGCGGCTTTTTATAATGCTGTTCTATTTTTTTGCAGATTTTGGCCAACTCGATAATTTGCTTGCCCGAAAGTTTTTGCTTGGAACCGATATTAGCTTTTAGTTTTTTTTGTATGTTGCCTTTACCGGTTTTAACAATTGCCATTGTCTGCTCGGAAACATTTATATCCAAAATAGAAAAGTCATCCTTGTGGACAATATAAGTATCCGGAGTAATCATGCCGCCGACTATGGCTTCGCCAAGGCCAAAACCGGCTTCAATTACCATTTGGTTTAGGTCTTTAGTTACCGGATGGACGGTAAAAGTGATGCCTGATATTTCGCTCTGCACCATTTGCTGCACGACCACTGCTACTGATACTTTTTGCTTGTGCAGCTTTTTTTCAAAGCGGTAAAAAATAGCGCGAGGAGTAAATAGGGAAGACCAGCATTTTTTAACGGAAGAAAGCAAATTTTTTTCTGTTACATTCAAATAAGTTTCCAGTTCTCCGGCCCACGAAGCCACCGATGAATCTTCGGCCGTAGCAGAAGACCTTACCGCGACAAATTTCGCCTTAAGTTTTTTGAATTGTTCCAATATCTTTTTCTGCAGGTCTTTGGGAATTTTCTCATCCAAAATCATCCGGCGAATTTCATTCGAAGCCCGGTCAACCGAATTGATGTCTTTGTGGTTCACTTTTTTTATTATGGCTTCTATATCCGCTTCTAGTTCAGTTTCTTCCAAAAATCTTTCAAAAGCGGAAGATAGCACCACAAATCCCGGCGGCACAGGCAAACCCGTTTGGGTCATCTCTCCCAAACTCGCCCCCTTACCCCCGGCAATATTAACGTCTTTTTTGCTTAAATCTTT
>WARV01000016.1 GCA_013387205.1 Patescibacteria group bacterium | reverse complement strand
AAAGATGAGTTTCTGGGAAGCAGAGTCGCAGGAAGGCAAGGAAGAAGAGATATAAGCAGAACCGTTGCTTACCAAGATGCCGTTATCGGCCGGGATAGTAGAGGTGCCAGTACCGCCTTTGCTGACCGGTACAATGTTGTTATAAGAAGTAGATAAAGAACCAGCGGTAGTAATAATATCCCCTGTTAATGCCGGGAATCTGGCAGCGGCTAAAGTACCAGTGACATTACTGCCGGAAAGATCAATGGCATTAGCTGTAATCTGCTGGTTTGATATGGACAGATAGTTTTGTCCTGCTAAAGTGACATCGCCAGAGTTGGTGCCGGAAAGATTGGAAGCGGACAAGTTGCCAGTGAATAAACCGGTACCGGCTACTGTCAAAGCCTGGTTCGGAGTGGTAGTGCCAATCCCCACATTGCCATTGCCGGTAATAATCATTCTGGTGGTGCCGGTATTCAGCGTATCATTGTCTCCGTAAACCATTCCGGTCTTAAAGGAAATTGAGCGGTTGGTACCTTCTGAGCCAATGACAAACCCCTGGTTGGCCAGGTTGCCGTAAAATACCGTATGGGTGCCGCGCGAAGCCATGGAAAGCATGGTTGACCCGCCAACAGTCGGCGAAGCAAAATGCATCACTTTATAAGTACTGTTGGAAGCCGCACCTGACAGATTGGTAAAATCATCAAGAGCCACATTGCCATTATTGTAAATCCTCATGCGCTCGATGCCTGCAGTGCTAATGGATAATGCGTCGGCTGCTGAGTTATAAATACCAGTGTTCAGGTCATTCGTAAAAACTATGGAAGGAGAAGTATTTGTTCCGGAAGGCAACTCTAATTGCCCGCTGCCCAGGACAAGCTTTGAACCTGGCGTAGAAGTGCCGATTCCGATATTGGCGGAATTGTTATTGTAGATATCATTGCCAGTCTTAGTCCACACGGAGTTTAAGGTGTTACCTGCCCAGGACAAGCCTGTTCCTGCTGATATTTGAGTAGATGGCGTATTGTAGAAATTATTCCAGTTGGTAGTGGAGGCGGTTAAAGGAATAGCATAGTCAGCAGCCACTGAAATTTGGTTGCTGGAAATTTGCAGCGGAGAGACAGCTGAGGTGATTCTATTAGCATAAGCAGTATCCCAGTTGGAAGAAGAAGCGTTGACTGTATTATATGCAGTGGTCCAGTTGCTGGAAGAAGCAGTGACTGTGTTGTAAGCAGTGTTCCAGTTGGTTGTTGATGCGGTGAGAGGAATGTTGTAGCCGGCTTGTAAACCAATATTATTGGCTGAGATGCTTAACGGAGCTGTGGCAGAAATAATGCGGTTATTATAAGCAGTATTCCAATTGCCTGCTGAGGCAATCCTGCTGTCGGCTAATGTTCCTGTCCAAGTCGGGGTAAAGGTGTGGGTGGAACCGGAAGAAGTAATAGTCAAACCAAGGTTGGTATCACTACCCGTGGCAAAAGTTTGGGAAGAATTGGCTAAGCCGTTCAAATTTTGTATTCCTCCTGCGGCTGCAGAGCAGGAAGTCCAGGCTACTCCGGAAGAGGCTGTTGAAGAAGCGGTTAAGCACAAGCCATCGGCACCGATAGTTTGAACACCCATTGTTCCCGCGCCCGTGCCGGTAATAAGTCCGCCTTTGGCAACGGTTGATGCGTTAAAGCCAAGACCACCCTTCGACAAGCTCAGGATGGGAGTAGAAACAACTCCGGATGCACCGTTACCGAGTAAAATCTCCCCCACTGCCAAGGTTGTGGTCCCTGTCCCACCTCTTGCAGGAGATAAGATACCGGTAAAACCTAAGGTCAAAGAATTGGCAGAAATGCTACCTGTTATGTTCGTATCATTATTTACAGAAGCGATGCGATTGGCGTAAGCCGTGTCCCAGTTGGCGGAAGAAGCATTAACTGTGTTGTAGGCTGTATTCCAATTTGTTGTTGATGCGGTTAATGGAATATTATAGCCGGCAGCAACGGATATCTGGTTAGACGAAATCTGGAGGGGTGAGATGGCTGAGGTGATTCTGTTGGTATAGGCAGTATCCCAACTGGAAGATGAAGCATTGATTGTGTTGTAGGCGGTGTTCCAGTTAGTAGTGGAGGCTGTTAGAGGTATATTATAACCTGCCTGCAGGCCAATATTGTTGGCAGAGATATTCAGTGGAGCTGTAGCTGAAGCGATGCGGCTAGTGTAAGCTGTGTTCCAATCTGTTGTAGAAGCAGTTAATGGAATACTGTATCCGGCAGCAAAACCCAAATTCCAAGTATGAGTGGATCCGGCTGAAGTTATAGTTTGAATCAAACCGGTTGCCGTGGTGTTAGTGGCAAAAGTTTGAGATGTTGCATTTAGGCCGTTAATACTAGAAACGCTGGCGCTGGCGCAAGAAGTCCAGGCCAATCCAGATGAAGCGGTTGAAGAAGCGGTTAAGCACATTCCATTTCCGCCGACTGCAAACCTTGCATTATTACTGCCATCGAAAACTAATATATCCCCTTTTGAAGTTAATGGAGAAAGATTGTTAAAAGCAGCGGTTGAATTATTAGCACCAGTGCCGCCCTTCGACACGCTCAGGACGGGGATCGATGCGATACCAGATGCGCCATTGCCTACTAATATTTCTCCTGATGCCAAAGTTGTGGTACCTGTTCCGCCGTGAGCCACGTCTACAATTCCGTTAACATTAGCCGCGTTGCCGGAAATATTAATAGAGTAAGTTCCGGAAGTTACAACCGATGAATAATCACCTGCCAACATATTAGCTGCGGAGATATTATTTAATACGGCTAAAGAACCAAGACCTAAGTTAGTCCTGGCAGTCGCTGCATTATTCAAATCGGATAAATTATTTGATGCAACTAATTGCAAAGAATTTATGACATTGCCTAAGCCCACGGCATTCCTATCCAAAGTCTGCCAGGTTTTATCGCCTCTATAATATTGTGCGGCCGTCCCTGCAGCGATTGCCGGTTCTTTATTATTAAACAAGCTCCAATCCGCAGCAGACAAATAACCGTCTTGGGTAGAAGATGCTTTGGCAATAGAAATTGCGCCAGTTGCATTATTATAGATAGCCGGAGAAACCGCAAAAAGGGAAGTTAAGTTGATAAACTTGGAATTGGCATTATTGTATTGCGACAAATCGGTATTTATAGAGACAGAAGCAGATGTGCCAATTAACACATTCTGTCCGCCGTCGACGGAAACCAATCCAGATCCTGTTAAGCTGCCCAGGCTTGAAGTTCCTGTGCCGCCCTTCGACACGCTCAGGACGGGAGTTGAAGTAATGCCACTGCCGCCGTTGCCGAGCAAAATCTCCCCAGATGCCAGGCTCGTAGTCCCTGTCCCGCCATTTGCAGCAGACAAAGGAGAACCGAGAGACAGATGGCTAATAGTAGTCGTGCTCAGCGCAGTAATTCCTGAGGCTGACAAATCGCCGGAGATGTTTGTGCTGCCTGCAACAGACAATTTTGCGGTTGGTATTAACGTACCTATGCCAACATTGCCATTAGACGCAACTACTAAATAAGTATCGCCGGAAGAAGAAGCAATGAGCAAAGGATTAACCGTACCGCTGCTCTGCACGGCAAGTTTAGCCCAAGGAGTGCTGGTACCAATCCCAATGTTGGAGCTTTTTATTTCTAAAACGTTCTGCGAAGCAACTATGGCGCCATTAGAAGGATAATAAGCAAACGAGCCGGCAGTGCCTGTTGCAACCGAACCGCTGCCGCTTCCCCCGCTCCCCCCGCCGAGCATATTCCAGAAATTACCGTCGAAAACGTTATACTGGTTAGTGTCGGTGTTATAAACCATTAATCCGGTGGCAGGATTTACAATCGCGTCTCTTTGCGCTTCTGACATGCGCGGAGCCAAGAAGCCTTTGCTGTTTGAAGACAAATCTAAAATGGCCGATGCGTTAGGAGCATTGGTTCCCACTGCCAATTGTGTCGTGCTGGCGTTGTAATAAAAATTGCCTGAATCAGTCGCTAATCCGTTTTGCCCTTGGAAGATAATACTGCCAGCGGCAAAACCGGTGTTGATATTTACAGCGGTCAGGTTCGGAATAGCTGTGCTTCCGTTAAACACAGCAGTGCCGTTAAATGTCGCGTTGCCGTTTGATGTTAAATTATTGCTAGCCGTAAAATTATCTACAATTGCTCTTTGCGCGGAAAAATCAGTAGCGCTCATTATTGTCGCGCCGTTAAAATTTTGCGAAGGCTGTATTATGGACACCGGACTGTAACCAGCTGGGCCAGTCTCTCCCTTGTCGCCTTTGTCGCCTTTTGGCCCGATAAGTTTTCCTTCCTGCAAGTACTTGTTAAGGCGGGTGTCTATTAGAGAATATAATTTTTCCGTATCCTGGCTTAAAACTGCTCCTCCGGTTTGGTAAATTACTTTATTGATAGTAACATTTTCCGAAGGCTTATTTTCCTTCACCGGCAGGTTTTCTGCTTTCGGCTGCACTGGAGTTTCTTGTTGCGGAACGTTGACACGCTGGTAAACAACCGGTACTTCCTTTTGATTTTCATTATTATTCAAAAATCCATTTTGTGTTATCCAGAAACCCAACAAAGTTACCGTTGCCAAACCGGCAACAAAAGAAAATGGCTTAACGATTGAAGACCAAAATCCTTCTCCCGCTTTAATCGCGCTTCCTGCAATGAAAGCCGGTAAATAATTTTCCCGATTTTCTTTTTTGTTAGTCGGCAGGGTTACTAACTTTTTTTCAGTTTCTTTCAGCTTGCTCTCAACCGCAATAACCCTTTCCTCCAAACTCTGGAAGACTTCATTTTTTAACTTGTTCAACTGGACCGGCTTTTCTGTTGGCTCTTGGGAAGCAGTAATGCCGGAATTGTTTTGAGTTTCGGTATTGGAATCCGCAACATCTGAGTCTTCGGATTCATGGGTTTTCTGATTGTCAATAACACCCGCAACATGGACCTGGATCTTTTTGCCAGTTTCATCAGCTATTTCCGTAATGCCGTTTTTATAGTTTTTCAGGAACTCATTCAGGTTCTCCTGAGTGGTCATCCAAGTCCTGCCAATCTTATAGCCGGCAAGTTTTCCTGTCCTGCACAAAAAACCCAGATAATCTTGGTGGTATCCGGTAAGCCTGCTTGCTTCTGAAAGCGAGAGGAAATTTGTAGAATTTTTATTTGTTTCCTGGTCCACTTATTCGGTGATATTTTATAGAAAGTTTTAGTTCTACCCGAGATTTTTTTTGCATATTTAATTGGAATATTGTTTAAATCTCGGATGAGCGATATCTAAATAAATTATAACTATAAAATAATTATTTTGCTAAATTCCGCAAAATTTCTTTTGGCTAAAACTAAATCAAATTTACATAATAAATCACCCAAATTCGCTGTTTCACTTTTAAAAGCAAATTTGCTGAAATTTTTCATAAAATTTGCCTTCAAAAAATGCTAATGAAATTTTAAATTTTCAAGTTTTATATTCTAGCGTACGTCCATATAAAAAATTATCAAAGATTTCAATAAATTTTTGTTTGAAACATTTAGCAGCATGAAACTTACAGTTAATAATTATTCCAAAATATTTTGAAAATTGTAAATACTTAAGATATTTAAATGAACATACTTTTTATGTATTGCGATAAGAACATTTATATATACTATTAAACACGGTTTTGCAGTGAAACTCATCAATTTTAGCACTTTTAAACATTCATTTATAAGCCGGGAATTCAATCTGTTACACACAAATGTAATTCCCCATATTGCTTAATAATTTCAAAAATTCATGTACTTATCCTTTTGAATTTTTAAAACACAAAGCTGTAAAAAATGCAAAATTACCAAAGCCAATAGACCAGGCTTATCCACAGCTTTTTTATTTTTTTTGAGCTTGCTAAAACCCGAATTGACAATTTGCCCGCCATAAACTACAATTGGTTTACCATTCTTTAACATTCATATATGTGCAGTTCCCTCTTTAAAGGGATTGGTTAGGGAAAACGGTGAGTTGACCACAATTAACAATTAACGATTGACCATTAACGGTATCGAACAAAGTCAATTGTTAATTGTAAATCGTTAATTGTGATTTACAATTCCGTTACTGTGCCGCAACCGTGAAGTAATTTTAGATTTAAGATTTTTGATTTATGATTTCAAAATCATTCAATCAGTAAATCAATAAATCAGTAAATTACAAAGTCGGGCTACTAACTATCTGCATACAATACAGTAAGCCGCCTCTTCGAGCAAAGAGGGATAATTTTCTTTTTAAAAAATTACGCCCTCCGGGAATTCCCGATCCGAGGGCGTATTTATTTTGAAAGGAGACGGGCACGATACCAAACTAAACCATTCTTTATAGTTCGTCGTAAATCAATATACTAAATTTAAAAAAGTCTGCAAATTTCTAATTAACCTAATTACCCTAATTATTCTAAATAATGTCTAATGCTTAATTTGGGATTTAGGAGTTGGGATTTGTTTAGATCAATTAGAAATTAGAATAATTAGAAATTCTAAAAAAATTTATGTTAAAAAAATCAATCCACAAATTTCAAACAGCTTTGTTAGTTGTGATGCTCGCCATATCCTCCCTTCTCTCCCCTCTCACCACCAAGGCTACTTACAATTCAACTACTGCACAGGACTATTTGTTGGCACACCAAACCAGCCCTTGGGTCACTATGGCGCTGGCAGCAACTGGTGCAAGCAACATCCAGACAGATTACTTAAAAAATATTTCCGGAACATCTGCTATTGACTACGAGGCTCCAATGCTTGCAATATCGGCTATTGGCCAAAACCCAAAAACTTTTGGCACCACAGATTACGTCACTGTTCTAAAAAATTATTATCATGACGGCCAGCTCGGCGACCCTACTACTATTAATGATGACATTTTCGGATTACTCGCTCTTACTGCAGCTGACGAGCCAACAAGCGACTCGGTTGTCTCAGGTACCAAAAATTTTATCCTTTCTCACCAAAATTCCAACGGTGGATGGGGCTACTTAACCTCAGGCGGTTCTGACAGCAACATGACTTCGGCTGCAATCTTGTCTTTGGTTGCAGCGGGAACTGATAAAAATGACACTCATATACAAAACGCTCTAAATTATTTAAAGACCACACAGAATGACGACGGTGGTTTTGCATATGACCCAACCACCTCATGGGGTAAAGATTCAGACTCCTCTTCCACCGCTTGGGTCATGTGGGCTTTAAATTCTTTGGGAATAAATTCCTCAACCTGGAACAAGGGCAGTAACACGCCAAAATCTTTCTTAGAGAGTTACCAAGCAACAGAAGGATACTTCAAGTACCAGAGTTCAAGTATTGATGACAGTACAGCTCCAAAAACTACCGCAGAAGCTGTCATTGCCCTTGCCGGTAAATTTTTACCTGTTAAGCCTGGGCAAATTATCCTTCAAAAATTCCCATTTAGAATAGAAGGATCGACTGAAACAGTTTGCAGCGGAGAAGCAGCAGGGCCAACCGCTATGGATTTAGTAAAAAATGCAGCTATATCATGCGGCTTTACTTATGAAGTAAAATCCACAAACATCGGACTTTATTTGAACAAAATTAATAACGACATTGGAAGCGGCCTGAATGGTTGGATGTACCTAGTAAACAACGAATCGCTCAATGTTGGCGCAGGTGATTACCAGTTAAAGTCTGGTGATTCGGTTATTTGGTATTTCGGTGAATACGGCGGTTGGAAACCAACCAGGCTCAGCTTAAATCCAAGCGAAGTCACTACCGGCGGCAGCGCGACCGCTTCCGTGGAATATTACGAAAACGGCAACTGGAACCAGCTTCCCGACGCCAATGTAATTTATGGCGTAGATTCTTCTAAGACAGACAGCCAGGGACAAGCATCACTTTCCCCTGCTGATGGCTATTACAAAGTCTATTCCCAGAAGGAAGGCTACATAAGAAGCAACACGTCTATGCTAAAGGTAGGACAACCATCGTCGAATTCAGTTGATTTATCCGTCACCTTACCGACAGGATTAGTCGATGGCGATTCCACCACGACCCAGCAAAGCAGCATTTCTTTTACTGTTAGCCCGACTAACTTGGATTTTGGCTCCCTTGCGGCAGGAGATTCTGCTTCTAAGGACATTACCATTAAAAACCATGGCACAACAGGCATAACCGTGCAGGCTGTAATAAACGGAAACGGGATTTTCAAAGACAGCATGCAAATTTCCGGCGCAACCTGGAAGAACTTTAAGGACACTTTTGCCCAGGACGAACAGAAGAATGAAACTTTAAAGCTGACCGTCCCAAAAAACGTGGCCCTTCCCTCAGGCAAGCAATCCGGCCAGATAATCTTTTGGGCAAAAGCTAACTAAATTATTCTAATTACTCTAATTGACTAAATAATGTCTAATTCCCCAATTACCTAGTTTCTGATATTTAGTCATTGGGATTTTTTTAGTCCGCCAGCTGGCGGAAATTAGGAACAATTAGGTCAATTAGGTTAATTTACAATCACCATGAATTACAAAAAAATACTTCTTGCTTTTATATTCTTTGCCATTGCGCCGAACATTATCCATGCTGCCGGTATCCAGGCATCACCGGCTAAGATGGATATTGCCATAACGGACGGAAAGAAAGCGATTAAAGAAATAATTGTCTCCAATCCGACATCTGACGTCCAGCTTTACGAAGCTTCGGCTGATGATTTTGCCGAAAACTTCAAGATTAATCCTTCCAGCTTTACCCTGGAATCGGGCGCCAGGAAAACAATCAGCGTAACCGTTGAGCCAAAGAACCTAAAAAACAACCAGGTGTTAAGCACAAACATCTCAATAATCAGCAAACCAATGTCTGAAAGCGCGGTCAACATTGGAACCGGGGTAAAAATTCCGGTTAACGTAACCCTAAATAACCAACATTCAAACAGCTTGAATTGGAAATGGGGTATTGCCGCTGCGTTATCAGTTCTTGCCTTGGCAGTTTTGGGTGTGGTTATTTATAGGAAAAAGAGGGTTATTAAACCTCAATAAAAAAAATTCTACTAAATACCAATGTACTTCTACTAAATACTAATATATACGAAAGGTACTAAAGCCATATACCAATAATGGTATCAATAAAGCTTGGTTGATGATATTTAGTATGTTTAGTACCTTTTAGTATTTAGTAGAATTTAGAACCTTTACAAAACAAACGGCTAAATCGATGATTTAGCCGTTGGGAGCAAAAAGACTCTTTGCTTTAAGCAAAGAGTCTTTTTGTTATATTCTCATTAATTGGCGCAAGCCGAACTACTTGGCTTCTATATTACTTACAGACACCTTTGTCTTGCCGCTTTCTTTATCGTTTGATACTGTAATAGTCAAAGTGTTTTTATCTTTGGCCGCGACCAAATACTGGACGCCGGTCGAAGGGACATTAAAGACATTTTTTATAGTCCAGCCTTGTTTCGGCAGCAGGCTTATGTATTCATTCGTGACCGCTGACACTGATTTATCAGACAAAAATGTCCTTGATGCCAATTGCTCTCCCAGTGTATTGACGGCGTTATAATTATCCAAAACAGCCGCTTCCCCGCTCCCTGCCGGAATATTAGACGGAAAATTTTCCGGCAGCTTGTTTTTATCAACTTGCGTTGTTTGGGGCACTATTTTTTTCTGAGTCTGGTTGGTTTGCTGGATTTTTCCCGTATCGCCGTTATTCTTAAAAACTTTGTACAGGTAAAAACTCAAGCCGCACACGAACAATATAACTAGCAATATACCCAATATTTTTTTTATCATGTATTTGCTTAATGCAGTTAATTTTCTTCGAAAGATGGGCTGTTATTGGAAGTTGTTATGGGAATCAAGGGAGTTGTAAAGCTTGTATTTGTATAGCTCGTTCCATCAAACTTGTAACTTGTCTGGGCAGAGTTCTGGAACCTGGGGTAACCATTGGCAATTTTCGCGTCCAGCTCGATTTTACCATTGGAACCGTCGGCGATTAAGGCAGTCGGCTTCATGGTAATTTTCTGGTTCGGCTCGCTGCCGCACACTGAGTACTGCATTAAGCCAATGCTGGCGGCAGGGGTGCAATCGGCAATCCTTGTCATAGCCGCGCCATTATACCTGACGTTAAAGCCGTTTGGCCCCGAATTAGGAGCGACTAAGGAAGTCAGGGTGTCGGTTACGGTTACATCCCCGGCTCCGCCCGGTCCCCGGCTGCACAAGTTGATGGCAAAGCTGAGCTTATCCCCGCCGTGGAAGCTATTGCTCACCACTGGGGCAGTGTCCGTGCCATTACACTGCTTCAGCTGCACGCCGTCATACTGGTAAGTCTTGTTGTTAACCTTGGTAATATCTTTGTCCGAGCTGGACAGGCTGCTGGCGCACGGGGTAGGCGTCTTGCTCAGGCCGCTGTTGGCCACAGCGACGTCGGAGAAGGACGCGCCGTTGTAAGCCACTACCGCGTACCACCTTTCCGCAGTCGGATTACTGCCAGGCGTGTACGCGTAGGAAGTCATGGTAGCGTCCGGGGTGGTGTAAATGGGCTGCCAGCTGTAGGGGCTGCCCGTCAAAGATTCGTAAACTTTGTAGAACGTCGGAGCGGGCCCCGAGGACGGGGCAGTCCAGGAGATTTTCACGGAGCCGCAGCTGACTGAAGGATCGCCGGAATAGTTAATAGCATTGACATTTTCCGGCTGGTTCGGCTTGACCACGGCGCAGGAAAAGTTGCCGGAGACAGGCGAGCCCCAGGCGCCGTTACTGTTGTACTTGGTATCCACCCATACGTGATAGGTGACACCAGGCGAGACCGCCACGGTTTTGCTGGTAGTAGTATTATCGTCCGAAACTGTGGCGACCCAGTTGTCGACACCCTCGGCCATCTTAAAGTAAGCGTTGGTGTAGCCGCCTGGCAAAGTCCAATTTATAGTCATCTGGGTGCCTAAAGGACTGCAGGTAAACGCCAGGTTGGTGGGAGCCGGAGGTACGTTGATGGTCACGCTGTCCGAAGCCGTGCCGCCCGGGCCAGTGCAAGTTAAAGTGTGGGTCCTGGTGGTGATACCAGCGGCATTGTAAGTATTAAACGACCCACCGGAAACACTGACGCTTACCCCGTCCAAAGTGCAGGACGTGGCGTTTGAGGCCGCTGCCCAGGACAATTGGTAAGGTGCGCCGTCGTAAACCATGGCCGGGCCGTCGGAATTGTTATAAGCCCAAGCCGTATCGCGGCCAGTGCCTGCCCAGGAAGCCCAGACCGTGGTTTTCAAGTCCACTGACGTGGGAGGCAAGGCCTTGGTCCAGGACAAATTATAGGCTGCTCCGCCCATGCCTTGGAAGTATTCGTAAGTAATAGTATGGTTGCCGGCGGAAATGTTAATTGGCGGCGTGGTTTTGGCGGAATAGCCTTGGTAATTCCAGTCGTCGTACTTCAAAACGCCATCTACGTAAATCCTCTCGCCGTCGTCAGAACCTAAATTGAAGTAGTAGTTGCCACCGGTAAAATTAAAGTTGCCTTTCCAGCGGATGGAGAAAGTGTTGGGTACGCCGTTGATTCCGCCTGAAATGTCGGTGTAAGGGAACACCGTCACGTTGTCAGCGGGGCTGGCCACAACCGAACTTGAAACGGCGTTGCTGTGCAAAGTGTCAAAGTTCACGCCCTGGTAAACGCATCCCAGCATCTGGTTGCTGCCCACGGCGTTCGGGTCGCAGGGCGCGTTGCGGACAAAATTGGCCGAGCCGCAAAAGCCGCCCACCACGCCGCCCGGCCCGTAAGCGTAGACATGCACGTAAAAGTTGCCGTAATCCGGGTTGCCGGCGCGGTGCCGGGACAAGTCCGCGGTGGCAGTCCAGGTGCCGCCACCGATGTTGGTGCCGGAGTACACCCCGTTGTTATTGGTCCACAAGTCGTCCTGACCGTTGATTTCAGACCAGGTATAAAAATTAATAAAAGACGCGTTGGCCACGTTATCCACGTAAGCCGTGCGGGTCGCGGCAGAGCCAGGCAAGGAATCGCCGTTGGGTCTGGTGCCGCCGCAAGTGGTCACGCCGTAGTTGGCAGTGATAAACTGGTTGGGGTTGGAAGCATTCGGGTCAGTGATGGTGATGGTGCACGAAAAATTGCCGCCGACCGAAGGGTTATCCATGGAAACAGAGATAGTATCCGATCCTCCGGGCACGACCGTGCCGGAAGCCTTGGACACATGGCACCAGGACATGTTGGTGGAAGCGGTCCAGTTCAAGTTGGCGTTGCCCGTGTTGGAAAAGGAAAGGTTTTGCGCAGGCGGAGCCGTCATGTTGCCGGAGGCCGTGCCGTAAAACCCGTAAAAGTTCAGGGGGCCGCCAGTGGTAATAGTAATGGCCGGCTTGGGCACAGCGCAGGTAAAGCCGCCGCCCGGGGCTTGGCTCCAGGCGCCTGCAGCCGTGTCCCTGGTGTGCATCCACCAGTTGTAAGTGTGGCCAGGGGTGGTGTTAAAACTATAACTTGATCCGATAAAGTCTTCCTGGTCAAACACGTCAGCTGCGCCTTTGTAACCATCAACAGTGTCGTCCACACGAATGTAGAAGTGGGAATAGCCGGCCGGCGGCGTCCAGGAAAGGGTGGCCTGGCTGCCCAAGGCGTTACAGGATCCTGTGGCGTTAGTCGGCGGCGGCGGATAGCTTACCACCACGCTGTCCGAAGCCGTGCCGCCCGGGCCAGTGCAAGTTAAAGTATGGGTTTTGGTGTTATTGGTAAAACCCGTGGCAGTATAAGTATTAATGCTCCCGCCGGCTACTGCTACCGCTGCCCCGTCTAAGGTGCAGGACGTGGCGTTAGAGACAGCACCCCAAGATAAAGCATAAGGCGCGCCATAATAAACCATGAGCGGGCCGTCGGAATTATTATATATCCAGCTTGTCACCTTTAAGTCAGGATTCGGCAAAGGCTTGGGCTGGACAGTAATAGTGCCGGCCTTGTTGGAGGCGGCGCAGACATTGTCTGCCGTACCGGTATTAGTGACGCAGTTCACATCAAAGGTGCCAGGGTTAGTGGCTGTGCAGGTAAAATTTAATGTAGTGCCAGTGGCGCCACTTTGGGCACAAGATCCGGCGCCGGTTACGGCAGTAATGCTGGAAGTGACAGTGGAATTATAATCACAAGTGGCGGTAAAAGTATCCCCTACTTTGACGCTGGCTGAGGACAAACTGCTCCTACTGGCAGTGAAAGGCAAATCCACGCAAACTGGCGAAGGTCCGCAGTTATAGCTGATGGAAGAATCGGGATTTCTCCTGAATTGCCAGGTGGCCTTATTGGCATCAACAGCCCTAAACGGCAGGCCAAGATACGACACAGTGCCCATATCTGACCAACCGGTCCAATATGACCAGTTGATATTGTGATAGGCATGGTTGTCTTCGGCGAGAATCCAAACATCCCAGGCGTCTCCCCTGAAAGCGCCGGTGGAATACTGGGTGGTTTGGCTGCCGGGATAAGTGGTTGGCGACGTGTCTGTGAGCTGCCAGCCATATTCCCAATCGCAGGTCGGCGGGTTGTTATATCCGTGATTTCCAAACATACAATCCTGCATATACACGCGCTTGTCTTTGCCGGTCACACTAACCACAACTGAACCACCGTAATAAGAGCCGGCTCCTCTTCGGTCACCGCCGGGACGGCCATTCCACCAGTTTTCCAGATATACAGACGCCGGTTGGGAGTCAGTCTGGCCGCTGCCAGGAACTATACGCCAGGTATTGTCGCAAACCGCCGTGACTTTGGGCGGCACGATGACAGAAAGCTGAAGAGATGTGGAATTGGTTGCAGAGCCGCCCGTACCGTTGAGGTTGATGGTATAGGTGCCGGTGGGTGCAGTAGCTGCGGCTGTGGTGGTAAAGGTAGTAGAAATTGTACCGTTAGCTGGCACAGTTAGAGACGTCTGGGCAAAACTGCAGGCCACCCCCGAAGGGCAGTTACTGCTGGACAAAGTGACGGTACCGGTGTAACTGTTTGAGGAAGTAAGTGTAACCGTAAAAGCCTGGGTGCTGCTCTGGGCAACCGAGGCGGTGGCAGGGGTGACGGTTATGGAAAAACCAGAACTATTGCACTGGTTGGATGTCCAGGCCCAATTACTGCAGGAGCTGGCATCAGGACCGGAAGCGGTGCCTGTAGAACAGCCGCCGCTGCCATCACCGCACCAGCCGCAGCCGGAAGCGGCAGTGCAAGAGTTGCAATCCGCATAGCTGCAGGAACCTCCTCCAGTTCCACCTCCACTGCCAGTATTACAACTATACGTAGCACTTCCAGCACAAGTTCCACCGTCAGCAGTACAAGACCCGCCCGAATAAGCATAACCCAAATCGGGATAGTAACAATAATAGCTGCCATAAATTGTGCAAGTTCCCGGGCAATAAGAAGAATCAGTATATGTGGACGCTCCATTGGTACAGTCAGGATTATACGTACTAGACCAGACCACGCTTTCGCTGCAGGTCGCCGGCCCCTGACATATGCAATCAGCCTTGGCTTTGCCGGGATACGTAAAAAAAATAACAGGGACAATAACAAAAAAGAAGGCGAAAAAAGAAAACACCGGCAAGACCTTAGCCAACATCTTTAGATATGATCCCAAACTTATGTTTTTATATGTCATTTCTTAAAAAAATTATTTGACTTTTGATTTGAAGGTAAAATGGGAACAATAATACTGGCTTCCACCACGCTTAAAATACCGGGAGTTTGGCCAGAATTAATGCTGACATTGGCTGTAAATTGGTCTTTTTTAACGGTCAGCAACTTGATATCTTTTTGGTCGTAGCTATTAAGCACCTTCCAGCCATTGTCTTTGAAATATTTCTGGAACAGGGTAAAATTTTCTTCAGCGGTTTTTTGGGAAACGAAGGCCCGTGTAAACTGCCCCGCAGTGTCCTTGGGCTGCATGTAATTGTTTAGGATTCGGGCGTTTTTTTCCCAGGGAAAATCTTTCGGAAAAATATCAGGAATGGATTCGGGTTTTAAGTAGCTAACTGTCTTATCATGTAAATCCGCATAGCCGTACTTTTCTGCATCGGTAAGCGAGGCGGGTACTTCCCGGCCTGCCGGCTGGATAGCTTGCTTGTTGGCTGGTTTTAAATTAAACAAGTGCTTTTTCTGGGCAACGTAAAAACCGGAGGCAGCAACAGCGGCCAGTAAAATAATCAGGACAACCAATGTTATTTTTTTCTTTCTGCCGGATCTTGGTTTTGGTACGGCAACTTCGGCAGCACTGCTGCCGGAAATATGATTTGTATTCATTTCGTTCATTTTTGTTTCAGTTTCGATATGGTCGCCTGCTGCTTATCCCTTTCCAGGGATTATGCCATAATCGAAAACAGATTATCTATACAGATATTATAGCACATTTCATAATTTCTGGCAATTAAAAACAACACATGCACTTCCCTACCTTTCAATGATTGTAGGGTTACTGCTTCCGGAGTAAAAAGGAATCAGGGGGATGGAACCCCTTATCACCCCGCTGCTGCCCGCAGCCTTCTGGTAAGCGGCGCTAAAGGAATTCTGGAAGCGGGTGGCGGTGCCGGAAATTTCCGTATCCAGAACAACGGAGTTTTTCAAGCCAGGGCTAATGTCAAAAGCAGGACCAGAGAGGTTGATGATAATGGTCTGGTTGGGCTCGCTGCCGCAGACCGAATAAGCGCCCACGCCCGGGTTAGTGCAATCTTGGACCTTGCTTAGGGCAGTGTTGTTGAAGCGGATGTTAAAATCTGAAGTAGCCGAAGGGGCTTTCAAGTTGGTTAAAGTGTCGGTCAGGACAATACCCGTAGCCTTGTCCGAACCGTTGTTATTACACAGGTTAATCTGGAATGTGACTCTGTCTCCGGACGTAAAGCTGGTGGCGAGAATGGGGGCAGTGTCCGTGCTGCCGTTGCAAGGCTGGCTCTGACTGGAGTAGTCCGTGCTGTTTACCTTAATAATGTCCTTATCCGAGCCGGTCAGGTCTGCTTTGCAGTCCTTGGCGCCCGTGGGATTTTCCATGGCATCGGCCTGGCTGGAGAAATCGCTGCCAATGAAGGCTGCCACCTCGTAATTGTGCAGGCTGCTGTCTTCGGCAAAGGAGTAGCTGGTAGGGCTGCCGGCAGCGACGTCTGCCAGTTTGGTCCCGTCGCGGTAAAGGCGGAAGCTGGCCAGGCCAGCAGAAGAGTCTGTCCAGGACAGCCGCACCCGGCCGCACTTGGCCCGGGCAGGGTCAGTGCCAGACAAGGGGTCAGTGCTGGAATTATAGGCGTGCACTGAGCCGGGCGGGTCAATAACGGTCGTGGTCGTGCCGCAAGATGGTCCGGTAGCTTGACAAGGATTACCACAGAGGTCAATGCCATAAGTAGTCTCTTCGCATGACGGTTCTTTGGCACTGCAATCTAAAGACATAACCGGGCCGCCGCAGACGCCGCAGGAGTCCAGGAATTTAGTGCTGCCACAGGTATGGTCACAGCCGCTCTTGGTTGTACAGTTGGGGTAACTCCCGCAGGGCTGATCAGCAGGACAGTTGGCACAGGAGGAACTATCGCCGCCGCAAATGCCGCAGTCATCCAAAGTTTTGCCGCTATTACAAACGCCATCACAGCCGACTACTGCACTGCCGCCGCAATTACCGGCGCAGTCAAAAGTCTTGGTACTGCCACAGGTGTTGTCGCAGCCGCTGGGAGAAGTGCAATTAGGGTAAGTGCCGCATTCGGAACTAGAACAAGCGCACGAACTGCTGCCACTTACCGAACAGGGATTATTACAGGAATCCACTCCATAGGCCTGATTGCCAACGCAGGCTGAAGACGGATCGGCAGAGCAGCCGGAGCAGCTGGTACAGTCGGCATTGGAAGTACAGGTGTCACTGCCCGAACCAAAAACAGAGACACAGGAGTTACCAGAACATTCGGTGTGGGTGACGGGAGCGCAATCGGCATTAGTAGAGCAGGAATCCGAGCTGCTGCCGGAAACCAAGCTGCAAGAATTACTGACGCATTCGTAATGCTCAGAAGGCGGAGGAGGAGGCAGAGGGGTACAGTCGGCGTTGGAAGCACACGAATCCGAGCCAACACCGGAAACAGTGGTACAAGAATTATTAGAACATTCGGTGTGGCTGTAGGTAGGACAAGGATCGGAGTTAGTGATGCTGCAGGAGTTATTGCAGGAGTCGGTGCCGTAAGTGGTAGATTCGCAGTCAGGGGCGGAAGCACTGCAGCCGGTGCAGGATGTTTTACAATCATTGTCCGAAGAACACTCGTTACTACCGGAACCGGAAACAGAAACACAGGCTTCGCCTGAGCATGCCAAATGGGAACCGCCGCAATCCTTGGTGCCATCAACTGTGCAGGAATTGCCGCAGGAGTCGGTGCCGGAAGCGCTGCTGCCAGTACAGGCCGAGGAAGCATCGGCATCGCAGGTCACAGAACCAACACTGCCGCCGCAAGTGCCGCAGGCGTCGGTTGTTTTTCCCGAGCCGGGCACGCCATCACAGCCGGCACAGGAAGAACCATCACCGCCGCAGACGCCGCAGGCATCAACTGTTGCGCTGCCGCCGCAAGTGTTATTGCAATCCACTTCTGCTCCGCCATTGCATACACCATTACAATCAACCACCCCATCACAAGTACCAGGATTATCAATGCTTCCGCCGGGATCGCAATCCATAGATGAGCTCACCCAACAGGAAGTCAAATAGCCGTCACAGGAAGCCTCCTGTCCCCCTCCGCCTCCTGTACAGGTCGGATTTGCGCCTTCGCAGCTAGAACAATTTTCACTGCAGGCCGAAGTGGTTCCACCCCAACCGACATCACAAGAATACGATCCGTTTGGACAACACGCAGTCTCGGCCAAAGAAATTTTTGCTGCCCCAAAAAACAGCAGCGCAAAAATTCCAACTACCGCGGCCGGTAAAATTATTTTAAAAATATTTTTTAAAAATTTGGTATTCATTCATTTTGCGGTTATTTATTGGCAGAGGCCAAGCTCTGAATTATCACGTAGCCCGTATTGTTTGGATACAGTTCATGAGTTAAGCGAAAATCAACATTTGCCTGCTTAAAATCTATCAGGCTTAAATGATTACCAAGTCCGGTAAACAGTATTTGCAAGTCTTTATAGGATGCCAACAATTTGGTAGTGGCAGAAAAAACCTGTAACAGCGAATTATTGTCCGCATATTTTAATAAAAATCCTGTTCTGCCGTCTTTGTAAGTTATTTTTTCCACTAATAATGCAGAAGCCAGACGGCTACCGGCAATTTTTTTCATAACTTCAGGCAGGTTTTCCGGAGTCGTGGATGCCACAGCCGAAACCGGTGGCATTACCAGCTTGCTTTTGGAAACAAAAGTTGACTGGTCGGTTTTGACGCTGGGCAAAACCTTCTTTAATTTTTTTTGCTGATCTGCCGCTTTTTGTTTTTTTACCTGTTTTTGCCAATAGTAATAACCACTCCACCCCGCAGCGACCAGCACGACAAATGCCGCCAACCAGACAATAATTTTTGTGCGGCGCGATAAACCCCGCTTTTGTGCTTGGACTGGATTGTTAATCCCCTGGTTAGAATTTTTGTTATCTTCCGGTTTTTGTCTCTCCGGCGGCAACATCAAATCCATATTTTTGTTTCAGATCTTAATTGTCGTTTAATTAATTATACCACAAAAAAATCGGAAAATAAAAATTATTTAAATCATTAATTATTTTATTTGTCAACATTGACAAATCTGTTTAAATTAAGTATGCTGGTTAATCATTGTACCTTGCATTTCCAAAGGAGCGATTATGCAGATAAAGACTCTTGCTAAACTTTTGGCAATAGCGTTTTTTGCAATAGCCATTGCCATGGCGCAAAACTCCCAGAATTTTTCCAGCATCCCCGTGCCGGCAAACACTTCCGTAATGGGCCTTGGCCTTGACGGCTACCTCTACGTGGGATCTGTCCAGGCCTTGACCAAGATTGATCTTAAAACCAAACAGGCAGTCTGGACTGTTCCAATCGGCCAATCCCAGGCGAAAAATCCGGTCGGGATATGCTTTCATCCCGAACTCGGAACCGTGCTGCAGATAAGCACGGATGTTGGCGGGTCAATATCCGACTATATGCGGTGGGCCACGGTCAGCGGGGACGGAGCTGTCGTTTACCACGACCTGACTATCCAGCCACAGGGAATTTTCGGCGGCGGAGATTGCGCAGTGGATAACATGGGCGCAATCTACATGACTTCAACGGTCACTGATGGCTTCCCGGGAATTTTGCCTAACGATAGGGAAAAAATCGGCGTTATTACACCGCCCAATCTTAAGGCGATTTCTCCGGTTAGGAGTCTGCGCGACGCGGTCCCCTACATCAGCACGGTGGATGGCAGCACTTTTGTGGCGGTGTCCAACGACTACCCGCCGCAAAACTATGCCAAAACCGGACACGTGGCAATAGTGGAAAACCTCGCCGTGACCTGGATGGCCCCTATTCCCATTGCGTCCAAAAAACCGGTGTTTTCTCCGGACGGGCGCTTTGCATATGCCTGGGGCAACAACTGCTCGTCCAAATGTCCGGACAATACTGTTACGGGAATTGTAGCGGTTGACATCCAAAACAAGACCGCCAGCTTCCTGCCTATGACTCAGCCCATGGATTTCACTTTCATGGGCACGGACGGCAGCTTTGCCTACGTCCTGCAAAACAGCGCTATCGTTGTCTACTCGGGGTTTCCGACTAAATCTCTGGTAGGCGAGGTTATTAACAATCCTGACGGTTCCAGGGACAACAAGCAGCTGCTCGTGGTTCCCGGAGACGGTTTCAACACTTTCGTGATCAG
Source organism: Patescibacteria group bacterium (assembly GCA_013387205.1). Taxonomy (GTDB): domain Bacteria; phylum Patescibacteriota; class Doudnabacteria; order UBA920; family UBA920; genus AMAZON01. The sequence goes on along the minus strand of WARV01000016.1, from coordinate 15,101 downwards.
GCAAACCGACCGCATTATTATGTGGGACCAGCCAGTCGACCTTTTCACCCGCATGTTTGTTGACGGCGCGGATTTTAGAAACATCGCGTCCAGCCAAGTGGCTCCTGGAATGTGGGTTACCTATTTGGGATCATTTCCCGGCGTACAGCCAACAGTTCTTCCGGACCTGCCAACTTCAGTAGGCGGACTGAAAGTCGTCTGTCAGGATGATAAGGGCAAGCAGACCGCCCTGCCTATGAATTACGTGTCATCCAAACAGGTAAACTTCCAGTTCCTCTATGAAGTGCTGCCCGGCACCAAATATTCTTGCTGGATAGACTTAAACGGCAAAAAAACCACTACCATAGCCAGACCGGTGACCATCGCCAATCCGTCGCTGTTTAAGTTTAACGGCATCCCGATTTTCCAGGATCCCTGGAGTGGCGCTGTTTCGCCCAGCCTGAAGCCCGGCAATTTTTACACGCTTTACGGCAACGGCTTCGGCCAAACCATCCCTAACCAGGTAACCGGCAAGCCGGCCGGCGTCTATCCTCTGCCGCTGCTGCAGTTCTGGCCGAAAATCAGCATCGGAGGAAGACCGGCAACCATAGCCTATGCCGGAGCCGCACCAGGCTATGTCGGACTGACCCAGATAAACATATTCGTCCCCTCGGACACTCCAACCGGAAACCAGGATTTATCCATTGAGTGCGCCGGTGCGACGAATTCCTACAAAGTAAAAGTTGAGCAAGGGGGAACTGATTGAGGAAACTTCCCTGCTCCTGTATTCCTCAAAAACTTCTTCTTTGGCCGGCAAAGGCCAGAGACAAACCAAAGGACATCGCACGTGCGATGTCCTTTTTTATATGAAAAATCTTAAACGAATTTTAAAATACAAATAACCGATATGCGATTGCAGGAACGCCAGCTAAAAAATCGAATATTTTTAAACATGAAAACCCCGCCTCTTAAAGAGGCGGGGTTTTTGCAATAGCAATCTTCAACTTATTTATTTGGCAAAACGGAACTTCAGCACCACATCTACTTTGCCCGTACTTCCGGGGAAAACCTGCAAAGCGGCAATTGCCGTATCTTTCCCCTTGGTCGCGGAAAGCTGGGCTGACTTGCTGTCGGCTCCAGGCTGGATAGAATTAGCTAGCGTCCAGCCCTGCGCGGCAAAGATGGCCTTAAATTCTTTGTAATTATCGGCAACGGTTTTCTTGCTGAGATATTCATAAAGCACCTCATTCATTCCGTTCACATCTTTGGAATAAGTCTTTAAGGGCTGGGCATCTGGCTCTATGTAAAACGCCTCGGGAAAACCTTTAGGCAAAGTAAATTTTGCGTTGTAGGTAACCACGGTGCCATTGGATTTCTCCTTAACCTGCCGGTTATTGCTTATCGGGTTATTATTGCTTGCCGGGGCAGGCGCCTGCTTTTTATTGGCAAGGTAAATCCCTGCCGCGGAGAGCAGGATAACCACAATGACGGCAATTATCCATTTTTTTGTATTCATAAGGATGGCTAAATTATCTTTTGTTTCCCAGAGCCTAGCTAAGAGGGCAGGTATCTTGAGGCCTATTTCTTTAATGCATCATTAATAGCCTGCTCAAATACCGAATAAGGCTGGGCACCGACTATTTTTTTGCCGTTCAACACAAAGCTTGGAGTTCCGCTAATGCCGACGCTCGACGCGGCATCAGCATCTTTTTTTACAGTTGCCGCTGCTTCCCCATTATCCAAGCACTGGTTGAACTGGTCTTTCTTAAAGCCTAAAATCCCCTTGTTCAATCCCAGCTGGTCAGCGTATTTTTTTAAATCCTCAATTGCCAAACCCTTGCCGTCAGGCTGGGAATTGTTAAATAATAAATCGTGATACTGGCTGAACTTGCCCTGGCGGTTGGCGCACTCGGCTGCTTCCGCTGCCTTTTGCGCGTTCTGGTGGAACGGCAGCGGGAAGTGCCTGTAAACCAATTTTACTTTGCCGGTATCAATAAAATTCTTCTTTATTTGGCTTAAAGTATCTTTATAAAATTTTTCGCAATACGGGCACTGGAAGTCGGAAAATTCATACAAGGCCAGCTTGGCGTTGCTGTTGCCGATCACCGGCTGGTCACTTCTGTCCTGGACCTTAACCGGCGCCCCGTTATCGGGAGGCAGCGCTGCCTGCTTGTTGTCCTGGTTGTTTTGCTGAATATCGTTTACGGCCTGGGTGCCGGATGACAACGATAAGCCGTCAACCTTGGTCAGTAAAATTTTCGTGTTGTAAAAAATACTTGCCGAAACCAAAATTGCCCCAATAAGAATACTGGCCGATAAAATCCTCATTGGCTTGCCCATGCATGCTTTGTGCGCGCACTCATGGTGCTCTTCTGCCTTATGCGCGTGTTCTGTCATGTAATTATCCTTTCTACGACTATCAAAAATTTGTCGTTAAAATTATTTTTGATTATAAATTTATTTTGAGGCGGTTTAAAAACTCGCTTTGAAGGCGAAATTGTGGAATTACGAGACAGTCGGCCAAAATAAATTTTGATGCTTATCCGCAGGATAAGCGGAAAAATTTTTTTGACCGAATGGCCGGAATTCCACGATTGCAGCCCAAATGGAGTTTTTAGACAGCCTCCCTATAAAGATGGAATATTTAGCTCGGTCCCGGCTTTTAAGGCTTTGGGGCTCTTGACTTTCTTGGTATTGGCTTCCAGAATCTTTCTCCATTTAGTGCCGTCGCCGTAATATTTTTTGGCGATTGACCAAAGCGTGTCGCCTTTTTTTACCGTGTAAACATTCGCGCCTTTGACTTGACTTGTATCCTGCACGCTATTTGCTTCAAAGTTTTCCGGCATCCTTAAACCTGACGATGCCGAATACCCGGCAGGCATAGCCAAACCCCTTGGCCGCAAAGTGTTCGGCAATCCTTCTGGCGTAAAGCCGGGCGTTTGGTTCTCAACAATTCCGCTTGCAGACCCGTAAGCGCTTATCCCGCCTGAGCCGCTGCTGGCAGTCCCTGAGCCTGCAGAAGAACCCCCGGATCCCCCGCCAGACCCTCCTGAAGAATAATTATTTATGTAAACCGTTCCGCCGCTGTTTTGCGACTTGGCTTGGTTCAATTGCGCCCGAAGGTCGGCGTTTTCCTTTTGCAGCCGGATAATCAAGTCCCGGTCAGAAGAGCTGGTTGACGATACCGCTTGCATGCCTCCAGCAGCACCAGCATCCTCATCGCTAAAATTCTCTTCAATATCATATTCCGGACCAACATCTTGCTTTATTCCTGTCGTGCTTGTAGTATCGCCTGCTTTGGCAGGAATAACGTACATGTATTTCATCGGCATAACTCCCTGGGCAACATTTGCCACATCGCTGATAATCTTCACCTGGGCCTGAACGCTTCCAGCCGGCAATTGTCCGCTCAAATCCGGAACAGTCAATGTGACTTTATTTTCGCTTATCACCGCCCTGGCAAAATCATATTCTTTTTGGCCGATGACTAATTTAAATTTGCTATAAGCCTGCAGCTTCATCCCGCCGATTTCAATTTTGGAGTTCGGCCCAATTACGCCGCCGGCCAACTTTCCGCTTGAATCATATGCAGTAATATTAGTAATTTGAACCTGGGATGAAAAAGTATTCGTACCAGCAGTCCCCGGGTTGGAAGCTGTCTGAGCGTAAGGCAAGGCGGATGAATACCCGGCGTAATTGGCCGCATTCATAAATTGAGGGTATATGGTATCTGAAGTTTTATAAGAAGTCACGGGCGCCGCTCCCGGATTGCTCGGGACAGAACTATGCTGGGACAGATTAATGCCTTGGCTCAACTGGCCGGAAGCGGAATTTATCTGGCTGAGTATGTAAGATGCCTGTACCTCATGCATCTGCCCGGAACTGTCGGTGTAACGGATAGTCAACGGCCTTCGCGGATCATTTTGAAAGTCCCAATTAAAAGGGTTGTTGATGGTTTGCCAGGAACCGCTAATCCAATCCCCCATGGTGGCATTGGGATATAATTTTTTAAATGCGTCCAAAGCCTGCTGGGCCTGGCCGGGAGTGGTCCACCAGTCAGTCTGTACGCCCTGGCCGACAGCATTATTAAATAATTTTATGGAAACGCTGGACGGCGGAGAAACAAGCTGGTTCGTAGTGGGAATGGAAGGAAAATTGCCAATGTAAAGCCTGGCTGCGTTGGCGGCAGTGTAAACAGCTTTTACATCATCCGGCAAAGAAGCAAATGCATCCGCCTGAGAGCCGTCCGCCTGGCGGAAAGCCCCTGAAGTACTGTCCAAAAACGACATCATATCCTGCGGGCTGTAAAAAGTACGGTTTACGGTATTGCCTTTACTGTCCTTGGTTTCTATGGTAATTTCTTCCGGAGCATGGGTGGACGAATTGGTAGTCCAGGTAATCTTAAAAGCATTGGCCGAAGCAGAGTAAGCGGGAATCAACCCTACATCGGACCAGGAATAATATTTACCCTGGGTGATGGTGTTAGTTGCTTGGACGCCGGTATCCAGAATTTGGTTTACGTTTCTAACGCGACCAACTTCGGTCAGCAAATCGTACCCGGGAGCATAGCCGTCTCCTTCGGTTTTATTGGTAACAGCGGCACCAGTTAAAGTTTTGGTATATTCACTGACTCTGGTTTGGTTGTAAGCATTGTTATTAGTGAGCACGACCGGATTGCCGTCGCCCTTATCCAAAATAAGCAGTTGCCTGGCGGAATCATAATACAACCGTCCGCCTAATGAACCAACGTACACGCTGCGGTTGCCGCTGGAATCCGACCACACGCCACCGCCGGTAATATCCGAACCGGTGATAGGAAGTATGGTGCCGGCGGTCAAACTGGAAAAATTATTGGAAATATTAGACAGTCCGGCAAACACAGCCGCAGCCTCGGCAGAGCTTCCGCCCTTTGAAGAATACTGCATTATTAAATCGTTGAGTTGCTGGGCATTGGTAACAACTTTTGTAACCACTTCCTTCGTTGCGGGATCCACGAATTGTATCATAATGGAATTACCGTCCGTGCTTTTGTTGATGGTAAAATCAACCTTAACGCCATTGGTCGTAGTGGATGTAGTAATGGAGTTAGGGAGGTTCAGCAGCGGATTCGCCGCGTTAGCCGATGCTACCGAAAATTGTTTTTCCACGATCTGGCCGCCTACCGAATAAGTTTCATTCCAGCTGCCCACGGCATTACTTGGCACAGTTCTGGTGATTGTTAAAGTCCCGTCTGTTCCTATGGTCCCCAAAGTTTCCGTACCCATGCCTGGTACGGAAACTGTAACAACCGACCCTGGAGTTCCGGTCAATTTAACAGTAACCTGATCTCCAACTTTTAAGAGATTGGTATTACTAACCTCCTTGCCGTCGTTATTTTGGATTAAGACCGTGGGTGTTGTTGCAGCCTGCCTGACAAAATTAGCTCCGTCGAATTTATAAGTCACTCCGGCAACGGTGATATCGCTGGTCAGGGTCGCGCCGGGCTGCCTGGATGCGTACGCCAGCGCGCTGTTGGGTGAAAAAGTTTGAGGCAAATTACTGGCATTAATCTGGCCAGCCAAAGTTTTTAACTGATCATTCATACTGGGATCGTAAACAGCATTACCCATATTCTGTAAAGTCACTTGGACAGGATTGGCAATAACAGTTTGGCTCTGCAAGGCATTCGAAAGCCCGGGATATTGTACATCTAAATCCGCGGTTGTTACGGGCAGCCCGTTTATCATATATACTCCGGTTGTCCGGTTGAAAGTCACATTAACCCCCTGCGCTGGAGTAGCAATCCTCTGGTTTTCATTACTGCCTTCCTGCAAATAAATAGTATATTGGGGAGTTGACTGCTCGGCGGGAGCGGACCACTGTCCATCCGTTCCAAGAGTATATGTGACATTTCCGACTTTCACTGTGGCCCCGGGCTGGGCGCCGCCAACGCTAAGCGCGTAAGCAATGGCGCTGTCCGATGAAAAAGAATTGGGGATACTTCCCGTATTTTGTCCGTTGGAAAACTGATTTACAAAAGCCACCTGCTGTTCCGGCGTCAAATTCTGCCATTGAGTGGTGCCAGCGATCTCTCCGGAAATGGTCGTACTTGGCGCAAAATCTTTGTTTTGTACGTCATTGCTTTGATTTTTTTGTTGGATTTGATTTACCGCAGCCTGCAAATCGGCATTGTTTGTAACTTGAGAGCTAATATCATTACCATTCTGGTCAATCACCTGGCCTGCCGGAGTTACGGTAATAAAACCCAGATCGCTATTAAAATAAGCGCCCACGCCCTGTTCGGTACGCCAAACATCATAACTGGTTGGCGCACTGGCCGCAGCTTCGGTTTTAAGTGCCCATCTGCCATTACTGTCGGAGACATAAGTCTGGCCGTCATCCCCCACTTTTTCCTGTCCGGCCAAAGGAATCCAATGTTGCGCTCCTCCTGCAGTGCTGAACATGGTATGTTTAATCCCGCTGTCATCCGTAAATATATCATTAATATGGGGGAAACCCCATGCTCCATTATGATAAACTTCTATCCCCGCTTCGGTGCTGCGACTGGTTCCTTCGGCCGGAGCATTTGGATCGATTGGCGCAGGATTAGGAGTTGTAGCTGGAGTTTCAACCTTTAACGTCCAGCCGCCTTGGCCGTCACTGATGTATACCTTGCCATCCTGATCACTGACTTTTTCCTGTCCGGCATCCGCTATCCAAGTCGGCCCGCTCACGCTGCCAATGTTGGTATACTTAATCCTGCTGTCGTCAGTAAATTGGTCACCGGATTGGGGTGTGGTCCATTCACCATTATGATAAGCTTCAATCTGCCCCTGAGCATTGGCCCTGGTTTGACCTTCCTGGAAAGTCTCGGCAGGAGTTTCCGTTGGAGTTGTATTTTCTGATGTTGGGGTTGTGTTGGTCGACGCAGTGCCGGCGGAAGCCGCACTGGTTCCCGCCGCTGAAGTATTAGCGGCGGCGCTGTTGGAACCAGTTCTGGAACCAGTAGCATAACCCAAAGCTTCATCGTAACCGCCACTGGCTGATTCGGTACCGGTTGAAGCCGTATTGGCGGAGGCGGAGTAATTAGCTGTCGGATTGGATGCCGAAGCAGAATCCGTATTTACAGCTTGCGTATTATTGATGGCGTTGATGACCTGCTGGTTCTCTATGGGATTACCATTACCATCCACGGCCGTACCGTCGGCATTAACCGTAACATTGCCAAACCCGTCAACATAAGCCACCTTACTCCCATTATCCGTATTCCAAACCTGTAAAGTCTGCAAATCGCTTTGCTGCTGCTGGGTTAGTCCGCTGTCTGTGGAGGCGTTTGAGATACCGGATCCGCCAGACGAAGGATCACCCTCTGCAGCCACATTCGCCTTTGCTTCCGGCACGCCGAAAATATTCCGTAACTTTTCGCGGATTTTGGAAGTCGAGGTTCCCTGTTCCTGCTGCTGGGTGCCGACAATCTGGGTTTGCTTTTGCTGCTGGCCAACCGCGCTCACGCCGCCAAGCAAACTGGAACCCAAACCAAAGCCGGCTAGGACTTTTTCTTTTTTCCCGATTTGTTTTTTTACCCGCTTGACCCTTTTAATTTTTACTTTGTCCATAAATTTAGTTTGTTTGGTTGCTTTATCAGCACTTTTTTGTATCGCCCGATTTTTCTTGGACGAAAATTTTGGTTTCATAAATTAAAATGCAAATATCAAAATGAAAAATGACAATGCAAAACGGCATTCATGCCGTCCCGATCCGCCGAAGGCGGAGAGGGATTCCTCGGCAGCACTCGGGACGACAACTGTGTAAGAAATAACTGATTATCGTTTTTAACTGTCATTTTACACTTTGATTTTTTATTTTTTAACTATATTTATCGGCTTTCCCGCTGCAAAGGCTTGGATGTTTTCGACCGTGGTGTCCAAAATCCTTTTCATCGCCTCAATAGTGTTAAAGGCGTTATGCGGCGTAATTATCACGTTATCCATGTAAACAAGTTCGTGGTCGGCCAAAACCGTTTTTAGTTGCTGCTCGTTAGGATGGCCCTGGCCGAGCAAATGCGCTTCATCTTTTATGAACCCTTCTTCTTCCAAAACATCCAAAGCCGCGCCGGCTAAAATATTGTTTTGCAACGCCCAAACCAGGCTTTCCGTATCCACCAACCCTCCCCTGGCAGTATTAACCAGCACGCTTCCCTTTTTGCAAAGCCTGATGTTGTCCTTGTTTATCAGGTGATGGGTTTCGGGCATGTAAGGCACATGCAAAGTGATAATATCCGAGCTTGCCAAAAGCTCATCAAGGCTTACATATTTAAATCCCAAATCTTTCGCCAGGCTGTCTTTTGGATATGGATCGTAAGCTAAAATTTCCAATCCAAAACCTTTGGCGATTTTCAGCACGCACTGTCCAATATGCCCGGTGCCAACGACTCCGATGGTTTTGCCGAGCAAGTCGAACCCGCGCAAGTTGTCGTAATTGAACAATCCTTCTTCCCTGACTCTTTTTATGGCTGGATAAACTTTCCTTGACAAGGCCAAAAGCAAAGCAAAAGTGAATTCCGCCACGGTGTTTTCCCCGTAAAACGGCACGTTACTGACTGTAATTTTTTTCTCGGCGCACGCGGCTAAGTCTATATGGTCAAAGCCTGTGGTCCTGGTGGTAACCAACTTTAAATTTTTAGCGTGTTCTAAAACTTTGGGTGTGACAGGGGAATTGGTAAAGGTCGAAATGACTTCCGCGTCCTTGTTGGGCAGGCTGGTGTCACTGAAAGCCGCGCCATAAAAGTAAAGTTGGTGGCCAAAAAGCTTGGCCCTTAAATAATCTTCTTGCCAATTTTCAGTGATTTCGTAAAATGCTATTTTCACGGGTTTGTTTTTATTTCTTAAATACAAAAGTTGATATTATTATATCATAATATTGTCAAATAGGCCAATTTAATAAAATTCGTTCCATTTGTCTTATTCGTCCTATTAAGTCCTATAGGTCTTAAGGCTAATATTACAAATAACACAAATGGCTCAACCGACGGTTGAGCCATTCATTTGCCTGTATTTATTGGTTTTTCGATATCTTAACTCCTAAATCTTATATCTTACATTTTAAGGCACACAAAAAAATCGGCAGTATTCGACCCGGTCTGGCCGGTAAACACCAAGCCGTCAGTTTGCCCAAAAAAATTAAAACTATCGTTGTTGTCCAAAAAACTTTTTGGATTAAGCCCCAAAGCCTTCGCTCTTTCCAATAAAGACTGATCGATAATTGCCCCCGCAGCCTCAGTGTTATCATGCCCGTCCGAAGCCAAACACAACAAAACTTGATGTTCGGAAATTTTCGGCAAAGCGGCTAGCGCCATGTGCTGGTTACGTCCGCCAGTTCCTGCTCCAATGATTTTCACCGTGCTTTCTCCAGCGCCAAGCAGACACTGCCCCGGTTTATTAATCAATACAGCCATGGGTCCAAGTATGGCAGCACTGCCTTCAAAATGTTTGGAAAAGATTTTTGCTTTGTATCCCAAATTACTGGCGTATTTTTCCATGGCCTTTAAAGCCGTGGCGGATGACACTGCCAAAATGTTCCGCACCCTTTCAAAATATTTTTCTTCCTTGGGTGTCTCGTGGAAATTGCACTTTAAAAAATCCAAATGCTGCAAAATTTCATATTTTTTAAAAATTTTCGCTGCGTCATGTATGGTAGTATTGTCAAAAAAGGTTGGCCCGCTGGCTACCACGCTCAAGTCGTCTCCTGGAACATCACTAAAAATCAAGCTGACGCAAGTAGCCGGATAAATCATCCTGGCTAAATTGCCGCCCTTGACCTTGTCCAAGTGCTTGCGGACAATGTTTAATTCTTTGATATTCGCGCCCTTGGCAGTTAAAACTTTAAATATCTCGCCAAACTGCCCAGCGGACAAATCGTAGGGCAAAGTGAACAAGCTGCTTCCCCCGCCGCTGACAATGCATATCACTAAATCGTTTTCCGAAAGGCCGGAAACGGCTTCCATCAGCTTTTCCGACGCTTCAATGTTTTGTCCGCTCGGCAAAGGGTGCGTACCTTTAAAACATTTGATATTCCCCAAATCTTCTTCTTTTAAACCAATAACCGCGCCGTTGTTTATCCTCTCCCCCAAAATTTCCTTTAACGCTCTAGCTGCTTCCGTTGCTGCTTTGCCAAAACCCACACAAATGACATTGCGGTATTTTTGCAGGTTGAACTTAGCCCCAAAAATTTCCAGCCCCTGGTTTTTCGGATTATAAAAGACGTTTGTTCCAACCGCCTTTTTGGTGTTGATTGCCTTATAGCCTTCTTCGGCAATAAGCAGCGCATGCCTTCTAACCACGCTCGTGGCCAATTTTTCAAAATTTTTTATTATCATAATTTAAGCATCTAAGCATACAAACATTTAAGCATTTTCTTCGAGTGGTTCTAATGCTCTCCACAACATGGCACCAATTTCTTCCGCAAGTTTCATGGCTCTACCATAATCTTCCTTGCTAATATACTTTTCAATCAAACTAAAATAAACCAAATACTTTGACTCCTTTAATGATCCAAAAGAAATTTCCCAAAAATTCCTTTTTACCGCCTTCCTTTTTCTTGCATATCCTTCAATGAAATTTAAAATTATAGATAACGTTGCTCGGCGCAGTTGGGAAGTGGTCCCATACAATTCGTCTTTGGGAAATTTCTTTGTTATCGCATAAATTAAGTGAACATATTCGTCCATCTTGTGTTTTAAATTATCTAAATATTTTTCATCCCCCATATGCTTACATGTTTAAATGTTTATATGCTTAAATTTTATATATTTACCAACCGAGCATGTCCCAAATTTTGGCAGCGGCGTTGCGCGGGGCGCCTTTTAAGGGATCGTGGTGCAAATTTATGAACGGCAAAGAATTGGCTTCAATAAACCCGCAGTGCTGCTGGCTGTAAGGCTTGGTAATGTCAGGAATGATAAAATCAAAGCCCACAATCGGGTCGCCTACCGCCCTGGCGGCCCTGACGAACAGGCTCTTGTTTTCAGGATGGCAGATGTCAAAATCTTCGCTGGATGACCCGCCATAGCTGACTCCGATTTTTTCAGATAAATTCACAAGCCCGCCTTCCTTGGGAACTGATTTAGCCGTCAGCCCTTGCTTTTCCAAAAATATTTCCATTTTTTGGTCTATCAAAATATTAGCCACGCCTTCGTGGGGCTGTGAATTTTTCTTATTCACTAACTGTTCAATATTCAACACGCCATCGCCTGAAACTTGCGGCGGGTCGCCCCGCAGTACCCCAACCAATTCGTTATTGATTACCGTCGCGCGGTAAACCGGGCCGTCCAATTGCTCTTCAACAACTGCCCAAAAATTCAGCTTCTTTGCAATTTTGAAAGCCTGCTTTAAACCTTTCAGGTTTTTTATGAAAGTCGTACTGTGACGACCGCGGCTCCCGGTCCGCGGCTTGACTATCACACAAGCCGGCTGCCCGCCCGAGCCATTTTTTTGTATCTTTTCAAAGATCGCCGCGGCCTCGCCAAACCGCCAAGCGCTGCCGCCAAACGGCACGGGCAAGCCGTGTTCCATTAAAATTTTCTTTAACAGCCATTTGTCATCCATCACGTCAAGAACGCTTCCGTTATAATCATCCGGCCTGGGAAGCCCGGAAAAAATTATTTTCTCCTTGCCGGTTTTTTCCGCCAAATAAGTGTCAAAACCCCGGCCAAACAGTAGAAGCTCATAAAAATTTATACCGCGCTTTTTTGCTTCTTCCCACAACACCTGCGCCCGCCTGACTTTGCATTTTGTTACATCGTCCTGTCTTTTTACAATCCCAAATTTTTCTGCGGCAGATAAAATCTTAAACGAAATTTTCCCGCGCGAAAACCACTTTTTTATTTTTTGCGATAATGGATTGTAAAGCAGGAATTGCCTAAACGGCGTCAGCAAAATGTTCAGCGACTCATTATACCAATTGATAAAATGCGGCACCGGGTTATTGCCGCAATAAACGCACTGGCCTGGCTGATGTGGGCCTTGTTCCTGCTTTTGCTCGTCCTGGATGTTTTTCATTGCGAAATTGAATAGCTGCCCGGCAAAAACTGCCACGACCCGCCGGGTCCGTTGGCAAAATTGGCATTCTGCAAGCCGCTGGTATAAGTCACGGTAGAATTATTATTCATGATTATCCCGTAAGCCGTAATCTGGTTGCCGCCGGCATTGTTAGACACATTTATATAACCGTAAGGCGCGTAATAAATCGCACCGGCAGAATTATTCTGGATGCTCATAGCCGAGCCATTGCTCGACGTAGTCATAATCAAAGGAAAACTGGCTGCGTTTCCGTTTCCTGCAATCGTAGAATTGTTCGATATGTTTACCAAGCCGTCCGACAAAAGCACCGTACCGCTATTCCCCAAAGAAGTGCCAATCCTGACCGTGGAATTATTTAATATATTAACATTGCCGGTTACCCATAATGGCCCGGTTAATTCCAAAGTCGCTCCGTTAGTCAAAGTCAGGTCCCCGTTGATTTTTGCTGGTCCCAAAGTTTCAGAACTCAAAATAGTATGGTTTCCGGAAATTACTCCGCCAGAAGTTGCCGTATCTTTCCATTCCTGGATTTGCGCTTCGGATATCGGCATGTTTTCCGGCGATGGAGCAGGCGTATTCGGATAAGAATTCCCCCCGACAGTAGATGAAGTGATTGCCTGGTAATACGCATCTTTGGTTATATCGCAATTATTGATGGTGTTAGCATGCACGCTTCCGCCGACAGTAACCCCATCAATCTTATTAACAACCCCTCCGACAAAAACTTCAAAAGCCAAGTCCCCGCCCGCATTAGCCCATGCGGGGCTGGCCGTGTTCCAATTGGGGCCGTATTTGCCAAGGCCGCTTGTGTATGAATCAGTCGAATCTATACCCCAAGTGTAATATTTTGACGAACTGTAAGTGCCATTGGACAGGACGATCCAGTAAGTTGCTCCTGCCGACAAGGTCGGAGCCGTGGTCAAATTGCGCTCAATAAAACCGTAACTGCTGGTAACTAAAGATGCCGGCAGGCTCACGCTGGATAAAACATTCTGCGAAGGACTGCCTCCATTATCGCTGACGATCCTGACAGTCAGATCATTTGGCGTACCGGTTTTTTTCAAATACACGCCGATTTTGGTAATTTGGGTTGTGGTAGAAACGGCAAAGCTTTGTGCAGCATCCCGCGCCGCTGATGTTCTTGCGAATGAAAAATCCGCGTTAGTGCCGGTAGCCTGCTGGTTGGCCGTCAAGGAAGCTCCGGCAGCCACAATTACATCGCCGGTAACAATCCCCGATCCCGTTATGCTGCCATTGGCAAACACGTTGCCAATAACTTTTGAGCCATTACTCATTTGCAAGCCGCCTTCTCCCACCTGCACACCGGAATTAAAAGAAACGTCGGAAGTATTGATAGTGGCAGTGACTTGGACGGTTTTTTGCGCTCTTGAGCCAGACGCATCGGGCACCATTCCTGTGGCAATAATCTGTTTTTTATTGACGTCTATGGTAGAAACCGAAACAGAATAAACGCCGGTTGACAGACTGGCATTGGATTCGCCGCTGTAGTTGCCATTCTGGTTAATTTCGTAGATTGCTTTGTCAATCCCGGCCTCTGCCAAATTCAAAGCCTGGCTGTCCCAGTAAGCAGTCCTGGCCCCGCGCAAATTCAAAGTCGTGTAGCTTAAAAGAGATACCGAAGCGACTAAAATCACGGCCAAAAAAACTAAAGTGAAAATAATAATATGCCCGCCCTGTTCGCTCTTTCGCATAAACTTTTTAATAAATTTAGTTTTCTGTCATTCCCGCGCAAGCGGGAATCTACGCCTTGATTATAATCAACGCATGGATTCCGGGCAGCTCTACGCTTCGCTTCGTGGCTCCCGGAATGGCATTTTTTTAGTAATTCTTCAAATAAATATTCTGCTCCAAAGTATTTTGCACTGCCTGGTTATTGGCTATTACCTGTGTGTTTATATTAACCGAAATTTTCCTTACCAAATCAAAATTATTATTGTCATAAGTTAGCGTTAAGCTGCCTAAGGAATCGCTTAAAATTTTCAAGCCCGAAACCCTGCTGCTTGAAGGATCGGCAGAAATGAGCCTAAAAAGCTTATTGCCGTCAGTGTAAAAAACAACATAATCCCAAACATTATCTATGGCTGCGCCGGAATTGTCCTGCGCCGGCACTTGCAACACCAAAGCATTGGGCCCGGAAGAATACGAAGTGCCGTTTATTGTTTTATTCGTTAAAACCCGGTAGCCCTGGGAGCCGTAATTAGACAAATCTTTCATTGCGTTCCTTCCCGATTCCGAAGTCCTGACCACAGCTTCCTGGTAAAGATACATCTTACTGTGCCAGGAGTAAAGATAAAAGATTGCGATCATCACAAGCGTGGACGCAAAAATTACGACCAAAATTTCAATTAATGTGAATCCATTTTCCGATTTTTGATTTTTATAACCCATGGCTGGAAATTAATGTCTCTAAATTAACGCTGTGGATGGCAGGGTTTCCCGGTTCAGTCCAGGTTACCGTTACGTTGACTATTTTAACATCCGGATTAACCGGCGTAATTGTCAGCTGGCCTTGGGCCGATGGCAGTTGGCTGAATAACGGATCTGTAAACGGGCCGGTTGCCGGAATGTTTGCGAACGCCAAACTGCGGATATCTTCCATTTCGCTTACGGCAATGCGATGGGCCAAATCTTCATGTTTGGAATTTCTGTTCAATGTGACGGAATTTGCCGATGCCGAATAAAGCAAAAGCATTAAGCCAGTCACAAAAAGGGCAATTAAAACTTCTACGATCGTAAACCCTCCTTGATTTTTCTTGATTTTATTTCCCATGTTTGTTTCAAAATTTTGGGTGCAGTCTGTATTTATTATACCACAATTGTAGTTGAATGGCTTGAGCCCCGGTTGAGCCATTCAACCCCCTATAAACATTGGCCTTTCTCACACCCACTAGGTTCAACAAGTAAGTGCACCACCCCTTTGTAATACTTCAAGCGGTGTCTTCCAGCCCAAGCGTTTACGTGGCCTGGTGTTTAAGGCATACTCTACCCGTCTAATCTCCTCGTCGGAAATTTCAGCAAAATCAGTGCCCTTTGGAAAGTACCAAC
>WARV01000015.1 GCA_013387205.1 Patescibacteria group bacterium | reverse complement strand
GCAGTTATCACGCCTGAAATTCGGACGTCCCAGGGCAGAGGTGGAAGAGGAAATGTTAGAGGCCGGGCAGGTGGCGGAGTCTTTAAGCGCTGGAGTCGGGTCGGTGGAGCGGGGGTTGTAACTTCTACTAATCCCTCTACTAAATACTAATTGATACTAATTGTACTAAATATCATATAAGTATACTTAATTGATATCAGTATTGGTAATAGATTTAGTATCTTTCGTATTCTTTAGTATTTAGTAGAGAATATTAATTTTTAAGGAAAAAATATTTATGTCAGCAGAACACGGAGGTCATGGTGGCCACGGAGGACACGGAGGAGGCCATGGCGGCGGAGAGGAGAGTATGTTTGAAAAATCCGTCAAAGGTTTGACTGAAGCCGGTTTTGAAGTTGGTTGGGAATCCGGTTTGGGTGCTCCGTTAGAACTGCCGGATGTCCTTAGTGAATTTTTTGGAGCAGGCGGCGGTGGCCACGGAGGAGGCCATGGCGGAGGGCACGGACATGGCGGTGGCCACGGAGGGCATCATTAAAATATTTTTAGCATATGATTGCAACAACCCTACAAGGGAATAATTTAAGCCAAATAGTAGCGTTTTTTCTGGCGGAAATACTTCGCAGCAGGCGGACATCTTTAAAGCGCGCCGCGGAAATTGCCCATAAGGTCATAAGCGTTTTGCCGCAGGTGGATTCGGAAACAGGAATACTGTCTATGCTGACAGATGTGGAAAAAGAGTTTGAAGAGATTGCTGTTTTAAAGCAAGCTCTCCATTTCGGCTATGAAGAATCCGACGTCAGGGTGTATGAAAAAGAAATTAAAGACTACGCTTCCAAAATTTTCGTTAAGGACATGGTTTTGTCGGCAAGGTTCCTTCAGGACGCGGCAACGCCGGAAATGACAATCCAAAAACTCTGTTTAAAATACCCGGAATTTTGCCATACTTTAGCAGGCAGCTGCGACCCCGTATTTCTGCAGAAATTGTAATAAATTTTCCCCATCAAAAAAAGAAGCAGGTTTTGGCCTGTTTTTTTGTGCCCTTTTGGTAAGTAAAATAAAATATTACCGTCATTATCTTATGGATTTGCCAAAATAATTATTTGTGATATAATTAAGATGCTTGACACAGTGCATAATTACTCTCTTGCGGCAGCTTTAAAAATTTAGCTGTAACAACAGATGTACTGAAACAAAAAGCATCAAAAACTTAAAAAAATAACCGCCAATTTTTTGAATTGGGGGAAAACAAAAATTTATGGATAAATTATCTAATCTTGCGTTAATATCCCAAATGATAGATTCGGCTGAGAAGAATATCCAGTCGGCAAAACAGCTTTTAAGAGAAATGATGGGCGGACCAGCCGCTAAAATTTCCACGACCCAGCTTTCAGAAAAAGCTCAGGCTCTTTCGGTTTCCGAGGGCGGTAAAATTATTGAAGGCGTCTTTGATGGCCAGAACATGATTGGCCCGGACAAAAAACAGTATCCGGTTCCCGCTAACTATGCCTCCAAATCCAAACTGATAGAAGGCGATGTTTTAAAGCTGACAATCGCGGATGACGGCTCGTTCATATACAAGCAGATTGGCCCGGTAGAGCGCAAGAAAATGCTTGGCGTTTTGACAGTTGACGACAAGGGTGACTTTAGGGTTATTGCCGAAGGGAAAACTTTCAAAGTCTTGCTCGCATCATTAACTTACTTTAAAGCAGAGGTTGGCGATGAAGTGACGATTGTCGTTCCCAAAGACCATGATTCAGAATGGGCCGCAGTGGAAAACGTCATAAAGAAAGGCGCGGGTGCTGGGCATACGGACATAGAGCTTGGCGATGATGACGAGAAAGATGAAAGCGAAGGCGGCAAGGTTATTCTGGATGAGGACGAAGAACTATAAAATAAATGAGCAAAAATGACAAAAACGACGAAAGTGACAAAAATAATCACCGTAGCTGTTATTGTCATTTTTAATTATTAAGAATTTTAGAAAATAAAAATATGGACACTTCAATAAATGGCCAGGCAATGGCCCAGAATGGTTTTTTTGGCAAGCTGAGTAGCTTACTGGAGAAAAAACCGGTAATCTTGCAGCTTTTAAGGTTTATTGCAATCGGGCTTTTGAATACCGGACTTAGTTTTATTATTGCCAACTTGGTCTCTAAATATTTCAATGTCAGCCAGGGCACCAAGCTTGGCTGGTCAAGTGCGGTAGGGTTTTTTGTAGCAACAATCCAAAGCTATTATTGGAATAAGCATTGGGCTTTTGGCCAACAAAACACTAATTTGCTCCAAAATTTCCTGCGCCTGGTTTGGGTTGGTTTGTTTGGCTTTATGGGTTTGTTGCTGGTTTATCTTGGCTCGCAATTCGCCGCTCCTTATTATTATTACATTGCGCTATTGGTAATTTTTATGGCCGCGCAGTTGGCGCTGTGGCACAGCTTTCATTTATCGGATAATTTTGGGAAAAGCAATAACACGTTTTTATCATTTTTTATTGTCAGCTTCATTGGATTTTTGATTAATTTTGTTATAGCTTCCAAGTTTTCTGAAATATTTCATTTGCTGAAGAATGATGATTTAAATAAGAATATCGCCTTGGTCGTTGCAACCGGCGCTTCCATGGTATGGAATTTTATTGGCTATAAGCTGATAGTGTTTAAGAAGTAGGTAGAAGAGAGTTAAGAGGTAAGATTGTAGTGCGGATAATATCCGCCCCTACATTATCATCTAAACAAGATAAATGGCTCAACCCCGGTTGAGCCATTTAAAATACCCCCATTTTCCAAGCTTTTTAAGAGGAGCAGATTCTCAGATTCCCAGAAGATTCCCATCAGGATGGGAATCTTCTGGGGTCGCCGGCGGTGTTGTTAAAGTGTTATTTGCATCTGATTTATGATATAATAGATTAGATTTAAGCAAGGTATTATCGAAATAAATTAAAATATGGCTGTACTTTATCGTAAATATCGGCCGCAGACTTTTTCCGAAGTTTTGGGCCAAAAATTCATAGTCCAGACTTTAAAAAACCAGGTGGAAGCCGGGCAGGTTGCGCATGCTTATTTGTTTACCGGAACGCGCGGGGTGGGGAAGACGTCTATAGCCAGGATACTGGCCAAGGCCGTTAACTGCACGTCGAAATCTTCAAAATCGGCAGGCGACGCCTGCGGTAAATGCGATTCGTGCAAGCAGATTGAAGCTGGAAATTTTATCGACTTAGTGGAAATTGATGCTGCGTCCAATACCGGGGTAGATAACATTCGCGATTTGATTGAGCATGTTAAATTCAGCCCGTCTTTGGCCAAGTATAAAGTTTTTATTATAGACGAAGTCCATATGTTGTCCAAAGGAGCTTTTAATGCTTTGCTCAAAACTTTGGAAGAGCCGCCAAAGCACGCGATTTTTATTTTAGCGACTACGGAAATAAACAAAGTCCCTCCGACCATAATTTCCCGCACCCAGAGGTTCGATTTCAAGAGGCTTTCAGCGGAAGATTTGGAACAGCATCTCCAGAATATTTTGAAAGCGGAAAAAATAAAGCTGCCGAAAGAGGCGGTTGAGCTGGCTGCGCATAACGCAGAAGGAAGCGTGCGCGACTCTCTGTCTCTGCTGGATAAAATTGCCACTTTGGGCAGCGGCGCCACATTGGAAGAATGCCAGCAGCTTTTGGGGATAACTGACGTGGCTGTGTGCGAAACTTTGCTTGGGTATTTATTAAACGGCCAGGCCGGTGAATTGCCGGGTTTGGTTGATAATTTATTGGAAAAAGGCGTTGATTTTTTCTCGCTCAACCGCGACTTTTTGGAATACTTAAGGAAGATTTTAGTTTACACGGTAACGAGCGGAAAAATGGCTCCGGCTTTGGATGGAAATCATTTGGCAGAAGCGGAAAGCCTGGCAAAAAAAACCAATGCAACGGAATTAATTTATATTATCCGGTTGTTCTTAAAATCTTATAAGGATATGGCCACGGCACCTAGCCCGGAAGTTCCTTTGCTTTTGGCTTCTTTGGAAGCGGCGTATAAAAAGGTTCCCGTTTCAAATAACATCAGCCAATCCAATAAAGACCAGTCTCCAAAAAAACCATCTGTTGATGTTACTGTACCATCGCCAAGCTTAAAAAAAAGCCAGGAGCCGGAACCTATTAGCGCGGCAAGTTTATCTGTAGAGCAAGAAGATACTGTAACTTTAGAAGAAGCGGAACAGGTTTGGCCGAAATTGATCAACGAGCTTAAAAAGGTTAATGGTCCTTTGGCAAATTTAATTAAAACTTCCCCGGTGCAGAAAGTTTACAGCAACAGTATTGTCTTGGGAGTAAAATTTTTGTTTAATAAGCAAAATTTAGAAAACAAAAAAAATCAGGATATGCTTGGAAAAATTTTAAAAGACATTACTGGCAAAAGGCTGGTAATTAGGGCAGAAGTGGCCAAAGAAGAGAAGGCTTCGGCTTTTCAGGCTACCTCGGAAGCTTTGGCCGATGCCCTAAGCGTCTTTGGCGGCGAGCTGGTAGAGTAATGACAAAAATATCAGGTCTATAAAGACTTAATTTTTGAATCATGATATAATTTGATTGTGAGATTTCATAAAGAAATAAAATGAAAATTTTTAGCTTGGAAACAAAAAAACATTTGGTGGGGTGGAGTGTAGTGGTGGGGATGATTGTTAATACATTGGGCATAATCTTTTACAAAAAATCTACCTTTATTGATATAGGTGCCAGCTGTTTTGATAGGCTCTCGTATTGTTATTTTGTTATTAGAGGTTTTCCAATCCCATTAAATTTTACATTGACTGACATACTTCAATTATCTTTTTTGTTAGTTTTAGATTTTATATTTTGGGTTGTACTAGTTTTAATTATTTTAAGTTTGGTTAGGTATTTTAGAAAGAAAAACCAACAAGTAGTAGCAAAGTAGGGTTAGGGCAGATCTCCTCCTAGTATAGAGCCTGCCCCGGACTTGATCCGTGGAGGAGTACCCTGAGCGAAGCCCCGCCCTTGCATCAAGAGCGGGACGAAGCGAAGGGGGAGGTGGTATGAATTAATATTTACCCTTCCGTCTCGCTATCGCGAGCCGCCTTCCCTATTATAGGGAAGGAATGGGCCCATTCTCCTCCTAGAATAGGAGGAGTACTCCACAATTAGTGGAGGGAGGTGGTAAGTGAACTATTTGTATAACAATAAAAATTATAAAGGTTTACGAAAGAAACTGCGGAATAATCTAGAATTGCCAGAAATCATCCTTTGGCAGCAAATGAAAGGGTCAAAGTTAGGAGTAAAATTTAGGCGCCAACATGGGGTTGGAAAATATTCTTTGGATTTTTATTGTCCGGAATTAAGATTAGGAATCGAACTGGACGGAAGCAGCCACGATAACGATCAAAGCTTTAAATACGATAAAGATAGGGAAGACTTCATAACAAAACAAAATATTAAAATAATCAGATTTCAAAATAAAGATATATTAAATAATTTAAATGGAGTGGTGGAAGAGATAAAGAAATATTTATAATTTTTTATACCACCTCGTCCTGCTTTGCAGGACACTCCTCCTATATTAGGAGGAGAACACCACCCCGTCTCGCTTCCGAGCCACCTTCTCCTTGCTCCGCCGTCGCTAAAGCTATGGCGGACAAGCAGGAGAAGAGGAGAAACAAAATTAATCTATGTATTTAACCAAGGAACAAAAACAATACTTTATCGTTGCTCTGGTTTTTATCGTGATTTTGGGAATGGTGTCTTTTTTAAGCAAACCCAGCTTCCGCTATGTTGATACGGTTGATTACAGCAAAAAACAACCCCAGCAATTTGACGCGGCGGCATATTTGAAATATTTAGACAGTTTAAAAGTTGATCCAAAGGCTAGCCAGCAGCTGTTTCAGGATATTATCACCGAGAAAGACATAGAAAAAGAAGTTGACGCCGCTTTAAAAACCGACCAGCCGATAACCCCACCTGTAATAAAAGATGAGTCTTTGGTCGTATCTAAAGACTCGGGGCAGGAAGCGGTTGTCAGCTATCTGTCTTCCACGTCGGGTTTGATGCTGGAGTTTAGCAATAAGACCAAGGAATTTAACCAGAAAATGTTTGCCGGCGATTTGGACTCAATGAATACTTTGGCAAAAGATTATGACGAAATGATAAAAAAGTTGACTAAGGTTGAAACACCCAAAGAGGCTTTGCCTTTGCAAAAATCTTTGGTGACTGCTTACGTGTCTTACGGCAGGGTTTTGGAAAATTCCAAATCATATGCCAGCGATACAAGCAAAGACCCATGGCCGGATGTTTACCACGACTATACTGTCATTAACAAGCAAATGTCAGATTATTACGACGAGTTGCAATCGCTCTCTAATAAATATAAGCTCGCGGAAGTTCCCATTTATCCGTTTTATGCGGAAAAAGACTCCGGATTCCATTTAATCAAGACCGCGCACGCGATTTTCGGCTTTGGCGATGTGACTATTACCGTAGGGGATATCCCAAGATTGATTATGGACGCGGTAAAGGAAGGGTTGGTTTCTTCTTTTTCCCAATTCATGGGAAGTTTCCTGGACAAGATGGTCGCCAAAATAGAAAGCAACTATATGATTGCTAACTTTTTGTATTATTCGGATGCGTTAGTCAGCGGGCAGTATTTGGATGATTATCTAAACAAGTATGTCAGCAACAATTTAGACCAGCAGATAATCAAGAAATTTATTCCGCAGTTAAATTGCGGACGGCAAAGCGCTGACTTAAGGCCCATCTTTAAAGCTAAAGCGCAGGAATACTTAGGTTTTAATCCGGAAAATCTGGATCCTAAAGATCCGGATTACTATCAAAAATTGGCCAGGGTCGGGAATTTTATGGCATCTCCAAACGGCTGGCAAATATATTACGAGGATTTAGCAAGCCAGGCTAAATCGGAAGCGGAAAAAGCCGCGGAAAAAGAATTAACGAGCCCGGGGCTTAAGACCCCAAGGGATTCCATAAACAACGGCATTAGCGCTTCCATTAACAGTATTGTCAGCGGAGAAAAAGCGGCTATGGATGGAATGATCCAGCTGGGTATTAGCAATGCCAGCAGTTTTGTCAGCAGGTTCGTGTCCCAAATGACCCAGACTTTAATGAACAAGTTCGTGTTCAGGGGTGTGTCCACCGGAGCGCCCGGAGTGTTGAAAGAGCAATCAACCTGTTTGGCTGCCGCGCAAATGCAGGTGGTGTTGCCGACAAGCGGTACATTTTACCAGGAACCGTCGGCTGCCCCCAACCAGGATGATTTGATTAACCAGGAGTGTCAAAAATTCCCCAGAGCCTGCCAGACCCCGGCACCATTGCCAAGCGTAGAGCAGACAGGGCAATAATAGAATCTGGAGGATAGAAGCTAGAACGGCTAAAACGTAAAAATACTACGTTTTAGCCGTTATTTTTTTGTGGCCAAAGGTGCTCTTTGACCAACGTCACACCGTGTCATTGCGAGGAATTCGGAGTGCATCCGACGAATGACGAAGCAATCTATTTAAGGATCCTTCACCCTCAGATGCATTCGGGTTCAGGATGACGCCTAAAGGCGTTAAGATTGCCACGCTCGGTGCCCCAAAGGGGCCTCTTTGAGGCACTCGCTCGCAATGACATATGGCCAAAGAGCACCTTTGACCGTGTGTTGATATTGCAGGGAAATGCAGTGCAGACCAAGGATCTGCGCTACGTGCGACTGATAATAATTTCATTTTTTCAGCAAAATATGATATAATATAGTTATATTTTTTCCTCTATACGAAGGTTTCTGTATAAAATTAATCCACAAGGAAAGGAAAAATATGGATACATTAAACGAACAAAACTTTAAAAAAGACCAAGACCAAAAAAATATAAATAACAACGGTGCCGCAATGAGTCCAGCATCTAAAATACTAATCATCTCCGTAATTTTAAGTTTGGTGTTTGGGATCTTAGGAGGAAGCATTGGCTCGTATTATTTATTAACTTCTCCTTCGCTGCAAAAATATCTTCCGGCTCGCACTGGCATGGCTTCAATTAATCAGAAAATAGTTTTGTCCGAAGATTCAGCTGTTGTTGATGTGGTAAAAAAAGCCAGTCCCGCGGTTGTCTCCATTGTGATATCGAAAGACTTGAATAAAATTCCGGGATACGGTGCAAATCCTTTCAGCCAGGACCCATTTTTCAATTTATTTTTTGGCAACCAGGCGCAGCAGCAGCCATCTTCTCCCAATGTCCAGCAGGTTGGCGCTGGCAGCGGATTTTTTATATCCGTCGACGGGCTAATACTTACCAACAAGCATGTGGTTTCAGATGACCAGGCGACATATAAGGTTATCACCAGCGATAATAAGACTTACGATGCCAAAGTGCTGACCAAAGATCCGGTGAATGATTTGGCAATTGTAAAAATTGACATTAAGAATGCTCCCAAGCTGACTTTGGCGGATTCATCGAAAATCCAAATAGGGGAAAGGACTATAGCAATTGGCAATTCTTTGGGGCAATACCAGAACACCGTAACCAGCGGGATTGTATCCGGCATAGGCAGGAGCATTACTGCCGGGGGCAGCGATGGTACTGAACAACTCGAAGGCGTGGTCCAGACAGATGCGGCAATTAACCCAGGGAATTCCGGCGGGCCGCTGCTTAATTCATCGGGCCAGGTTATTGGCATAAATACGGCAATTGACCAGCAGGGGCAATTGGTGGGGTTTGCAATCCCTTCCAATGACGCAGCCAGAGCGCTTGCAAGCTACGAAAAAAACGGGAAAATCACCAGGCCATTTTTGGGTGTTAGATATGTACTTATAAACAAGACTTTGGCTGACCAGGAAAAGCTGCCTAAAAGTTATGGAGCGCTTATTATACGCGGACAAAACATGACAGATTTTGCAGTGGTTCCAGGCAGCCCCGCGGACAAAGCTGGGTTAGTGGAAAACGATATAATTTTGGAAGTCAACGGCACTAAGATAGATGAAAACAACAGTTTGGTTAAGCTAATGTCTAACGCGCAGGCTGGCGACATGCTGACTTTGAAGGTTTATCACAAAGGCGAGGAGAAAGAAGTTAAAGTGACTTTGAGTGAAATGAAGTAATATAATCCGAATTACCCGAATAATATCCAAATGACCCGAAAAGGGAAGGACTCATTT
This sequence comes from Patescibacteria group bacterium, assembly GCA_013387205.1. Classification (GTDB taxonomy): domain Bacteria; phylum Patescibacteriota; class Doudnabacteria; order UBA920; family UBA920; genus AMAZON01. The sequence continues at coordinate 27,854 of WARV01000015.1, read as the reverse complement.
GGGGCATTCGGATACTAATTCGGGGCATTAGGATTATATAATGAAGATTTTAGGGATTGATTATGGCGAAAAGAGGGTTGGGTTGGCGATATCGGATGAATCGCAAACCCTGGCCAGGGAATTGGATATTTTGCCGCCAAAGGAATTTTTTAGCAAGATAAGACAGATTATAGAAGAAAATCAAATTACCCAAATTGTAATCGGCCTGCCGCTTAATATGAGCGGTGAGGAAACAAAAAAGACTTTGGAAGTCAAAACTTTCAAGGAGAAATTGGAAAAACTGACGGATGTAAAAATTAATACAATCGACGAAAGATTATCCAGCGTAATGGCGCAAAATCTTCCAGGCGGAAAGAAAAACGTGGACAGCCTGGCCGCGCAGATTATATTGCAGAATTATCTCGATAAACAGAAAGGACGGCGCAACTAGCATGTGCGTCGTCCTGGTTAGGGAAGTCCATTTGTTTTCACTAACTCTTGCTGGAAAAAAACCAAAGAGCCATAAGTGAAAACACCAAAGGTGCCATAAGTATTCCCCCTAAAACTTTTAGTACCCCGTTTTTTGGGATAATGCTGATGGTGAATCCAACTACAAACATGAGCAGGACAAGCGGAAGCAGATTGTTAATCAGGTCCATGGCCAGAATTATATAACAAATGCAGGTAAAAATCAATAGCAAAAATTATTAAAATTTGGCAAGATAAAAGGGCGCGGCTGACATCGTTTGCGCGCGCCCTGGCAGAAAAGTCATGATTCTTTGGTTTCCTTAGAAAGCAGAGTGTGGTAAAGAAACAGGAAAAACAGCAACTCAAACCATTCTTTCAAAGTCTTCATAAAATCCTCCAAGAACATTATAGGAAAAAAAACAAAAATAATACAATGAGCGAATTTAGACAGAACCCCATCAGCAAACATTGGGTGCTTATAGCTCCGGCCAGGAATAAGAGGCCGGACGAATATAGAACCGTCTCGGTCATGCGCGATGAGCCGGAATATGACCCAAAATGCGTGTTTTGCCCCGGTAATGAACAGATGAATCCGGAACTGTTAAGGATTCCCGACAATAAAAATTGGGAAATTAGGATTATACCAAATAAGTTTTCCGCGCTTGAACACACTGCTGTTTACAGGCATAAGCATTTTTATATTTCCCATTCCGGCGACGGCGACCATGAAGTGATTATCACCCGCAAGCACAACGAGCCAGTGGCGCTGCAATCTATTGCCACGGTGGAGCTGACCTTAAAAACTTTTGTCGAAAGGATTAATGCTTTATCCCGCCATCCGGAACTTGCTTATGTCCAAATTTTCCATAACCACGGCAAGGAGGCGGGGGCGAGCATTATCCATCCGCATTACCAGCTTATTGCCACGCCAATCGTTCCGCCGCACATCCACGACGAAATAATGGGTTGTTACCATTATTACCAGAAAAACCATTCCTGCATTTATTGTGATATCATTAAAGAGGAGTTGGAGGTCAAGGATCGCGTGGTTTACGAAAGCGAGCATTTTGTGGTTTTGTCGGCTTACGCTTCCAGGAAGCCGTTTGAAACCTGGATCTTGCCCAAAAAGCACGGAGCCAGGTATGAAGATATTTCCGCGGATGAATTAAAGCATTTGTCGTTCGTGCTTAAAGTCACGCTGGGGCAGCTTTATACCAAGTTGTCCGACCCGCCGGTGAATTTTTATATTCACAACATGCCGCTTAAAAGCAATGGCTCTTTGGCGCATGAAGAAAGTTCTTTCCATTGGCATCTGACAATTTTCCCGAGAATCACCAAGTGGGCGGGATTTGAATATGCCACAGGCATACCAATAAACCCCATTCCGCCGGAAGTCACGGCAAAATTTTTAAAAGGCGATAATTAATTATGAAATTAAAAACAGTTTTAATTGTTACAGGAATATTTTTTATCTTATTGGGTATTTTAGGCTTTGTAAGGGTGCTGGGCCCCACAAGCCAGGAAAGCATTTTTGGCGAATTATGGTGGTTGGATAAAACCGAGAATTGGTCACACTTGGTGGTTGGGTTAGTTTCTGTCATTTTCGGATTGTTCGCGCAGGATTCCGGCAAAAAAATATGGGGATGGCTCTATGGCATTTTGCTCGTTGTGGTTTCGATTTACAGCATTATCACGTCACATCTTTTGAAAGTTAATTTGGAAGTTCCAGTTGAAGAAGTCTTATATTTCACCATTGGCGATATTGTTTTATGGGCGACAGTTAATAGTAACAAAGCGAAAAAAGAGATCCTTCACCCCTCAGCCATTCGACAAGTTCAGGCTGACTCTGAGCGAAATCGAATGGGTCAGATGCATTAGGGGTTCAGAGCTTGCCCCGGACTTGATCCGGGGATGACGCCAAAACAAGAACGGCGTCATTCTGAGGACGAGTGAAACGAGGACGAAGAATCCCAAAAAATATGAAATCCTATTTTGTTTATATTTTAACAAACAAGGTTCACACAGTTTTATACATCGGAATTACGAATAATATCATTAGGCGCAATTTTGAACACAAGAATAAGCTGGTTGATGGTTTTACAAAGAAGTATAATATAAATAAATTAGTATATTACAAAGAATTTGGTACGGCCTTAGAAGCGATTACTGAAGAGAAAAGAATAAAAGGATGGACAAGGCTGAAGAAAATTAATTTAATAAATAGCATTAATCCTGAATGGGGAGATTTATCAATAAATTTTTGAGATCCTTCGTCGGCTGCACTCCTCAGGATGACGCCAAAAAATATTAAAATATGAAGAAACTTATTATTGCCAATTGGAAGCTGAATCCAACAACTCTGAAGGAAGCGCAGAGGCTGGCTGGTTCAATTTCATCTAAGGCTAAAAACACAGTTGTATTATGCCCGCCGACGATATTTTTATCGCAAGTCGGTTTTAAAAATCTTGGCGCGCAGGATTGTTTTTGGCAGGAGCGCGGCGCGTTTACAGGGCAGACTTCCGCGCTGCAATTGAAATCTTTGAAAATAAAATACTGCATTGTCGGGCATAGCGAAAAGCGCGCAACAGGGGATACGGATGAGATGGTGAATGCCAAAGTGAAATCCCTTCTTGAAAATAAAATCACGCCCGTCATGTGCGTGGGGTTTGGAACTACAGTCGAGCAGGATGATTTGGAAGTGGTGGATATTTTGAGGCACCAGCTTGATATTGGCCTTAAGGGTGTTGATGCGTCTAAAGTCATAGTGGCTTATGAGCCTGTCTGGGCCATTGGCACAGGCAAAAATGCTTCTCCGGAACATGCGGAAAAGATATCGCTTTTTGTGAAAACCAAATACAACGCATCTAAAGTTTTATACGGCGGCAGCGTGAATTTGTATAACGCTAAACCGTTCCTTGACCAGCCAAACATTGGCGGGTTGCTTGTCGGCGGGGAAAGCTTGATACCAAGCCATTTTAACCAGATAATCAACATGTAGTATAATCCGAATTACCCGAATTCTATCCAAATGACCCGAAATAGGGACTCATTTGGGGCATTCGGATGGTAATTCGGGGCATTAGGATTACAATAATATGATATACATCGCGTCTGACCACGGAGGATTTAAGTTAAAAGAAAAAATTAAAGGCCATTTGTCAAAAAGTAAATTAAGTTTTGTGGATTTGGGGCCGCATAGTTTTGATCCAGATGATGATTACCCGGATTTTGCGAAAAAGGTGGCGGAAAAAATATCAAGCAAGCCAAAACAGGATGTTGGGATTTTACTTTGCCGCAGCGGACAGGGAGTGAATATTACGGCCAATAAATTTAAAAATGTCAGGGCGGCTTTAGTTTGGAACGTTAAAGAAGCTATTGCCAGCAGAAGGGATGATTTAGCCAATGTCTTGTCTATCCCAAGCGATTATGTAAGCGAGAAAACGGCAAAAAAATTGGCTGACGCCTGGCTTCAAGAAAGCATGGGCACAGAAAAAAGACATGTCAGGCGGGTTAATAAAATTAGTAAAATCGAGAAGAGTCAGAAGTTATAAATTTTTGTCAATTTTTTAATTTTTGTTCATTGATCTTATGGCAGTAATTGTTCCGGCAATTTTAGAAAAGACCAAAGAAGGCTTTGCTGAGAAAGCTTTAAGGATGGTCAAGCTTTCCGGGGTGCAGCGCATCCAGGTGGATTTTGGCGATGGCCAGTTTGTGCCAAACGCAACTTTGCCCGCATCTGAAATTGAACCTTTGAATCCGGCGTTTATTTGGGAAGCCCATTTGATGGTTAAAGAACCTATGGACTTTTTGGATTACGAAATATCCGGATTTAAAACAATCATTGTGCATTACGAAGCTTATCCGAATTTAGCCGCGATAAAAAATGCCATAAATACTATAAAACAATCCGGAATTGAACCGGGGATTTGCATTAACAACGAAACGCCGGTTGAAGTATTGGAAGAATTTAAGGACCTAACCAATCATTTCCTGTTAATGTCAGTGCATCCCGGTTTTCAGGGAAGCGAATTTTTAGAAAATACATACCAGCGTATAAAAGAGTTAAGAAGCCTCGTTCCTAAAGCAATTATTGAAGTGGACGGGGGAGTGAACTTGCAGAATATCAGGAAAATCGCCGATGCCGGAGCGGATTTAATAGTGTGCGGGTCATCTTTGGTTAAGGCTCCAAGCATACAGGAAGCTTACGAGCAATTGAATAAGGAATTATACTAAAATAAATATTTAAGATACAATAATAAATGTGGGTGCTGCGGCGTCCATGAAAAAAACATCAAAAAGCAAACCATGTTTGACATAATATCAATAGGAGATTCGACAATAGACACGTTTTTATTCGTGCATGATGTTGAGGTTAAAGAAATCGACGGAAAATCGAAGGCTATTTTAAGTTGGGGTGATAAATTGCCGGTGGACAAGCTATTTAGGACAGTGGCAGGCAATGCCGCGAATAATGCAGTGGGCTCTTCAAGGCTCGGGCTTAAAACCGCGTTTTATACGGTTGTCGCGCATGACACGGGCGGGCGGGAAATAGTTTATAAAATGGAAAAGGAAGGGGTATCGCCGAGATATATTATTAAAAACGACAAGCACGGCACCAACGCTTCTACGGTTTTGGTCTTTAACGGCGAGAGGACGATTTTTGTTTACCACGAGCACCGCAAATACGAACTGCCAAAATTTATCCATTCTTCATGGATTTATTTGACCAGCATGGGCGAGGGGTTCGAGAAAATTTATCCTGACTTGGCAAAACATTTGGATAAGTACGGGATAAGTTTAGGGTTTAATCCAGGAACGTACCAGTTAAGGGCAGGGCCTAAAGCCAATGCTTTAATGCTTGAAAGGACCAGCTTGCTTTCGCTTAACGTGGAAGAAGCCCAAAGCTGGGTTGGGGACGATACCCGCGATGCCGAAGAGCTTTGCATCAGGCTTTCAAAACTTGGAGCCAGAGCCATTGCCTTAACTGACGGGAGGAACGGTGCATACAGTTTTAGCGAAGAGGGATTTTATTATATAGAAGAATTTCCAGGGCCAAGGCTCGAAGTGACAGGAGCAGGCGACGCTTTTACTACAGGGTATATTGCGGCCCTCTCCCACGGCAAAAGCCACGCCGAAGGCTTACGTTGGGGCACGGTTAATGCCGGGAGCGTTATCCAGTATGTCGGGCCGCAAGCCGGGCTTTTGACCAAAGCGCAACTGGAAAAAACTTTGGGGAAAATGAAAAAGTTCCGGGCAACGAAAATCCACGACAAAAAAACCAAAGATAAGATATTGTTAAAATTAGAAAATAATTTATAAAAATATTCATGCTGACTTTAGGTAGAAAATTTACGCCTAACGAGCCACGGGATGAAAGTGGAACCGGTTTGCCCCTTGAGGTCCAAGAGGAATCTCCGGTCCAAAATTTTTACGATATTAACTTTGTTGGCAAAGGTGGAATGTCCGGGTACGGCGTTAAGGATCCGAATTTTTCATTAAGGTTTTTCCTGATAATTTTTTCCGGAGTTGCAGCCTTTGGCGTAATTTTATTCTGGCGAAGCCAGCTATTTATAAGCGCTGAGTACCAGGAAATGCCAACAACAACCAAGCAAGTCCAGACAAAAAAACATAACCAGATATTGCGGCAAAAGGAAGCGGAAAAAATGTTATTGGAAGAACAGCAAAGCCAGTAAGAATAAAATTAAATCAACTAACTAATTAATTATTCAATCATGAGCAAAAAAATCAAAGTAGCGATTAACGGGTTTGGCCGCATAGGCAGGCATGCGTTTAAAATAGCTTTGGAAAAACCGGAGCTTGAAGTGGTTGGAATTAACGATTTAACCAGCACGGCTGTGTTGGCCCATCTGCTCAAATATGACAGTTACTATGGAAGATATGGCCGGAGCGTTAAGCATACGGAAACTGCAGTTGTGGTTGACGGGGTTGAGTACCCTGTATTTGCGGAAAAGGAACCGGAAAAATTGCCTTGGGGCAAACTTAACGTTGATGTGGTAATTGAATCCACTGGCAGGTTTACGGATAGCGAAAAAGCCTCGGCGCATTTGAAAGCCGGAGCGAAAAAAGTCATAATCTCAGCGCCTGCCAAAGATGAAGGCGTAACCCCGACAATAGTTCTCGGCGTAAACCAGGATGCATACACAGGGCAGCCGATTATCAGCAACGCGTCATGCACCACCAACTGCATAGCGCCGGTGTTGGCGGTATGCCAAGAAAAATTCGGCGTGGAAAAAGCCTTGATGTCGACCATTCACAGCTATACCGCGGAACAGAATTTGGTGGACGGGCCGCCGCCGGGAGGAAAGTCCGGTGATCTTCGAAGGGCGCGTTCGGCCGCGGTTAATATTATCCCGACAACGACCGGCGCGGCTATTTCCGCGACCCAGGCTATCCCGGAACTAAAAGGGAAATTCGATGGCGTGTCATTCCGCGTGCCGACTCCAGTCGGCAGCCTTTCTGATTTTGTCATTTTGATGAAAAGAAACGTGACCAAGGAAGAAGTTAACCAGGCTTTCATTGATGCCAGCAAGCAACCCAAATACCAAGGCATTTTGGAAACTTCGGACGAGCCCTTGGTTTTGGCAGATATTGTCGCTGACCCGGCCTCGAGCATAATTGACCTGTCCTTAACCCAAGTCGTAGACGGCAACTTCGTCAAAGTCGTGGCGTGGTATGACAATGAATTCGGGTATAGCAATAGGTTGGTGGAAGAGGTAATTATGGTAGGAAAAAACTAATGTGATACTAATGTACAAAACATACTAATGATACTAATAATACGAAATCGCCATGAGCGAGCCAATTTATAAAGAATTATCATATGATATCGTAGGGGTTTTATTATCTACCCATAACGAACTAGGCTCTTATGCCAAAGAAAAACAATATGGGGATGTTGCGTCAAGAATTTTCAAGGAAAGAAGGATGGGTTTTGATCGGGAGGTTAAAATTGGAGATTCCGGTAATATTGTCGATGGTATTGTAGAGCATAAAGTGCTGGTTGAGTTCAAAGCTAAAAGGATTTTAACTCGAGAAGACTACTATCAAACCCAAAGGTATTTACAAGAAACAGGCTTAAAACTTGCATTTTTGGTTAATTTTAGAGATAAATATATTAAACCGAAGCGTATTGTAAGGATTGATAATTGGAAAAAACACAGTTAGTATTATTCGTATCATTTGCATAAGTTCGTATATTAGTATCTTATAAAAATGTCTATAAAATATCTTAAACCAAACACAATCAAAAATAAAACCGTGCTTTTGCGCGTGGATGTTAATGTCCCGATAGAAAACTGCAAAGTGGCGGACGGTTTTCGAATTGAGCAAATAGTGCCGACTATTAAATTGCTGCAGAAAGGCGGCAATAAAATTATTTTATGCGGGCATTTGGGCAGGCCAAAAGGGAAAAAGTCCAATCAGCTTTCTTTAAAGCCAGTCGCGGAAAAATTAGCAGATATGTTTGGCATGAAGTTCATTCATACCGATCATAAAGTTCCCGACTACCACATTCCTCACTTAATTTTTTATACCGGAGATATTGCTCAGGACAAGCATCAAAAACAAATAAAAAATATCCCAGCTAAAGATTTGGTAATTTTGGAGAATTTAAGGTTTTACAAAGGCGAAGAGGAAAACAGCGCGCAGTTTGCCAAGAAGCTGGCCGGACTTGCCGATGTGTTTGTAAATGATGCGTTTGGGGTGAGCCATCGCGAAGCTGCTTCAATTTCTGCAATTACTAAATATTTGCCGTCTTTTGCGGGGTTGCTGCTCGAAAAAGAAATTAAGTCTTTGGAAATAGTTTTAAAGCACAGCAAACAGCCGTTTGTGTTGATGATGGGCGGGATAAAGATTTCCGACAAAGTCAAAACCATAGAAAACTTGGGGAAAAAGGCTGACAAGATTTTGCTGGCTGGCGGGATTGCCAATTTATTCTTTTTGTCCAAAGGCTACGAGATAGGCGGCTCCAAAGTGGAAGCCGAAGCCAAAAAAACAGCCTGGCATTTGGAAAAGAATTTTAAAGATAAAATTATTCTGCCGGTTGATGTTGTTGTAGCGGATAAAAACATGGGTAAAAATACTATTCGCGTTACAACTCCGCACGAAATCCGCAAGGACGAGACCATTTACGACATTGGTCCGAAAACAATTTTGAAATTTGCCAATGAATTGAAAGTTGCCAAGACGATTGTATGGAATGGGCCTTTGGGCCTGTTTGAAGTCAGGCCGTTTAACACCGCGACTATGGCTTTGGCCCGGGTGGTGGGCGGGGTAAGCACTCGCAAGGCTTTTGGCGTGGTGGGCGGGGGAGAGACTGTGGACGCAGTTAGACTGGCCGGGCAATTCGAACATATTGACCATGTCTCCACCGGCGGCGGCGCAATGCTGGAATTCTTGGCCGGAGAAAAACTGCCGGGAATTGAAGCGCTAAAATAAATTATTAATATTTCTCCCATACTCCAGTGCATGGGAGAAAATGACAGATTTGTATTATGGGAAAATTTGACGCCCCAAGGCGCTTATCAAAAAAAGAAATAGACGAATTATTTATAGATTTTGCAGAAGCAATTGGAAGCATAAAAAATTCAATTGAAGCAGCTAATTTGATTAAAGATTTATTGACTGAACAAGAAGTGGTGATTTTAGCGAGACGGTTACAAATTGCCAGATTGATTAATAATGGATACACATATGAACAGATGCACAAAGCAATGCAGGTCGGTAATTCCACCATCGCTAGAGTGCAGCTTTGGATGAATACATATGGTGATGGTGTTCGAACAGTTATTAAAAGAACGGAATCAAGTCGTGAAAAAGAAGGGGGTGAAACCGATCCTCTGTCTTGGTCAAAAGTAAAAAAGAAATATCCAATGTATTTTTGGCCGGAGTTATTGTTAAAAGAGATTGTTAAATCCGCAAGTATTAAAGAAAAAAAGAAGTTATTGAAAGTAGTGGCTGATATAAGGGAAAAAACCAGATTAACCAAAGACTTGATGAAAATTTTGCAATCAAATAAACTCTCTCATGCTCCAGCGTATGGGAGAGTTTGATGAGTTTTTTTATGGTATAATTATATTGTAATTAATCGGAAAGAAACTAATGGAAATCACCAAAATTCATGCGAGGGAAATATTAGACAGCAGGGGAAATCCGACTGTGGAAGCAACAGTTTGGGCTGGAGATGTATTTGCAAAAGCAAGCGTGCCGAGCGGCGCGTCAACCGGCATACACGAAGCCTTGGAGCTTAGGGATGGCGACAAAAAAAGGTATGGCGGCAAAGGGGTTTTAAAAGCCTGCAAGAATGTGAATAATATTATTGCCAAAGCATTGGTCGGTATGGATGTCACACACCAGCAGGACATTGACCAGAAAATGATAGATTTAGACGGCACGCCGAATAAGTCAAAATTTGGGGCAAATGCCATTTTGGCCGTATCTTTGGCTTGTGTCAGAGTTGCTGCAAAATTGGCCGATAAAGAACTTTTTTCTTACCTGGCTTTATCGTACCACCGCAAGGTAAAAGCCCTTCCCACACCTCTTTTTAACGTCATAAACGGGGGAAAACATGCAGATTCAGGCTTAGATATACAGGAATTTTTCATTATCCCGCAAAAAGGTAGTTTTGCTGAAAAGCTTAGAAAAGGTACAGAAGTTTTTCATATTTTAAAGCAGCAATTGGCCAAGCAAAGCCTGACTACAGCAGTTGGCGACGAAGGCGGGTTCGCGCCAAAACTTGGCTCAAATGAAGAAGCTTTAAAACAGTTGTCGCAGGCCCTTAAAACTGCCAAATACAAATTGGGCACTGATTTTAAATTAGGCATGGATGCCGCAGCCAGCGAATTTTTCAATTCGAAATCCGGCAAGTATGAACTTAAAGCATCGGGCGCATCTTTAACCCCAGATAACGTCTACGGGCTTTACGAGAAATGGGCAAAAAAATATCACTTAGCGATAATCGAAGACGGCTGCAGTGAGGACGATTTCATTGGCTGGCAAAAAATGACCAAAGCAATGGGCAGGCAGGCTTTGCTTGTCGGCGACGATTTGTTCGTGACCAACCCAAACCGCATCCAATTGGGCATCTCGAAAAAAATGGCCAATGCAGTGCTTATTAAAGTCAACCAGATTGGCACTTTAACTGAAACCATGAGGGCGATTAAGCTGGCGCAGGACCATAATTATAAAATTGTCATTTCCCACAGGAGCGGGGAGACCTGCGACAGTTTTATTGCGGATTTGGCCGTAGCGACGAATGCTGATTATATAAAAACCGGCGCACCGAGCAGGGGAGAAAGATTGGCGAAGTATAATCGGTTAATGGAAATCGAGGAGCAGATATAATCCGAATTACCCGAATTCTATCCAAATGACCCGAAAAGGGAAGGACTCATTTGGGGCATTCGGATGGTAATTCGGGGAATTAGGATTTTATAATGAAGCATAGAGTATACAAGAAAGTCGTTTTAGTCATCATTGACGGTTTTGGCGTGGCGCCAGTTGGCCATGGCAATGCCATATCGAGGGCTAAGATACCGACATTCCAAAATATCGTGCAAAATTTTCCAAGCTTGACCTTGCAGGCCTCCGGGCCATTGGTCGGCTTGCCGTGGGGGGAAATGGGTAACTCCGAAGTCGGACATTTGAATTTGGGCGCCGGCAGGATTGTCGGCCAGGATTTGCCGAGGATTACCAACTCTATCCAAAACGGGGAATTTTTTAAAAACCCGGTTTTGCTTGAAGCTATCAACCACGCCAAACAAAATAACTCGCGCCTGCATTTAATCGGGCTGGTCAGCCCCGGAGGCGTGCATAGTTTTGACGAGCATTTGTATGCGCTTTTAGGCATGGCTGCGGAAGAGGGGTTGAGCGACGTCTTTATACACATGTTCACCGATGGGCGCGATACTGAACCGAAAATTGCGCTTGATTCCATTAATAAATTGAGGGAGAGGATTGTCAGGTCCGGGGTGGGAGAAATTGCCACGGTAACGGGCAGGTTTTATGCCATGGACCGCGGGGCGCATTGGGGACAAACGCAGATGACTTATAAGGCCATGGTTGACGGGGAAGGGGAAAAAGCGCTCTCCGCGGAAGAGGCGGTCCAGAAAAGCTACCAGCAGCAGATATTTGATGAAATGATAAAACCGACAGTGGTCATAAACGGGGAAGGCCAGTCGGTTGCAAAAATTTCGGACAACGACGCCATTATCTTCATTAATTTCCGGTCAGACAGGGCCGTACAGATGACGGAAATGTTCACTGCGCCGGAACTGGTGCCGGAACAATTCAGGCGCGCGCCTTTGCAGAATTTGTATTTCGCTACCATGACGGAATATATGCCTGGCTTGCCGGTGCGCGTGGTGTTTGAATCCATTGATTTAAAGAACAACCTGGCCGAGCTCTTGTCTGCGGCTAAAATGAGCCAATTCCATATTGCGGAAAGTGAAAAATATGCCCACGTCACCGCGTTTTTCAATTGCGGCCGCACGGAAAAGTATCCGGGAGAAGATAGGGTGATTGTCACCAGCCCGGACAACAACCGCAATTATTCCGACCGCCCCGAAATGTCAGCCGGCCAGCTTACGGATATCCTGGTGGAAAAAATCGCCAAAACCGACACGAACTTTTTCGTGGCTAACTTTGCCAATCCTGACATGGTCGGGCATACCGGCAATTTGAAATCCGCCATCCAGGCCGTGGAGTTTATTGACGGTTGCATAAAAAAAATCGTTGATACGGCTTTGTTGGCCGACGCGGCGCTGCTTATTACCGCGGACCATGGCAATGTGGAACAGATGATTAACGTCAAGACAGGGGATATAGACAAAGACCACACGACTAATCCGGTACCTCTTTTGCTTATAGCCAATGAATGGAAATTCAAAACTCCTTTGCTGCAATTTAAATACCTGTCTTTGTCTTCCAGGGTCCCGGCCGGAGTTATCGGCGATGTGGCGCCGACAATTTTGGATTTGTTTGGGTTGGAAAAGCCCGCGGAAATGACCGGAATAAACTTGATTGAGGTTGTAGACGCAGTGCCAATAAAGAAATGACAAAATTGACATAAATGACAAAAATGAGCAAAATTATATTGCAGGCATTTTTGTCATTTTTTTAACTTTTGTTCATTTTTGTCAATATTTATGTCCAAGATATGGAAATTAAAACCAGACGCTCCTAAAGAGCTTTTTGAACGCTTCCCGGAGCTTGACCGGATTTCTGTCCAACTGCTTAATAACAGGGGGATTTTGGGCGAGGCGGAAGCGGAAAAATTTTTAAATCCAGAATACGGGGATTTACACAGCCCTTTTTTGTTTTTGGGAATGGAAAAGGCAGTGGAGAGAATATGGCAGGCAATTGAAGACAAGGAGCAGATTTGCATCTACAGTGACTACGATGCCGACGCTGTGACTGCCAATGCGGTTTTGCAGCAGACTTTTCGCTACCTTGGAGTTGAGACGGGAAGTTACATCCCGGACAGGTTCAATGAAGGATACGGAGTGAACATTGAAGCATTATCAAAAATAAAAGATAAAGGAGTGAAACTGGTTATTACCGTGGACTGCGGCACTAATTCTACGGACGCGGCGGATTTTTGTTTGGGGAACGGGATTGATTTGATAATAACCGACCACCACGAAATCATCGGGCAGGAACCTAAGGCTTTTGCTTTAATCAACCCGAAGAATCCCAAAGACAAATATCCCTTTATGGATATTACCGGCGTTGGTGTTGCTTTTAAACTGGCGCAAGGGATTTTATCCAAGACCGAAAAAGTTGAAAAGATATTTGGCTCAGGGAATGGTTTGAAACCGTCCGCTACAGAAAAAAAATACACGCCAGGATACGAAAAATGGCTTTTGGATTTGGTGGCTATTGGCACAGTGGCGGATTGCCACAGCCTGCTCGGCGAGAACAGGATTTTGGTCAAATACGGCTTGAAAGTTTTGTTAAAGAGCAAGTGGACAGGGCTTAAAGCTTTGTGCCGCATTGCAGGTTTGGATTTTTCGGAAAAACTTGCCGACACTTACACTTTAGGTTTTGTCATTGCGCCGCGCCTTAATGCCGCGGGCAGGATTAAGCATGCCAATTTAGCTTTGGACATGCTTATAGAGCAGGATCCGCAAAAAGCCCAGGATTTGGCTTTGCAACTGGAAAGCTTGAACAAGCATAGGCAGGATTTGACTGAACAGGTACTTAGCGAAGCCAAAGAAAAAGCAGCTTTGGTGATGGATAGGAATGTGTTGGTTTTGATGGGCGAGAATTGGCCAAAGGGCGTGGTGGGGCTGGTCGCGGGAAGGCTTACTGAAGAATATCATAAGCCTGTTTTGGTGATGGAAAGGCAGGGTGGGGAAGCTACCGGATCTGCCAGGAGCGTGGGCGAATTTAATATAGTGGAAGCCTTAAAGCACGCTTCCGAATACCTGGTAAGGTTTGGCGGCCACAAGCAGGCAGCCGGGTTTACTTTGGCTGCTGATAGGTTCGAAGAATTTTACCAGAAAATTTTGGAATACGCGGATAAAAATTTGACCGAAGGTGATTTGCAGAAAAAATTGGAACTGGAAGCGGAAATTTTTGAGGATGATTTGGCTTTGGATACTTATCATGCGATTTTTGAGTTTGAACCTTTTGGCGTCGGCAATCCCAGGCCGAAATTTTTAGCCAGTGATTTTAAAGTGACAGGCTTTAGGACAGTCGGCAACGGACAAAAGCATCTGCAAATGCAGCTTAGCAAGGGCAAAAAATTCGTGTCAGCCATAGCATTCAATTTTGGATGGCTGGCTAAAACTTTAAAAATAGGGGATAATGTTGATATAGCCGCAGAGCTTATTGAAGACGGGTGGAACGGCAGGCAGGACGTGAAGTTGAGGATAGTTGATATAAAGATAAATTGACCTATAAGAATTAACCTAATTATTCTAATTTCTAATTAACCTAAATAATATCTAATGACCCAATGTCTAATGTTTGGATATTAGAAATTAGGAATTGGAATTTGTTTAGTCCGCCAGCTGGCGGAAATTAGACTAATTAGAGCAATTAGAATAATTTATATCATATTATTTCATTCTGTGAATAAATAAAATTAATCATCTTTTCATGGAAAAAAAAATAATTATAAATACTGACGGCGGGGCTAGGGGAAATCCGGGGCCGGCCGGAATTGGCGTTGTAATAAAAAGCGAGAACGGGCAAATTTTAGGAAACTTTAAGCAGTATATCGGCGAGGCGACCAATAATTGCGCGGAGTATAAAGCCTTGATTTTAGCTTTGCAGGAAACAGTTAAAATTTCCAAGGAGACAGTTTTGGAAATAAGGATGGACAGCGAGCTTATTGTCAGGCAGATGCAGGGGCAGTACAAAATCAAGGAGCCGTCGCTTAAGCTTTTGGCAGCCGAAGTGATTAAGCTCATCAAGAATTTCAAAAACGTAACTTTCCGCCACGTTCCGCGCGAGCAAAACAAAGAAGCTGACAAGTTGGTCAACGAGGCAATAGACTTGGCCGTGTTATAATGCGAAAATTGCAAAATAATATGCGAATACCGCGAAATTGATCGCGGTATTTTTTTTGCATAATTCGCATGCTATTTCGCACCTTTCGCACTAGCTCTATCTTATTTTTTGCAGCACCAGCTTGTCGCCGTCTAATATGACGGCTTGCCTGGCGTTTTGGTCAATGAAAAACTTTTTCGGGTTTTTTGCTTCGTAAAGCACGTTTTCGTTCTGGTTGTCGCGGGTATCCAGCTCTAAAGCCACCAGCTTGCCGTCTTTAAAAAAGAAAGCGTGGGCCAGGTTGTATTCTAAGCGGGGATTGCTTAAAGGCAGGCTTGACCGGGTGATGAAATTGGTCGTGTGTTCGAACGGGTTGTAAAAATCCAGTTCTCCGGAATGGATATAAATTATGGTTGAATCCTGCTGGTTAAAACTGAAATCTTCCACATCATTGGCGATTTTTTCCAAAGCGGAAGTGACTTTATACATATTGGTGTCGAGCAGGACAAAAACCTGTTTTTCAAAATTAATGATGATTTCCGCTTTTTTGAAATCAGGCAGATTTTTTAAGAGCTCTACTCCTTCGTTGGATGGCGGCTGGGCAACCATCAGCGATAAACCGTTTTGGTTTTGCCTTATATAGTAAATATTGTTTTCTTGGAAAGCGAAAGTCCTGACCTGGCTAAGCACCGGGGTTTTTTTTATGTGCTCGATATCAACCCGGTAAAGGGAGTTGTTGTTTAAAACATAAAGCTCGTTGTCGGGTGAAAATTTTGCGGTGAACTGGCCGGAAAAAAGCGAAGAAAGGTCCGTAAAGGTTTTATTGTCTGAATTGAATACCAGCAGCGTCTCTAAGGCGGGGTTAGCGGTTAGGGAGTTTGTCAGGGCAAACAGTTTTCCGTTTTGGGACGGAATAATCATGTTAGCCGGTTTGGGAAGGGGGAAGTTTTCGTTTTTTTGCGGCTGGGACACGGAAGATACCACCGCGCTGTTTCCCGAAAGGTAAAAAATGCTTACACCGTCGGTATAAAAATCCGAAACGCCCTGGGCCGCATCAACGGTTTCCGGGTTTTGGTAAAACAAATAAATTTTGTTTGCAATGGGGTTTGCCCAGGTTACCTGGCCCGAAGTTACCTGCAGCATTTTCCGCCAGTCCTGATAGCCCTGTTTTTTAACAACTAGGTCGTATTCCGCGGGGCTTAAAAATTTTATGTCTCCCGCGTTTTTTCTTGCCAGTCCGCCATCTAAATATACTTCCACGTTCTTCGGTTCTGTCCTTACGGCAATAAGACCGGTTTGGACGAACTTGCGCCCGGTAAAATCAAAGCTTATGCCCCTGACATATAATACGATGAGAGGCGCTAAAATTAGAAATACGATGAATCCGACAAGGATTAAAAGATACCTGGTTTTTTTGGTCATAATACCTATATTATAGCTGAAAATCGGGCTCTATGACAATTGCTAGGGTTTTGCTATAATTACTGATGTTAACATAATCCGAATTACCCGAATCCTATCCAAATGACCCGAAAGGGAATTGTTTGGGGCATTCGGATAAGAATTCGGGGCATTAGGATTGTACTACATGTTCGAGACGAAAATTGGCATAGATTTAGGCACAGCTAACACCTTGGTATTCCTGCCCAAGCAGGGGATTATTATCAATGAGCCGACTGTGGTAGCTATTTCCATTTTGGATAACAAAGTTTTGGCAGTAGGCCAGGAAGCCAAAGAAATGCTGGGCCGGACACCGGAAACGATTGTGGCTAAAAGGCCGATGAAGGACGGGGTGATTGCCGACTACCGGGTGACTGAGGCTATGTTGCGATATTTCATAAATAAAGCTTTGGGCAACGTTAGGTTCTTCAGGCCGGAAGTCATGATAAGCGTGCCAGGCGGAATTACGTCCACTGAACGGCGCGCCGTGATTGATGCCGCTATGGCCGCAGGAGCCAAATCTGCCTTTGTGATTAAAGAAACCGTGGCTGCGGCTATTGGAGCAGGCATTCCCATTTCTTCGCCTTCGGGGAATTTGGTTATTGATATTGGCGGCGGGACGACTGATGTGGCAATTTTGTCTTTGGGCGGTATAGTCAATTCCACATCGGTACGCGTAGCTGGAAATAAGCTGGATCAGTCAATAATAGATTTTGTCAGGAAAAAACACGGCATAGCCATTGGCGACAGGACCGCGGAAGACATAAAAATCACCATTGGCAGCGCTATTTTGATGCCGGAAGAGGAGTTGATGGAAGTTAAAGGCAGGGATATGATAACCGGCCTGCCTAAGACCGTGACCGTTTCGACTAATGAAGTGGTGCAGGCCATAGATGACGATTTGAGGGAGATTGTCAAAGCCGTAAAGACAGTGCTTCAGGAAACCCCGCCGGAACTGGCTAGCGATATAATAGACAAAGGCATGGTTATGACCGGGGGAACCGCCCAGCTCAGGAATTTGGGCCAGTACATTGCCCAAAGCATTGGCGTATCATGTTTTGTAGCCGAAGAGCCGCTGCTTTGCGTGGCCAAAGGTACGGGCGCAGCATTGGATAACTTGGATAGCTATAAAAAGAGCGTTTTGAGCGTGAGATAGAAAACATAATACGAAAATCGCGAAATAGTATGCGAATGCTGCAAAAAGAAATCTTTTGCATAATTCGCATTTTTATTTTGCAGTTTCGCATTATGCTTGTATTTGCCGAAACCCCATTTTTATCGTATTATTAAAGAAAGGAAGACAGGAAATTATTTGAAAAGTCGCTTTCGTCGCGAAATCTCAAAATTTCAAGCGAAAACCCCGAAGAGAAACGATGGCGTATCCGTAGGATACGGTGAGTTTTGATGAGGGGTTTGCAGCAGAAATTTTGAGATTACAGCAGAAATGGACCTTTTCAAATAATTTCCCTATAAAAGAAACCAAAACAAGCTCCAAAGAGCAATAAAGGAAAGTCTATGAAAAAATCGTTATATGTGTTTTTGTCATCCATGATGGGGATGTTGTTATTTTTGGTGATCCATCGCTTGGTAATATTCGTATCACTCCTGGTTTTAAAAAACAATTACGACCAGGCGATAGGGGTTATGCCATATTATAAGTTTTTGGCATTAGATTATCTCACCTTGTTTATTACCTTGCTTCTCGGAGCCTGGTATGGAATTTGGGTCGGAATTTATTGGTATGGCAAGGTTTACGAGGAACAGAGCCATTTTGGATTTGTTGACCATGTGGCAAACAGGTATTGGCCGACGCAAAAAGGCAAAGAAAAGTTTGAGTCAAAACTGACTTTAGCCAAAAAGAAGATTGAAGAAAATTTGTGGGAACTGGAAGAATTGGCAGACAGTATCCCGGCAGCAAGCGCACCGGCTGCGGTAAAAAGAAAAATAGTAAGGAAAAGAACAGTTAAGAAATGACATAATTGATCATAATTGAACAAAATTGACATAATTATGGAACCAAGAGACCTGCAAAAAAGGACCAAGGAATTTGCTATAAGAATTATTAAGTTGGTTAGATTTTTACTGAAAGATCCTATTGGCAGAGTTATTGGCAATAATCAATTATTAAGAAGCGGTACAGCAGTTGCTGCAAACTATAGAGCAGCATGCAGATGCAAATCTAGGAAGGATTTTATATCAAAGATGGGCACGGTTGTTGAGGAAGCAGATGAAACTCAATTTTGGTTAGAACTATTAGTTGAATCGGGAGTTGTACAAGTATCATTAATATCAGGATTGCAGCAAGAAATAGGGGAATTGGTCGCTATCATGACTGCGTCAAAAATTTCAGCAATCAAAAATCAGAAAGATTAATTATGTCAATTTTTTAAATTATTTAAATTTTGTCAATTAACTTATGACTTTTAAGAGATTGATAGTATTATCTTTAATTCAATGCGTGCTGCTGGTTTTGCTGAAACTGGTGTTTTTCAAGTTGGTGGGGGAGACAGAATTTTTTTCTGAAGCTTTGTATGTACTTTTGACTTTGGTTGTGGTTATAGCCTGCGCAAGGAGGCTGGGCGTGATAAATTTCTTGGAAGCCATGTTCGTTGCCGGGTTGTGGTTTTTTCTTGATATAATTTTTGACCTTTTAATTACATCTAACCTGGCTTCTGTATCCATTTTCAAGTCATGGCATTTTTGGACAGGTTACCTCGCTTTGCTATTAGGGGTGTTCTTCTTTCACAAAAAGCGGCATGTAGAAATTAGGAAAGAACACGCAGCGCATAAGAGTCATCACCATGGACATCATGATGTCCATGGCCAAAACAAAAAAAATAACCACCACTAATTTAAAACCCCACCTTTGGGGTTTTGTTATTTAGAAAAGTTAAAAATTACCATGCCACTTTTTCACGGCCGTGAAAAAGTGGCATGGTAGAGAAAATTAAAAAGAGAGGCATTTATGTCCAAGCAAAAAACAACAAGTGTTCCTTTGACCAAAATAATTTTGCAAACTCTGTCCAGGTCGAAAACTGGATTAGTAAATTCTTTTGAAACACAATATACATATTTAAAGAAATTAAAACAAATCAAAAGAGCAGATTTTACCAGGGCTGTTTGGAGGATGCAAAAACAAAAGCTGCTCAGGGTCGTCAAAAAAGGGAATAATAAATCTTTGATGCTTACTCAGGAGGGACAGTTGCTAATTTTAATCAGTAAGGCGAAAAATATTGCAGTGAAGGCGTGGGACGGGATATGGAGGTTGATTATCTTTGATATACCAGAAGACTTTCGCGATAAACGTGATCAGCTAAGGTGGTTGCTAAAACGTAACGGATTCGTAAAATTGCAAGCAAGCGTTTTTATAAGTCCTTATCCTTTAAATAGGGAAGCAATAAAATATTTAAAAGAAACCAAACTTATAAGTTTTATACGAATACTCAGAGTAGATGAAATGGACGATGATGAAGATTTAAAGAAAAAGTTTAATTTAATATAGTTATATAATATGATTTTAGACCATGCCACTTTTTCACGGCCGTGAAAAAGTGGCATGGTTTTATTTTGTACGGGGATAGTGTTGGGTGTGTATTGGGCGGATAGAGATGTTGGAGAGAGTATTTTTTAATAATTTTCTGTGGATAAAATTTGAGAAAAAAATTTGAACATTTGCACATAACAATTATTTGTGACTTAATTTTTTATGCTTTGATACAGGCATCGAGCAGTATTTTTTGTATTAAAATATGTAATTTTGACCTGGATGAAACAAGATTTTGCTGGTATTGAACTTTGATGGGGGAGTGAAACAGGAAAATATTATTTTAATATAGCGGACTTAAAAAGATTGCAACAGCCTTACAAAACAGCCTCAAGTTGATTGGTAAGGAGAGTAATTAAAATGTGGAACCTGAATTGCAAAAAAACAATCAAGGCACGCACTTTCACGGCAGCAACTTTAGGGCCATACTTTTTAAAACTGTCAAAATTTGAAAGTGTGTATCATTTGTATTTAATTTTCTTGAAAATTTGTATTAGTATAATACTGCGATAAGATAAAAGAAATTTGACAATACTGTTTATCATCATCTATCAAAACAATTAAAAAGGATAAAACTGCAATTATATAGTAAAAACATCGAAAGTTGGGAATGTGGAACAGGAGAATTAATTAACTGAATATTTGATTCACTGATTAACTGATTTTAGATGCATTTTTAACAAAAAAATAATAAAGTTTTCATTGCTAGACAGCAAATTTGTCAAAAACACTAAAGCCTTAAAATAGGCTTATTTTATTGATATAATTAATATATCGATACCCGTGATTGACCAAATCTCGACCCTCGAGATAAGCCCGTTTACTGTCATCGCGAGTGCAGCCGAAGCAATCTTTTCAAAAAGATTGCTTCGCCTAAAAGTTAGAGCCCTTTTAGGCTCGCAATGACATCCAAGCGATATATGAAATCAAATTCCAAGTATATAACCCTCAAAGAAGCGGCCGAAATCTCAGGCTATGCCCCAGATTATATTGGCCAGCTAATCCGTAAAGGCAAGCTGCCAGGCAAACAAGTTTATTTCAACGTAGCCTGGATGACTACAAGGGAAGACTTGCAGAATTACATGAACAAAAAGGCCGGCGGTAAGGGCGGTAAAGAAAGCCTGTGGGACAAGATTGTGGAGTTTAAAGCCAGACTGTTTTTAGAAAGCCAAATGACCAAACTTTTCAAGATCCTGCTGTATTTTTCCATTACAATCTGTATCCTCTTTGGCCTTTTACTGTTTTACATCTTTTCCGTTACGCTAGAGAAAAAGCTGGAGCAGAGAGCGGAGAGTAAAGCCCAGCAATCAGCACCTGAAATTCAAATTCAAAATACTAACTCAACAACGTTTTAAACTACAAATTAAACTACAGATCTACGGATTAAATTCGAATCTACAGATTTCCTACAGATAAAACATGGAGGCTGATAGCCTCCGCTACATAAAAAACTTGAAGACAAAAATATTTTAATGGACTGGATAAAAACAAAAATTAATAACATCAAAACACCAGGGATGCGGATTTTATCCTGGTCGGTTTTGATATTCCAGGTTATTTCTTTTTTGCAATTTTTATCCATTCCTCAAATTGCATCTGCTGCAACCGGAGTGCCGAAAGTTTTGAACCACCAGGGCAGGCTGTATGACAGCGCGGGAAATATTTTGGGCGGCAGCGGCACGAATTATTGTTTTAGGTTTTCCATTTACGATTCGTCAGCCACAGGTTCCGGCAACAAGCTTTGGCCGGCTGGTACGCCTTCAACCATGACCGTGCAGGTTAAGAACAGTGTGTTCAATGTCGGCATCGGGGATACGGCTGCCGGAGGAGACGTGCTGACCTATAATTTTAACGACAACGATTCTGTTTACCTAAACGTTGAAGTCGCACCGCAAAATGCCGGCACGTGTTCTGGCGTGTCGTTTGAAACTTTATCGCCGAGGCAGAGAATTATGTCTTCAGGTTACGCGGTCAATTCCAGCACTGTAGGCGGGTTTGCTCCGTCGCAGTCTCCGTCCGGAAACCAGATTCCCGTGCTCACCAACGGCAACCTGAATTTGTCAGGGACTAATCCGCAAATAACCGCTACCAGCACCAACACTTTAACTTTGCAATCTGCCGCTTCCGGCGACATCCAATTTTTCAGCGCATCGAATAAAATTACTTCATCCGGCAATTTGACCGTGGCGGGATCTGTTACCAGCGCTTCGGTTTCAACCGGAACCATCAATGCATCGGGTTCTTACATCCAATCGGGAGCCGGTGCCAACACCTTTACCGGCGCTTCAACGTTTAGCGCAGCCGGCACTGCTTTGACCGTGACTAATACGGCCGCAATCGGGACTGTTGAAACCGGCACTGTGCAAAAGACAAATGGCGATTTGGTGATGAAGACCTTGACCAGCGGAAACATCAACTTAATTCCGGCTGCAGGCGGCAAGGTTGGCGTAAATACTACTACGCCGTCGTCAATGCTTACAGTTGACGGTTCGATGTTGGTCAGTGGCACGGTTAAGCTTACCGGTATCGGCAGTGCAGGGATAGTTAAAGTCGGCGCAGACGGCACGCTGTCTTCGGGAACAGTTGATCTTTCTTCTGATACCTCCGGCACGTTGCCTGTCAGCAAGGGCGGCAGCGGGACTTCCACAATCACCGGCGTTGTAAAAGGAAACGGCAGCGGCGCGTTTACTGCCATGACAGGAACGCAGAATTACATCACCAAATGGATCGACGCCAACACCATAGGTACAAGTTCGATTTTCGATAATGGCAACGTCGGTATTGGGATAACAAATCCGCAAACTGTTTTCGATATTGGAGGAGGAGTGAATTATATTAACGGGAACAGTACTTATCAGATAGTACCGACCTCTGCGAAAACGATTCAAGTTAGAGATCTGAACAACTCTGCTTTGAACCTTGTTTCCGATGCAAACACCGACGGCGCTATTCTTGGCGCAACTATGTTCTCGCGCTCTGGCGGTCAGGCTGATGCGCATTATAACGTGGCGGGTATACAGGCTACGGAAGTTGGCACAGGCGCTTTTGCAGGAGCAAAACTTAATTTTTATACAAAATCTAATGGGGGAGGTTGGCCTGGCCCTCGGATGACAATAGACAATTATGGTAATGTGGGGATTGGAACTACGAATCCAGCAGTAGATTTGCAAATTGGTAATGGAGCAGGTGCAAACCATTATTTGCGATTATCTTCTGCGGCTGGATGGGATTTACAAGCCTATAATAGCCCATCTAGATTTTCTATTACTGAGGCAGGAGTCGCAGAACGTCTGACTATACTTCCTATATCAGGCAACGTCGGTATTGGGACAACAAGCCCGCAGGCTGCTTTGCATGTTAATGGCACTTTGGCTTTGGGTTCATCCGGCAGCATGCAGATGTTTAATCAGGGCGGTGGAATCATTAGAGTGCAAGATAGTATTAATGGAGGGTTCTCATTCGGAAGCAGTGGAGATATCTCTTTGTATCGTTTAAGCCCGGGGATCTTAAGAGTTACAGGTACGGCTATAATAGATGGCAACGTCGGTATTGGCACCACCACCCCGGCTGAAGATTTGGATGTCAATGGTAGGATATATATAGAAGCTACAACTACTCCGGCTGCTACTGCCAATCGTTTGTATAACACTTCTGGTAACTTGTACTGGAACGGAATAAATCTGACTGGCGGGGGAGCTTTACCTTCTGGAACTACCGGCCAGACTCTCTATAATAATGGTACTTCTTGGACTGCGACATCTAATCTTTACAATAACGGGACGAATGTGGGGATTGGGACGACTACTCCTACCCAGACTTTGTCTGTTTCCGGCAATCAGCAGATTACCGGTTGGTTGTACGTGGGTCGGGATTCCGCAACCAGCGGCGGGGGGAAAATCCACGTAGAAACTCATGATGGAGATTCCGAGCCTCAAGCTATTAAGACTTATGTGGACAGGACTTCCGGTTTTAACATCTCCATTAACGGTACGGCCAACGGCCTTGGGGCAGACAGCAACATTGGCATGTATGTCTGGGCTGACCAGGGCAAGCAGAACTGGGGCTTGTTCGTGGACAAGGGTAATTCCTACATTCGAGGCAGCCAGGTTATCGGTGCTCCTGTTGGTTTCTCGTCTCCAACTGTACCTGCTGGAGTCCTTAACTCCATGCTCTACGTCCAGGCTTCCACCACGGATAGTTCCGCGTCCGCTATGAATTTGGTCAACGCTTCCTCCACCAGCCTGCTGTATGTCAGGAACGATGGTAACGTCGGAATTGGGACTACGAACCCTGGACAAAAACTGGTTGTTTCTGATTCAGCTGCTGGCGGGACCTTGTCGCAAATTATAAATACTAGTGGCAGCGGGTCAACCTTGGGCCTCGCTGCTTACAATGGTATTTCTGAAATAAGCTCGAATAATCAGCTGAGATTGTCTACTGGCGGTTCAGAAAGGATAAGAATTGATTCTTCCGGCAATGTCGGTATTGGGACTACAGCCCCTTCCCAATTGTTGACAGTAGGGAATAACAATCAATTTACAGTAGACGCCTCCGGTAATGTTGTCGCTCGTGGTAGTAATGGAATTGCCTTGGTTGGCGGATCTGTGTGGCCTCTTATATATAGGAATCCTGCGACCGGTGGATTAATTTTGGATACACAAAGTTCCCCAGTATTGACTAATAGCTTGCTTTCGATTAAAACTGCCGGAGGGTCTGATCTAATGACAGTGCTGGCAAATGGCAATGTCGGAATTGGCACTACATCGCCAACTCAGAAGTTGGATGTAAATGGAAATGTCAGGGTGTTTGATCAGACTGCCGGAACAGGTGTTACTAATTTGACCGTAAGAGGAGGGGCTAATCAGGGGGCTTTGGCTTCGTTCCGTATTATGGCAAGTGACACAGGGAACAGGATAAACATGTATGATTACGGTAATATCGACCTGTACACATCCGGCGATGCTTATACAGCTTTGCAGCTCGATGTTGTTAATAGGACTATTAATTTCGGTCCCGGAAACGGAACTGCTGATACCAACCTGTTCAGGAACGCCGCTAATGTCTTAAGGACGAATGACAGTATGATAGTCGATGGTAACGTCGGGATTGGAACAACAAGCCCAATAGCAAAGTTGCATGTTTACGATGCCGGTGGGACGGTTAATCCGTTAATGAAATTAGAGTCAACGGGGACTGCTAATTTAAATATTACCTCTGGGGCAAGCGGTGTTGCTGGTTTGCAGTTAAGCTCTGCCGGTGCAACCAATTCGATTTACACAACCGCGGCAGGAGATTTTTATTGGGATTCTAATAATGTAGCAGCGGGGGTCTTCCAGATGGTACATACAGGGGCTGTGGCTAATACATTAGTATTAAAGAGCGGCAACGTTGGTATTGGGACAACTAGCCCTTTGTACAAACTGGATGTAAATGGTAACGCTCAAATCAGGGGAGGTCTTGGCGTAGGGACAGCTGGCTATAATGGCGCATATGCGTCGGTGGAAATAAATAATGTTGGAGCCGATTCGTCTTTATCCATCTTTAGCGCTTCAGGCAGACAGTTGAAATTACAGGGTGGAACTGATGCATCTATCAGTCAAGCTAATAATGGAAACTTGTCATTCGCAACGGGCGGTGCCACACGAGTTACTATTTTAGAAGGTGGTAGTGTTGGCATTGGGACAACAAGTCCAGCCTATCCGTTGCAAGTTTTAGGTACAGGCTTGTTCGGCGATAATATTAACCCAACCGGAGCAAATAATCGTTCATTAATATTAGGTAATACGAGTGGAAATAGTTATTTTTATGTTGGGCAAGACTCAACCCATAATATTAATTATGGATGGATTTATAATGCCAACCCGGCTCTTGCCGAAGCTAGGCTTGGAACCTGGGGGTATACCAATGATTTGAAGCTGGACGGCAAAAATCTTTTATTGCAAACATTATCAAACGGCAACGTCGGCATAGGGACGACGAGTCCGAGCAGTTTACTCCAATTAGGTTCTGACGCAGGAACTTCTGCAAGCGGTGTTACTCTTGGTTCGGTAAATCCAGTCAATATTTACAAAAATGCCAGCAGTCAGCTACGTATTGATGCGGGTGCTTCGTTCCAATTTAGCAATCAGGGTCTCCAGTTTGCGACATCAGGTGTTGGTTTTGTGGGCAATAACAACGGTAAGATTCTCACCTTTAATGATGTCGGCGGCAGTGGATATAACTACTTCACTATGAATAACGCGGCTGCTGGTAATAATCCAACCCTGACTGTTTCTGGTGGAGATGTTAACGCTGGAATTAATTTGACCCCAAAAGGTGCTGGAAATGTTATCGTAACAAACGGCAACGTCGGGATTGGGACGACGACGCCAGCCAGTAACTTGTCAATTGTTGCGCAAGGTATTAGCAATAGTTCTATCTATTTGGGAGCGGCGGGTAATCCTGCTTATAATTCGACGATTGTAAACCAGGTCAACTTTAGTGAACCTTACTATTTCACCAATTCTTTCGCAGGCAAGACGTTCGGTACTAAAGGAAGTTTTGTTACTCCTGGGCAACTCGATACTTATTTAAACAGCTATTACAATTTAGCCTTAACCACCGGAAGCCTTGATCCTGCTTCATCTACGATTAGGATGTACGTTCAGCAAAATGGTAATGTTGGAATTGGGACAACGAGTCCGGCGGCAAAATTACAAGTTCATGGTACTGGGCCATCGGACGCTTCTTCAATATCTCTTACTGGTTATTTGGGTTCGGTGGGATTAAGTGTCTCTGGAAGTTATCCTTGGGGTGGTAGTAACAGTGTTGTAAACTTTAGCCCAACCTTTAGTGCAGGAGCTGGTAACAGTAATGGTGTGGTAAATGTTAATCCTGCTTTGGGTGCTACCACTTCAGGAAATATTTATGGTATAAACATAAATTCACTAAACAATAATGGTTATACAGCTGGTAATTATTTCCCATTATACGTAACAAGTGGAACGTCATATTTTGGTGGTAATGTTGGAATTGGGACAACAAATCCCGGACAAACATTAAATGTTTTAGGGCATGTGCAAATTGGATCGACATATAGTATGGCGTATCCGGGAGGAGCCGGAAAATATGACTTAAGCGTAACGGGAAGCGTCCAGGCAGGATCTGATGTTATTGTTGGTAATGTAATAGGATTCACTTCTGGCACCGGCCAATGGGTTGGGGTTAAGTCAATTAATGGTTCTGGTTCGATATTTATGCAAGATAGTTCCGGTAATAATGGCGTTCCCGTTGCCGGATCTAATTTGTTTCTAGGCCCATCGTATAATTCTATGGATGTTAGCTTGTCTCGTATATCAACAAGCACTTTGGCAATTGGCAATGGAGTTGCCGGAAACGCGACTGGTACATTAGTTGCCGGAAACGTCGGCATTGGGACGACAAATCCTGTACAGAAATTACAGATAGGCGATAACTCAGTTGCGTCACTGGGGTTAAGAGTAGCGGCAACCGGAGTTAATTACGACATCACTACAGATTCCAGCGGCAACTTAAACATGGCAAACGGCGGGGGAGCATTCCTCTCGTTCATGAAGAACCCGGCAGCTTCCGCGTTTATGTACGGCAACGTCGGCATTGGGACAACTACTCCTGGGGCGAATTTGGATGTATATGGCACTTTTAATGTATCGGGAACCGGCGGTTCTGGTGATTTTAGACTTTCACGGCAAGGAAATCCGGCAGCTTACCTTTCTATATCTGCCCAAGGAGGCGCTTACAATTCTTCAAACTTCACAGTTGGCGGCACCCCAATCCTAACTTTAAATAATGGAGGTATGGCTTTCGGTGCTTATTCTGGAGGAGCAACACAGGCTCCGTCAAATGGAGTAATAATTAGCGGCAACGTCGGTATTGGTATAGCAAACCCAGG
>WARV01000014.1 GCA_013387205.1 Patescibacteria group bacterium | reverse complement strand
CATAACAATTCAGGGTTAAAATTATAAGTTTTCCCGCGATAGGTTATACTCGCTGTATTGCCGGAAAGTTTTATCACTGGTGATTCAAATTCTAAAATAATTGTCTCCTTGCCTTCGTTTCCTTTGGCGATTTCTTCAAATCCTTGTTCGCTAATCTTTCCTTCATGCGTCAGATAATCTATAAACACATCAATTTCCCAGCTGTGACCGGTTTCTTGGATAATCAGCGGCCTTCCTGGAAAAAGCTTTTGGCAGATATTATTAAGACGTTGCAGGGATTGGCGGTATTCTTTTACCACCCCTTGCGGGTTTGGTCCTTCTAATATTTGGCCGTCTGGTGTTGCGATTTTTCCCTCATTTCGAATCCAGTTTTTTACAGCTTCGTATTCATTATTATTATTCATTTCCATTAGTTCATTGGTGTAAGGCGATGCTGTTTCTTTTTTCTTATTATATTTCCATTCCGGCTTATTTTCTATATTCTTTGCCTCTCCTTGAATAATGGACAGTTCTTTTAAATATAATGGATAGTTGATGACAATTTTTTTATCTTGATTCTGTGCGACCTGTTCTTGTAATTTATGGATAGTGCTTTCTTGGCTTTTATCTTCAGTCAAAGAATTAATTTCAGTTTCGCCCAAAAACAAATATTCATCTTGTTTGTCTGCCAGTAAAGTTTTTATTTCCTGCCCACTGAGTCTGCTGGTAGATTTTGTCCTAATGGCATCCGATGAGCCGATCATAGCCAGTATTGTTCCCGGTTCGGCCTTTTCCAACATTTCTAAAATGTGCTTTTTTGTCTGTTCTCTGACAATCTCTTCGCCTTCTGGAGTTATCCCGGTTTCCGTCGGCCCTTTTTTGGTATGGCGGTGGATTAAAAAACTTGTTTCTCCAAATTCATTTTCCATATATGTTTTTTATCTGAATAATTATTCCATGTAAACATTTCCGCAATTGCGGAAATGTTTACCTAAGTGTATATCATTTTTTCCAAGCTTTTGATTTTTCCCCTTATTAGCCAGTAGTCCATTTGATTATCGTTATTAGCAGGAGAATCTGCCATCTCGCTTTCCATGGCATTTTTTTCTGCTTTCAGCCGGGAAAGTTCTTGCGTGATTTCCTCATTCGATCTACCTTTCCATTCATTAAGGTACTCTTCCGATTTGCTTTTAACAAAAGCTAAATTTTCCTGCTCGCTGCCTGAATTGTATTCAGATAAATCTTGTTCTCTCATATATAATTATATTTGTTTACGTAACTTATTACGTAAACAAATATCACTTAATTTTTCTTACAATTCCCTTATTAGCATCTACTTCTATTATATCACCATCCTTAAAAACCTTAGTCGCGACTTTAGTGCCAATCACGCAGGGGATGCCGAGCTCGCGGGAGACAATTGCCGCATGAGACGTTATTCCGCCTTCGTCGGTTATAATAGCTGCGGCTTTTTTCATGGCCGGGGCGAATTCCGGCGTAGTCTGGCTTGTCACTAAAATCTCACCTGGCTTTATGGTGCGGTTTAAAATTTTCGCGTTAAGCTCAACCCGCGCTTTTCCCTTGGCGATGCCGGGGCTGGCGGGGAGGCCGGTTAAGGTTTTTGAATCTTGTTTGTTTTTTAACCCTTCTATGTCATATTTCTTAATTTTCCCCAAAGCTTTTTTACCGGATAGCATCAAGAATTTTTCCCCTGCTTTAAATTCGCACCAGTAAATTTTTTCCCTTCTCTCCAATTCCAAAAGCGCAGGCTTTTTACCGATTGCCAAATTGAAGTATTCTTCCATTAAGAGAAAGTCTCTAAACTTAAATGGCAAATTAGACTTATTAAGCAATTGTTTTGTTATTTTTAGGCCTTCGCTCATCATCCTCATTTGGATTTCTTTTCTGGTGTCGTGCATTTCCGCCAAGACCTCAAATGCGTTTAAAAGCCTTTTGGCTTTGATTGGGAGTTTTTTTACAATTGTTCTCTTTAATTTTAAATTTTCATTGCGGGAATATTCTTCGTGTTTTTGTGAAGTTAAAAGCGCGTTTAAGTCTTTGATGTTTAAAAGATTTTTTATAATTTCTTTTTCATTCATGGGTTTATGCTGGCCCCAGCCCATGTTTGTCCACCACCATTTGGCTTTATGATTGGCAATTGCTTTTCGCGCAGCGGGAGAGCGGAATTTTTTCCAATATCTTTTCGCAAGCAGGCAAAAATCCTTATGTTCTCTTTGTACATAAGTTGCGGCATCCGGTGTCAGTAAAGCCGCAAAGTCGTGTATGCTTAAGCTATTTCCATTTTTGACCAACTCTGATTTTATATCGTTTTCCAATGTTTCATCCGTGGCATCGATAGACATAAATACTTTAGCAAAGCAATTATGAGTGTTGTACCATTTTTTAAGTAGGTCAACCAGTTCTTTAATCGATAATTTTGCCAAATTTATCTTGGAAATATTCTGCGCAAATTTTCTATTCTCAAT
Source organism: Patescibacteria group bacterium (assembly GCA_013387205.1). GTDB lineage: Bacteria > Patescibacteriota > Doudnabacteria > UBA920 > UBA920 > AMAZON01. Next base: position 39,422 of record WARV01000014.1, on the reverse strand, counting down.
CTCAATTTGCTTGGCCTGGTGCTCAAATTGCTTTAAGTTTTTTAAGTTCATCAGAAAGGAATCTATTTCATGTCCGGTCTTGAACAGGTCTTTTGCTTCGTAAGCCCAAGCATATTTATATCCCAAATTGGCAACCAAAATAACCTTCCATCTAAATGGAGGCTTGGCTAAATTGGTCGGACCAAAAGCCCAAGGCTGCACAAAAGGCAGCGGCCAATTATTTCTTATATAAACTTGGTATTTAGATTCTGCCATATTTGTTGGGTAAACCATTTCGCAATTGCGAAATGACTTACCGGATTACTTTAATTTTCTTACCCAACCATGGTTGGCGTTAACTTCCACAAGATCACCGTCGCGCAAAACCTCAGTGGCGATTTTGGTGCCGATGATGCAGGGGATGCCGAGTTCCCGGCTGACAATCGCCGCATGGGAAGTTATGCCTCCCTCATTGGTGACAATGGCCGCGGCTTTTTTCATGGCAGTTACGTAATCCGGCCTGGTCATTACGGCCACTAAAATATCACCGGGGTTGACTTTGCTAACTTCTGTGGCGGATTTGACAATTTTTACCGAACCGATCGCTTTTCCGGTTGAAGCGGAGAGTCCGCGGAAATCATTAATATTGTTATAGGATTTTTTACCCAATACTAAATCCTTAAGCTTTTGTACCTCTTTACCGGTTAAAACCTGAAAAGCGCTTTCTACTGAAATTAAAGCTGAGCTTTTCTGCCTTTCCTGTAATTCTTTTCGGGAAGGAGATTGGCCAAAAAGGATACCTTTAGCCTCCGCCGGATAAGCGTATTTTAATTCTTCCAATTCGTATCCCGTGCGTCGGCCTATTTCGCTTAATATCTTGCAGCCGATATCAATATTGAAATAAGTCGCGCGCTTGCGTTCGTCCTGCCACCAGGTAAAATCTTCGGAAATCTTAAGAAGAGTTTTTAGAAGGGGAGACAGTTTTATCTTGCTTAAAAGCGCTTGCTTTTTTAATTTATTCAAACAAGGAGTTCCCTCAATCCGCTTGAGTTCCGCTGCCAGGTTCTTACCGCTTTGTTTCCAGGCTTTTATTTCTTCCTGAAAATGCTTGATATCTAAAATTTGGGCAGTGACGTAATTGTTTTTGCTCCAATACCAGCGTTTTTGATATTGCGCTAAGGTTTCCTTTAATTTGCCTAAAATTATTTTAAGCAATTCAATTTCTGCCTGGTTGATAAAAGATTGATGGACAGGCGCTGTGGCTATGCTGAAGATTTCCGTGAACTGGGATTCTTTAAACCCTGCCGATGTTTTTTTGCCAAAAATTTCTTTGCGCAGCATGTCGCTTATTAGCTGGTCAGAGCCAAGGGCAAAATGGTCAATAATCGCCGAAGATGTTGTGCGGTTTTCGAACAAGTAGTATGAATAGTGCCAGGTTTTGACCAGCTCTTCATCAGTAAGTCTTTCTAGATCTATTTTCGGAAAAATTTTGTGGAAATAATCATCAAATTTTTTCTCGTCTTTTTTCCACGCTCTTAATAATTTTTTCGAGATATTCGGGTTTTTTTTAGCTAGGCTGATAATTTTGTTTGCGCCTCTTTTTACATCGCCCATTTCCAAATACCAGTCGCTTTTGCCATCACCAAAAAAACAAACACGGATATCGGCCTCCGTGCCTTTGGGTTTTCTTTTTTCCTTTTTTGTTTCCGCTTCGGCAATGGCAAAAATAAACATGGGGCTGCCATCGAACCTTTGGTGATACCATTCCTTGCCGCTTAATCTTTTTTGGAATTTTTTAAATAGAACTCGGCTTTTTTTCATATTTAAAGTTTGTTGCTTGTTTTAATATTGCCATATTTAAGCCGTATTTGCAAACTTTTTCCTATATTCTTTTGATTATCCCTTTATCCGCATCCACTTCGACTGATTCACCATCTTTAAAGTTTGTCATGGCGTTTTTTAGAGCAACAATGCAAGGAATGTTAAATTCCCTGGAAACCACAGCGGCGTGGCAGGTGAGGCCGCCGACTTCGGTGATTATAGCAGAAGCGCGCTTCATGGCAGGCAAATAATCTGTCGTTGTGGCGTAAGTCACCAAAATATCGCCATCTTTGACTTTATAGTTATCGCTGGGAGATGGAATAATCCTAATTCTGCCTTTTGTTTTTCCAGAGCTGGCGCAGATTCCTTTTTCTTCATCATGCCCTTGCACGTAATTGGCTTTCTTATCTATATATTTATAAAGTCTCTCCGCTTCTTTGGTTGAAAAATCTATCCGCTTTTTCATTTTTTCATCATAACCCCACGCCACATATTTGCCTTTTTGAGCCAAGATGGTTTCCGGATTTTTTTGCCCAAGCACGGCAGAAATTAATTCTTTTTCCGTAAAGCTCCTAAGCTGGTTAATGGAAATAGTGAGCCGCCTGGCCATTTCTTTATATATTGGCAAAAGATAAAATCCGCCGAACCCGACAAAATATTCCGCTTCATTGCGCGTATCTAAAGCCAAACCAAAATCAATAAAGACTTGTAAAACATCAAGTTGGATTTTATAGCGTTTAACAATATCAGACAATTCTCGGTTGCGGATTTGTTGGTGATTTTTTAAATCTAAGTATTCCTGCTGAAGTTTTTTAGTCGGTTTTTTTATTGCGATTTTTAGCTCGTCTATATAATAATGAGACAGCCAAGGGTTGCCATAAGTGAACACTGGCATCCAGCCAAATTTTTTTGCCAGAATTTTTGCAGCTTGCCCCAAAGAGATTTTATTATTTTTAATATTCAAAGCCGCCAGGGCAACATCTCTTTTTTCTTTTAAGGTTGTTGAAATTTCTTCGGGCTTAGTTAACGTAAATAATACGCGATTATATTCTGTAGAATTTTTCTCGAGCCCTAACTTGTTAGCCAAGATATTTTCCATTAAAGGATTCCAATATTCTTCCCCTAACCAGGCAAATTGGTCAAAAATTGCCAGGCGCTGAATCCAGCCGCGGATATTACTATATAATTTTACCAAAGACCGATTGGAAAGCTTTTGGTAATTTTTCACTTTTTGTTTCGAAACTTCTCTCCTGGCTCTATCGGCTAATTTGTAAAAGACCTTTAATTTTTTTTCTAGAGCCTTTTTGTCGGTTTTGGTAATTTTTTCAATTTGCGTGTAGAGTAAATTAAAATACCAGGATGGAGCGCAAGGGTACTGGTAATGGAAATCGTTTTCTAATGTATGTATACAAAGAATACCTTTAGGGATACCAAAATGCTGTTTAAAATATCTGTTGGTACGTTCGCTGTTCCAAGTTTCACTATCCAAAGGCAACAGGGCCCATTTGCCCATTTTGACAATTTTGGTTTTAAGGTAGTGGTTTTGCATAAAATTCTAAATATTTCTTTTAGTATATCAAAAATTTTTAATAATTGACCAGTAAGGTTTTTTTATGTAAAATAATAAGGCAGAATATTATACCAAAAATTTGGAGAGGTCGCATAGTGGCCTAGTGCGCTGGTTTGCTAAACCGGTGAACGAGTCAAATCGTTCCGAGGGTTCGAATCCCTCCCTCTCCGCCAAAAATACCCATCAAAAGATGGGTATTTTTGATATTTGCATAAAATTACATTTGTATTAGAATAGTGTTAGAAAGCTATTTTTGAAAAGAAATCAAAATTAAACACACCCACTATCCAATTCTATAGAATTGGATAGTCGAAATAAATGTGGAATTCTGATAAAAATTTAACTCCAGAAGAAAAAGATGTAATGAGGGAGTTTGAATATACGTATTTTATGTATAATCCCGGATTTCGTTCAATGTGGTACGATAATTTCGAGGAATATTTCAAAGGTACTTTGGATGAAAAATATTGGGAAAAACGGGAGAAAGAAAGAGAAAAAGAGATTCAGGAAAAAATTGAATACAATATGAGAACTAATCCAGAATATGCTAACAGGATGCATGAAATGGCGATATTTGAAGAAACGCTTTTTGGGGATCCTGATGAATCGTATATTGCCAAGTCAAGGTGGTTCGAACGGCAGCAGCTTCAAAAAGAAATGGAAGAATACGAAGACCCTAACGAGAAGAGACTGGAAAGCGATAAATTATATCATATGGCAAAAAAATGGAGCCAGGACGTTCTTGTAGTTGCGAGTGAGGAATATGAAAAGACAAAAGATCTAAATTTGTTTAGGATTTCGACCAATTGTTTGCCAGTTTCTGGGAAAATCGTATTTGCTAGCAATGAACCAAATGATGATTTTTACAGCACAAAAGAGGATTTTTTATGGCGGACTGATAGAATTGGATATATTTTGTCATTAGCTTCGCTGCAAAGATGCATAGAGTCATTTCGCAAGCTGGAACGAAACGATAAAATCGACAAGTTTATATCCAATGCGCTGGTGATACAAAAAGAATTAATAGATAGGATAGATATTTTGAATATTAAATATCTGCATTTAAAAGAATAATTAAATTATCATGTGTCCAATTCTATAGAATTGGACACCGGAAAAATATGGGTAACAAAAACATAAGCCAGTGGGCGAAAATTTTTAGGGGATTGGCGAATCCTTATCGTCTGCAAATTGTTAAACATTTGCATGATAATGGAAAAACGGCAGTATCAGAATTGGCAGATAAAATTGGGATATCAATAAAAAACACTTCTCGTAACTTAAGGATTCTCCACGATTTGGAAATTTTGGAGTCTTTGGGAAAAACAGATCATGTTTTTTATAGCGTCAACGCAAAGATAGATGGGGAAATAAATCAGATTTTGAGATTATTCTGCAAATAACTCACTGTCCAATTCTATAGAATTGGACAGTGAGGGGTCAATCCCTGGCAACTGTCAGGCACCAGACTTTTGCGGCGCCGTTTCTTTTTAGGACTTTGACAGCTTCAAGCAGGGTGCTGCCGGTAGTTACTACGTCATCAATTAATATAATATTTGCGCCGTGAGGGTTGATGCCTTTTTTAAGCTTAAAACACCCCTCCACGTTTTTTATCCGTTCTTCCTTTTTCAAATCTTTTTGTGTCTTTGTTGATTTTGCCCTAACGAGCAAATCGCCATACGGCATATTCAGTTCTTTGGAAATTGTTTTGCATAAAATTTCCGCTTGGTTGAACCCGCGCCAGCGTTTCCTAGGTTTAGAAAGGGGGATTGGCACCAAATATGTGTTTTTATCCATCAACTGATTGTTATTTTTTATTTCACTGGCCAAAATTATTCCCAGTTCCTTAAACACTCCTGGCAAAAATCCATATTTCCCATTGATGATTATTTTGGCAATGTTTTCATCGTGATAATCAAAAATAGAAAATAACCCATCCGCGCCAAAAGGAGTTTGGCAGCCTGAATGGGTAAAGCCAAAAGGGGATTTACCTTCGCACATAATGCAGTGCTGGCTGCTTTGCCGCTTTAATCCCATTTTGCAGTCAATGCAAATAAACCGGCCCTCCTTTTTGCATACCAGGCAGGTTATTGGAAAAATTGTGTCTAAAAATAAATTTTTAATGTCAGTTGCAAACGGACTTACCAAGTCTCTAAAAAGGTTCATAATTTTGGTTTTATAGCATCATTTCTCTCTTCCGGCGTCATGCCTAAGGGAGTGCATCCGACCGAAGCATCCTTAATTCATAATGAGATCCTTCGCCCTCGGATGCACTCGGACTCAGGATGACGCCGATTCAAGTTTATGTTTTTATGATATCGCCAAAAATATTTTTAAGCAAATAAAAAGTGAGACGGAAGTTTCGAACATCGAAACTTCCGTCTTAGGCGTTTTGCACAAGATTTTTCCTTATGCGTATTGCGAGGATTGCGGGCGATGGGGTCCTTTGGGCAGGACAGGATCAGGATGGCAGGTGAAATCTACAATGTCACCGCGTCTTGTGTATTTCAAATTGTACCAAGGGCCAGGCCGGCGTCCGCGGGCTTCTTTTATCATATCGTAAACTTCTTTATCCTTTTCTTCCTCGGGAAGCCCTTTAAACTCAGAAGGCACTAATAATGCCATGGTTCCCGGTTTCATCTCAATACATCTGTTCACAAACTCCCCTTTGGTCATGAGTCCTCCTAAAGGATACGATCTAAATTATTATATAGGTAAAAAACGAACTGTTCAACTTTAAAAGAACGGCTAAATCCTAATATTCTTAGGTTTTGGCCGTTCTTTTGTTGCGTCAAAGATGATCATTGATATTAATGCCTTGGTTCTGGATCCCGGATCAAGTCCAGGATGGGACAATAACATAATACTTATGGGATAATAAAAGGGCGGATAATATCCGCCCCTACAGTACCTCGCCGTAGCATAAGCGAAGGCGGGTGATTTCATCTACACTAGGTACCCTTAGACTTCGCTCAGGATTCCTGTTTACGCAGGAACTGGTTGTTTTTCCACGGTAAAGACAATTTTGTCTTTTTTCACGTCTGCCGTTATTGCCATGCCTTCCTTAGCTCCGCCGGAAATTATTTTTTCCGCCAGCGGATCTTCCAAAAAGTCTTGGATGTTTTTTCTGACAAATCTGGCTCCCTGGGCAGGATCGAAACTTTTATCAGTGATGAATTTAATCACAGCCGGGTTGACGGTAAACTGGACTTCTTGGGCCAGCAGCCTTTCCTGCAAATAAGAAATTTGCAGCTGGGTGATTTTCTTCAGTTCTTCTAATCCCAAAGGCTTAAAGACAATAATTTTGTCTATCCTGTTCAAAAATTCCGGACGGAATTCGGTCTTTAAAGTATCCAGTACCGTGCCTTTGATATTTTCGTATTCCTTTTCCAGTTTTGACTTTTGGTCGGTCTCTTCTTCGGTTTGTTCCGCAAAGCCGATTTTGGCTGCCTGGGTGGTAAGTTCCTGCATGCCCAAATTGGATGTCATTATGACAATAGTGTTACGGAAATTCACTTTTTTGCCGGCTGCGTCAGTCAGCTGCCCGTCTTCCAAAATTTGCAGCAAGATGTTAAACACGTCCGGGTTGGCTTTTTCAATTTCATCGAACAAGACCACGGCGTAAGGTTTTCTCCTGACCGCTTCAGTCAGCCTGCCGCCTTCTTCGTAGCCTACGTAACCGGCTGGGGCGCCAATGAGCCGCGCCACATTATGCCTTTCCATGAATTCCGACATGTCCACGCGGATAAGGGCATCTTCGTCTTCAAAAACTTCAGATGCCAAAATTTTGGCGGTTTCGGTTTTGCCGACACCGGTCGGTCCCAAAAAGATGAACGAACCAAGCGGCCTTCTTGGATCAGTAATGCCAGCCCGTGAGCGCCTTATGGATTTGGCGACTTCTTCCACTGCTTCATCCTGGCCGATAATCTTGTTTTTCAAAATCTTGTCCAAATTAGCCAGCTTGCCAATTTCGGTTTTGGCAACTTTTGACAAGGGGATTTTAGTCATCATGGAAACGGTGTGGGCAATATCTTCAGAGCCGATAACGTGCTTTGTGGTCTGGGTTTCCACAGCTAAACTCTTGGACAGTTCGTTCTTCTGTTTGAGCAATTTTTCTTCCTGTGCCCTTAAGTGCAATGCTGTGGTAAAATCCTGCGCTAAAACCGCTTTGGTTTTCTCTTCTTCCAAAGACAAAAGGTCGGCTTCTATCTTCTTCGTAGCGCGCAAAAGTTTGCTGTTGCTGTTGATGCTGCGCAAAAATGCCGCGGTTTCATCTATTAAGTCCACTGCTTTGTCAGGCAAAAAGCGGTCCTGGATGTAGCGGGAGGAAAGCTCGACGGCCGATTTTATTGCTTCGTCAGTAATGGTTACGTTGTGGTGCTTTTCGTAGTTGGGCTTTAAGCCTTTTAATATTTCCACAGTTTCTTCCTTGCTCGGCTCATCCACCAATATTGGCTGGAACCTGCGTTCTAAAGCCGCATCCGCTTCTATGTATTTTTTGTATTCGGACAAAGTTGTTGCACCAATGGCCCTAAGCTCGCCTCTGGCCAAAGCAGGTTTTAAAATGTTGGCCGCATCAAGCGAGCCCGTAGTCGCGCCTGCGCCTACCATGGTATGGAGCTCGTCAATGAACAAAATGACATTCTTGTTGTCTTTGACTTCTTCAATAATCTGCTTTAAGCGGTTTTCGAATTCGCCGCGAAACATGCTGCCGGCAACAATTAATGCCAAATCCAGGCTTAAGATTTTTTTATCCAAAAGGGAATCGGGGACTTCGCGCTTGGCAATGGCTAAAGCCAAACCTTCGACAATAGCAGTTTTTCCGACTCCGGCTTCGCCGATTAGAATGGGGTTATTCTTGGTGCGCCTGTTTAAAATAGAAATTAATCTTTCAATTTCAGTTTTCCTGCCAATGACCGGATCAATAAGCCCGTCTTTGGCCCGCTTGGTGACATCTGTCGTAAAGTATTCCAAGAGCCCGCCTTTTTTATTGTCGAGCCTGGGGCTGCCTGACGAGGCTGGTCCGTTGTCCATTGGCTGGGGAGAAACGCCTTCACCGGGCATTTCCGGGAATTTGGAGATGTTTTCAAAAACACCAATCAGGTTTTGTTCAAGCTCAAAAATGTCCACACCAAGCTTGGAAAGGATTACCTTGGCCCTGTTTTGGTTGCCGGACAATAACCCGTAGAGGAAATGCTCGGTGCCGATGAACTGGTAGCCGTATTGGCTGGCGACAATGGCGGATTTTTCAATTACGGATTTCAGGTTTTCGGACAAAACCGGCTTCCAGTTGGAAACGGTATTATTGCTGTTTACGGAAGCCAGTTCCAGCTTGACCGTGTCCGCGGTCAGCTTGGTCTTGGTCAAAATTTCCGCGGCAAAAGAACTCTTTTCAGAGATGACTCCAAAAAGCAAATGCTCAGTGCCGATATGGTCGTGCTTTAATTCCTCGGAAACCAGCTGAGCCATAATCAGCGCGTTTTTCGCGCGGCTTGAAAGCCTTTCTAAAATGTAAGTAAAGTTTGTCATACCCTGTAGAATTTCTTTGAGATTGTTACCTGCCTAAGGCAGGTAACACGATAACGATTAGATGTTAATTAACGATATTTATGCCTATGAAGAATCATCTTTGAATTTTTGGGCATCATTCTTAAGTTCTCAAAGAAGCTCTACAGGGCATAAGGTATCAATAAAATGTGGTTGTCAAGCAATTTATTTGACGGGTTATCAACTATATTATTATGTGTTTTTAAGATTCTTAACCGAACTTTTAGCTATTATTATTTTAATAAGGTTACATAAATAAGGCTGGTTTTTAAGATGTTTTCCAATCCTTAAATTATTAGTGCTATACTAATTATAGTATAACATGATTAGCACTCTAGTCAACGGTCTGCTAAAGCCGCTGAAAAGACGCTGATTGGTACGCGGATCGCTCGCGGAAATTATCAATAAATATTTTTCATGTTTAAGACCACAAGCAAGACCAAGGAGCCGGATAATTTGGATAAGGCATACGAGTATGCGGTTTTTCTGCTGTCTTTAAGGCTTAGGACAATCGGCGAGCTGAGGGAGAAAATGGAAAAGCGCGGATACCTTCCATCTGTCATTGAGCAAACGGTGGAAAGGCTTTACCAACAAAAGTATCTTGATGACCGAAGGTATGCGGAAATTTTTTTGGACAATTTAAAGCGGTACAGGAATTTAGGGTATTATGGCATTAAAAAAAAGCTGATGCAAAAAAAATTGCCGAACGACCTTATTGATAAAACTTTGGAAGAAGGTTTGAGCAAAGAAGAAGAATTGGAAATCGGCAAAAGGCTTTTAAAGAAAGAAGGCTATGCTGTAAAGGATAGCGAAAAGGATGATAATATAACATACAGCAGTTACGACTTGGGAGAGGCGGGAAAGGAAAAACAAAAAATAGCTAATCGCCTAAAGTCCCGCGGCTTTAGAAGCGATGTAATCGCCAAATTGGTGTTTTAAATAGCGTCTTTGATTTTGGACAAAACTTCACTACTTCGAAGTAGTGAAGTTTTGTTTAACTTTTTACAATTACCAATCTCAGACAAAAGTTCAATGCTATATATGTATTGAAGAAATATCAGAGTTGATCGTTATTGTACGAAACGGCACGCCGTGGCGTGCCGCTACATCCATAGGTTGGAAGGGTTATTCTTGTCCAATTCCCATTTTAAAGGATTGTTTTGTATGTATTCCCGGATTTTTTCCAGCGATTCGTCTTTACGGATTACGTGGTCGAAGAAAGATTTTTGCCATTGAAAATTAGGAAAACCGGATTGGTGGATTAAATTGGAAGCTTTGCGTTTAAAAGATCCAATTATAGTATTAAGACTGGTGTAGGGGCGGATCTCATCCGCCCGCGGAGGTGTAATTATTACAATTCCGTGAAAATGATTCGGCATAATAATATAAACAGGATCAATGGTTGCATTTTGATAATGGTTTGGTGTGTCTGCCCAAGCTTGTTCTATGATTTTTCCAAGGTTGTTCAGTATAATTTTATTGTTGACTATATTGCCAAAACAGCATGTGCGATTCTGAACACATGCGGTTACAAAATAGTATCCTGGCGTGGAATAGTCGTAATTAACCAACCTATTTTGTTTTCGTGTTTGCATTTGCGAGAGGATTATATCCTTCTAATTTGATATTGTTCAAAGGAGGGAAGATGGGATCTTCCCCTACATCACCGTCGAATAACATTACAAATTCATCTCGCGCAATCTTTTTATCCTGTCTTCAATCGGCGGGTGGGTGTTAAACATATTGGCAAACCAGCTTCTGCTTCCGTGGGAATCTGAGGCCTGTGCGCGGGGAGAATTTTCGTCAATGTCTTGATGAAATGGATTTGCAATATATAGGTGGGCAGTCGCTTTGTTAGCTTCTGCCAAAGGAGTTGAGTCCGCGCTTATTTTTTCCAAAGCGCTGGCTAAGCCTTCGGGGTAGCGCGTAAGCAAAGCGCCGGATGCATCTGCCAAGTATTCGCGCTGGCGCGAGACCGCGAGTTTTATCAAAGTAGCGATAATCGGGGAAATAAGTGCCAGAAGAATGCCGATTAAAAACAGCCATTGCCCAATGCCGCCATCGCGGTCATTCGATCTTCTTCTGCCGCCGAACCACGAGGCTCTTAAAAAGAAATCCGCCAACAAAGTTAATGTGCCGACTAAAACCACAACCAAAGTCATAACGCGGATGTCGTAATTGCCAATGTGTGAAAGTTCGTGCGCCGTTACGCCTTCTAATTCAGTTTTGTTAAGTTTTTGCAAAATGCCGGTCGTGTAGCAGATTACCGCATGCTTGGGGTCGCGGCCCGTGGCAAAGGCGTTGGGTGCGCTGTCTTCTATAATATAGATTTTCGGCATAGGCAATCCGGCTGCGATGCATAAATTTTCCACTATGTTATATAGCTGCTGATTATCTTGCCTGTTAATTTCCTGTGCCTTGGATATCGCCAGCGTGATGGAATCGGAAAAATAATATGAAATTAAACTGGAGATAACGCTAAAACCGACCGCAAAATAAAGTATTTGTGGATTCTGGTAAGCCTGGGAAAACAGGAAGCCTAGAGCGATAATGATTATCAAAAACAGGAAAATCAGCACCCAGCTTTCTGCCTTATTTTTGCCGATGGCTTGGTAGGTGATCATGTACTTTTAGATTCCTTTATCCACTGATACACAGATAACACTGATATCACAGTTTGTCAGTTAATTAATAACGCGCTTAACTATAACTCCGTGGGTCGAAAATATTCCTATTATCCCGAGCTTCAAATTGTTTGCCTTAAGATATCCTAGTACTTGATGAATGTGCTTAGGGTATACATCTTCGGCAACTTTTAGCTCCAGTACAATAAAATTTTTACCATCAGATATTAGGAAGTCTAAGAAATATCTTCCGATGACGGCGCCACTAACAATAATTTTCGTTAGGAGCTGTTCTGAAACTTTGTATCCTAACGCCAGAAGTTTTTGTTTTATTGCGCGATAATAATACTTTTCTTGGTAGCCGAAACCAAGTTCATTGTATACCTCGAAAAGAGTTTTAATAACACTCCCGGATAACTCAGGTGGAGGCAAGTTAGCTTGCTTTTGTTGTGGCTGTGTTATCTGTGCCATCTGTGTATCTGTGGAGTTAGAACTGGACTTTTACCGGCTGGGATTCGGGGCCTTTGTCGTCTATGTCAAAGAATTCGCGGGGCTTAAAGCCGAACATGGAAGCAAAAATATTTCCCGGGAACTGCTGCATCCTGGTGTTGTAGTCGCGCACGTTGCCATTGTAAAACCTTCGGGCTGCCTGGATCTTATCTTCGGTGTCGGTTATATCCGATTGCAGCTGCATGAAGTTTTGGTTGGCTTTTAAATCTGGGTAGCTTTCCGCCACTGCAAACAGCTGGCGCAAGGCTCCGGTTAGTTGGTTTTCATCTTTCAATCTTTCCTGCATAGTGCCAGCGCCCATGGCCGCGCTTCTGGCCGCGGTCACGTTTTCAAACACTTTTGATTCGTGCGCCGCGTATCCTTTTACGGTTTCCACCAAATTAGGGATAAGATCGTACCTTCTTTTCAATTGCACTTCAATATCGCTCCAGGCTTCATCAACCTGGTTACGGCTCCTTACAAGCGAGTTGTAAAGAATAACCGCAATTACCGCTAGTATTAAAATAATGTAAACAAATATCATTTGTTTCTTAATTAATTGTTATTTACGTTATCTTACTAATTATACCATATCTGACGGAAAAACTTTCATTACTGACAAAGAGACCCTTTATTGTGCCTTAACGGCTAAAACGTAAAAATACTACGTTTTAGCCGTTTAATATTAACTAATCTACGAATCCATACTAATAATAACTAATGACAACTAATGCTACCTTAGTACGCATTAGTTGTCATTGGTAATATTCATTACATTAGCAGATTGGTCAAACCATAGATCTGTAGTAATATGTGGTTTTATGTTATAATTAATGCGTAAATTTGTATCGCAAAATAGCAAAAAGAAACAAAAATGCATTTTGAGGAAGAAATAAAATCAAAAGCCAATAAATATATAGACAACTTGGAAATTGCCAAGCTGGAAGACAAGGTTAAGTGGGTTATAAAAGAAAGGGAAGAGTTAAAAGGCTGGACTGACAGGGAACTTCGGCTTTCCACTTTGGCTTTTAGGGATGATTTAAAAAAAGGCGCCAGTTTGGATTCTCTGCTGGTGCCTGCTTTTGCTTTGATAAACGAGGCGGCTAGGAGGGTGATGAACCAGGTGCCGTATCCGGTGCAGATTTTGGCCGGCTTGGTAATCCACCAGGGAAAAGTTGTTGAGATGAAAGCCGGAGAAGGAAAAACCTTGACCGAAACTATGCCCGTGTATTTAAATGCGCTTGAAGCTTTAGGCGTGCACTTGGTGACTACCAATGATTATTTGGCGGAAAGGGATGCAAAAATCAACGGCAAGCTGTTTGACTTTTTGGGGCTCACGGTCGGACATGTCACGTCGGAAATGAAAAGCGACCAGCATCGCAAAGCTTATGCGTGCGACATAACTTACGTTTCTAACCAGGAAATCGGATTCGATTATTTGCGTGACAATTTGGTTTATTCGCGCGCGGACAGGGTGCTGCGGGCAGGTCATCCTTTACATTTTGGCATTGTGGATGAAATTGACAGTATATTAATAGATGAATCGCGCACTCCTTTAATAATCGCCGAGCCTGTCAAAGACAAAAAGGATTTTTATTTCCAGTTCAACAAAATTGTCGAGCAGCTTGAGGAGGACAGGCATTATACAGTTGATTACGTCCACAAGAATATCACTATGACTAACGCCGGTTTGGATAAAGTGGAGCAGATTTTAAATAGCCCGATTTTTTCCAAAGACAACCCTATGTATGCGTTTTATCTGGACGTGTGCCTTAAGGCCAAAGTTTTGTTTGAAAGGGATCGCGACTATATAGTTACGGCGGGCGGCATTGAAATTGTGGATGAGTTCACAGGAAGGGTTTTGCCGGGCCGCAGGTTTACCGACGGCGTGCACCAGGCCATTGAGGCAAAAGAAAAAGTCAAAATCAAAGAATCGGATAAGACCCAGGCGGCCATCACGTTCCAGAATTTTTTTCCGATGTACGAAAAATTGTCGGGGATGAGCGGCACGGTGATGGGCGCGCGGGAAGAATTTAACCAGGTTTACAAGCTGGACGTGGTGCAGGTGCCGACTAATAGGCCGTTGGCCCGCAAAGACTTGGGTAATTTGTATTTTAAAACCCAAAAAGGAAAATTTTTGGGGATGGCTAAAAAAATCAACCAGATACACAAAAGAGGCCAGCCGCTTTTAATCGGCGCGCGCAATGTGGAGACTGCCCATGACGTAGCCGGCATTCTGGAAAATTTGCATTTGCCTTTTCAGCTTTTGACCGCTTCGGACAACAGGGCGGAAGCGGAAAAAATCGCCAAAGCCGGGCAGGAAGGGATGATAACCATAGCAACCAACATGGCAGGCAGGGGAACGGATATAATGCTTGGGGCCGGTGTTGCCGAGCTCGGCGGCTTGTTCGTACTTGGCACAGAGAGGCATGAATCGCGGAGAATCGACGACCAGCTGGTTGGCCGGGCCGGCAGACAGGGCGATCCGGGCACGTCACAATTTCTAATTTCCATGGAAGACGAAATTATGCAGCTGTTCGGCAGCGAGCGGATTATTGACGTGATGGAGCAGTATGATATTCCGGAGGACGAATACATTTCGGGCAAAAGTTTGGACGAAGCTTTTGACAGCGCCCAAAAAATGGTAGAAAGCAAAAATTACGACACTAGAATCTATTTGTATAAATATGACAGCGTCACCAGTTTCCAGCGCGAAACTTTGTATGAGTTAAGGGATAGCCTTTTGGAAAACGAAGAAGGATTTGAAAAGTTCATTAAAAAATCTTTGTCCGAAGTTGTGGATTATATTTTATCGCTTAGCGATCCTTTAATGGTGGCCAAGGAATTTGAGAAGACTTTTTCAGTGACCATTAAGCCGGAAGAGCTGGAACAGATAAAAAATTTGAAAAATGCCGGCAAGGAAAAAACTTTGCGCGAAACTTTAGGCGAGCTGCTGAACCCGTTTTATAAAAAAACCGGACAGGCTTATTCTTTAGACGAAGCGCGGGGAAAAATTTCCGGATTCTTGGCAAGCCAGCTGGCAAAAATTAAAAAGGACGCAGAGGTTTACCAGGCAGCGCAAAATTTGATTTTGGAAATTATAGACAAGCACTGGGGTGATCATTTGGAACTGGTAGACGTGCTTAAGGAAGAGGCCGGACTTTTGTCTTACGCTTCGGAAGATCCCCTGATAGATTATATTTTGGAAAGCAAGAAGCTTTTTGAAAATATGCTGCTGGATATAAAAACGGAATTTTTCAAAATGGTGTTCAAGAATTTGGAAAGAAAAGGTTTGTTGGAGTGATAAGCAAATAAATTAACCTAATTATTCTAATTAACCTAATTGACCTAAATAATTTCTAATTTCCCAATTTCCTAATTTCTTTCTATTTAGACATTAGTAATTGGATATTGGGATTTGTTTAAAATAATTAGAAATTAGGTCAATTAGACTAATTTACAAACTTACTTTTCTGACTAGTTTGGTTTTTTTAATGTGTTGTCATAAATTAAGTTTTCTTATATAATTTACCTATGCTTACTAAGGAAGAAGTCGTAAAAATCTCGCAATTGGCCAGAATCCAATTAACCGACGCGGAAGTGGAAAAGTTCCAAAAACAGCTTTCCACGGTTTTGGATTATGTTGAAGAATTAAAGAAAGTCGACACAAATGGTCTCGAAGAAGTGTCCCAGGTTACCGGATTAGTCAATGTCCAGCGCGAAGACAGAATAGAAGTGGCAGACAACCACGAGCAGATTTTATCCCAGGCTCCGGAAATCAAGGATGGGTATTATAAAGTAAAAGCAATATTGTAACATAATCCGAATTACCCGAATCCTATCCAAATGACCCAAAAAGGGAATCATTTGGGGCATTCGGATGCTAATTCGGGGCATTAGGATTACATAAATGGATTTCGCATTTTTAACTCTAACTGAACTAAGGGAAAAACTGGATAAGAAAGAAGTATCTTCGGTTGAACTGACGAAGTATTTTTTGGAGCGCATAAAAAATTTGGATAAGGATTATAACTCTTTTGTCACGGTTACGGAAGAAGAGGCTTTGAAAAACGCAAAAGACGCGGATGATTTTATCAGTTCCCCGGGTGAGAATCCGTTTTTGTGCGGCATTCCGTATGCGGCAAAAGATTTATTTTGCACCAAAGGAATTAGGACAACCGCATCGTCTAAAATTTTAGACAACTATATCCCTCCTTACGATTCTACGGTAATAAAAAAACTCAAAGACCAGAAATCGGTATTGCTCGGTAAGACTAATTTGGACCAGTTCGCGCACGGTTCTTCCACGGAAACATCTGCTTACGGCCCTTCAAAAAATCCTTGGGATAAAAATAGGATCCCGGGCGGCTCTTCTGGAGGCTCGTCCGCTGCTGTCGGCACCGGTCTGTCCCCTTGGGCTTTAGCAACCGAAACAGGCGGAAGCATCCGCCAGCCGTCTTCGCTTTGCGGTATTTCCGGCTGGAAGCCGACTTACGGCCGAGTATCCCGTTATGGAATTATTGCCATGGGTTCGTCTTTGGACAGCCCCGGAGCCATGGCTTACAGCGTGGAAGATTTGGCGCACTTGGCGGAAATTATGTCTGGCCGCGACGAGAGGGATTCCACAACCGGGCATGCGCCTGTTGAAGAATATGCAAAAAAAATATCAGCGGATTTGCACGGAGTGAAAATCGGCATCCCTAAAGAATATTTTGTGGAAGGGATGGAAGAAGGTGTCAGGCATAGAGTGATGGAAGCCGTTAAGGAACTGAAAAAAGCCGGTGCAGAAATTGTTGATGTCAGCCTGCCAAACACCAAATACGGCTCTTTGGTTTACGCAATTGTCGCGCCGAGCGAGATTTCCTCTAATTTAGGCCGTTACGACGGCATCCGCTACGGCCATACGGTAGCCAATGGCAAAGATTTGATGGAAGTGTATACCAAGAGCCGCGCAGAAGGTTTTGGCGACGAAGCCAAGCGCCGCATTATGACCGGGACTTACGTTCTCTCCGCCGGGTATTACGACGCGTATTATAAAAAAGCGCAAAAAGTGAGAAGGTTAATTGTCAATGAATTTGCCGAAGTTTTCAAGCAAGTTGATGTCTTAGTTTGTCCGTCCACGCCAAACGTGGCGCCAAAGCTCGGCAAAGCCGCTGATGATCCGCTGTTCGGTTACATTGCAGACCAGTTGAATATTCCAGGCGCTTTGGCAGGACTTCCGGCTTTGTCCATACCGTGTGGCTTCGCCCGTCCGAGCGATGGCGAAACTCCGTCCATGGACGGCTTGCCCGTTGGCCTGCAAATCATCGGCCCGCAATTCGGCGAACAAAAAATCTTCAATGTCGGGTTTGCTTATCAGCAACTAACAGACTGGCACCGCAAGCACCCACAAATATAATCTCACGGTGTTATTCTGAGATTTAATTGCGACCGGAAGACGAAGAATCCCAAAATATGAAAAAATATTTTTCCCACATATTTTCTTTAATAATGGCTTTGCCAACCCTTTATTATTTATGGTTTTCCTTTCTCCGCAGGAACAGTATATTTGTTTCTAATTCCGCTTTTTTGTTCCGGGCGGTGATTTTGCCCTTAATTGTTTTTATCTTTATATACAGCTTTGCCTACAAAGTTGATAAAATGCCTAAAAGTTTTGGTCGGATAATCGGGTTTGTAGTGGTTATTATTATGTTCCTAATAAGCTTGGGTTTTGATATTATGGTTTATGGATTAAATCAAGCGCTTTACTAATATTTATGAAAAACTTTGAGCCATCAAATGAATACAAGCCGGTGATTGGGTTTGAGATACATGTAGAGCTTGCTACCAAGTCTAAGATGTTCAGCCCTGCCCCGTTTAATCCGGACGAGACGAATCCGAATACTAACATAGATGAGATTGTCACGGCTCAGCCGGGAACTTTGCCTGTTGCGAATAAAGAGGCAATAAGGCTTGCTGCTTTGGTTGGCCTGGCTTTGAATTGCCAGATTGACGAATGGTCCAAGTTCGACCGCAAGCATTATTTTTATCCGGATTTGCCAAAGGGCTACCAAATTTCGCAGTATGACCAACCGATTTCGAAAAATGGGTATTTGGATATTGAGATATTGGGTGATATCAGCGATGTAGGGGCGGATCTTATCCGCCAGTCCGAAGAGGGGAAGATGGGATCTTCCCCGACAGGAAAACACATTAAACGTATTGGCATTACACGCGCTCATTTAGAAGAAGACGCGGGAAAGAATGTGCATCCTGACGGATTACCTTATAGTTTGGTAGATTATAACCGCGCCGGTTGTGCTCTTTTGGAAATCGTAACTGAACCGGAGATAGAGAGCGGGGAAGAGGCACGCGTCTTTTTGCAGGAGCTTAGAAATATTGTCCGCTATGTCGGAGCGTCTAGTGCTGATATGGAAAAAGGCACCATGCGCGTTGAGCCAAATATTTCCGTGCGCAAGCCTGGCGAAACCACTTTGCCCAAATATAAAGTTGAAGTAAAGAACATTAACTCTTTCAAATTTGCCGAGGCTGCGATTAATTACGAAATCGCCCGTCAGACGGAAATTTTGAAAGAAGGTGGCATACCCAAGCAGGTGACAATGGGCTGGAATGAAAAGCAGGGCGTGACAGTGGAACAGAGATCAAAAGAAGAGGCAAATGACTATCGCTACTTCCCGGATCCGGATTTGCCGGTTCTGCAATTTACACAGGAATATTTAAGCGAACTCAAACGCAGCTTGCCTGAATTGCCATCGCAAAAAAGAAAGAGATTTTTGGAAGAATATGGTTTGCCTGCCATTGATGTTGAGAATTTGATCAATTGGAAAGAAATGGCCTGCTACTTTGAGGAAGTGGTCAGTGAAATTGACGAATGGATGACGCAGGAGCAAGGTCTTGACCGCAACCAGCTTATTAAGAGCGCGGCCAACTGGTGCTTGCAGGATTTTAGTGCTTTGCTTAATGGGTCGGGGATGAATCCGCAGGAGTCCAATGTGGTTGCGGAAAATTTGGCGGAACTGATGAAACTAATCCAACAAGGAAAAATTTCTAGCAGCGCGGCCAAGCAGGTGTTTAAGGTGATGTTTGAAAAAGGCGGCGAGCCGTCCAGTATTGTGGAAGATTTAGGATTGCACCAGGTTAGCGATGAAGGAGCGATATCTTCGGTAATTGATAAAGTGGTTGCCGATAATCCCAAAGCCGTAGCGGATTTTAAAGCCGGGGCGGAAAAATCTTTCGGCTTCTTAGTCGGTCAGGCAATGAAGGAATTAAAGGGAAAAGGTAATCCTTCTGTAATAAACGATTTGCTTAGGAAAAAAATGCAAGGGTAAATAACATAAATATGGATAAAATAATGCGACCGTTGGACAAGCTGCTTGTCCAACGGTCTTTGTTTTACCACGGCGGGTATGTGCCTTGCCGAATTCCTTCGACGACCTCTGCCGGCAGAGGTGGTGGTGATGTTTGGGAAAGGTTTTTTTCGAAGTTTTCTGCTCCTTCTGTCTCTTCGAAATCTGAAAGCAACCTTGTTTCTAAACCAGCCGACATATTACCGACCTCCGTGAGAATCGAAATTGCTGTCGTGCGAGGGAAATTCCAAGCCGCCGAGGTCTACCGATTCGACTTCTTCGTCGGATTTGGTTTCGCTTTGGAGGTTTTCCTCATCCTGTGTTAGGAACGGTATTCCGTTAATCTCCATCTTTTATACTTCCTCCTTCCAAGAGATTATAAATTAAATGGAAATAAGAAGCAAGAATTCAGAATATAGTCACCCTTCGGGTGATGGTGAAATTTAGGAGCAATCAAACAAAGGGCATCCCCCAATGGGGGATGCCCTTTGTAACATCACGAATGGCTCAACCGTGGGTTGAGCCATTCATTTAGGCTTATTTACGCCATATTTTAAAACAAAAGAAAACAGGCAGGAACGGATAAGCCCTGTTCCTGCCTGCAATGCTACCTTTAGGCTCTTGTTACCGCTCTCTTTTTCTTCCTTCTCTGCTGCTGCCTTCTGTAAGTGATGTCAGGCGGCGTATCCATAATCCACACCATGTTTTGGCACAGGACAAACTTGGAACCCCCGCCGAGCAATGCCACGCGCATGAAATCTGTGTGCAGCCTGAACCCTTTGTAGCCGCGCTTAGGCATCATTCTTTCCATCACCAGCCTTACTTCCTGTATGATGAATTCGAGATGAATGACCTGGTCGTAACCGACTGCTTTAAACAACTCCATTGTCTCTTTCCTGATTAGTTCCGAAACCCCAAAACCATTCTGCTGCTTAACTGCTTTCTTCATCTGTATTGCTCTATCCTTTTCTGTCGGTTTATCTAACTGCAGTTTAAACTACCTTTAAACGCTCTCCAACCGCGCCAGCATTTTTTTACATCCGAAAGCCTTACTATGTCTCCGGGTTTGGGCATTCTTGATACTTCCCAAAATTCCGGAGATAGGGAAATGGTGATAGATCTTTCAAAGCCGTCTGCTTTGCAGAATGCGAACTGGCCTTTAGGGCCAGTATCAATGCGCACCACCACTGCCAAAACTGAGCCTTGTATTTCCAAAATACCTCCTTAAATAGATTTGCAAAATTTTAGCAGGTTTTTGAGGATAAATCAACCCTTGGCTTAAACACGCGGATATTTTCAAATAAAAAAACACGAGGACCAGTGTTGATGGTCCTCGCTATGACGGTGCCGTTTTGGTTCATACGGTTTCTAACAGCGCATCCTTGAATTCTTCCGGCGTGGGTGGCCTAAGGCCGCGGGGTTTGGTTGGTACCGACTTGCCCGATTCTTCTTGGGTTTGTTTGAACAGCTCCAATCGTTCGGGTTGATACGAATTTTTCATGCAGCCGAACAGTTCATTTACACGGGGCGAATTAGTCCCTGCCATGTTTTGCCTCCTTGCAGGGATTATTATATATCATTTAAAAAATTTTGCAACCGTGCCCGCTGCTTGTTTATAATTACTAATCCAATTTATTTCTTTATTCCTTTTCCACCAGGTCAGCTGGCGTTTGGAGTAGTGCTTAATCGCGTAAGAGAGCTGGGTAAACATTTCATCGTAAGATAATTTTTTTTGCAGATAAAGCGATATGTATCTGTATTCCAATCCAAAATCATCCAATCTTTTCCACGATAACCCCTGCTTGCGCAATTTTTGGACTTCTTTTATCATTCCGGCCTTTAGCCTTTGCTTTAAACGCTTGTCGATTTTTTTATAAAGATCGTCTTGGGGAAGATTGATGCCGAGCCATAATACATCATATTGTAGAGGGCGGATAGTATCCGCCCCTACAGGCGGAACGGGCTTGCCTGTAGTGATAATAATTTCCAAAGCGCGGATTAAACGGCGCTTGTTGTGCCAATCTATAACAGAGGCTCTGTCAGGATCGAGCTGTTTTAAATATTCAAGTAATTGTTCGTTGCTTTGCTTGTCCAATTCTTTGCGGAGTGTAGGGTTGGGCGGAACTTCCGGCAAGTTCTGGTTATAAACAACCGCGTCGATAAAATGTCCGGTGCCGCCGCAGATTATTGGCAAGCGGCCGCGCTTAAAAATATCCGCAATCGTTTTTTTTGCCTGTTTTTGGAATTGCGATACGGAATATTGTTTCTTTGGATTGGCAAAATCAATTAAATAGTGGGGGGTGTTTTTGTAAACGTATACTTTCGTTTTGTAAAAACCGCGGCCGCGGTTTTTACAAAATTTCCATTTTCCTTCAACCTTGCCGGTTCCTAAGTTCATGTCTCTGTAAACCTGCCTGCTGTCTGCGGAAATTATTTCGCCTTTAAAACGCTTTGCAAGCTTGACCGCCAGTTCCGATTTGCCGGACGATGTCGGACCGACAATTACTAAAATTTTATCTATTGTTGACATAATTTTGGATTATTGGCATACTAATTAGCCAGTTGAAAAAGGAGGGATAATGCTGCCTAACTCAGTTTTTCTTCATTTGAATTACATAATTAGCCTTTGTATAGAGCAATCAAAACTGCAAAGACGCGAAACCGGTTTTTGCGCGTATATCACCCACGATTATTGCTTGGCAGTGACCCCGGTGGTTTTTGGCACTGAACATAGCCTGACATGGGATCCTGAAGATACCAAAAGGAATTTAGAGGACATTCATTCCAATATGGGCAAAATACCCCGCGGTCTCGCGATGGATTTTCATGTCCATCCAACAGGTAAAGAGAGTGGCGGATGTTTGCCTTCTTGGCATGATTTTCTTGGCGGGTTATACCAGACAAAAATCTGGAAGAGTTGGCATGTGAGAATGTGCCCGCACTCTGCCTTTTTTCCGCCTCGGATGGTTATTGGCAATTTTGACGGGGTAATGTCAGGATATCATTTTTCGGGTGACCGTAGGAATATCGATTCAAATGTTAAAATCCTTGAGTCATTCATGGATGAGATTCCTGACATTAGCGGAATTCCCTTGAAGGAAGGCATTAGGTATGACGGGAGTATCACGACCAGTTCTTCAATGCTGTTTATGGAGCTTGCGTTTCCGTCTTTCCGGTCCATGGCTATAAATAAGATCGCTAACCAAGACTCCTGCCGGATGCCGACCGAGAAAGCCAGGCGTAATTTTTTGAATCGCTTGTTTAAGCCGCTGCCGCTTCGGGACAGGATTATTGTTTTGTGATTATCCGCCCTGCGAAAGCTGAGGGTTTGCGCAAACCAGCCCCACGCATTTTCATGCGTGGGCGCTTTTTTATATCCCTTTTTTTGGCTTTTGTGGACGGCTCGTCAAAAATTCGCTTTCTCATCGTCTTTTATGAATATTAATGATGGTAGAAGTGGTCTCAAAACCTCATTTTGGCTGCAATTCCAGAATATTGGCATCTTGTCACAAAAATTTTGTTCTGCTTAGCTTCCAGCTAAACATCAAAAATTCTTTGTGCCAATCTGCCCAACATTCTGTAATTTCGCCTGAAAAGCAGCTTTTGAGACCACTTCGTCACATGATATAATTATACTATAATAAAACACTTTTAAGAATAATCATTAATACAAAAATTATGAAAAAAATACCATACGTCATCATAATAGTTTGCATGATTGCCGTAGCAGGGATTTATTATTACGGTAAAACTTCAAAACCTGCTAAGGCTCCGGCTGTTGAATCTTCTTCAAACAGCCAAAACCAAAAAGAGATTTCCGAAAACGCCAAAACAGCAGCTGGCACACCCGCTGCAACATCATCCGCTCCTGCGGCTAAAACAGCAGCCAAGACAACGACAAAATCTTCGCATGCGACCTATAGTTCGGGAGAAGGGGATGCGTTTGGTCCGGATGTTTTAGTAAAAGAAGTTGTTTTTGATGGTTCGAGATTTTCGCCTCAAAGCGTTGATATAAAAGTCGGCGATATTATTATTTTCAAAAACAACAGCTCGCAGAGTTTTTGGCCCGCATCCGATCCGCACCCGACCCATACGGCTTATCCGGAATTTGATGCCAAAGAGCCAATCCCCGCCGGTGGCAAATTCCAGTTCCAGTTTGCCAAGGCAGGAACTTGGGGCTATCATAACCATTTAAACCCATCCATTACCGGAGTGGTGAATGTTAGTAAATAGATAGTAATCCGAATTCCCCGAATTACCATCCGAATGCTCCGAAAATTTCATTCGCAGTCCATTCGGATAATTCGGATGTCCCAAAGGGATCCCTTCGGGGTATTCGTAGATTCGGATTGCTAATTATGTTATAATTAAAATAGAAATTAAAAGATTTTGACGGTATGGAAAGCGGTTGGCGGGCTTTTGGCCACGAAAGAGCGAAACAAATTTTATCAAAACAATTAAGCGAAGAGGTTTTGCCCCACGCTTACTTATTTTTAGGGCCTGCTGGCACGGGTAAAAAAGCCCTGGCTTTGGAATTTGCAGGGAAAATTTTGCAAACGGAAAAGTTAAGCAGTCATCCGGATTTTTCCATTATCGATACTGGTCCCGAATCTTCTGTTGCTGGAATTAGGGAATTTATTGCGAATCTGGGCTTTAAGCCTTTTGTGGCAAAGAAAAAAATTGCCATCATAAATAATGCCCACAACTTGAACGTGCAAAGCAGTAACGCTTTGCTGAAAACTTTGGAAGAGCCAAGTCCGAGCACGATTATTATTTTGATAGCCGCGAGCAAGCCGCTCCAGACGATTTTTTCCAGATGCGTGACCGTGAATTTCAACGCCTTGACCCAAAACCAGCTTAAGGAATACGCGAAGCTTTCTAATTTAAAAATTTCTGACAAGATTTTAAATTTAAGCTTCGGCTCGATTGAAAGGATGGAAAAGCTTGCGGGGGATAAGGAATTTTTCCGGCAGCAGGAACAGATTATTGAAAAACTGGAAGAGATAAAGCGCGGAAAGCTTTTGGACAGGATTTTAGCCATTAGTGACTTTGCGGACGCGGAAAACGAAGGCCTTGAAAATACATTTTTGGTTTGGTACCGCTATCAGGCCCAAAAACTTAGAGAAAATCCGGACGAATTCAGTTCTCTAACCGCATTGTCCAATTCAATCAATGACCTAAAAATCAATAAAAATAAAAAAATGGTTTTACAGGGATTATTCTTAAAAATATAAACCTTCTACTAAATACTAAAATGTACGAAATATACTAAAGCTTTATACCAATAGTGATATCAATTAAGTATATTTGATGATATTTAGTATATTTAGTATCAATTAGTATTTAGTAGAGAATAGTAAGATTATGAAACAAAAATTAATAATTTTATTAGTGCCAGTGCTTTTCACTGCCCAAGCGTGCAGCTTGAATTTGTTTAAGAAGCCGTCCCCGGCAGGGGTAATAAAGACAGTAAATGGAGGTATGGATTGGCAGTTTTCAAACGTCTTAAAAGACACCAAGAGCGGCAGTATAAGCAGTTTAAATATCTCCAAGCTTGATTTTGACCCAACCAACAGGGAAACAGTTTATGCCAGTTCATACAATGGCGGCTTGTATAAATCCGAAGATTCCGCAGGCAGCTGGAAAATAATCCTTTCAAAAATTCTGGTCTATGATTTTGCCATAAATCCCCAGGATCCTAAAATAATTTATGTGGCAGGATATTACGGCAGCTTCGGCAAGGTGCTAAAGACCGTTGACAAGGGCGCGACCTGGCAGGAAATTTACAACGAAGGCAGCGGCGATAATATTGTCAGGGCAGTGGCAATAAACCCTACCCAGCCTAACCAGGTGGTAATTGGCACTGCTTCGGGCGAAATCATTAAAAGCGCTGACGGAGGAATTTCCTGGAAGCTGGCGAAAAATTTTGACAGCAGGGTTAATAGGATTACATGGACCAATAACGGATTCTACGTGCTGCTTAAGACTAAGGGTTTGTCTAAGTCTAATGATTTTGGGGAAAACTTTTCGGATTTGACATCAAGCTTAACCATGGCCCCGGGCAGCTGGTATAGCGCATCCGCTACAAGCATTGAATCTTTCAACCAGGCTTATGTTGACAGTGTTTCCTCTAGTTTGATTTATTTAGCAACCAGCAAGGGACTTTATAAGACGACTGATGAAGGCAAAACATGGGCGCCCCAGAGCCTGCCGCTTAAACCTGAAGACAGTAATGCCAGGGCAGTGACCGTAGCGAAAAACAGCAGTAATATAGTATTTGCCAGCGTCGGCCCCACTATGTATAAATCTACGGACGGGGGTTCTACTTTCCAAACACAGAGTATTGCCACAAGGGGATTTATCAATTATATTTTAATAGATCCCCAATTGCCGCAGATAGTTTACGGCGGCATATACATTGAACAGTAATTTTAGAAATTAAGAAATTAAAGGAAAAACATGGTAGAAAATATTTTGAGCAACCACAAAGACGGTTTTAACAAAGTAATCGAGCATTATCTCCACGAGCTTTCCGGAGTCAGGACCGGAAGAGCGAATCCAGCACTTTTAAACACCGTGCAGGTGGAAAGCTATGGCTCCAGGATGCCTATTGAGCACGTAGCTTCGGTAACAGTCAGTGATGCCCGCACTTTGGCAATTTCTCCCTGGGATAAAAGCCAGCTCCAGTCCATTGAAAAAGCCATCCAGATGGCGAACTTGGGTTTTAACCCAAGTAACGACGGAAATGTTATAAGAATCACCCTGCCGCCTTTAAACGAGGAGCGCAGGAAAGAAATGGTAAAACTGGTGGGGCAGATTGCGGAAAAGGCCAGGATTGGCGTTAGGAACGTGCGCGAAGACGTTATTAAAGAGATGAAGAAAGCGGAAAGCGACGGGGAAATCAGCAAGGATGATTTGGTCCACGGGCAGAAAAAACTGCAGGAGCAAGTCGACAAGTTAAACGATGAAATAAAACAGCACGCGGAAGCAAAGGAAGAAGAAGTTATGACAGTATAGAAATTGACCTAATTATTCTAATTAACCTAATTGACCTAAATAATATTTAATTACCCAATGTCTAAAATTTCGGGAATTAGAAATTAGGAATTGGGATTTGTTTAGAATAATTAGACTAATTAGAGCAATTAGAATAATTTTAGTAATTATGTTAACTACCATCCTCATTTTTTTAATCATTTTAGGGCTGCTTGTCTTTGTTCACGAGCTAGGGCATTTTATCGCCGCAAAAAGAAGCGGGATGAAAGTGGAAGAATTCGGGTTTGGTTTCCCTCCGCGCTTGGCAGGCATACAGAAAACCGGGGGCAAATGGAAATTCGTTTGGTTCCATAAAGCGCCTCTTGATAATGATCAGACTGTTTATTCCATAAACTGGATACCGCTTGGCGGATTCGTCAAAATAACGGGCGAGAACAATGAGCATGAGGAGGATCCAAGAAGCTTTATCAATCGGCCTTTTAAGTCGCGCTTTGTAACTTTAATTGCCGGCGTTACTATGAATGTGGTTTTGGCCCTGGTTTTAACGTCAATCGGCCTGGCAATAGGATTGCCGGCTGCCGTAGACAGCTCCGACCAGCTTCCTCCGTATGCTAGGCTGAAAGACAACCATGTCGCGATTATTGAAGTCGTGCCGAATTACCCGGCAGACAAAGCCGGAATTAAGCCGGGCGACCAAGTGGTTAAAGTGGATACCAAAGCTTTTGGCAATATTGATGAACTCAGGGATTATATCAAAAACAATTCCGGCAAATTGATGGAATTCCAAATCAAGCGCGGCAGGGAAATTTTGACGTTAAACGTTAATTCCATAAAAAACCCGGAAGCCGGGCAGGGACCGACCGGGATCGCTTTGGCTAATGTCGGAAAGTATTCCGTGCCCTGGTACTGGGCTCCTATTGAAGGCGTGAAGACAGTTGGCATCCAAATTTTTAACATCGTGACCGGGCTGTATGTTTTATTAACCTCCAAACTCGGGCTTTCAAGTTTGGGAGGGCCGATAAAAATCGCGCAATTAACCGGCGAAGCCAGCCAGCTTGGGTTTGTTTATCTGTTGCAGTTCACCGCTTTTTTGTCTTTGAATTTGGCGATTCTAAACATTTTGCCATTTCCGGCATTGGACGGCGGCAGGATTTTATTCTTGATTATTGAAAAAATACGTGGCAAGAAGAACAACCAAAAAATCGAACAAGCGGTTAACACCGCCGGGTTTCTGTTCTTGCTGCTACTAATGCTTGCCGTGACCGTAAAAGACATTAAAGGCACGGGAATTATCAGTCGTATTTTTGGTGGCTAAAGGGGTTGCCTGAAACCGTCGGGCTTAGGACCGTTTTTAACGGCCGTTAAAAACGGTCCTAAGCAAAAAGATACTTTCGCATCTTTTTGATAAAAAGATTTCTAAATACATTTTTACTGCCGCCTTAAAAGGCGGTTTTTCCTTGGAAAAAACGGCTTTTTTAAATCGTAATTTTAGGGTATAATAAGGGTAATGACAGGAATGACATAATTGACAAAAATGACAAAAATTATGCGACAATCACGATACTTTTTAAAAACCAGTAAAACGAAACCTGCGGAAGATGTATCTGTAAATGCTATTTTGCTTGAGCAGGGCGGATTCGTGCAAAAAGTTTTAGCAGGAGTTTATTCTTACTTGCCTTTGGGCTGGAAGGTTTTGTCAAAAATCGAAAATATCGTCAGGGAAGAAATGGGTGCAATAGGAGGCCAGGAAATGTTTATGCCATCGCTTCATCCCAAGGATAACTGGCAGGCCACTGGCAGGTGGGAAGGTCTTGATATTCTTTTCAAGATAAAATCCCAGCACGGCAATGAATACGCGCTCGGCCCGACTCATGAAGAAATTGTCACCCCAGCCGCATTGCCGGTTATCAACTCGT
The DNA here is from genome assembly GCA_013387205.1 of Patescibacteria group bacterium. Lineage (GTDB taxonomy): Bacteria > Patescibacteriota > Doudnabacteria > UBA920 > UBA920 > AMAZON01. Next base: position 11,134 of record WARV01000014.1, on the reverse strand, counting down.
ATAAAGATTTACCATTGGCTGTCTATCAGATCCAAACAAAGTTTAGGGATGAGCCACGCGCGAAATCCGGCCTGTTGCGCGGACGCGAATTCAGGATGAAAGATTTGTATAGCTTCCATGCAGACGAACAGGATTTGCTTGAGTTTTATGACACGATTGCCATCCCTGCATACCAAAACGTTTTCAAGCGTTTGGGACTTGATGCGATTTTAACCGAAGCTTCAGGCGGAACATTCAGCAAGTTTTCCCACGAGTTCCAGGTGGAAATAGGAAACGGGGAGGATACAATTTATATTTGCGAGAAGTGCGGATTGGCAAAGAACAAAGAAATATTTGAGGAAGGCGTAAAATGCACCAAGTGCGGCTCTGACAAATATCGTGAAACAGTCGCATCTGAAGTCGGCAATATATTTCCATTAAAAACCAAATATTCTTCGGCTTTCAATCTAACATACACGGATGCGGAAGGAAATAAGAAAGACGTTATAATGGGTTGTTATGGTATTGGCACGTCCCGCCTTATGGGCGTGATTGTTGAAAAATTTCATGATGGCAAGGGTATAATTTGGCCGGAGAGCGTGGCGCCGTTTAAGGTGCATTTATTGGCTTTTAAAGGCGCGCAAGAGAAAGCCGAAATTATCTACAATGATTTACTTAAGGCCGGAATTGAGGTATTATATGATGACAGGGATGTAAGCCCGGGAGTCAAGTTTGCGGACGCGGATTTAATAGGAATTCCTTATAGAATCGTGGTTTCGGAGAAAACTTTGGCGCAAGAGAGTGTTGAAGTGAAAAAGAGGTCAGAAGTTGAGGTCGGTTTAGTTAAAATAAAAGAATTATCGTCAGTTATAAAATAAAATCCTAAATCCTAATATCTAAGTTCTAAACAATATTTAAATTCTAAATCTTAAATAGTAAACCTTAGGGTTTAAATATTTGGATTTAGATATTGGAATTTGTTTAGGATTTCGAACTTAGAATTTCGGATTTTTTTATGCTTCATAGAGTTTATCAAAAATTTTCCAAAGATATAGGCATTGACCTTGGTACTGCTAATACCTTGGTTTATGTCAAAGACAAGGGGATTGTGATTAACGAGCCGTCCGTGGTTGCTGTTAATTCCCGCACCAAGCAGATTTTGGCAATTGGCAATGATGCCAGGAGAATGGTCGGCCGCACCCCGCCGCACATTATCGCCACTCGTCCGCTCGTGGACGGAGTCATTTCGGATTTTGAAATTACCGAAGCAATGCTCAGGTATTTTATCGATAAGGTCCACGCCCAAACTTACGCTTTTTTGAGGCGTCCCCGGGTGGTTATTGGCATTCCTTCCGGCGTGACAGAGGTGGAAAAGCGCGCAGTGCAGGACGCGGCAATCAATGCCGGCGCGTCCCAGGCATTTTTAATCGAAGAACCTATGGCGGCGGCAATCGGCAGTCGCCTTAACGTGCAGGACGCCCAAGGCTCCATGATTGTGGACATTGGCGGCGGCACCACGGAAATCGCGGTAATCTCTTTGGGAGGCGTGGTAATTTCCAAATCTTTGCGCATTGCCGGCGATGAGATGAACGAAAACATCATCCAGTACGCGAGGGAGAATTTTAATTTGCTGCTAGGCGTACGGACAGCTGAGGACGTAAAAATCCAAATCGGCAGCGCTTACCCGCTGAGCGAACCGATGTATGCCCAAATGAGGGGTCGTGATTTGGTGTCGGGTCTTCCCAAGGAAGTTACTATATCCGATTCGCAGGTAAGGGACGCGCTTATGCACAGCCTAAAAGTTATCGTGAATAATATAAAAAGCGTGGTGGAAGAAATACCGCCGGAATTAATTTCTGATATTATGCACAAAGGAATTGTCCTGGCAGGCGGCGGCGCGCTGCTTAGGAATCTGGATAAATTAGTGCACGAAACAACGCAAATGCCGATTACTGTCGCCGAGGATCCTTTGACTTGCGTAGTCCGGGGCACGGGCGTCATTGTTGAGGATTTGGAAAGCCTAAAAGACGTTTTAGTGCCCACTGAATACGCAGGGATACCAAAGTAAATGACAAAAATTAAAAAAATGATAAAAACGACGGAAATGATACTGCCCTGAAAGGGCCCCATTGGGGCAGTAATTTTTGTTCAATTTTGTCATTTATGTCATTTTTGTCAATATTTTTTATGCGTTTTATATATACAAAAACTTTTGCAATATTTTCATTGTGCCTTGTGATAATTTCGATTTTCGTCGTGCTCCAGGTTAAAGGGTGGATCGGACCTATTAAAAATGCCGTTTTGCAGTCGCCAAGGCCGGTTGTTTATGTTGTAAAACATGTTACCTTGCCGGTAAAAAATTTTTTCACGACACTTTACCAGTTGCGCAAAATCACCAAAGAAAATGTTGCCTTAAGCAGCAAGGTAATAAAATTGCAGCAGGATCTGGTTGGTTACGAACAGGAAAAAAAGGAAAATGAAGCGTTGCGCAATGAGTTGGGTTTTGCCAGAAGCAATGAAATGTCTCTAATATCCTGTTCTGTTTTGGCCCAGAACTCTTTTGAAATTAGCGATGCGGTAGTCCTTAATTGCGGCACTGAACATGGAGTTATCGAGGGGCAGGCGGTAATTTCCCAGGGCCATTTGATTGGAAAGGTTATATACGCCAACCGGAACACTAGCACTGTTTTGCTGGTTACCAGTTCCAGGTTTTCAACAGATGCGCGGTTAAGCAAAATAAGCACTGACGCTGTAGTCAGGGGGTCTTTCGGTTCGGGGCTGATTTTGGACCAGTTATCGCAGAACATCCCGGTTGAAAAAGGCTGGTTGGTTGTTACCGCTGGGATAAATGAAAAAATTCCAAAAAATATCATTATCGGGGAAGTGGGAGATGTTGTCTCAACCCCAAACGACCTTTTTAAAAAGACAACTTTACTTAGCCCTATTGATTTCAATAACCTGGAGTTTGTGTTCGTGGTCAAGTAACCGATCCGAATCAACGAATTATATCCGAATGACCCGAATATTATATTCGCAACTCATTCGGATAATTCGGATGTCCCAAAGGGACCCCTTCGGGGTATTCGCAGATCAGGATCGCTATAATATGAAATATTTAATCTATACATTAACAATAATTATCTTGCTGGCAATAAATGTAGGTTTTTTTTCTACCATAAACCTGATGCCGAATTTATTGCTGATTTTTTTGATATTCCATTCCCTCGATAAAGAAAATAATGATTTTTTCTTTATCGCTTTGGCATCCGGACTGCTGTTGGATTTTTATTCGGCAACTTTTACAGGAACATTCATGCTCTCTTTTCTTATTGTAGGCCTTATCCTGCACTTGCTTGCGACGAATGTGATTGTATTGGAAATAAACTGGAAAATTATGGCAGTGCTGTCTGCGGCCACGCTAGCCTTAACAGATGTCCTTGTGTGGTTTTTCAGCTGGTCCGCGTTTAAGCTGGGCTGGGCCAAATATTTAATAGATATAAGCATGCTAAGGCACAGGTTTCTTGTGGACTTGGTATGCAATTTATTGTTATTGTATCCCATGTATTTATTAGCAGGGTTTATTAAAAGCGTAGTGGAAAATTTTCAGTTGAGACAGCGGAATAAGATTTAAATTCACCCCCACACCAATTCTCGACAAGTTTTGGTATCTAACCAGTTTGATTATAATAGGGCAGTGTCCAATATGCACAACGCTTGTCGGCAATTGGTGTGGGGGTAAAAAGCATGAAAGATCCTTTTAAGATAAGCACAACTTACAAAACTCCCTCAAACAAGAATTCGCTGGATTGGGAAGAAGCTGCCGCAGATACCGAAAGCAAAGTCGGTGAAGTTTTTGATTATGAACGCCATGCGCCATCGCTAAAATGGCTTTTAATTGTTTTGTTCGCTTGTTTTTTTGTGATTTTTTCCCGGATGTTTTTTTTGCAAATCATCAAAGGTCCCCAATTTAGGGAACTTTCCGACAATAACCGGATCAGAAAACAAACAATTTTAGCTCCGCGCGGCATCATCCAGGACCGGAACGGGGAAGTGCTCGCCCAGAACACCGCCAGCTTTAACCTCGTCGCCATACCGTTTGATTTGCCCAAAGAAAAGCTTGATGAACAGCTGGAGAAAGTATCATCCGTATTCGGCCTTGACGCTACGGAGCTAAGGCAAAAACTGAAAAATGTCAGCAAGAATTCCTTAGAGCCAATAATAGTCAAGCAGGACATCCCTGTCGAGCAAAGCATTCTTTTTGAAACAAGGGCGTCCGAATTCGTAGGTTTTTCCGTACAAAAAATTCCCATCCGCGACTATTTGGATCCGGAAGTTTTTTCCCATGTTTTGGGGTATACCGGCCTGGTCGGGCCTGATGATTTGAATACTTTGGACAAGAACAAATATGACAGCGTGGATTTTATCGGCAAATCGGGGATAGAGATGCAATACGAGCAATATCTGCACGGAACCAACGGGCAGAATTTGGTTGAGGTAGACGCAACCGGAAAACTTTTAAGCGTGCTTGGGGATAATAATCCGCTGCCGGGCGATTCTTTAGTTTTGAACATTGATAAGGAGCTCCAAAAACTTTTGTACCAGGAACTAAAGGGGTCAGTTTCCAGCACCAACAAAGCAGCCGCTGTCGCGATAAACCCAAAAAATGGCCAGGTGCTGGCTTTGGTAAGCCTGCCCGGTTTTGACAATAACAAGTTCGCGCATGGAATTAAAAAGGACGATTATAACCAGTTGTTGTCAGATAAGTCTTTGCCGTTGTTCAACCGGGCGATAGCCGGAACTTATCCGCCAGGTTCAACCGTCAAGCCTATGGTGGGTGCAGCTGCCCTTCAGGAAAACATTGTTACTGAAAGCACTAAAATCCAGGACAGGGGAGTTCTGGTAATCCCTAACCAATTTAATCCTTCTATTAGTTATAATTTTTACGGTTGGAAAAGGGACGGCCTTGGCGCCATGGACGTAAGAAGCGCTATTGCCCAAAGCAGCGACATATATTTTTATACAGTTGCCGGAGGCCATCCTAATTCATCGATAAAAGGTTTGGGCGCGGAAAAATTAGCAAGTTATTACCGCAAGTTCAACTTAGGGAAAACTACCGGGATTGATTTGCAGGGAGAGAAATCTGGCCTTGTAGCTGACCCAAACTGGAAAGGATTATATTTTAAAAATGATGCGATTTTAAGCAAGTGGTATTTGGGAGATACATACCACATTGGGATTGGGCAGGGCGACATGCTGGCAACTCCTTTGCAGGTTGCGGAATGGACGTCTATAATTGCCAATAACGGGGTAGGTTTTAAACCAAAAATTTTAAACAGGGTAATAGACGGCAAGGGAAAAACAGTTTTCGAAACCAATCCGGAAGTTTTGGTAAACAGGTTTATTGACCCAAAAAATCTTAAGATTGTCCAGGAAGGCATGCGGGAGACGGTCACTTCAGGAAGCGGAAGGCAGCTTTCCACCCTTCCTGTATCTGCCGCCGGGAAAACCGGAACTTCACAATTTGACGGCGCAGATCCCAGCAGGACTCACGCCTGGTTTACCGCTTATGCTCCGTTTGAGGACCCGCAAATTGTCGTGACGGTTTTGGTTGAAGCCGGCGGTGAAGGCCATATTGCTGCCGTGCCTGTGGTTAAAAAAGCCCTGCAATGGTGGGCACAGAATAGGTATAACAAATAATTAACCAATAAACTAATGCATACGAATATTACCAATGACAACTAATGCGTGCAAAGAAGGAATTAGTTGTCATTAGTTATTATTAGTATGGATTTGTAGATTGGTATCACTATTTTACTTTTTTTTATTTTCATCATAAACTTATATTATGGTAATTGATGGCAGGGAAATAGCCAAAGGAATACTGGATGAAGTTAAGTCTGCGGTTTCAGGCCTGCATTTCAAGCCGGTGTTTTGCGATATTCTGGTCGGCAGCGATCCGGTGTCGCAATCTTACGTGAATATTAAGGCAAAGACAGCAGAAAAATGCGGGATGGATTTTTACCCAGCGCAATTTCCGGAGAGTATTAGCCAGGAAGATTTAATCAAGGAGGTTGTCAGGCTAAATTCAGTAAAAAACATTTGCGGGCTTATTGTCCAGCTTCCTCTGCCAGAACATCTTTCCAAAGAAGCGGTGCTTGAAGCTATTAATCCGGAAATTGACGTGGATTGCATCGGTGAAAAAAATCTGCAAAAGTTTTATTCGGGAAACCCTAAATTCATTCCGCCGACAGCCGGCTCGATTCTCCAGGTTCTGGAAAAAAACCCGCAAGGAATTGAAGGAAAAAAGATATTGGTGATTGGGCAAGGTTTTTTGGTGGGTAAGCCGGTATCATATTTGCTTAAGGCAAAAGGTTTAGATGTGTCAACCGCGGATAAAGACGTAAAAGATTTGGGCGCGCTGGCAAGGCAGGCGGATATAATAATTTCCGGAACAGGCAGTCCAAAACTTATAAAGGCGGAAATGATTAAACCGGGCTCGGTGGTAATTGATGCGGGCACCGCGGAATCAAGCGGGCAAATAATGGGAGATGTGGATTTTGAATCGGTAAAGGATGTCGCGTTTGCCGTTACTCCAGTTCCGGGCGGTATTGGTCCTATTACTGTAGCCATGTTATTAAAAAATATTTTACAAGTAGCATTAAACAAGACTGCTTAAAATATTTGGGCAGCCTCATATGAAAAACATATGAAAAAAATATTAATAGTGGAAGATGATAATTCGTTAAGGGCTATTTTGTCCGAAAAATTAACCAGGACCCATAATGTCCTCCAAGCAGAGGACGGGGAAGAGGCTATAAATTCGTGGCTCGATAAAAGACCCGACCTGGTGCTTTTAGACCTGCTTTTGCCGAAAATTGACGGGATAAAAGTTCTAGAGCGCATGCGCTCCTATCCGGATGAGGCAATTAGCCGAACGCCGGTCATTGTCTTTAGCAATCTTTGGAGTAATAAGGATATTTTAAGGGTGCAGGGCCTGAAAATTGAGGAATATTTCATTAAGGCCAACACTAAAATTGAAGATGTTATAAAAAGAATCGACGAAGTTTTTGTTATAAAGAAAACGGAACAAAAATGAAACTGACCCCGCTGCTAGCAGCGGGGCATCAGGGCAGTTTCCTTATCAAAGTGGAAGCTCCGCTTCCGCACTTAATCTGGCCTCATATCTCGCATCTTGATGCTAGATGCTCGGCCTTTCATAATAAATGTCAAATTTTTTCATAAAAGTCAACCTGATGCTAAACCGCATGCTGGTTTTGTTTGGGTTAAGAGCCAGGCAGGAACACTGGGGAGTTGTCTATGACAGCAAAACCAAGCAGTCTTTAGACCCTGTCGTGGTTAAGCTGATTGACGCAAAAAGCGGCAAGGTAGCGCAAACTTTCATAACCGACATAACCGGACGCTATGGGTTTTTATCATGGCCGGGAAAATATAAAATTTTTGCCAGGAAGACCAATTATACTTTTCCTTCCCATTTGATAGAAGGTGATAAGGATAGCGTTTATGAAAATTTATACCGCGGCGAGTTTTTTGAAGTTTTAGGGGACGCGGAAGTGATTGCGTTTAATATTCCTATGGATCCCCAGAGGGAAGACTGGAACCAGCAGGAAAAAGAAAGAATGTTTAATTATTCCCCGCGCACGGAAAATTTTTTGCGGGTCTTGACCATTTCTCTTTTTTGGATAGTCTTAGCGGTTTTTATTGCCAGCAAGGTTTATTTTCCATTTTTCCTGACCAAATACGTCCTTTATTTTTACGGAGCGGTTATTTTGTTAGCGATATTGCTTCCAAAAAACAGGTTGTGGGGCAGGGTTGTTTCCAAATCCAGGAACACTTCAGTTTCCGATGTTGAACTGGAGCTTAGTCACACCCGCATGCCTAACATCGTAATCGCAAGGACAAGTACGATTGAAGACGGTAAATTTTTTATGAGGGTTCAAAAAGGAGATTACATATTAAGGATCAGAATTTTAAATTTACAGGGAGCAATGGAAGAAGTTAAAACAGTGAACTTGACTGTTGGGATGGAAAGGGCTATTACGCAGGATTTTTTCATCGATTAGCGTCATTTTTGAAGGTGAAACTAAGGTAATCCAGCACAGGACGGCAGTTTGACAAATATATTGATATCTGGTATCCTTAAGCTAAATAAAGGCCTGAGGGCCTTTTAAAAAAGGAAAAAAATGAGTATCATGCAATTTTTAAGGGAAGTCAAAGCGGAGTTGGTTAAAGTGGTTTGGCCAAGCAGGGCAGAAACTTTGAAATACACGGTTACTGTCATTGCTTTTAGCATAGTTGTCGCTTTTATTCTGGGCGCTTTTGACTACGGTTTGCTCAAGGTCTTTGAAATAATAGTAAGCAAGCGATAAAGTTTATGTTGCCTCCAGGGCATGTGGCAGGCGGCTTTTTGGCCGGGTATGCTTTGTTGAAAGTAACCAAGCCGGAACTGGCGCCTGCAGAATATAATCAGCTGCTTTTCTGGGCCATGTTTTTCGGCTTCGCTCCTGATATTGATAATTTTTTTGCTTTTGCCAAGGTAAAATCCTGGTGGTATAAGCAAGGGATGGATAATACTATCCACCGCAGGTTTTTTACCCACTTTCCAATACTCTGGATGTTAGCCGGGCTTGCTGTATATTTCTTTGCGCAAAGCGAATATTACAAGTATTTTGGACTAATTATCTGGGTTGCCAGCTGGTCGCACTTTTTGCTCGATAGTATTTCCGCATACGGTATTGAATGGTTGTGGCCTTTTTCAAAAAAAGTTTGCGCGTTAAAAAACAGCGGCGTTAAATCTGAAATTGTTGCCGAAAGTTTTGTAGAATATTGGTGGAAGTTTACGAAAAAATACCTGGCTAAACCGGAATTTTATATAGAAGTATTATTAATATTAACAGCAATAATAATTTATTTTAGAATTTAGATAAAATCTTAACTTATAATTCTTATATCTTAAATCTAATTTATGTCTAGACAACAAGTCACCGGGGAGCGGCATTGGTACGTTCTCCACACCTATAGCGGATACGAAGACAGCGTCGCTTACAACTTAAAGCAAAGAATCGAGTCCATGAATATGCAGGACAAGATTTTTGACGCCATCGTGCCCAAGGAAAAAAAGATTAAGATTAAGGACGGCAAGAGGACAACGGTGGAAGAAAAGATTTTTCCTGGTTATGTTTTGGTTGACATGATTGTGACTGATGATTCCTGGTATGTGGTAAGAAATACCCCAAACGTCACCGGGTTCGTAGGATCCGGGACCGTGCCGACTCCGATAGCGGAAGAAGAATTGAATTATCTGAAGAAGCGCATGGGCGCGGAAGAGCCTAAGTTCAAAGTGGAATTTTCGACTGGCGATTTGGTCAAAATCAACGACGGGCCGTTTAAGGATTACGAAGGCAAAGTCGGGGATTTGGACGAAGCCCATGGCAAAGTTAAAGTCATGGTCACCATCTTCGGCCGCGAGACCCCCGTGGAATTGGATTTCTTGCAGGTAAAAAAGATATAATTCGCAGATGCACGGATATCGCGGATAACACAGATACGGTACAGGTTCTCCAACGGCTAAAACGCTGATTTAGCCGTTGGATATATAATATAGTTTAACTATTTTATCCCTGATTCATGATTCACGCTTCTTGATTCATGAATTTTGGATGGAATACATCCTAAATCTTACATCTTAAATCTTAAATAATCTTATGGCAAAGAAAATCAAGACAATGTTAAAGCTCCAGCTTCCTGCTGGAAAGGCTACTCCGGCTCCTCCGGTTGGTACGGCCTTAGGCCCCCATGGCGTAAACATCGCCCAGTTCGTCAAGGAATTTAACGATAGGACAGCGGGCGGGGATATGATTATCCCGGTCGAAATGACCATTTTCGAGGATCGCTCGTTCAGCTTTATCTTAAAAACCCCTCCGGCTTCCAATTTGATTATGAAAGCCATTGGTTTGCAAAAAGGTTCTTCTAACCCCCTGCTTAACAAAGTAGGAAAGATTACCTCCAAGCAGATTAAGGAAATTGCTGAAAAGAAAATGCAGGATTTGAACGCCAATACTTTGGAAGCGGCTGAGAAAATCATCCGCGGCACTTGCAGGAGCATGGGCGTAGAAGTTGTTGATTAGTCATTTAAACATAAAAACATCTAAATATATAAACATGAAGGCTTAATGCTTATATGCTTAAATGTTTAAATGATCATTAATTAAAAACCGTATGCCAATATTAATTTTATTGATTTTGGTGTTAGTCTTTATCGTCCTGCCTGGCTTTAGAGTGGTCCGGCAGTATGAAAAAGGCGTGGTGTTCAGGTTTGGGAGGATTGTAGGGCTAAAAGAACCGGGTCTTGCATGGGTTATTCCTTACATAGAATGGGTTAAGAAAGTTGACCTTAGGACCATAACCTTACCCATTCCTCCGCAGAGGATTATCACCAAGGATAACGTGTCCGTAGACATTTCCGCCGTGGCTTATTACCAGATTGTTGATTCGGTAAAGAGCATCGTGGCGATAGAAAATGTCATGTCTGCGATAAACCAAATTGCCCAGACTACGATAAGGAATATTGTCGGCAGGTTCCAACTCGATGAGGTATTGTCTGAACGTGACGTAATAAACGCGGAAATAAGAAAAGTACTTGATACCCATACCGAGCCTTGGGGAGTAGTGGTATCAGTAGTTGAGATTAAAGATATTGAACTGCCGGAAAACATGCAAAGGGCAATGGCCAGGCAGGCAGAAGCGGAAAGAGAAAAGAGAGCCAAGATTATTGCCGCTGAAGGCGAATTCCTTTCCGTGCAAAAGCTTTCGGAAGCGGCCGATGTCATTGCTTCCCATCCGATAGCGCTGCAGTTGCGCAATTTGCAGACCATGACAGAAATTGCCGTTGAAAAGAACTCAACCATAATTTTCCCGGCCCAGTTCATGAGCACTATTAATGACATTAAGAATTTTTTGGCAAGTGAACAAAAACAATAAGTAATGACAAAAATTAAAAAAATGACATAAATGACAAAAACGACGCTCTTGCGTCATCCCCGGATCAAGTCCGGGGCAGGCTCTGAGCCCAAGTGCATCTGAAGGGCGAAGGATCTCTTAAGTAGCCAAAAAAAGGGAGATTCCTCGGCTGCACTCG
>WARV01000013.1 GCA_013387205.1 Patescibacteria group bacterium | reverse complement strand
GAATAATCTTCTAAGAATATTAGTATTGTTAGTATCATTCGCATGTATTCGTATATTGGTATCACGTAATAGATTAGCATCACAATAATTTATGCACACCATCATTTTTTCCAACTACGACGACATTAAGAACCCTTATTACGGCGGCGGGGGAGCAGTGGCTATCCACGAAATTTGCAAACGCCTGGCAGGGGATTTTAAGGTTAAGGTTTTAACCGGCAAATACCCCGGCAGTAAAAATGAAGCGGTGGACGGGGTTTATTATAAGAGAGTAGGGTTAAAAATTGCCGGGCCAAAACTGGGCCAGGTAATTTTCCAATGGCTGCTTCCGTTCTACGCACTTCGTGAAAAATTCGATGTCTGGGTGGAAAGTTTTGTCCCGCCATTTACCGTGTCCTTGCTGCCGGTTTTTACCAGAAAGCCGGTCATCGGACTGGTTCATATGCTGCCGGGAAAAGATATGGAAAGAAAATACAAACTGCCTTTCCAATTTTTGGAAAGATATGCCTTGAAAATTTACAAAAATTTTATCGTGATGCAGGAATCCTGCAAACAAAAACTGCTGGCCGCATATAGGGGTGTTTTAGTACAGGCTATTCCAAACGGCGTCGACTTGCCTAGAAATTTTAGCCAGAAAATTTTAAAAACACACATCCTTTATATTGGCAGGATTGAGGTTGACCAAAAAGGCCTGGATTTGCTGCTAAAAGCTTACGGCAAAATCCATGAAAAAATTCCGTATAAATTGCTGATTGCCGGCTCGGGCGTAAAAAATGAAGAGGCAAAGCTTTTGGGATTAATCGCCAAGTCGGGGCTTAAAGAGAAAGTAATTTTTGCGGGGAGAGTCAGAGGCCAGCAGAAAGACAAAATTTTCAGGCAGTCCATATTCGCAGTCGCGCCTTCACGTTTTGAAACTTTCGGCATCACTGCTTTGGAAGCATTGGCTTACGCTTTGCCGCTTTTGGCATTTGATATTGAAGGCTTTAAATGGATAACCAGAGAAGCCTCGGTTAAGGTTAAGCCTTTTGACGTAAACCAGCTGGCCAGCGCCATGCAGGCTTTGGCTGAAGATAAAAATTTAAGGGACAGGCTGGGGCTTTATGGCCGGAAGGAAGCGGAGAAATACAGCTGGGACGCCGCGGCTGAAAAATATAAGTCGTTCATTTTGCCATTAATCCCGCAAGTCCAAAAAGCGCTTGTGATTCCTGAAAATTTTCAAAATCAACCAGCCGGTATAGCCGCTTACGGTTTTCATCAAAACGCGCGTATCACTTTTGAGCGGCCGCTCAAAAGTGATACGGCTAATGACAAAAACATAAAAAATAATTTATGATTAGCCGCATTGTCACGGAAAAATTGCCTTGTTTTTTCATATCCCCGCATCTGGACGACGCTGTCCTTTCGGCTGGCGGGCTGATTTCGTATTTGTCCGGCAAGACCGAAATAAATATCGTGACGGTTTTCACCAGGGCCGCTCCAGGCCTCTTGACCAGATCTGCCGGAAGATTGGTAAAAATTTCAGGATTTAAAAATGCTGAGGATTTTTATCGTTCCAGGAGGGAGGAGGATTATATGGCTTGCCAAATGGCCGGGGCAAAATGTTTTCATCTGGATTTTATCGAAGCGTTGTGGCGGAAAAAAACATCGCCAAATTTTTTTTCGAAAATAATCCCCGAATTCGGCCACCTGTACCCGACTTACCGCTTTCACGCGATATCCGGACAGATCCATAAAGAGGACGCGGCTTTGCAGAAACAGGTAGAAGAGGTTTTGAGCAGGATTATTTTGCAGCAGCCGAACGCGGTGGTTTTTTGCCCGGCGGGGTTTGGCGGCCACGTTGACCATATCCTGGTCAGGCAAGCATGCGAAAAGCTCGCCCGTTACGCCTTGTCTGCCAAGGCGGTTTTTGCCCAGATTGCGCCGAATTTGGGAAAAGTTATCGCTGACAAAACGTCTATTATTATTGAGGAGCCAAAGCAGCCATTCAAAATTTTGTTTTGGAAAGATTTTCCTTATGCGGCTAAACTTTCCGAAAAGGAACAGTTTGCCGGCTGTGAAAGTTTTGTCTGGCAGGATAATTTTGAAAAAAAGAAAGAATTGGTTTTCAGCTACCGCTCTCAGGCGCCCTTATTGTTTCCCCAAGGACAAATGCCAAAAGCGGTGGAAGAGTATTATTTTAATAAAATCTAACATCTCTACTAAATACTAAAGAATACGAAATATACTAAAGCTATATACCAGCGGTGATATCAATTAAGTATACTCGGATAAGATTTAGTACATTTAGTATCAATTAGTATTTAGTAGAAAGATTAGTAGAATCAAGAACCTTTACAAAACAGCCTTATTTAAACGGCTAAAACGTAGATTTATTAGGATTTAGCCGTTGAAATGAAGGTAAATAGAAAACGCCGATACCCATCGCATGTGCGACAGATATCGGCGTTGGGTCAGCTTACCAGTCGCCCGGTGTCGAAAAAGTGTGGCCTTGATTGCAGGTTAGATGTTTGTCGTCTTTTCGGTAAACCGTGGTTTCTTTTTTGCATATCGGGCACCAGCATGTTAATTCATCGTTGGTTGGTGTGGCAATGGCCGTTGACGGCGGTTTCGATTGTTCCTTGGGCGGAAGCATCTCCGCGCCGCAAATGGGGCAAAAAGTCCCTGGTATGGTTACGCGAACATATCCGCTTAAGGACGTATCTTCGGCAAGAAGTATTATCTCGCCTGCGGCGTGGTTGATATCGGCCAGGACCGCTGTCCCGATTATTACGGCCCTGTCATGATTAGAGCCTTCCAAAGTCTCAATTTCTGCTTTGATAATATGACCGCATTGTGTTTGCATTTATCTTCCTCCGTTCGAAATGAACACCTAAGGATACCAGAAAAAACAGGGAGTGTAAAGAGGTGCGAATAAATTGACCTAATTATTCTAAACAAATCCCAAATCCTAATGACTAAATATCAGAAATTGGGTAATTAGAAATTGGGACTTAGACATTATTTAGGTCAATTAGAATAATTAGAGTAATTAGAATAATTTATACACCTAGATCCCGGATTTATTCGGGGTGGATATAGAATTAATTGTTAACAAAACATGAAAGATAAATTAGCTGTTATTTTTTTAATTTTTATCGGTATCTTGTTTTATTCTTTGACCATCAAGGGTGTTTTGGGTAATCCCAGGCCGGAGGATTTTAAAAACAAGCTTGACCAGAAATCCCAAGCCCTGGAGCTCTCTCCTGAGCGCGGCAGGTTTGCCAACACTTTGGCTTTGGCGGAATTTCACACTTACGATTTGGGCCAGGTTTTGGCTGATGCGGTTTATCCGGACGTCGGCGTTTACAATGGAAAATTTTTCAGCTTTTTCGCGCCCGGCGTTTCTTATCTGGCCTTGCCGTTTTATCTTTTGGGAAGAAAATTCAACATGTCTTTAACCGGGGCTTTTAGCCTTGTGCCCTTATTGGCGATTTTCAACATGCTGCTGATTTTCTTCATTTCCAGGAAAATTTTTAAGCTCCCTTCGTGGGCTGCCGCTTTTGCTTCGCTGGTTTTTGGTTTTGGCAGCACTGCCTGGAGCTATGCCATCACTTTATACCAGCACCAGTTCACCGTATTTTTTATGTTGTCGTCTTTCCTGGCGGCTTATCAATATAAGAACAGCGGCAGGTCAGGGTTTTTATGGGGGCTGTGGGTGTTTTTGGCTTACGGTTTGGCAATTACCGTGGATTACCCGAATGCGGTTTTGCTTTTGCCGGTCGTGGTTTATTTTCTGGCCGTATCGGTCAGATTCGTTAAAGATAAGCTTGATTTGAAAATTTTAATCAGGCCGGCAATGTTTATATCAGTCATATCTTTATTCGCGGTCGGCGCTTGGAACGCTTACCATAACCAGGTAAATTTCGGCTCCTGGAAAAAGTTGAGCGGCGAGCTGGTCGACTACAGCACGATTAAGGAATTAGACTTGGCAGGGCGGCCGGATTCCAATGCGGCTTTAACGCAATTGTCCGAACAAAAAGGCTTGCAAAGTTTTTTCAGGGAGGTGAACGTGCCATTCAGCTTTTACACTCTGACTGTTTCCCCTGACCGCGGCTTGTTTGTATTTGCACCTATATTTTTACTGGCCTTGTTTGGCATCAGGCGAGGAAAATCGTATGGCTTGGAGCAAGGGATTTTGCTGTCTTTGGCCGCAGTTAATTTGTTTTTATACAGCAGCTGGGGCGACCCATGGGGCGGTTGGGCTTATGGTCCGAGGTATTTAATTCCTTCCATGGCAGTCTTGTCCATTTTTGTTGCCGTTTTTGCATCGCAAAATTCAAAGGTTTGGCGCAAGGTGATTGTTTTTGCACTGGTTGCTTATTCCTCTTTGATTGCGGTAATCGGGGCGCTGACTACCAATGCCATACCGCCGAAGATCGAAGCGGTAAGCCTGCCGGACAAGCGTTATAATTTTCTGTTTAATTGGGCGCTTGTTAAAAAAGGAGAAAGCAGCAGCCTGCTGTATAATACGTATTTTAAATATCATTTGAGCCTGATGGAATATATGCTGGTAATTTACGGCGCTTTGGTTTTGATTATGGTTGTTATTTTATTTTTAATGCCAAGATTAGAAAAAAAATAATCTAATTATTCTAATTGCTCTAATTAACCTAAATAATGTCTAATTCCCAATTTCTAAATTAGGCATTTGGGTATTAGGATTTGTTTAGAATAATTAGGTTAATTAGATAAATTTTATGTTTTCCATCACCATCAGCCAAAAAAATATCATGAGATGGCAAAGGTTTACAGGCAAGCTTACCACCGAAAAATTCGTGGTGTTTTTGGCTGCGGTGTTAGCTGCGGCTGCGACTTTTTATTCCTTACGCCACGGCTACATTACGGCTTACGGGGATGCGGAATCGCATTTAAATATTGCCAAAAGGGTTATAGACAGCTTAACCCCGGGCTTTGCGCAGCTTGGCGGCATCTGGCTGCCTTTACCTCATTTATTGCTAATGCCGTTCGTCTACGTCGATTTTCTATGGCGCACCGGCCTGGCAGGATCCATAATTTCGGGAGCGGCTTTTGTGGTTTCTGCCATTTTTTTATTCAAACTGACTTTGTTAATTACCAAAAACCGCGCGGCTGCGTTTTTCGCTTCTTTGGTTTTTACCATCAATCCCAATATTTTATATATGCAGACCACGCCCATGACCGAACTGACTTTAATCGTATTCTTCATATTATCCAGCTATTACTTCATTGTTTTTTTGCAGGATGACAAGAATATTCTGCCATTGGTTTTGTCAGCGGCTTTCGGTTTCTGTGCGGCCTTATCGCGCTACGACGGCTGGTTTTTGGTTTTGGCCGAAGCGGGGATTTTGAGCCTGTTGTACCTGCCCTGGCAATCCATACCCAAAAGCGTCACCGAAATTAAAAACAAATTCAACAAGGAGCGCTGGGCCAAGCTGGAAGGCCGGGTAATTATGTTTTCCACTTTGGCCATGTTCGGCATCTTTATTTGGCTGGCCTGGGGCATGTTGATTTTGGGTGATCCTTTATATTTTACGCACAGCCAGTTTTCCGCCAAGTCGCAGCAGCATAGCTGGCTTATTAGGGGAGAATTGCCAGGATATAAAAATTTTTGGCTGTCATTCGTTTATTATTTCGTGACCAGCATGAGCAATGTCGGGGTAATCGTTTTTGCTCTGGCTATTGCGGGCGCGATATATCTATTATTCAACAAGCAGGGGAGGCACCGCTATTTCGTGCTCTTGGTTTTGCTGGTGCCGTTCATTTTCAACGTCCTGACTTTGTATGTCGGCCAGTCAGTGATTTTTATCCCGCACATCACGCCCATTACTTTTGAATGGCGGCTGTTTAACGCGCGCTACGGGATTATGATGGTGCCTTTCGCGGCCGTGGCTGCCGCTTACCTGTTTTACAAGACCCGTATTGCCGGCAAAATTTTAATCTCCGGCTTGCTGGTTGCCCAAGTATGCACGTACCTTGTTGGCTACTCGCCGGTTATCACTTTGGAAGACGGCCGGGTTGGCTTGTCTTCGGCTACTGCTAAAATCCCGGACGCCCAATACTGGATAGATAAAAATTACGACGGCGGCCTGGTGCTGGTAGACGACTACGCGCGTACCATGAGCATTATCCGCACGCATATTCCCATGAAGAGGATTATTTATGTCGGAAACAAGCCTTATTGGGATGATTCGCTTAAAGAGCCGGAAAAATACGCCACTTGGATAATTATGCAGAAGAATGACGATGTCTGGAATAATATTTACGAGAATCCGGAAGTCCAAGGCAGGCTGTTTAAATATTTCCAAAAAGTCTATACCTCTCCTGACGTGCTGATTTTCAAACGCATTATTAACTAAAAAATATGCCAATCCACACTTCGGAATATGAAAAATTAGACGATGCGCTTTTGGCCGAGTGGCAGCAGCTATGGGAAAGGGCGGATGGTGCCCATTCTTTTAATTCGCCTTCGTGGTTTTTGGCGTGCCAAGAATATTACCCTTCAGGCTCGTGCAAAGCGATATTCATCCGGGATAAAGACGGCCTGGCAGCCGTCCTGTCTTTGCGCGAGGAGTTTAGATACGGCGTAGCCGTGCAATGCTTTCCCGGGGGAAAGCATTTAGGCAAAGCGGCATTATTGGTTAAAAACCAGGCCGGCCGCAATTTGTTTACGGTATTGGCTTCGCTTCTTTTTTCTTTAAAAAATTTTTATCTGTCAGAGCTCGACGAAGCGCTGGCGTTGGAAATTAAAAAGAAGAATCCTGGTTTAATTTTTCGGCAATCTTCAATTAACCGGTATTTTTCACTGCGCGGCGATCCGCTGGCAAAGCTGCCCCGGAAAAGGCAAAAGAAGATTTTCAAGCAGATGGAAAAATTCAAGGACAAACTGTCTTTTAAGTGTTTTGAGGGAAGCGAAGGCTTAAACGTTGCTTTTGAAATTGACCAAAGGAGCTCAAAAAGAGAAAAAGGCATGGCGACTTTTGTAAATGCCGCGGATAGGGAATTTTACGGGAAGATAGCAAAAAATTTCGGGAAAAATTTTTTGGTATGCACGCTTCTTTTTGGCGGGTTTCCCATTGCTTTTGAAATGGGCTTTATCCATAAAAAAATATTTTATTCCTGCAATACGGCTTACGACAAAAGTTTCGGCAATTTGTCGCCGCGAAAAATATTGCTTTACCATTCCGCCCCCAGGCTTAAAAAAGACGGCTTTGAAATTTTTGATTTTGCCCGCGGCGACACCGCTTTAAAACGGGAATTTGCGGAACTTTCTTACCGCCAGTTTGATTTGTTCTATGCCCAGAATTTTTTTGTAAGATTTTGGTGGCGGCTCACGGCCAGTTTGCGCGAAAAGCTGGTCGGGAATAAATATTTTTACAGGCCGTATTTGGAGTTGAAAAAAAAATTAGTAAATTTCAAATTACAAATAACAAATATCAAATAAATATCCGATAACCAATACCCAATGTCAAAAATGCAGTAATTGGCCATTGAAAATTGGACATTGGAATTTTATTTGGAATTTGAAATTTGATATTTGAAATTACGTCTTTATGTCTATACAAATCATTGAGCATAATCAAATAAGCGGCCAGCTGGTTTCAGAATGGCGGCAGCTATGGGGCAGGTCCGTCTGTCCCCATATTTTCAATTCGCCGGAGTGGTTTTTATCTTTGCTTGAGGCGGGTATTGTAAAGAACTTCAGCCTGGTTGTAGCTTTAGACAGTAACCAGATTGTGGCCGTTTTGCCGGTATTAAGGGAAAAGGTTTTTGGCATAAAAACTTTGACTTGCCCGGGAGGCGGGCACTTAAACAAATTGCCGCTGCTGGTTTTAGAAAATGATCCGGAAATTTTTTGCGCGCTAATGGGCTTTTTGAAAAAAACAGGCGATTTTTACTTGCCCGAAACGGGTTTTGAAACTGTCGGGTTTTTTAAAGTAACCGGTGCGGATTTTTTTGCTTTGGAGGCATCCGCCAGCCCCTTTCTGTTTTTGGGTAAAAACCCCTATTCGTATTTTTCGAAAAAAAGGGAAGCCCAAGTTTTAAGAAAAGCGAGAAAATATAAAGAACATCTGTCACTTAAAACTTACAAGGATGACAACTTAAAAGGTTTGGAAATCGCTTTTGTCTTAGACGAAGACAGCGCCAAAAGGGAAAATGGCCTGGCTACTTTTGGAGGCGGGAAAGAAAAAGAATTTTACCGGGAATTGGCAAGACGTTTTGGAGGCCAGTTGACTGTCGACGTGCTTTTCTTTGACGGCGAGCCGGCAATTTTCAGCATTAATTTCGCTTATGGCGGAGTTTACCATTTCTACAAGACATCTTACAAGAAAAAATTCAACTTTTTGGCTCCCGGAAAAATGCTGCTTTATTACCGCTGCCCGTCGCTTTACCGGGAAGACTTTTCTATTTTTGATTTTTCCAGGGGGGTCAGCCGTTTTAAGAGGGAGTTCACGCCTTTGTCCTATAAGCAGTACAATGTGTTTTACGCAAAAAATATATTTGTAAGATGGTGGTGGATTTTGGCAAGCAGGGCAAAAAGGGCTAAAGACAAGCTTTATGAAAATGAAACTTACCACAAAATATATTTGGCCAGGAAAAGTTTTGCCGTTAAAGTCAAAAATTATTTTGATGGCAGAAAAAATAATTTCGTGGTGAAAAATGAAAAACCATAAAAAAATTTTGATGATAGTTATTTTGTTTGCCTTGGCGGTCGTTATTGCCGCCATGGCCTGGTTTTATATGAATAAAATTAAGGCCGAACCGGTTATTGCTTTTAGCCTAAACAGCCAAACCGTGCAGGCTTCGTTATGGCAATACCAGTGCGTGGACACCGTGAAATTTTCCCGCGATACTGCCCGTGGCTGGAAAGGCAGACAAGCGGAACTGGAAGCTCTTATTAATAACCAGATGGCGGCAATAAAATCTTTGGGTGCTAATTGCGTTTCTTTGGGTACGCCTTATGATGAGGAGTTTGTCCCGTTTTTAAAACTGTGGGTGAATAAGGCGCGTGAAAATGATTTGGCGGTTTGGTTTAGGGGTAATTTTTCCGGTTGGGAAGGCTGGTTCAATTATCCAAAAATGGCCAGCGCGCAGCAGCACGTCCAAAAAACTTATGCGTTTATAACAAGCCATCCGGAAATTTTTCAGGATGGCGACATTTTTACCCCGGCGCCTGAGCCGGAGAATGGGATTTTGGGCAATCCCTTTGCCTCGCCGCAGAATAAAGCCGCGCTGCTGGATTTTTTGCCCAAGTCTTTTTCTTCCTGCCGGGATGCTTTTAAGACTATCGGCAAAAATATTTCTTGCGGCTATTTTTCTGTTAACGGCAGCGTTGCCAAGGAGATCCTTTCCAAATCCGTGGTTGATAAAATTGGTAGCGTTGTAGTGATAGACCATTATGTCAGCGATCCAAAGCAGATGTCTTTGGATATCGGATATTTAAATAACTTATACCAGTCAAAAATAGCGATTGGGGAATTTGGCGCACCGATTTCGGATATTAACGGCCCTATGGATGAAAACCAGCAAGCGCAGTTTATCAAAGGATTAATGGATGTATTTTATAACCACAAAAATCTAATCCCGGCAGTAAATTACTGGACGCTGCAGGGAGGTTTAACAGCCCTTTTGCGCGATGATGGCAGTTTTAAACCCGCAGTTGATGCCATTAAAAATTATTTTAAGCCGGCTGTTATCCAAGGACAGGTTAAAGATGAATTCGGGAGTAAAATCAGCGGTGTTACAGTTAGAATAGAAGGAGGTTCTTATTTCGCGACCACGGACGCGAATGGAAATTATTACTTATTAGTGCCAGCAGGGGAGATGGCATTGGTTTTTGAGAAAAATGGTTTTGGCAGCATGCGCTATAAAACTGAATTTAACCAGGACGCTTCCTATACGGCAAATGCAACCCTCGTTTCACCCTGGCCAAAGTTTTGGCAAAAGTAAATCCAAAATCGGTCAAACGTTAATTTCCGGAAACCAAACTTTAGCCCGTTCTCCGAGAATATGCGGGAATATGGTTGTTTTACTAATTCTTCCTAACTTGACGGCCGTCAAGTTAGGAAGAATTAACGGGGTTAAGAAAAGTCAATAAATATGGGCAAATGAATGGCTCAACCCACGGTTGAGCCATTTATCAGATGTTATAAGGGGCATCCTTGCGCTACGCAAGGATGCCCCTTGTTTGATTGCTCCTGAATTTTAGCTTCTTTCCATATTCTGGATTCTTGTTTACCGCCAATACAACTTAGCCACGGCACCGCCGTAAGCTTCATAGTATTCCATTTTGATGTTGTGAACACCGCCGGACAAAGTTTTGGTGACGGTTCGGGTGCCAGAAGCATGATCTGACCACCAGTCCAAAACCAGCTGCCCGTCTATATACAATCTCGATCCGTCATCGGAATTCAAATAGAAAGTGTATGTGCCGGGATTGAAATTGAAATCACCAACCCAGCGCGCGGAAAACTGGTCGACCGGAACTATTGGAGCGGGCGAACCGCTGCCCCAATTAAAGTTTATAGTGGTATCGTTCCTGGTCATTAACAGCTGGTTAAAGTTAGTGCCTTTATAGTAGCTGCCTGTAAACCCGCTTGTGGTAACAGGAGGTGTGGTTGGAGGAGTGGTGGGTGCTGGAGCAGATGAGCTTTGGCTCCAGTTTAGCCTGGCTATATCGCCACCAAAAGCCTGGTAG
Organism: Patescibacteria group bacterium; assembly: GCA_013387205.1. Lineage (GTDB taxonomy): Bacteria > Patescibacteriota > Doudnabacteria > UBA920 > UBA920 > AMAZON01. The sequence continues at coordinate 34,074 of WARV01000013.1, read as the reverse complement.
TATTCCATTTTGATATCATGGGTGCCAGCAGTCAAAGTTTTAGTGACCGATTTGGTCGTGGCTGCCTGGTCGCGCCACATATCAATGGCCAATTGGCCGTCTATATATAACCTCGAGCCGTCGTCGCTGGTCATATTAAAGGTGTAGTCGCCTCCGTTGAAGTTAAAGTTGCCTTCCCACCTGACCGAATAAAGGTTTCCAGACACTCCGCTAATTGGACTTCCGCTGTTCCAGTCAAAGTTGATGGCATTATCTGTCCTGGTTGCAGCGAGTGTGTTAAAGTTTTGTCCGTTGTAATAACAGCCGGTAAAGGCGTTATTTGCCGGAGCAGGGCAAGATGTGCTGCTTGGAGGAGCGGTTGGAGTCGGAGTAGGGGTAGGAGTTGGAGTGGGTGTTGGTGTGGGGGTCGGCGTAGGTGTTGGCGTTGGGTTTGAACTGAATGATTTATAGAAGTTAGATAAAATCTGCCCCCTGTAGTTTAAGGCAAAATTATCGCCGCTTCTAGTCAGCACGCCTTCCGCATTATTATCCCATCCTCCCCAATAGTTAAAGCCGGCCAAAACTCCATCACTGGAAAGTTTTTGCAAGACTGCGTAAATCTGGTTCAGATAATTGGTCCTGTCTGCCTGGCTCATATTTTGGTTCCAATAATCTCCCCATTCCTGCAAGAAGATTGGCTTGCCGTGCATGGCATACATTTTCCTCAAGTCGCTGTCGACTTCTTGCGGCGTGTGGTTAATGCCGTAGTAGTCGATGGCCGTAACGCCAGTGGCGTCAAACAAAGATTGTGGCAGCCAGGTGCTCATGACTTCTGAATAATTATTGGCAGTCATGCCGGTCAGCATGTTTTTGCCGATTTTAGCGAAAGCCGCGTCCGAAGTTTTTTTCAGGTCAGTTGAGAAATTGGTGTAGTTGGCTTGAAGGCCGGCTCCGTCGGACGGGATGAACGAAGTGCTGTCAGAAAATATCCCTTCTGTCCTTTCCGGCAGCGGCGCCCAAATGTCGCCGTCTGTAAAGAACGACGGGTTATTCACTATATATTGGTAAGTTTTGCCGAGCCAGGTATTGCTGCCGTCAGTCGGCGCGCTGGCCGCGGTTCCCACAGGGAAGCGGTTACTGCCCACGCGCTTTGGAAAGCCATAAATGCCTTCTATGCCCGACCAGGTGCCGCGCCAAATGACGTGCAATCCTTTTTGGTGGATGGCATCAGCCCATTTTTGGGTGACCTGGTAAGCAGTTCTGGGGCTAGGCTTGCTGCCGGCCGGGTAATCGCTGTCCGGATCCATAGGGATAGAGACGGCGATATAATTTACGTTCATGCCGGCAACGGTATTTACCAAATTATTAATGACCGTGTCTGACGGCTGGTTGGCCATGGTGTCTTTGGTGTATTTCATCACGTCTATGCTCCTTAAGTTATTCAAGGAGTAGCCGGTGAGCGTGGCAGCTTGCGCGGTTGGGACGGTATTATGTCCCAATTTGGCAAAAGGCGCAATTAAAACTGCCGACAATAAAAACGCTAAGCTAAGGTTTTTTATTAATTTGTTTTTTGGTTTTGGAAGAGTTTGAAGAGTTCGACTTTTCATGTTTTAATAAAATTACTTTTGGGTTAATATTTATTGTTCTGCCCAAACCCAAAAATAGGAAAATGAAAAAGCGCCGCCGAAGAATGCTTCGGGATTAGCGCTTAAAGCGATTTTTTTAATTGTTAGTAATTTTTTCCCCATTTTTTTAGTTTGGAATTTTATGGTAACAAACTTTTTTTTGCAATACAATAAAATTGGCCGGCTCAGGACAAAAGCTGTTTTAATTTTGGAATAAAAAAAAATAATTGTTGTTTTTAAAACAACAATCAGCGCAGCTTAAATTAATTTGCCTTAAGTAAGTCTTGTTTTCAATTTCCGTCGAATATAAGCTATTGTCTTAGCGGCGCAAAAAGAAAAGCCATTCGAGCACGCGTGCTCGAATGGCTCTAAGATTTTCCTCATGCAAACTGCCTCGTACCTGAAGGGGGAAAATCACCCCTCAACTTTCCCATAGACGAAGTGGTGCGCCAGGGCGAATAGAAAGAGATGTCAACGGTTCCGTTCATTGTTTCGTTGGCCCTGACTATCATCTTAGGCGGCTGGAAGATAGGGTCAGTTTTTGTCCCGGTGGAGGAGTTGCCTACAGTGACCTCTACTGAATGGTGCAGTCCTTGGTTTTTTCCTTCGACTTCCACGGAAATATAAGCCGTGTTGCCGTTAACTGGGGTGCTGGTGTTGAGGAAACCGAGCGAGTATTTTTTAACGGGAATGACCACAGTAATGTCCGGCGTGGATGTTAAGATTGCAAGCCGTCCTTTGATATAGGCGATCTTGAATCGTTTACCATCGGGCGATACCAATTCTAAGCCGTTTTCCAGGCTAACACCTTTTGCAAGTTGCGTGCTCATAAACCCTCTTTTTTGCCAGTAGGCATTAAAATTATATCATTTAATATATTAAGGAGGAAAGCGTATTTTTAGGTGTTCCCAAACATTCCTCCTCGTTTGGTGAACCTAAGCCCGGATTGTCATTTAGCTACTGCAATCCGGGCTCTTTTTTGCTTTTTTCATGAAATAGTAGTATCTTTGTGGTAGAGACCATTAACACGTAACATTATGTGGTATGCAATATTTTTTCTTGCGGGATTTGCTCTGGCTTGGATAATATTCGAATCGCTAAAGAGAGTCCGGCAAAAAAACGAACAGCACAGTGTGAACGCTGAGGCGAAAATTATCAACCAGGCACAGGTTGACCAAAAGCAGGAACATCTCAAAAAGATTTTGGAGATGGCCAAAGATTATCCTGAGCTGACTAATAATATAGTGGAGAAGGTGCTGGGTGTTTCCAATGCGTCGGCCGAAAGGTATTTGAATGAACTGGAACAGAAGGGAGCTTTGGAGCAGGTTGGGGAAATCGGGCAGGGAGTGTTTTATAGGTTAAAACAGTAGCAAGTAGTAAGCAGCAAGAATCAAGCGATTATCAAACAAGGGGAACCCTGTATCAGATACAGGGTTCCCCTTGTGACATCACGAATGGCTCAACCGATGGTTGAGCTATTCGTGTACTATTGACAAAATCAGTCAAATACACTATATTTATCAGGCTATTTGGGCGATTTTGAGCCTTAACAGCAAATACAACCAAAAGGAAGAAACAGATGAATAAGACTTGTCTTACCGCCATTACGGCGGTTCTTTTCTTGCTTTGCGCCACTGTGGTGTCAGCGCAAACGGTCGTTTACAACAGCATTCCGAACCCAGTGCCAGGCAATGTGCCGAGTGAAGGATTTCAGTGCTGCGCTAACAGCGAATTCGGAGATCAAATCAAGCTCGCCGGCACTGCCAGGGCAGCGGGGGATGTTACAGTCCTCATGAGCAGTTGGGCTAAAAAGAGCGATTACCCTTCAATGCTTTCGGAAGGATTTACCCATCCCATTACGCTGAACATCTACGCGGACGCGGCAACGGCAAAAGCGCACACGCCGCTCATTACCGTGACGAAGGAGTTACTCATGCTGTGGCGCCCGGAAGCGGATCCATCATGTGGAACCGCGTGGTTCTCGGCTGCAGACAATAAATGCTACAACGGCAAGGCGTTTGAGATAAAATTCGACCTTCGGACAGCTGGTCCGGGCGGCACGTCCGTGCTATTGCCGGATACCCTCATTTTCGGCATCGCTTACAACACCCAGACGTGGGGCTACAACCCATTGCATCAACCCGGCCCGTACGAATCGTTGAATGTCGGGCTTAACAACCTGTCGGCGCCATCTGTCGGCACTGATATTAATCCCAACGGCGTATTCATGAATACCAGTTACGCGCCGTTTTACAACAGCACTGGCGAAGTCGGCGTCTTTCGCGAAGATGCTACCGGCTGGGCGTCGTATGTGCCCGCAATCAAGATGACCGCCTATGCGATTCCGGCAACTATAAACGACTGCAAGGGTGGCGGCTGGCAGAACCTGTTCCGTAAGGATCTTACTCCTTTCAAGAACCAGGGTGCCTGTGTCAGCTACGTCGATGGCGGCAATTAACCGCAAGAAGTACAAGTAACAACCCTAGAACGGGCTTTCCGCACGAAGCCCGTTCTTTTTATTAGTTTTTACAATCTTCAATTACTAAACAAAATATGGGTGTTGAAGCAAAAGCGAGACAAAAAGATACTTTGACATCGGGGTATATTTTAGGGCTTAATAACATTTATAAATAGTTCTGATAAACCCTTATAAACACAAGCGGTTAAAAACTTCGCAAATCTTAAAGAATTTGCAAAAATAGCCTTATTTTTTAGGATATTTTTTGCTTGACTTTTAATTAAATAAGGCTAAAATACATATACCTATAAAAAATAGGCAAATTTTTAAGGAAAAAAATAAAATATTATTCCTGTAAGCCTAAAATTGCAGCCCCATTATTGGTCGCCTTATGGCTGCAATTGAGTGCAGAAAATGATTAAAGTTCGATAAGCACCAGGGCCAGTGGCGAAACCGGACAGGGAGAAAAGCCTTTCAGCATGATTGGTACAATTTCTCCACGACCGGTTATTTTTTATTCCAGCCTACGAAAAGTCGGATTTTTTTCGTAGGTTTTTTATATTGCCGAAAAAAACAAAAATTGAGTAAAACAAAAAATACCAACTAATTTTTTAAGTTATGAGAAAAAATAATATATTGCACTTCGTCATCAAACAAGTGCCGGATTATAAGAAAAATCCATGGAAGTTGAACTTTTCAAAATTAAACCTCAAAAAAGCTTTTCATGTTTTCGCCATTATGGCACTGGCGGCTTCTTTTTTGGGTCCAACAAGCATTTACGCAGTATCGTCTTCTGTTGACTTAGATCAATGCAGAAATGGGTCGGCAACTTCTCCCGTAAATTGTTCAGGTTCAGCGTGGGGAAATGGGAATGCTGGGTCTTCAAACTCCCATTATATCGAGGGACAATCCATTCCTTACAGGGCTGTTTTAAAAGATTTGCCAGTTGGCAGCCCAATAACACTAAATCTGGAATATGATGCGAAAAACGGTGGCAAGCACGCAATTGATTATTTAACCAGTTACGATCGTATTAATGAATCGGTAAGCCCTATTGATGGAGTTACCGGAGTTTCCGGTGTTCCAAGTACTTTTCCGATTCCTGTTCCTGGCTCAGCAGGGTCTCCTGTAGCAAACATGCCAACCCAAAGTTTTAACAACTTACCCGGTTCTGAAAGACTGATGACAATTTGGAATGGTAGTATTACCAATGTGGCTTATGCTGCACAGGGCAGTCTTTCCACAAGCCAATCAGCTACAAAAATTACTATCAGTTTTACAGCTAATGCTACAACTGTGGTAATTGCGTGGGGTGGGCATATAGCAAGCAGATTGGATTGGGGCTTTGATAGCTCAAATGAACCTTTGTCTGCTGGGGGGATTAACGGCTCTCCGTATCATATGAGACTTGATGGATGGAGCTTGGGTAACTTAGGAAATACCGATCGATCCATGAGTGCTTCTGCGATTGGTTTTGGAAACCTAACTGTCATTAAGCAAGTTGTAAATATTAACGGTAACAAACAACCATCTGATTTTTTAATTACAATCACAGGCAATAATCCTAATCCATCAAGTTTTCCAGGGAATCCAAATGGAACCAGTGTCATAATAGGTACAGGAACCTATCAGGTAACTGAGGTTGAAGATCAAAAATATACAGCAAGCTATTCAAGTGGCTGCAGTGGATCTGTTGTTAATGGCCAGAGTTATATTTGTACCATAACAAACAGGGAAATTCCAACCACTGGAACATTGGTTGTGCAAAAAGTATTGACTAACGACAATGGCGGCACCAGGCATGTCGATGATTTTTCTTTCGCCATAAATGGCGGGGGTTATACTTTATTTAATTCAACCGGTGAAAATAGAATAACGGTTCAGCCTGGTAAATATACCGTAAACGAAAGCACTGTAGCGGGTTATAGCGCCTCTTACAATAATTGTACCGATATTAATATTGCCGCTGGTGAAACCAAAACTTGTGTTATTTCTAATGATGACCAGCCGGCGCATCTGACGGTTATAAAGCAGGTAAATAATAATTATGACGGTACCGCGCAGCCTGGGGATTTTACAATGGCTGTAACCGGTGCTCAGGTTTCAACATCAACTTTTCCAGGTAGTCTGTCGGGTACGACCGTGACCATGAACGCCGGAAGCTACAGCGTTAGCGAAACCGGACCTGCTGGATATACAACTTCCGGCTGCTCTGGCAGTATTGGTACAGGAGAAAGCAAGACTTGTACTTTGACAAGCGATGATATTCAGCCAAAATTGACAGTTATTAAGGTTGTTGATAATGGAGATAATGAAACACTTTTGAAGGTGAGTGATTTTCCTTTGTTCGTTAACGATGTTCCTGTGGTGAGTGGCGAGAAGAACGGGTTTAATGTTGGGACAGTAAAAGTTACTGAATCAAATAGCTTGTATCCAGTTTACGTCGGCGCTTACAGCCAAGACTGCGATAGTAATGGAAACGTAATATTAGGATTGGGTGATGTTAAAACTTGTATAATTACCAATACCTTCCACAGGCCGCCGCCAGAACGCGGGACAATTACTATTATTAAGCATGTGGTAAATGATAACGGTGGTACGGCAAAAGCAAGTGATTTTACCATCAATATAAGCGCAACTAACGCATCTAAAACAAAAATAACCGGCACAGAAGCGCCGGGTGAAAATATTACAGCCGAAGTAGGGAGTTATTCTGTTACTGAAGTCGAAAATCCCGGATACACTGCAACTTACAACGGTTGCGAAGGCGCTTTAACTAAAGAAGGTGTTACTTGCACAATAACCAATGATGATATTCCGGCCAAACTGACAGTTACGAAAAAAGTTGTGAATGACGAAGGTGGTACTGCTAAAGTTTCTGATTTCACTTTATTAGTTGCTTCTGACTCCGCAACGACCACAGTAACTAGCGGGGAGCAGAATAATTTTAGCGCTGGTAGCTATGACATTTCTGAAAATAATTTACCTGGTTATGCTGCCAGTTACTCTGGTAATTGCGATTCAAGCGGTCATATTACCATGGTCTTGGCTGGCACTTATTCTTGTACAATCACTAATACTTATTCTTCCCAAAGCGCGAATTTGGCCGTGACAAAAACTTCCAACATTGAGGGAAGCGTAAAAGTTGGTAATACGGTATTTTATACGATAACTGCGACTAATAACGGGCCGGATTTAGCCAAAGGTGTGGTAGTTAATGACGTTTGGCCAGCCGGGATTACTTTTGTTTCCGCCAGCACCACCGCGGGATCTTTTAATACAGAAACAAAAAAGTGGGATATTGGAACCTTGGCTAACGGCGCGTCGGTAACTTTGGTTTTGGAAGGCACTATAAATGAACAAGCCACAGGAACTTTGACAAACACAGCCGCAATAAGCGGTTCAATACCTGATCCAAATTCGGAAAATAACACTGCTTCAACTGATGTGGTAATGTATGTTCCGAAATCAGATTTAAGTCTTACGAAATCCGTAGATAAGAGTTCTCCAAATCCTGGCGATACAATTGTTTATACCTTGACCGTGGCTAATGCCGGGCCGGACGCCGCTACTAATGTAACCGCAACCGATACCCTGCCTTCAACTCTAACTTTTGTTTCTGCTTCTTCCACGCAAGGTACTTACGACAACGTAACCGGATTGTGGGACGTGGGAACTTTGAGCAATGACAGCAGCGCGACATTGCAGATAACCGCAACTGTAAATAGTAATACCGCGGGACAAAATATTCTTAATGAGGCGATAGTCGCTTCAGGAATTCCGGATCCGGTTTCTTCCAATAACACTGCTTCTGTTAGCTTTAACGTAACAACACCATCTTCAGGCGGTAGCGGAGGAGGAGGCGGTGGGGGAGACGGCAGTCATCCGGCTGAACCAACTGGACAAGTTTTAGGGACAACGGATTATAGTAATTACCAGGGCTTGCAATTCCCAAGCGAAGATAATACTGGAAGTCCGGCAGTGGCTCCTAAGCCGATAATCAACAAGCTGTCGGTGACAGAGCCTGCGCAGCAGCCAGTAGGAGAAGTTTTGGGCGAATCAACTAAGAACGAAACTAACAATGTGGAAGTGACGGCTAAGACTTGCACGCCGATTAGCTGGTGGTGGATTGGTTATTTGGTTTACGCGCTGCTTTTGTATATGGCTTACTTTGCCGTTAGGAATGTTGTGACCAGGTGGGTTTACATTTTGCCGGTTGCGATTTTTGCCGCAGGACTTTTGTGGTGGTGGTATGAACCATGTCCTGCACACTGGCTGGCCTGGCCAATTGCCATGCTCACGTTCTTTGCTATTTCAGCTTGGTTGATTTATCATAGGCAGAATCAGTTGGTTGGGCAGGAACAGGTAGAAGCCAGAAGTTAGAATTTAGAATTATAGAATCTAGGTGTAATTAAACAAGGGGACATCTTGCGCAGCGCAAGATGTCCCCTTGTTGCGTTTGGTGAATAACTCAACCGCCCCAGTCAAATAAGAATGCAATTTGACGGGGTAAAGTTGAGTCATTCATTTTGCCTTAAATAAGGCATTTTTATGACCATCAAAATTTAATATTTAGCACTTGACACCCTAGAGTGCTAATGATATTATCAAACTAAGAATAAGACTGCTAACAAAAACGTTATGGATAACATCCAAAATAACGAACTAACCCAAAGGCAGGCAAGGATACTTGCGGCTATCGTCAAAGAAAACTGTGACAATGGCCAGCCGGTAGCCAGCCAGGACTTGGCGGAAAAGTACCAGATAGGGGTTAGCCCGGCAACCATCAGGAACGAGATGGCGGCTTTGGAAAACGCAGGCTATATTATGCAGCCGCACACTTCATCGGGGCGCGTACCGACGGATAAAGGCTTTCGCTATTTCGTCAACCAGCTTATGGATAAAGTGAAGCTGTCCTTAAAAGAACAGGAATTGCTCAAGAGGGAATTGCTGAAACTGCAAATCGCACACGTGGAAATGGGCAGGAGAATAGCCAAGCTTTTGGCTGAACACAGCGAACAGGCTTCATTCACTTTATTTCCGGAAGAAGTTTCCACAATCGGCTTGTCTAATATTTTGGCCAACCCGGCATTGCCTGCGGAAGACGCCCAAGAGATTGCCCAATTTTTTGACGACATAGACCAATATGCTCAGACCATGATTGAGCAGTATTCTGGCGAGGCTCCGGCAGCATTCATTGGCAAGGAATTAAAGCTAAGCAAAAAGTCGGATTACTCCATGATTGTCTCCGGCCTGACTTTGCCTTCCGGCAAAAAAGGAGTTATCGGCCTAATTGGCCCAAAGTCCATGAAGTATGAGAAGAACTTGAGCTTGATGGAGTATATAAGCAAACTTTTGGGAGGAGCAGGAATGGTTTTGTTAATTTTTTTAATCAGATAATCGCTTCTACTAAATACTAATTAATACTAAAAATACTAAATCTGTAATTTCGTACCTTTCGTATATTTTAGTATTTAGTAGAGAATAAAGAATTTATGCCCGACGAAAATCAACAAGAAGAACAAAACCTGGATGAATTACAAAAAGACCTCGATGCGGTTACTAGTAATTGGAAGAGGGCTTTAGCGGATTTTGAAAACTACAGGCGGCGCAAGGAAGCCGAAAGTAAGGACTTGATAGAGTTTGCTAAAGAGGTTACTGTTGCCAAACTTTTGCCGACAATTGATTCTTTGGAACAAGCGCTGCATCATCTGCCAATAGAAGAGAATCAAGAATCAAGAAGTAAGAATCAAGAATTTTTTGACAAATACAGCAACTGGCAAAAGGGGATAGAAGGAATAGTCATGCAGCTCGACAAAGTTTTGGCGGAACTGGGAGTAAAAAAGATAGAAGCTGTCGGCAAGAAGTTCGACCCCAATTTTCACGAAGCCGTCAGGGAGCTGGAATCTGAATCCGACGACGGAATAATTATAGACGAACTGCAGACTGGCTTTGAACTGAATGGGAAGGTAATAAGGCCAAGCCAGGTCGTGATTAGCAAAAAGAAATAACCATTAATTTATTTAGAATTTTAATTACCGGCGTCATCCCCGGATCAAGTCCGGGGCAAGCTCTGAGTGCAGCCGACGAAGGATCTCTAAAGAATGAGATTCCTCGGATGCACTTCCTCCTCCGCTAAAGCTACGGAGGACAAGCGGAATGATGCCAATAAAGATAATAAGGAGAAATATTATGGCAAAGATAATCGGTATAGATTTAGGGACTTCCAATAGTGCGGCAAGCGTGATGGAAGGCGGTAAGCCAGTGATGATTCCGGCGGCCGAAGGCATGTCTGTCGGCGGAAAAGCCTTTCCGTCTTACGTGGCCTTTACTAAAGAAGGCGAAAAACTGGTCGGCGAACCGGCCAGGCGCCAGGCAGTGACCAATCCGGAAGGAACGGTTTTCGAAGCCAAGCGCAAAATGGGAACCAACTTTAAATACAACATCAACGGCAAAGATTACGCGCCGGAACAGATTAGCGCTTTCATTTTGCAGAAAATCAAGAAAGACGCGGAAAGCTTTTTGGGCGAGCCTGTGACCAAAGCAGTCATTACCGTGCCGGCTTATTTCGATGATGCCCAAAGGCACGCGACCAAGAATGCCGGGGAAATTGCCGGCTTGGAAGTCGTGCGCGTAATTAACGAACCGACAGCCGCGGCTTTTGCTTATGGTTTGGATAAATCCGCTGCCAAGGAACAGAAGATTTTGGTGTTCGATTTAGGCGGGGGCACCTTGGACGTAACCATTATGTCATTTGTGGAAGAAGACGGGCAGGCGACTTTTGAAGTGCTTTCTACTTCCGGTGACACGGCTTTGGGCGGCAAGGACATGGACGCGGCTTTGATAAAATACATTACCGATTCGTTCAAACAGGAATCCGGTATTGATGTTACTTCAGACAAGATGGCCATGAACCGCGTGAGGGAAGCTGCGGAAAAAGCCAAAATAGAACTTTCCACTACTTTGGAAACTGAAATCAATTTGCCGTTCATAACCGCGGACCAGAGCGGGCCCAAGCATTTGCAGATGAAAATTACCCGCGCCAAATTGGAAGAACTGATTAAGCCGATTATTGAAAGAATGCGCAAGCCGGTATCTGATGCCATTGCTGACGTGGGCAAAAAGTTGAATTCAGCTTTCGGACCTAACAATATAGACAAAATTATTTTGGTAGGCGGGCCGACCAGGATGCCATCTGTCCAGAAATTCGTGGAAGATTACATTGGCAAGCAGGTGGAACACGGCATTGACCCGATGGAAGCCGTGGCCAAGGGCGCGGCCATCCAGGCCGGCGTGCTTTCCGGCGACGTGCAGGGCAAGGAAATTTTATTGCTCGACGTTACTCCTTTGACTTTGGGTTTGGAAACTTTGGGCAGCGTTATGACTCCGCTCATTGAGCGCAATACCACTATCCCGACTTCCAAGTCCCAGGTGTTTTCCACCGCAGCCGACAACCAGACCAGCGTGGAGATACACGTCTTACAAGGCGAGCGCCAGTTTGCGAGCGACAACAAGGATTTGGGCAGGTTTATTTTGGACGGTATTCCTCCGGCGCCGCGCGGCATCCCGCAAGTGGAAGTTACTTTTGACATCGATGCTAATGGAATTTTGACCGTGAAAGCCAAAGACAAGGCAACCGGCAAAGAGCAGCACATTACTATCCAGGGATCATCCAACTTGAACAAGGACGAAATTGAGCGCATGAAAAAGGAAGCTGAGGCACATGCCGCGGAAGACCGCAAGCGCAAGGAAGTGGCTGATACCAGAAACCAGGCCGATACTTTAATTTCCGTGGCTGAAAGAACTTTGAAGGATGCTGGCGACAAGGCTAAAGCCGAAGACAAAGCCGCGGCCGAAGAAAAAATTAAGACCTTAAAGGAAATTAAGGACAAGGACGATGCCGAAGCTATAAAGAAAGCCATTCAGGAACTTTCCGATGCTATCCAAAAAGTCGGCGCGGCAATGTACTCGGCTCCGGATGCAGCAAGCCAGGCTGCGGGCGCAGGCAGCCCTAACCCGGGGACAGACAACCCGTCTTCCAATTCCGGATCAGATAACAACCAGGGTCCGGTGGATGCGGAGTATAAGGAAGTTAAATAAATGACAAAAATTAAAAAAGTGACAAAATTGACATAAATGACGCCCTTGCGTCATCCCCGGATCAAGTCCGGGGCAGGCTCTGAGCCCAAGTGCATCTGAAGGGCGAAGGATCTCTTAAGTAGCCAAAAAAAGGGAGATTCCTCGGCTGCACTCGGAATGACAACTACGTATAAAAATAAGGTTTGTCATTTTTGCTCATTTATGTGAATTATGTCACTTTTGCTCAATTCTTTTGTGAATGAACTTATTAAACGAATAGAAAACTTAAAATCTGAAATCGTGAATCTTAAATCTCATCTTAATTTGCCGCAAAAGGAGCAAAGGGTTTTGGAATTGGAAGACAAGATGTCGGTGCCGGATTTTTGGAGCGATAACCAGACTGCGCAAAAAATTACGCAGGAACATAGCCAGCTGAAGAATTTTTTCGATTTTTGGACGAATCTGGAAAAGAACGTGTCCGAAACTTTGGATTTAATTAGCCACAACACCGACGAGTCAGAAGAAACGGTGGAATTTTTAAAAAAGCAGGTTGAGGATTTAGAAAGCCAGTACAAAAAAAATAGGTTTGTGGCACTCCTTTCTAAAAAATACGATGACCATAACGCGATTTTTTCCGTGCATTCCGGAGCTGGCGGCGTGGATGCCCAGGACTGGGCGGAAATATTACTCCGGATGTTTTTAAGGTACAGCGAAAAGAAAGGTTTTTCCACAGAAGTTTTGGAATTAAACCGTGGCGAGCAGGGCGGGGTAAAATCTGCTGTGGTGGAAGTTTTCGGGCCTTACGCTTATGGCTTGCTAAAAAGCGAGGCGGGCGTTCATCGCCTGGTCAGGCTTTCTCCGTTTAATCCGGCGCATACCAGGGAAACATCTTTCGCTCTTTTGGAACTGCTGCCGATATTGGAAGAGCAGGAGGAATTAAAATTGGATCCAAAAGATTTAAAGATAGAAGCCAACACCTCTTCGGGCCACGGCGGACAATCTGTTAATACTACATATAGTGCTATCCGCATTACTCATATCCCAACAGGTATAAAAGTTTCTATCCAAAACGAAAGATCGCAGCACCAGAACCGTGAACTGGCCATGAAAATTTTAATGGCAAAACTGAAAGCTTTGGAAGAAGAGCGGCTGCAAAAAGAAAAACAGGAAATCCGCGGGGAGTTTAAGTCCGCGGAGTGGGGGAACCAAATCCGTTCCTATGTGTTGCATCCGTATAAAATGGTCAAAGACCACCGTACGAATTTTGAAACTTCCGACCCTGATTCCGTATTAAACGGCGAGTTGGATGAATTTGTGGAAAAGTATTTGGAGCAACAGGTAATATAGGCTATCTTACAAATGACTCGGCTTTACCCCGTTAACTTGTATTTTTAGTTAACTGGGGTGGCTGAGTTATTTAAATATGGCTTAATAAAGCCAATTATAATTATATCTATTGACAATAAGCTACAAAAGTGCTATAATTATAGGTAAAATTTTTAGGAGGCACAATTTTTTATTGGTACCCATACCCACTTAAGGATTTGTATTTTTCACGAATTTTTCAGCGGGTAATAGGTGCCAACAGTGTTTTTTGTCTGGCAAATATCAACGCAGTACAACCACATCAGAAACGATGAAATCGAGGATAATTAAGATGATAATGCAGAAGTTGGAAAAGAGTGATGTTGAGAGGTTTTTGGTTCCGCCGGTTCCCGGCAGAGGATGCGGTGACCCATCGGCAATACGTGCAAACTGTTGGGACCAGGGCGAAGAAATAGAGAAGGAAGATTTTTACTGGGGCCAGCTTGACAAGGCTGAAGCGCTTGGTTTTCCCATCGACGGCGGTAACGCTTCTGTGTTAGTGAAGACTTGCGGTCCGAGCCGCGCCATAGGTGTGTTATACTTCCTGTTCACGGCGCTTGAACTTTTGGTGAAGAAGGGGCTAGGGCTTCCGCGCGCCATTTTCTTCATTCGCTCGCTCATTGACGAGGAGAAAACGGTCGAAAAGAAAGAGGTGATCGAGGGGTGGTTCTGCTCTCTCGGTTTCCTGCCTCTAAAGGAGTCTGGCCTCGACATCTTTTTTGACAGCATCGTTCGCGGCATGCGCTGGGCGTTGGGGTACATCCAATACCACCCAAAGTTCTATCAGGAGATGTTCGAGAAGCTCGGTGGGCGCAAGCTCGACGATAAGAAGCTGGCTGAAAAGTGCAATGAGCGCACTTGGTTGCGTTTCGGCTGGGAGAAGGAGTGGGTTTATGAATCTGAAAAGAAACTCGCCCTGCTCTTCAATTCTTCCCTGTTCTTCGCCGAAGGTTTGCTCTATCTGCTCTGTACCAAGGCGGTGAATACGCTTAGTAAACCCTGCGACTTTCGTTTGGCCAAAGTGCAGTATCAGATGTTATTCGCCGAACTTGGGTGCCCGCTCAACCAGTACAGCGTGCCAAGGTTTATGGAGATGCTGCATGGTATCCTTCAGGAGATGGATCGGCGTCATGAACTGAAAACCAAAGTACAGCTCCATGGATTTAACTAACGCCTGACCAGACAATCGGCCGTGCGAAGGCCGTAATTATACACATTTCATACGGCAAGTGTTCGCACCACTTGCCGGTATCTTCTAAGTTCATCATACTTTGCCAAGGCTACGTATGGCAGGTAAAGCAAATTGTGGATTTGGAAGATTTTTTTATTAAAATTTTTCTTTTGAAATAAAATTTGATATAATAAAATAAAGATATAATCCGAATCTACGAATTTATCCAAATGCCACGAATAATAAATGGGTGCATTTGGGGCATTCGTATATTATTCGGGTCATTATGATTATATTGTGATTAAATTCGAAAACGTAACAAAACACTATAATAAAACCAAAGCTTTGGACGGGCTGGACTTAGAAATCCATCACGGCGAGTTTATTTCTTTGGTCGGAATGTCAGGAGCCGGAAAATCCACCTTGCTTAAGCTGATTATCGGCGAAGAAAAAATTGATGGCGGAAAAATTTTAATTGACGACATAGATATTTCGCGCGTGAAGAAGACGGATTTGCCTTATCTTCGCAGGAAAATCGGCGTTGTTTTCCAGGACATCAAGCTTTTGCCAAAAAGGACTGCGTTTGAAAACGTGGCTTTTGCCATGGAGGTCTGCGGACACAGGAAGGATAAAATCGGCAAAGACGTGCCGAAAATTTTGGATTTGGTCGGACTTATGCATAAAAAAGACAATTTTCCGCACCAAATGTCTGGTGGGGAAAAACAGCGCGTAGCCATTGCCCGCGCATTGGCGCATCGTCCTGTTTTATTGTTAGCCGATGAACCGACAGGAAATTTGGACGAAGTTAACGCCAATGAAGTTTTGGATTTGCTTTTGAAAATCAACCAGCTTGGTACCACAGTAATTTTGGCGACCCACGCTGCGGATTTGGTTAATAAAATAAAAAAGCGCGTTATTACCATTGAAAACGGCAAAGTGACAATAGAACAGGAGAAGGGAAAATACAAATTGTAATGACAAAAATTAAAAAAATGACAAAAACGACGGAAATAATACTGCAGTAATTTTTGTTCAATTTTGTCATTTATGTCATTTTTGTCAATTGTTTTATGTTAGATTCTATCTCAATTTTTCGCATAATAAAGACCGGTGCCATTAATTTCTGGCGCAATTTATGGCTGTCTGCAGCCGCTACCATGGTTATGACCATAACTTTGGTGATTTTGTCAGTTCTGTTTTTAATGTTCGCAGTGACTAATTATTCCATCAACACCATTCAGGATAAAGTTGATATTAGCGTATATTTTAAAAACGGGCTGGTTGAAGACCAGATAATGAATATTAAAAAAGATATCGAGACAGACCCGAAAGTCAGGCAGATTGTGTATACGTCGTCGGAACAGGCATTCCAGCAATTTAAGGACCGGCACCAGAACGACCAATCGATTACCCAGTCTTTGAACGAGCTGAGCGAGAACCCGCTGCCTGCGACAATAAATATAAAAGCATATAACTTGGAAGATTATCCGGCTATTTCGGCGAAATTGCAGGACGTAAAATACAAAGATTTCATCAGCAAGGTGAATTTTGAAGATAACCGTTTGGTTATTGAGAGGCTTGGAAAAATTTTGAAATTCATTGTCACGTTCGGACTTGGCTTGGCTATAGTGTTTTCCATAATCGCGGTCTTAGTTATTTATAATACAATCACCCTAACAATTTATAACCGCAAAGAAGAAGTTGAAATTATGAGGCTGGTGGGGGCGACAAATTGGTATATTAGGGGGCCGTTTGTGGTGGAAAGTTTGCTATACGCGATTTCCGCGACAGTAATTACGTCAGTCTTGTTTTTGCCGATTTTTTCCGGTGTCTTACCGAAAATTGCCATGTATGTTAATCCTTCGGTGACTGTCTTTAACCAGAATATCTTTAATTTCCTATATCTGGTTTTGATGGTTTTTGCGATTTCCATTATCCTGGCGGTTTTTTCCACACTTTTAGCGATTAGGAAATATTTAAGAATATAATCCGAATACCCCAAATGAGTCCTATTTCGGGTCATTTGGATAAGATTTGGGTAATTCGGATTATGTTTATATTTGGTCTTGCAAATATTAAAAAATAGGGTATACTAAAAAAGAGCCCTTGAACGGATGTAAGTGGAACCAAAGAAAAAGGCGCTTTTGGACTCTCTCTGAATGGGGAGTTTTTTATATTTATAACGCGGAATACACGCGGATAGCAACGCAGATAACACGCGGAATGCGGTTATCTGCGAGAAATCCGCCACAAAGTGGCCCCTTTGGGGCGTAGTAATCCCCGAGAAATCAGCGGAACATGAAAGTTATTTTTTTAAAAGACGCGCCTGGACAGGGCAAAAGAGGCGAGGTTAAAGAGGTAAGCGAAGGCTTTGCCCAAAATTTTTTAATCCCCAAAGGTCTTGCTCAATTGGTGACAACACAGCTTCAGGCCAAAATCAGCAAGGAAGCCAAGGAAGCAGCGGTAAAAAAAGAGAAAGAAATATCCAGGATACAATCGCTTAAAGCTGAGATAGAAAAACGGACGCTTACTTTAAAAGTAAATGTTGGCGATAAAGGGCAGATTTTCGGAGGTATCCATGAGAAAGAAATAGCCAAAGCGATTTCCGACAAGCTCAAGACGACCATAGAAAAAAACCAGGTGGAAATTTTATCTACCATAAAAGAAATAGGGGAACATAAAATAAAAATTAAATTAGGCAGCGGAGTAACGGCTGCTGCAAAAATTAAAGTGGAGGCAAATTAACCATGGATAACCCGAGCCAGTTCAAGCAAATAATGGCGGAATTCCACCGCATCCGTTCAATGCTGTTTATTTTAATAATCACGTTTATTGCTTCTGGAGTAGCCTTAATTATCCTCCAATCAATCCAATCCTATAACAGACAGCAGATTTACCTGGCTACGGAAGCAGCAATGCCAACCCATAAGGTTTCCCAGCTAGCTGGCGCATGGAAAGTTTATTCCAATAATTCTTTTTCGTTTTCATACCCGGAAAAGCTCACGTTATCTGAAAGCAGCGGAGTTGTTAAATTGGAACACGAAGTGCCTTTTAAGAACACCGGAGAGTGCGATATGAAGGGTGATGATATTACATACGATAAGTTGAATGATTTTCGGGCAGCTTTTCAGGTTTACAGCGGCAATGTCGCGCAGGCAGTAAAACATCTTTCGCCTTACATGTCCGAAGAGAATTTTACATCCGATAGTTTAAAGATATCCCCTGGATTTATAGATGAATATCAAATTGGCAATTTAAAAGGTTTTGCAATTTACGAAGGCGCGGAAGGCTGCGGGCATACCATATATTATTTTTCCGTTAGCCAAAATAAGACATTTGTAGCCACCAAAGACATGGTCCAACTGCTTTCCGGCGTAATTTCCAGTAATAAGCCGAAAGAACTGCTAAAAGTGCCGGGAGTGATTCAAGCCCAAGAGTCAAAAAATATTTTTGAACAGATGTTATTATCTTTTAAATTTATAAAATAATTTTGTATTTTGAATTGTCATTTTTCATTTTGATTTTTAAATTTTGAATTAAAATAATAACTAGGTTTTAATAGGTCTGATAGGACTAATAGGACTGATAGGAAACTAGAAACAATCTTTCAATTATTAAATCATTTAATCTTTTAATTATTTTATGTCATACCACGTAAAAGCGAGAAAAGTGAAAAAGATCGATACTAAGTTCATATTCATCTCCGGCGGCGTTATATCGTCGGTCGGCAAGGGGATTACCGCGGCGTCAATTGCCATGATGCTGGAATCGCGCGGTTACAAAGTCGCGCCGGTGAAAATGGACGCATATTTGAATGTTGATGCAGGAACTATCCGCCCGCAGGAACATGGCGAAGTGTTTGTAACTAAAGACGGCGTGGAAACCGACCAGGACGTGGGAAATTACGAAAGATTCATGAATACGGATCTGTCTTCTTCAAACTATTTAACCAACGGCCAAATTTACAAGACTCTGATTGAAAAGGAAAGGAATTTTGAGTTTGAAGGGGAAGATGTCGAGATTGTACCTCATGTGCCGGAAGAAATCATCCGCCGCCTGGAAAAAGCAGCCATGGAAAGAAAGGCGGATTTTGTCATTGCGGAAATCGGCGGGACAGTAGGGGAATATCAGAACATTTTGTTCGTTGAAGCTAATCGCATTATGAAATACCGCGACAAGCGCGATGTTATTCATATCCATGTGGGATATTTGCCAACGCCTCCTCATGTCGGGGAGATGAAATCCAAGCCTGTTCAGACGTCCATCAGGCTTTTAAACGGCAGCGGCATCCAGCCGGATTTCTTAATTTGCCGCTCGGAAAAAGCCATTGACGACCGCCGCAAGGAAACCTTGGCGTGGATTTGCAACATGAATGCCGACCATATTATCGCCGCGCCGAATTTGGACACGATTTATAGGGTACCTACGGAATTTGAAAGGCAGGGATTGGCCGATAAAATTTTAGAAAATTTCAGTATAAAACCGAAAAAGCGCGATTTGAACAAGTGGAAAAAAATGCTGGATAAAATCGGCAAGCTTAAAAAGGAAGTCGATATCGCGGTTGTGGGTAAATACTACGAAACCGGGGCATATAAATTATCAGACGTATATATTTCTGTCGTGGAAGCGATAAAGCACGCATCTTGGGCAAACGGAGTAAAAGTGAATTTGAATTGGGTTTCCAGTATCGACGTGGAAAAGAAAGGCGCCAAGGAAATTCTTTCGGGATTTGACGGGATTGTGGTTCCTGGCGGGTTTGGCAGCAGGGGGACGGAAGGGATGGTCCAAACCATACAATACGCAAGGGAAAACAAAGTTCCTTATTTAGGATTGTGTTACGGCATGCAAATGGCGACTATTGAATTTGCCCGAAATGTCGCAAAATTGAAAAACGCCAACACCACGGAAGTTGATGATGATACTCCTCATCCGGTAATCCATATTATGCCCGACCAGGAAAAGAAGCTTCTAAACCGCGAATACGGGGCGACCATGAGGCTTGGTGCCTGGGATTGCGTGATTGCCAGGGGCACCAAGACCGAGAAAGCTTATTTGGAGGCCGGGCTAATAAAGAAAACCGGGGCTCCAAAAATCAGCGAACGCCACCGTCATCGTTATGAATTCAATAACAGTTTCAAAAAACAGCTGCAGGATGCCGGACTGGTTATTGCGGGAACGACCCCGGACGGACAGTTGGTGGAAATTGTTGAACTGCCTGACCATCCGTATTTTGTCGGCAGCCAGTTCCATCCTGAATTCCAATCCAGGCCGTTATCCCCACACCCGTTATTCGTAGGATTTATACAGGCTGTGGTTAAATTAAAAACTGCGCCTGAAAAAATATCGCAGCAAAAAATACTCGAGTTGAGTTATTAAAACATATCTTCATACAAAACCCCGCCCCGCCCTTTCTTTCAATTAATAATACGTTGTTCTCCATTAAATGCTTGTTGATGGATTAGAACGGATTATCTTTTAAAGGAAAGAGTGGGGCGGGGTTTTTGTTAACTGCCCCTGTCTCCGCCATGAGTATGTTCACCGCCTTTTCTCTGGCCTTCCTTGCCGCGGCCTCCGCCTTGCGCCATTATGCGAATTGTTGCCATAAAATCTCACCTCCTCCATAATCCCGCCGTCTTTAATTAACAGTTAGGTAAATCGGCTGGAAAATCATTTTAATTACTTCATTTTTAACCAATTTCTCCACCAGGTTTTTTGGATAATTCCATCGTGGGTTAAGGGCTCCAATTCTTCATCCTCTCCCATGCTTAAAAATTTCTTGTCGGTTTTTTCGGCTTTAGGATCGCCTCCGGTGGCCTGGTCGTCAAAAGCTGTTGGCAATAAATGCCTTTTATTAATCATAAAATTTTCCCTAGCTTAATTTTACATTTGACTTTCACCTAATAGACGAACTAAAACCACCCGGCAAAGTCTTATGGTAAGGAATGACCAAAATATAATTTTTTAGGCTTGAGCAAAGGAAAATTTGTAAGAATGGCTGTTTTTTTCCGTCTTGTAAAAGTACAGGAAATTAAGAAAAACAAATATGGCTATTCTAAAAATATTTTTCGTAATAATTTTTGTTTTTGCCGCCGTAATCTTTTTCAATATCCCAATTTTGGAAGCAACTCACTTTGATTCTTCCAATCCAAAAACAATTTTGGCGCAAAAATGATTTTGAAATAACTTAGAATTGTTATTTCAAAATCATCCCGAGGAATGCATCCGACGAGGGATCTCTTAGCTTTTTAGGGTTATAAAAAACCCCGCCTCTTAAAGAGGCGGGGTAATTTATTATTGCTTATTTTTCAGTAACTGAAACAACGCGGGTGCGGCGGAGGCTGCCGTGGAATTTTTTGACCATCTTGCTCTGGAATTTAACCAATCCGTCAGACAGGGCGTATAGGGTGGAATCGCCGCCAATCCTGACATTCTTGCCGGGATGGTATTTGGTGCCTTTTTGCCTGACAATGATTTGGCCTTTTTTAACGGCCTGGTTGCCAAAAATTTTTACGCCTAAGCGCTTTGATACGCTGTCGCGGCCTAAACTAGTACTGCCGCCTGCTTTCTTATGGGCCATTGTGTAATCCTAATGATCCGAATTAGCATCCTAATGCCACGAATATTCGGGGTATTTGGACTGCAGTATTTGGGGAATTCGGATTGTGTTAATTCTTTTCAAAGATACATATTTCCCTTGCCACTATTTGGTCTTTCCTGTCGTAAATAGCGGTTTTCCTCTCTGTTAGCTTAAGAAATTTTAAGTTTTTAGCTATTGAAGAGGGAAGGATATCTACTAGATTATAACCCAATTCGGTTATATTGTCAATGGTCGGCATTTTTTCATAAGAATCCCGGTTCTTTCTGTAAGCAGGGATACACATGACCACTTGGCTTTTTGCTGGCAGGAACTTACTGAATTCCCTAAAGCAACTGACGTATAATTTATTTAAATCTTTAAAATTCTTTTCAATTTCTTCCGGCTTGGGGAAGCTTGTGTATAGCGGACCCAGGGTTCCTTCTGAGACTATGCCGTTAACCGTTTGTCCTTCCAAAAGTTTGGCTACGTCAGTAGCATCGGAAACTTGGAAATGGTATTTACCAGGAGCGATTTTATAGCGGTTCCTAAACCATTCCAGGTTATTTTCCGACCCCCGGATAGCAGCTTTATTAATATCGCTTCCAAGCATCCTAAACCCGAGCAGTAAACCTTCCTGTATAATTGTACCTATACCGCAAAAAGGATCTAAAATAATTTCGCTTGTTTTGCATCCTGAAAGGTTAAGCATAATTTGTGCGACTTTTGGGGGAATCATGCCTTGCTTGTCGTCCCTGACCGGCCTTTGGTAATCGCGCCTGCCGTAATCTTCAAAATCCTGGACTGCCAAGGTTTTTGCGGTGTATAAAGTGTTTTTGCCGGCAATAATGCAAATTTCCGCCCCCTTTTGAAGCAGAAGGTTTTTTGTCACCACAACCGATGCCAGCGCCAGGGAATTGAATTCGGGAAGAACCAGGCGGATGCTTTGGCCGCTGTCGGTTAAGCTTTTTTTAATCATCATCCCTATTCTTTTTGGCTCGCCAAAAGGGCTGTTGGTAACAGCAGGACGGCCTGCGGGATTTCCATTTCCGTGGTTATGGTTGTTTTTGACAAGCTCCATATCCAAAAGATAAATGCTGACCCCGAATTGCATTTTGCCTTTATATTCTTTGAGAAATTTTTTCTTAAGGACACTTGGCTTGAAATAATGCTTGAGCGCAAAATTAATTGAATCCTGCTCGCGTTTTTTTAAAGTATCCACAACTTCTAGAATTTTTATGACCCCGCCGAGCTTTTTCTGAAGCCCGTTAACGTTCAGCGGTTTGGCAGATTCGATTATCAAAACTTCTTCAGAAGCCTCCAAAATTTTTACTGGTTCGCCAGTAATACCCAGCTGGATATCCGGTTTTTCCAAAACTGCTACCAGCTCGGCAATAGATAATGTATACACCCTCCCTAAAACAAAAGCGTACCTCATTTGTTTTAATTTAGTTGTAAAATTTTAAAAATTAAATTATAATAAAAAAAACACGATGGGCCATGACTTACGAAAAAATAAAAAACTGGTATAAGGAAAATAAGGAAAAAATTGTTCTGGGACTTTGTTTTGTCCTTGTTTTCTTTGTCGGATACGGTACGGGAAGCTTCAGCAGGGAAAACCAGAACATTAAGCCAAAATTACAAAATAATTATAACACAATTCTTAAGGAAAAACCAGCTGCTGATCCACCGGCTACAAAATCAAAAGAAGAAGTGTTGGGTAAAACAATACCGGCCAAAGCTGACGAAAAATGCCAAATAAAAGGTAATGTTTCATCAAAGGGTAAAAGGACGTACCACATCCCTGGCGGGGCATTTTACTCTTTAGTAAAACCAGAACAGTGTTTTAATACGGAAGAAGAGGCTGTAAAGGCCGGGTTTGTAAAATCGTCTAAGTAATAAAGAAAATTTCAACAAGGCTTTTCATGGAGCCTTGTTTTATTTTTTTAATGTAGTATAATTATACCTAGTTTGATTTTCGTTTTTAAGTTTAAAGTTTGCCAAAGCGGTTAGCCTTGTTTGTTGGGGTAAAGGTTTTATTGCTTTGGCTTTGCTGCCAGACTGTAGTTTTACTGGCAGCACCCGTTAGGAAGGAGGATGTATGTTAATGAACGGCAACTGTTTTACGTTAGCCCTGCCAAACCTCCTGCAGGGGCGTTTCTCCGCACGGGGGCAGTTGATCCAGTTCTCCTTCTTCCTAACGTCCTGATAATATCAGGCGTTTTTTATTATGGAAGGCCTAAATCTAAGCAGCTTGCTGCGAAAGGTGAGGCCAGATAAAGTGAGAAAGTGGAGCTAGCTTGTCTTGGGCAAAGCCCAAGCCATAGCTTCTCAAACTGTCACTTTGATAAGGAAACTGCCCTGATACCTAAGCTGCCAGCAGCGAGGTTGGTTTCATTGTCCCGTTCCTGGTATAATATCTGTATGCCCTGTAGAGCTTCTTTGAGAACTTAAGGGTGATACCCAAACACTCAAAGATGATTCTACAAAGGTATAAATATCGTTAATTAACATTTAAACGTTATCGTGTCCCGGCTATACCGGGACAATCTCAAAGAAATTCTACAGGGGATGCTACCAAAAATCACCAAGCCTAAAAATTTAATATATTTGGACTTTGCGGCCACAACCTTTTTGGATATAAATGTCAAAAAAGCCATGGAGCCTTTTTGGTCTGGCTCTTTCGGCAACCCATCCGCACTTTATAAGCAGGGGAGAGAGGCTGCTTTTGCGGTTGATAACGCCAGAAAAACTATTGCTGGCATTATCGGCTGCAGGCCTGAAGAGGTAGTTTTTACGGCCGGCGGAACCGAGAGCATTAATTTGAGCCTGTTTGGTACTGCGCGTATGGCAGCTGCAGAAGGCGGCGCTAAGCCGCATATAATCAGTTCTGCTATTGAGCATCATGCTGTTTTGGAATCCATTGACGCGCTGCGCCAGGAAGGGATCCAGGCAGATTTGGTCGGAGTTGATGAATTTGGTTTTGTAAAGCTTGAGGAAATTAAAAAAGCCGTACGGCCGGAAACGGTTTTAATTTCCATCATATATGCTAATAATGAAATTGGAACCATTGAGCCGATTGCGGAGATAGGCAAGTGGCTAAGAGGGGAAAATGAAAGACGGAAAGCGAAGAATTTGCCAAAAATATACTTTCATACGGATGCTTGCCAGGCTGCGGGCTCTTTGGATTTGAACGTTGACCGTTTGGGAGTTGATTTAATGTCAGTCAATGCCAGTAAAATTTACGGCCCTAAACAAACAGGCTTTTTATTTGTCAGGAACGGGGTTAGGCTTAAGCCGATAATTTTTGGGGGCGGACAGGAGAAAAATTTACGAAGCGGCACGGAAAATGTGCCTGGAATAATAGGGCTTTCCGAGGCTTTAAAACTTGCTCAGAAAAATAGGGAAAAAGAAAACAAGCGGCAGTCTGATCTTCGCGATTACTTTATTAAACAAATTCTAAAAAAAATCCCCAAGGCGGTGTTAAACGGGCCCGGCCCGTTTGCTAAAAATCGCGGCCGCGATTTTAACCAAAAAGAACGGTATTTAGCCAGGCTTCCCAATAACATAAACATTTCATTTTTAGACGTGGAAGGCGAAGCGCTGCTTTTGTATTTGGACTCTTATGGTATTGCCGCTTCCACTGGCAGCGCTTGCGCTTCAATGAGCCTGGATCCGTCACACGTGATTCTGGCCATAGGCAAGCCTTACGAATACGCGCACGGCGCAATAAGGTTTACATTAGGTAAAACAACCACAAAAAAGCAATTGGATTTTGTACTAAAAGTTTTACCTGAGGTTGTAAAGGAACTGCGTCGCGTCAGCCCGCTAGACATGAAAATGGATAATGGCAAAAACATTTCCATGCCAAAAGCTTTTGCAGGTAAAAAAATTGATAAGTTCGTAAGGAATTAACATGGCAAAGAAAAAGGTTTTGACCAAAAAAAAACTGAAAAAATCCGACGTGGTAAACCAATTCACAGGTGAGTCCTGGGTTTATTCGGACGTGGTTAAAGATCATTTTTTTCATCCCAGGAACCTGCTGCTCAATCCTCCTAAGAAAAATTATTTTGACGGGGAAGGAGTGGTTGGCAGTCCAGCATGTGGCGATGTCATGGTAATGTGGCTCAGGGTAGATAAAAAGAAAGATAAAATTTTGGAACTGAAATGGAAAACTTTCGGCTGCGGCAGCGCTATTGCCGCAACGTCGATGTTCAGCGTTATGGTTACTGAAAACGGCGGCATGAAAATTGAAGACGCCTTAAAAATAAAACCGCAGGATATAATCGCGCGGCTGGAAGGTTTGCCGAACAGGAAAATCCACTGCAGTGTTCTGGCAGATAAAGCGTTCAGGGCCGCACTGAATAATTATTTTAGGAATACCGGCCAGCACCAGCGGATAATAGCTGACGGCTCCAAAGTTATTGATAAAGTTTTAAACATTACCGAACGGGATATTGAAGAAGCGGTTTTAGACGGTGCAAGCACTTTAAACGACTTGAAGAAAAAATTAAAGGTCGGGACAGGGGATAGTAAATCGATTCCGGAGATTGAACAGCTTCTGAGGTTTTATAAAGAAAAATATTCAAACAGAGATTAATAGATTATGGGCAGCCAGGATAAAAAAATAATCCAAGATATTTTAAAAGAATTTGAGTCTGTTTTTGGTGCTCATAAAGGGGGAGCTGAGATTATGGAGGTAAAGGGTGATACCGTTGTCTTGAAAATCAAAGGCCGCTGTAAAGGATGCGCTTTGGCCCCATTAACCTTTGGGCTTGGAATTGAACGATTAATAAAAAAGAAACTGCCTAAAATTAAAACAATCAGATATATAGATTATTAATACTTTTTAATTAGCATTATCAAGCTAGATAAAAAATATTAAACAATTTGGTACTTTATTTAAGTGATTATTAATGATTAGTAAAAAGTAATATCATAAAGGCAGGGGACAAATATGGGCAACTTATATAAATATATAAAAGTGGACAGGGATTTATGCATTGGTGCTGCCAGCTGTATTGCTGTCTATCCGGAAATTTTTGAACTGGATGAAGAAAACAAAGCCGTCTTAAAGATTAAGGATGGTGCCAAGACTTCTGATAAATCTGAGATTAAAGTTTTAAGCGTTGAAAGCGTTGATGATGATAAGTTATTACTAGCTGCCCAAAGCTGTCCTACGGCGGCAATATATCTTTATAGTGAAGATGGTAGTCAGCTATATCCGGAAGGTTAAAAAGCGAGGCTTGAGGCCTAGGGAAGGATCTGTGGATAAAATACCTATCGCGTCGGACAATTCAGCTTGTCTGACGGGCATTTAAAAGCAAATAACAGTTACAAGTTAAACCAACCAGAAATGGTTGGTTTTTTGGTTGGCAGACGCATGGAAGTTTTGGAAAAAGGACGATTGTTGTCCGTTGGATAAGCTCGCTAGGTCAAAGTACACGACACTAGCTTAAAAATACCAACTTCCAAAATTTTCAGCCGCCTGTTTACCCCGTTCCCCAACGGGCAAACAGCCATTCCTCATAGGGGGGAGATAAACCTCAATTAGCACTTTAGGTCATTATCTCCTCCTCACTTAATCAATTAACTAATCGAAAGGTGGTGAAAAAAATGGCTAGACAATTCAAATGGGGTTTATCAAAAAAACTCCAGGAAGAACGTGCCGCCGCTTACCGAAAAATAAATGAAGAACGAGAATCAAGACGATGCTCATGTAAAATGTTATTTAAAACAATAGAAGAAAAGGAAATGCACAAAAGGCAAATGGCACACGTTGGTATCGTTCATTAGTAAATCAACATCGCATTAGGGGAGGACGGGAAGGCCAGCGATGTCCTTTCCTCCCCTAAACATTAACCAAAACAAAAATGAAAAAACAAAAAGTGTCCAAAAGGGTAATTAAGCCCTTAAGTGCGGATTTAGTAAAAATTAACTACTATAACAGCCCTTTTAAAAAGTATGTTGTAGTAAGAAAACAAAAATAAATATATGAAATTTAAGTATCGTGCATTAATTGGTTTCACTTTAGTAGCATTTCTAGTAGTTACTATTCAGATCGCCATGTGGTTTATCGAAAGCTATAAGTTTCAGTTATTCGTAAAACGTGACCAATCAACCTGGATAGGGATAGCCGGAAAAGCCCAGGCTGAAAACTGGACTTGCCAGCAGGAACTAGAAAAATTAAAACAGGCCAGGGATAAAGCTAATAGCGATATCCTGGAATAAAATGAACAAGCTTCTAAAAGAATTAAACCACAATCAAATCCATCGTGAAGTTATGAAGCAACACATGGAAAAGTTAAACAAGGAAAAGAATAATTTATCAATTAAGACCCTAGTTTATTGCATTAATCACAAAATTCCTTTAAGGGATGCTAGGGGAAATGTAATGGCTTTCTAACATGATTATTACAAGAGAACAATTAAATAAATGGTCGGAATACTTAATTAACAAGCCATGTCCAATTCACTCCACAAGGACAATTAAAGACGGTAGATATGGTCCATGGTGCGGTGCTAAAACAGAAACAGGAACTTATTGTGACGGGGGTTGGCCAACAGAGGAATGGCTTCAAGAGTTCAGGAAGGAGAATAATGCAATATAGAAATTTTGAGGATTTTATCCAAGAGAAATTAACCGAACAACACCCCGAAATACTAGATGATGACTTACCGGATTTTTACGCCGATTATGAATGGGACACGGATGAACTAATCAAATATGCAGATATGTACGCAAGGGTAGTCACTGAAAAGCTAATAGAGGAGATACCAACAGAAGTTGAGGAAAGGGGAAACGGCTACCACATAACCGCTGACCTAGCACCTCTTAAGCAACAGCTAAGAGCCAAATGGCTAAAGGAATAATTATGACCACAACTAAAAAAATAACTCCTGCGGTTGAGGCAGAAGTTATAGAACCAAAATCTACTAGCATTGTAGAACAAAAGAATGATTTAGTCAAAACTGATGCGGATATTGACGGGTATATCACCTTACGCCAAAACTTCATTAAAAAGGTTAATGCGATATGCGTGGAGGGTAAAGACTACCACGTTATCCAGGGCAGGAAGAGTTTAGCTAAAGGCGGGGCGGAAAAGATTGCTTCAATCTTTAAATGGACGGCTAAATTCGAGAAAGACAATGAAGCCTTGGAAATGTTAGGTGAGATTAAAGGGTTAGTGGCTTTTAAATGCACTTTGGTAAACGGGCAGTTTGTCGGGGAAGGCAGAGGGGCGGCACTTTTAAGTAAAAACAACAGCGACCCGAACAGGACGCTAAAGATGGCCCAAAAGAGTGCGTTTATCGACGCCACACTAAGGGCAAGCGGATTAAGTGACTTCTTTACCCAGGACTTAGAGGATATGCCCAAAGAAGAAATCAGCCAGCCCCAAAGCCAGCCAAGACAGCAAGCCTTTTCTTCCAAGACAGACATTAAACCTTCCGAAGCACAGCTTAACCTAATTGCCAAGTTAATGAAAGAAAAAGGATATACCAAACTGGATTTATACGACATGGGTTTTGGCAAATTAACCGGGGGTAAAGGCGGGACGGCTAGTGAACTGATTGACGTATTAATTAAGTCCAAGGGCAAGTTAAACCCGGCTAACGGTGAGCCCATGCCGGAAGAACTGCCGGTAATTGACGTAGAAGCCCAAGAGATGACGGAAGAGGAAAGAAAACTCGTGGAAGAAATTCCATTTTAAGCTAGTCTAGTTTTTCTACTCACTGCTCTTAAGAAGATGGCTCGACTTAAGGGCAGAAGCAGGAAAATTAATAAGAAACAAAAGGTCGATAAAATAGTAATTAACTAATAAAAAAATGGAATATATCGAAAATGAAAAATTAATTATTAGATGTAATTCAGAAAAAGAATATAACGAAGTATGTGAAAGATTATACGAACTTTATCCAAAGGATAAGGCTTACAAGCAAGAATATAGCAAGGGTTACGATACAATATTGTTTTTACCTGCACCCTATGGAATAGTCGTTCATCCTAGAAAATACAATCAATGTGAAGGAAGAAAAGATCATAAGCATATTACTGGTTATAACTTTCTCCAAAAATTCCTTCCCAAAGAAGAACCGAAGCCAGCAGAACCAAAGCCGAAGTTTTATGTGGGGCAGAGGGTGAAGGTTTACAGAAATACAAGCAGGGAAGACGGGAAAGGAGTTGGGCAGGTATTTACCATAACATCTTACTGCAAAGAATGGGATGGGTATGTTTATCAAGGAGTTGGTGGTGGATGGTCGGAATACAACCTCCAACCTCACCCCGACGAGAAAGAAAAACAGTTTGTCGGGATAATTGACGACTTATGTGCACCTCAATTTGAGGCAAATAAAGCATTTAAAATTATTGATAATTATTGCAAAAAACAATTTATTAAAGAACTTAAAGAGAAAGGAGTAATTATGTCAGCAGTAGACACAGTAAAAAAGTTAGCCTTAAAAGCCACTAACCCCGAAGAATACGAATTAAGGGAAGCTGGCTTGCACGACAGTGATGGTGAAATCACCGAGGAAGGATGGCAGTTAGCTAAGCATTACTTAGTTGAAACAGTAAAGGAAAAACTGGTAAAGGCAGCTAAAGAAATTAACGAAGCAAAGAAAGAAAAGAAATAATCGGTTTCCGATATCTGGCCGCTGAATAACTAGCGGTCAGGAATTGGCAACTAAGCCGCAACACCTGAAACACAACCCAAAACAGCCCAATTAAAGGGCATATAGCTAAAAGACGTAAAAATAATACCAAACTTAATGAGTAAAAAGAATAAGGGAAAAGCTAAAAAGTGTGGAGTCGCCACTTTGAAAAAGAAACTGGACAAGGTGTTTAGCTGGTGGATTAGAAACCGGGACAGCAGGGAAGGATTCAACCAGTGCTTTACTTGTAGGAAATGGTTTCACTTAAAGGATTTGCAATGCGGCCATTACGTTTCTAGGTCATACAACAACCTGAGATTTAACGAAATAAACTGTAATCCTCAATGTGTCGCCTGTAACGTATTTAAAAAGGGGAATTTAGACACTTACGCCATTAGGCTGATGGATAAACATGGGAAAGATGTGCTAAATCGATTAGATGTCTTAAAGTGGATACCTAAACAATTTACCCCAAGCGAATTATTAGAATTAATACAAAAATATGAATAGCTATACCATCCAAATTTTAGGCCAGGCCGAAATTCCGCAATCCTTGGAACTTGGCAAAACTTACGAAATAAAACTAACCTCTGACTGCGTAGCAATTACCAAGACTGACGAGCAGGACGGCACATTTACCTTTAAGCACAAGCTAAAGGGTTTGGCAGGTGAAATTTTAGGCGAGAAAGGCACTGTAAAAACGATAGACAAGAAACACCAAAGCCAAAAGTTAAGAGGGCAGTTATGGGCGATAGCCAATCAAGCCGGGGTAAATGAAGAAGAATTTTACGAGCAGACAATGATTAAGATTAGGCACTACTTACCGGAAATTCTAGCTTTAATAAAAACACTAGAAAAATAACATGTCCTTAAAAGAAAAACTTAAATCCGCAATATACTCTAAAGGTTATATTTCTAACAGCCAAGTTTATCAGATTTGTGCCGAGGGAAATTATAAACCGGATAACGCCACCAGGAGATTGAGAGAATTGATAAACGAAACGCCGGAAATCAGGCCGGACAGGGACGAGAAAGGTGTTATTCATGGGTATAGATACAGCCAGAACCAATTTAACCAAACGGTTAATATGGTCAAACCTAACTTTAAAAATATTACATCTCCTGTAGTCCAAAGGTTTATGAACGAACATT
Organism: Patescibacteria group bacterium; assembly: GCA_013387205.1. Lineage (GTDB taxonomy): Bacteria > Patescibacteriota > Doudnabacteria > UBA920 > UBA920 > AMAZON01. Next base: position 3,019 of record WARV01000013.1, on the reverse strand, counting down.
GTAAACCACAGGTTGAAGTTAAAGAAGTAATCAACACTTTATTTTAAACTTATGATAAACCTTCACTTTGAAATTTTGCCAAATGGACGGGTAAGATTTACCCACAAGGAAAACGACACAAAGTTATTATTTTACACTGATAAGGAAAACGGGACATGGTGTCAAAGAAAGCCGCGCAAGGCCAGCACTATTGAAGAAGTTGGAAGAGCATTTTTACAAATAGCAGCTAAAGCAAAAGAATTAGGGCAATATCAATAATTGACAAAAATCCCATGAAATGGTTTAAACACGAAACATCAGACAGAAATAAAATTGAATCTAAGCTGATAAAAGCCAAGTTTGGTGCAGAAGGCTATGGAATTTATTTGGCACTTTTGGAGGTAATTGGGGAATTTATTGAAGAAGAAAATATGCCGGATTGGGGTCATGTTGATTCAATGCACGACATAAACACCTTAGCGGAAGAGTGTTGTACCACACCAGATAAATTGAGAGAGTTTTTAAAGTTTTGTGATGAAAAAAACATCTTCCAAAAGCACGACGGAAGGCTGTTTTCCCCCTTAATTACAAAGAGATTAGATGAATTTACCGAACGAACAAAAAAGCGTTTCGGAGTTAATCGGGAGTTGATCGGGAGTGAATCGGGTAAGAAGAGAAGAGAAGAGAAGAGAATAAAAGAGAATAGAATAGAAGATACTACGGCGTTAAAAAACCATTTTTGGCAAAATGAACTTTTAGAAACACTTAAAAAAGCATTTCCTAACCGTGATTATGACCTGGAATTTAACTTAATGGTCGACTGGTGGAAGCGAAAAAAAGGGAAATTACCGCAGAATATATCAGCTTTTAAAAACTGGCTGGCTAATACTAAACCACTTAATAATTCACCTAAAATCATAAGGGAAACAAAATGAACTACCACATAATTTTTTTCGACAACACGGAAAAAGAAATAACACAGGAAAAATATAACCAAATCTTGGATTCAACTAGCACGGATGCGGTAGGGATTGAGATTGACGGGGGATTTTATAAGTTTTCTGCTATACAAAAAATACTCGATAATGAAGAATACATTGAACAATACCCCCAAAAACAAAGCTATAATTACAGTCAACCATACAGTAGTTTGAAAGGATTGGGATACGAGGGGATTATTAATAAAACTCCAAACAAAGGCTTAGAACTTATGGCAAAGGGTTTAAAAAGATTTATCGACAACCGGAAAAAATCAGGGCTTGAAACTCTAAACCCTGATAATTTGCTGGAGAAAATGAGATTAAGATATTCATTAAAAAACAACTAATGCAATACCCACAAGACTTTATAAACAAAATCATTTGCGGAGATTGTTTGGAGGTAATGAAGCAAATGCCGGATAAGTGCGTGGATTTGGTCCTAACTGACCCCCCCCTATCCAATAAATACAAATAATGGAACAAATAGATTCACTGAAAAAGGTTGGTTTGATGGATCAGCAGATACTTATAATGAGAAATGGTATATAAATTTTGAACTAGTCTTGGTTGAATTAAAAAGAATACTAAAAGATGGGTTACATTTTTATTGTTTTGTTGATGAAAAGAATTTGTTTTTATTAAAACCTTATTTGGATAAGTATTTTGAATTCAAGAAAGTGATAGTATGGCATAAAAAGAATTTTGGTCTTGGTTATCATTATAGAAATGTATTGGAATATTGTTTTATGTATAGCAATGGAAAATCAGAAAGGTTCGTTAATGACCAGCCAAATTTTTTCAAAGACGATAAGGATTTGATTGATGGGCATCCAACTGTTAAAAGTGTTGATATGTTTAGTTGGTTAATTAAAAATTCAACAAAATTAAACGAAATCGTATTGGATTGTTATTTAGGAAGTGGAACAACCACAAGAGCCGCCCAAAACTTACACCGTAAATTTATCGGCATAGAAATCTCCCCTGAATACTGCAAGATTGCTGAACAAAGACTAAAACAACAAGTCCTTAACTTCTAACATAAATAAAAACCATGCCCTTCAAAAACAAATACCCCATCCCCATACACGGGGAATATTGGGAAATAAGCTACAAAAACGAATTTAGGCGGACTAACAACGAATATAAAGCCAAGAAGTTTGCGGATCAAATGGAAAAATACCGCAAACACGGAGTGCTGCTAGGGTGGGGAGGGGATTACTCAGGCAAGCATAGAAAAGGAACTCGGAAAGGATGGGACTATGGAAAAGATTAGCGAAGAGCGAATGGAAAGGCTGCTTAAACGCTTAAAAGACTTCCAGGAACAGCGTAAAAACAAAAGGTCGAAGGATGAATTGGATTCCAGCCTACCAGAGCTAAAAATGTATTTTGAAGATTAATTAAAAATTATGAAGCACTACAAAAAACTTAACCCCGCAAAAGATATAATTATCAAACGAAACGGGGCTAAAAGATTGGCTAAGCATTTAGCTAAACACCCTAACGACAAGCAGGAGAAGTATAAAAATTAAATAAAAATATATGATTCTATGGAAATCAATGTGCGAAGGATTAAAATCCTCACATGGAAATACAAAATGGAAAGTTGGTAAGTGGTTCAAACATAAAGGAAATGTAAGCCTGTGTAATGGCGGTTTTCACGCTTCTAAAAACATTATTGACGCAATGGGTTATGTTAATATGGAGATTTTAGCCAGAGTGGAAGTAAGAGGAAAGAATGAAATCCAAGACGACAAGCAGGTTTGGGAAGAAATGAAGATTGTAAAAGCCTGGAAGTGGGAGAAAAAAAATTCTGTGGCCTTGTCTATTTTTGCTGCTGAGTTATGTTTAAAGAATTTTGAAAAAAAATTCCCTAACGATGACAGGCCGAGAAAAGCTATAGAAGCAGCTAAAAAGTGGTTAGAAAACCCAACTAAAGAAAATGAGTCGGCGGCGTGGTCGGCGGAGTCGGCGGCGTGGTCGGCGGAGTCGGCGGCGTGGTCGGCGGAGTCGGCGGAGTGGTCGGCGGAGTCGGCGGCGAGGTCGGCGGCGAGGTCGGCGGC
>WARV01000012.1 GCA_013387205.1 Patescibacteria group bacterium | reverse complement strand
TGGCGTGCCATGTGCCATAGACATAATAAAATGAATGGTGCATGCCCTGTACCCGAGCCGATATTTATGTCGTAGCGAGTGGTACGGGGCCAAGAGAAAAGCGCAGCACCTTTGGGTGCTGCGCTTTTTTATAACATCGATTGAATTATTTTCTAGTAAGCTTGTTATAAGCTTCGTCTTGGATTGTATAGCACTCCTTTTCATTAAAAGCGCGGTATTCGTGATACTGTATTGCGTGGCAAGTTTCGTGGATAATTGCGGCTGCTGTTTTAGCGGCGTTTCCGGGAATGGTGCCAATGGCAATCATTCCCTTTTCGGTGGAATTTTGTTCGTTGGGGAAAAAACAGCCTCCGCCAAACCCTCCGCATCCGAAATTTGGATCTATGCTATTTACGTTAGCGCACACTTTTAAATAATTCTCCGGCAAATCTTGTTTGAGCAAATTTAATCCGCGTTTCATTTCCAGGTTGCTAAAGCTTATGAAAGAAGGACGGATAGAAATATAGCAGGAATTAGGAATATCAATATAGTAAAAATAATGGAAAAATATATACAGAGGAACTCCGATATAAACAGAAATTTTAACAAACTTCCTGGCAAGCCTGCGGATTATTTTCATACGAGGCTCCGGCGGGATAGGCATTCCTTGCCAGTGCCCCAAAACAGAAAAATCCGGCAACCCGTTTTTTTTATAGGTATTTCCCTTTTTTTGATTTTTTAACGCTTGTGTTCTGGTCACTTTGTTAAAATTTTGTTTTATCTCACCAGTATTTATATTATAACACCTTTACTGTTTACGGATAGGCTCAAGGAAAGTTTGCAGCGAATCCAGGCGGCAAAGTTGGTAAAGGCAACGAAGTGATGTCCTTTAGGGATGTCTTTGGTAAAGACATGGCCTTGGATGAGCTAGGGTCGCAAGTTGCTTTGATTTCAAAAAATAACTTGTTTGTCAATTTGCCGGTCGACAGAAAAAGCGGGAAAAAGAATAGGCCCCTTCCAAATGGAAGGGTTACCTCCGTGAATAAATTATACACTTTTAATATACTTTACCAAAATTTTACTTTTTCTTTGATTTTATTTTACCATTGCAAAACTATACTTTAGAGGACTTTCGCGTTTTACGAAAAACTTGATTTTCTGTCATTTTCGCGAGGGCGGGAACCGGGGTTATCCTGCTGATAACGCGCGGATTCCCGGCTCTTCCGGCCGGAACGGCATGGAACGCGAAAGCCTTAACTTGCGTGGTAATTGATATTATTTAAATTTTCCATTACAATTAATGTAGGTAAGATCTAAGGGTCTAAGGTCGAGGGCCTGAAACAAAAACGAAATTAAAAACCAGAAAGTAAAAATATGGAAAATATTTTGCAGACTCTGCTCACTGATAAGGCTGCGCGAAAACAGGAAAAGTTGCAAAATCTTGCGCTTTCGCAAGATATCCTTCTTCCTTGGTCGCCAGAGCCACTACCATAGTGGATAAAAAAATGGGCACGCGCGCAGAATTACTAAAAAAATGCCGGCATTTCAGCAGCACTTTCATTTATCGAAGTGCTCATTTTTTATTTGAAAAATTCATTAAAGCTAAATCTGTCCAGGAGGATAAAAAACGCAGAGAACTTATTTTAAATATAATTCTTTTTGCCGTAATAATTCTATTGATTATTGTCAACTTAAATAATTTTTATAGGATTTTTCACCACCCTGACTTCGGAGGTTTTGGAGCCACTTCGCCCATTCTGATTTTGGGCGTTTTTGTATTCCTTTATTTTTTGTCTAAAAAAGGTAAATTCATTTGGGCATCTTTTATACTATTAGCCATTTACTTCGCTGCTGTTACGAGCGGGTCTTATTATTGGGGCGTCTTTCTTCCTGAAATGATTTTAAGTTATGCAGTTATCATTATAATGAGCAGTATCTTAATTAATACAAGGTTCAGTTTTTTAATAACCGCAATAACCATTATTACCGTAATTTCACTTTCCTATTTACAATTAAACGATTTAAGCTCCCACAAGGTTTACTGGAGCAGCTATCAATTCAGGATGAACGACGGCATCGTATTTTGCATAACTTATATTTTGGTTGTTACTATTGCATGGCTCTCTAATCGCGAAATAGAAAAATCTCTGCACCGGGCGCGGAGGTCAGAGGCGGAGTTAAAGCGGGAACGGGATTTGCTGGAAGTAAAAGTTGAAGAGCGAACGCGGGAATTAAAGAGAATGCAGGTAGAAAAAATGTCGCAGCTATACCGGTTCGCGGAGTTCGGGCGGTTGTCCTCCGGGCTTTTCCATGACCTGATTAATCCTTTGACTGCCGTGTCCATCAGCGTAAGAAAACTGGCAGAAATTAAAGGACAGAATTTGGAAGAAGCCCAAAGTTATTTGGACGGCAGCATTGCCGCGGCAAGGCGGATGGAAAATTTCATCCGAGCCATACGCAAACAGCTGTCCCATCAGGAAACCAAAATCTCTTTTTCTTTGAATGAGGAAATCCACCAAGTAATGCAACTGTTAGATTTTAAGGCTCGCAAGGCTAACGTGGAATTAAATTTTGTCAGGCAGCACGAAGTGCAGGCTTTCGGCAGTCCCGTAAAATTCCATCAGATGCTGTCTAATTTAGTAGCCAATGCCATAGATGCTTATGACGATATGCCCGCGCAAGATAACGGGAAAAGGGCAGTGGAAATACGGCTTGCCGAGAATCACCATATAGTCAGGCTGGAAGTACAGGATTGGGGCTGCGGGATTGCGCCTGATATTTTGGAGAAAATATTCGACCCGTTTTTCACCACCAAAAATTTAGAAAAAGGCACTGGGATAGGGCTTTCCACCACAAAAAATATCGTTGAAAAAGATTTCGGAGGGAACATTTGCGTAAAAAGTCTGCCGGTTCAAGGTTCAACGTTTACCGTAGAGTTCACCGCATGAATACAATTCCTGGAAAAATCCGCAAAATTTTAAGTCAAGGCGTCCATTTTTTGGCTAGGGAACAGCAATCGGACGGCAGTTTTTTGGGTTTGGATTCTGGCCGCCAAGATGACTTTAAAAAAGCAAGAATTCACCGTACGCCCTTTTTTACTTCCAATATTTTACATTGCTTAAATTCTTTGCCCCGTTCAGCCAAGGCGGATAAGGTAAGACAGAAAGCTGTCCGATTTTTGTTATCGCAAAAAAGCCAACAATGGTCTTTTAACTATTGGCAGAGAAAATCCCAGGAGGCCGGATTAACTCCATACCCGGATGATTTGGATGATACCTTTTGTGCATTAACGGCTTTGGCCGGCTATAATTCCAACACCATCAACGGAGAAGTTTTGGCCCACATTGTTAAACTGCTGGCAAACACGGAAATAGAACCGGGCGGACCTTATAATACCTGGTTGGTAGATAGGAGAGCGCCAAAAGTTTGGCAGGATGTCGACTTGGCCGTAAATGCCAATGTGGCGTATTTCCTTTCAATGCAAAAAGTGCGGTTGCCCAAAATACTCACATTTTTTGACCAAGCGATAAAAGCAAAAAAATTTGCCTCCTTATATTATTCAGCTATTCCCATAGCATATTTCATCTCGCGGTCTTATCAGGGAAGCTACAAAGAAAAGCTAGCAGAATACCTGGTTTCAAAAAGACAGCCAGATTTTTCCTGGGGCAATCCATTGGACACGGCGCTCAGCGTCTCCGCCTTAATCAATCTGGATTGCCAAAATCCGCAAGAACTGGAGAAAAGCATAGATTATCTTTTGCAAAATTTCGATGGCAAAGGTTGGCCTGCTAATGCCTTTTATTTGGCTCCGGAAGAAAATGGGAAAAAACGCTTTGCCGGAACCGGCAGTGTAACCACGGCTTTCTGTCTTGAAGCTCTGGTGAAATATCTGCCGCTGCTCGATAAACCTGCAAAGCAGCCTGGTAACAATTCCCGTGCCCAGGATGAAAAAATATACCAAAGCATTGTCAATCAGGCAAATACAAGACTTTCCTCTTTACCGCCGGAAGTAAAAGATTATGCGCTTATGGCTTTGGATAAAACAACGGAAAAGGATATTGACCGGCAAATCGGGCTTTTGCCTTTTTGGTTCAGGGAAAGCTTGGGGGATAGAGGAAAACGAATCACGGACAGGCGGGTGATTGATTTGGGGACGGCAAATCTTTTTGGCTGGATTGCTTACACTATTTATGATGACTTTTTTGATGGCGAGGGTAATATTGATTTTTTGCCTGTGGCTAATATTGGTCTGCGGGAAGTCACCGCTTGTTATACAGGGCTGTTCGGCCGTAATAATAATTACAGCTTAGTTAATGGTATTTTGAATAATATTGACGCGGCCAATGCTTGGGAGAGCAAAAACTGCAGCGTTCAAATTATGGACGGCAAGCTGTCGGTTCCCAAAAATCTCCCTGATTTTAAAAATTTACAGCAGCTGGCAGACAAAAGTTTGGGGCACGCCTTGGGTCCGCTTACTATTTTGATGTTGATTGGATATCCTGCCGGCTCAATAGAAGCAAAAAATCTTAAAAGTTTTTTCACGCATTATCTCATTGCCCGCCAATTGAACGATGACGCACATGATTGGCTGGAGGATTTGCGTGCAGGCAGAATCAATTACGTTGGCGCGGAAGTTCTGGGTATTTTTTACAAAAAGGCCGTAGACCTCAAACGCGATGAACAAAAACTGCAAAAATTGTTTTGGAATAAAATCATCCCAAATATAGCCAAAAAAATTCTCCAGCACGTTAAATCCGCACGGCAATCTTTGTCCCGAATATCAATTATAGAAAAACCGGATGTCTTGTTAGGCTTACTGGTCAAACCAGAAGCTGCTGCCAGGCAAGCATTGGATGAAAGCCGCAAAATGCAGGATTTTTTAAAGAACTACTGATTGACAACATAATACGAAAGGAGGACCAAGAATGAGAGCGTTATTGCTTTCAATCTGCCGAAGGTTGAGAGGTTTGTTTAAGCTGCACCGGCGTCTTCCGTTGCAGCATGGACGCCAGCGCCATTGGGCTTTTTTCGATACAGACTAAGAGTGCAACAAAGCCGTAAGATGAGAACTTGCCTTACGCAAAACCCCGGCCACAGATTTTCGTGGCCGGGCTATTTTAATATATTTTACCAAAATTTTACTTTTTCTTTGATTTTATTTTACCATTGTAAGGTTATACTTTCCTTGTGCGCAAGCGAGCGCGTAAACGTCGGAACCTGACAACGGCCCGACAAAATTCAAAGGAGGAGAAATAAATGGCCGCACAATTCGATGCGCCAAAAGCAGGTTGTCGGGTTTTAGACTCAAATAATACTGAGCCAAAGCAAAAAAACGTAATTATCTTGCTGGTAGACGACGAAGCCAGTATCCGGAAAGTGGTTAGCTCAATGCTTCTTTCCAAGGGTTATCAGGTTATTGAAGCTTCAAGCGGCCAAGAGGCATTGATGAAATACGACAGCAGCGGAGAACTGATTTCCCTTCTGCTGACAGATGTCCAAATGTCAGGCATGAGCGGAATAGAGTTGGCAAAACTGCTTTTGCAGCGCCAGCCTGGCCTAAAAGTGCTTTGTATTTCGGGTTTTACCAACGAAGACCCTCTTAAAGCCGGGGTTCACGACTTTCTGTGTAAGCCGTTCACCTCCAGCCGTCTTCTTGATAAAATCCGCAGATTGTTGGGCCAAGAATAATCCATAGCCGGTTCGGAAAGCGCGTCCTTTTTAGGATTTGCGTCTTGAAGAACCGGCTTCTTTTGTGGTAAACAATGGGGATGCGACATAATTTTAACATGGCTAGACAACCAAGATACCTCTTCCAACTAAGAACCCCCGTGCATTTTATTATGTACCTTATCCACAATTTTACCAAAATTTTATCTTTTCTTTGATTTTATCTTACTACTGCAAGGTTATACTTTTTTTGTGCGCTCACTTGCGCACAAACAGCGAGTCCTAACAATGATTCGCTAAAATCCACAGGAGGATAAAAAGTGTTACTCTATTCTAGGACTAACCACCAGGTTGGTTTCGTCGTCATGTTTATGGCAGCTTTCTTTCTTCTGTTTGGAAGCGGTGTTGATCTGCTTCGAGCAGAAGAAGTGACCTTTATCCAAACCGGCACAGGGTTCTTTTACCCCACTGGGATGAGCAGTTTCCCTTACACCTGCGGAACTTGGCTCGGACGGGATCCAGCTAACGGTGGATGCTATCTCCCCGAATACTATCATATCGGCTACGATATGATGTATGGTCTCAATAATCCCGTTTACGCGATAGCTCCCGGCACGGTCTACAGCGTAAGTCCAAACAATTGGGGTACAGGTAATGTGGGACTTCTCATCAAGCATACGCTAAGCAACGGCAGTGAGTTCTTGGCACTTTATGGGCACATAACCACCAACTTGGTTGCTGGGGACCGAGTAACGGGCGGAGTTGAGATAGGTAGAGTCGGTTACTGGAGCAATGGAAATCACCTCCACTTCGGAATCGTTCCAAACACCACTCCTCCTTCCAACAACTTAGGGGCGATGCCAAATGACTCTTGGCCGAGTACCAACGGTCTTACAGATCCCACGGGTTGGATTACTTCTAACACACCAAAATGTACTAATGGGACAGCGGAAAGGTATCGTCCCTACGGTAACCTACCCCTGCATCCCAATGGTTCCATTGTTCAGGTCTATGGCAACCCTGCTATTTACGTCCTCCAGAACGGCCAAAAGAGGATGATCTCCAGCCCGCAGAGGCTCTGGGAGTTGTACGGACCAGGTCGAGGGTTTGACTTCAGAGATGTCGTGATTATATCCCAAGCCGAGATGGACAGATACCCACGCGGAGCCGACGTCATTGATGCCCTTACTGGCAATGGCAGGAGTCAACCAGACGGCAGGCTGATCCAGCAATGGGGAGGGGCGGAGGTGTCTATTGTCACTGACAATGGAACGCGGCGGCCTTTCACCGGCCAAGCCTTTCTCAACCTGGCATACCAGTTTTGCAATATCGCCGGTGTCTCGGATTACTACTCCTATCCAGTAGGGTCCACGGTCACGGAATAGCAGTTCAACTAGGAACCCTTACGTCTAAAAACGCAGGGGTTCCCACACTTAACTCATCATGGTAAACTATATACTAAATACTAATAAACGTTCAAATTAATTCTATGAAAAAAATACTATTCAGCCTTAGTGTTATATCCCTAATAGCTGCAGGATGTACCTTTAACCAACAGCCAGCCCAACCAGACAGCTCGCAAACATCAAACGAAACGACATTCCAGGCCAAGCTCGACACCACGAACTGGGAAAAATTTAGCAATGGAGCACTGGAATTCAGGTATCCTAAAGACTGGAAAGTTGAAGCCAGCCAAAAAGACACTACAACCACCTTGTCCTTTAGTAATAAACAAAAACAGTACATGGCTGAAGGATCAATAATTGCTCCAATTATTTTTACATACCGTCACGATACCTATAGTGGCAATGTTAATAACTATATAACAAACGAAAGTGTACGCAATCTCATAAAAAAGGAAACCGTCCGTATAGATGGAAAGGTCACGTACGTGATTGAAGGGGTTACCCCACCGGTCTATCAGAATTCTCGGATCACCTTTGCCAATAACTTAGTATTTAACTTTTCCAATAATAGTAAAAATATAGGCAATACAACAGTAGAGCAACAACAAATTGATAATGTTTTTAACACAATACTTTCTTCAGTAAAATTTAAATAGTAAAAAAATTATTGTCTATCATTAAATCAATACAATATAGGAAAAAGGACACAAAACCCTTGCTGTAACAAATTCACAATGTAATAATATATGTAAATCGAAAGTTAACAGCAAGGCGGCGTTTTTTTGAGAAGCAAAAGTACAGGGCTACAATTTCGCTCCTCAACTCAGCTGAAGTTGTAGCCCTGTACTTTTGCTTACCTATTTATTTTTATGGCGGAAGAAATTCTACAAAAGAATAAAAGGACCAAGCTTAGGTGTAGGGAAGCTCCAGAGAACAATTCTTCGGTCTGATTAGCATGGTATTCTCGTTCTACTTTTCCAGCAAGGAAGAAGATTATCTACCGCACGCAGGAAAACATAATCTGCATCAAAATCTCTCGATCGGATAATTCCGAAGTAGAATAAACCAAGCCGGCTTTTTTTGGGTAAACCCTATTCGTTCAGGGATGCGGCATAATTTAAGAATGGCGTGTTTTCCAGCCTGTTTTACTTCACGGTTAACTGAGCGATGAGCTCATAGACCGGCCCGGGACTGGCATGATATACTATTGCCAGTTCCGGAATCTTATTTAACAAAGCTAATTTAATCTTCTTATGAACAAATCATCAAAAAAAATTCTTTTAGGTATAATTATAGCGCTTATCATCTTGGGAGAGGTGTATCTATACAACAAACAAGCCGGTAACCATAATAAAACTTCAACTCCGCCTTCTGCTCAAACCGGTAACGTAGTTACCCCTGAACAGTTGGCGGCTCAAGACACATTAAAAGCTAATGTGACGTACAGAGACGACCAAAGCGGTTACGAATTTAAGCCGTTTGAGGACATGAATTATATGAGGCAAGACTTTGAAACGTCCAGAATGATAGTATTATCGTCTGATACCGGCCGAAACTCCACAACCACTAACGACTGGATCGGGTGGCCGAGAATAGAATTAGATGGCCGTATCAATCTTACTGCCAACGACAAGCTGTCAGCCAACTACGATTTATTGACCGAAGTAAAAAAGCACTATACGCCGTCTGAAAATACTGACCCTCTCCCGAGTAAACCAAATTGTGAAATCAATAACATTCAATGCGTTAAAATTACAAGCCGACCAACTCCCGGAGTGTATGCCGCAGAAGACATTTATTTTGTGACTCAGGGTTATCTACTGCGTATTGACTTAAACGATACCAGCACGAAAGAGGCGCGGGATTACTATAATAAATTTTTGAACGGCTTTAAAGCCGTGTCCGGTACCAATTAAAAAATTTTTTTGATAAAAAAATAATTTCCACAAACAAAAAAGAGACCTCTTACAACAAAGAGGTCTCTCTGCATTTTTATTATATTATTTATCCACAATTTTACCAAAATTTTACTTTTTATTTGATTTTATTTTACCACCGCGAAGTTATACTTCCCTTGTGCGCTCGCTTGCGCATAAACGACGGATCCTGAAAATGATTCGCCAAAAATTCCAATTGGAGGAAAACGTGAAGAAGTCACTGACGACTTTGGTGATGTTCGTATTTATGCTCTGCTTTTATGCAGATCAAGTGAAGGCTGCCGATACTTGCGGCGGTGAATCATCACCCGGCAACATTTACGCCTGTTGCAACCCGCCATACCCTGGCGGCAATTGTACCTGGAAGGCGTGGCAGATGATGCACGACCTTTGGGGCTATCCTGCCACCAACTGGGGTAACGCGAACAACTGGGCAAACAGTGCCCGTGCTAGCGGACTCCAAGTTGTAACGAATATTCCCTCGGTAGGCACTATTGGGGTGAGTAGTTACGGCACATACGGTCACGTAGCGTATGTAACACAGGTGAACAACGACGGCTCAGTCCTCGTCACTGAACAGAATTGCGGCTCCAACTACACACAGACTGGCGTATACCATTCGGCGACCTTCTTTGACCGAGGCTACATATACCCCAACCTGTACCCTGGATCACCTTACATCAACAATATTTACCCTGCCACTCCCAGTCACTCTTCGAGCCCTATCACTCTTACAGTGTATGGGCCCACCCAAGGAACGGTGACGGCAGTGCGCGTAAATTTCCCTGGTGGCGGCTATGCCATTCTCACTGGTAGTCAAATTTGGGGGCAAGCCCCAACACAGTACAATCTGACCATTACTTTTGGGACGGCCGGAACGTGGAGTATCCAAGAAGTAATAGGTAACGGCGCAGTTTCAAACACCTACACCTTCACTGTCTTGTGAGTAACCGGGCTGGTGAAAACTTTCACCAACCCTCCCCTTAGTTTGAATTACTTTCCTTAACGTCTTATACTATAACTTAAACTTAATCTTATTACTATGAAAAACATTAAATTACTTTTCCTAGTGCCGTCTATTTTATTATTAGCTGCAGGTTGTGGAAAATCCCAAGTGTCTAATAATCCTGAAACGCCATCCTACACAGGTATAGAAAATAGAAAATGTACGCAACTTGCCACATCTGAAATAATCTCCATCCTACCAAACGGAGCAAATAAATACGACTTGCATATTAATGGTTATTCTCCTGATAATTGCTATTACGGGGTAACTATGCTGATAGGACGAGATCAGCAAGTTGATGTGCAAAACGTTGGAACTTGGATCATAGAAACACAAAGCAAAAAGGCTCGCCATATTACTATGCTCGGCGAACCTGATTACGTCTTTAGGGATTGGATTTCCAATACCCAATTAAGATTACGCAGTGATAATAATGATACTATTGCAATATATGATATCCCGAGCAAAAGTATAGTATCTAGAAAGATAGAAAATATTGTGCTTCGTTTTAATACCAAGCATGATGGGCCGGTCAATATCAAGGCGTTTGACGTCCAAGCGGATTCTGTATGTTCCAAGACTGATTTTACCAATACAGGTTTTCTATTCTATCCCTTGGCATGCATTCAGCAAAGCGACATACAAATGATCGTTGAAAAATATAAAACTTTTCTTATTCACTATGAAAAGGTAAACGAAATTAAAATCAATGGTAAGGTTTACAACTTACCTGACGTTGGCAATATCCAAATAGAATTATAAATATTTGTACACGAGTATTTGATGTTTTTAATTGGCTTGTAGCATGGCCTAGGTTTCGGACCATAACAGTTACGGATCAACAATTACGCAATAAAGTCGTGCCTCCTTTAGTCTTTCGATGTTTTCCGACTAAAGGGGTATAATCAGCTTAGGTAAAACATTAATTTAAATATGATTTCGAGTTTATGAAAAAATTTTTCATCATCATATCGGTAACGCTCCTGGCTGTAGGCTGCAGCAAAAACACGGCCAAGAACCAGCAGCCTCCTACTGTACCAACTACCACACAAAACACACTTGTTCATACCTATACTAACACAAAGTTAAAATATGCTTTTCAGTATCCTGACGGATATGATGTAAGGGGGTTTGAAGGATTTGGCGTAATGGTTCCCGTAACCCCAATTTCTACACAAGTAATGGTAATAAAAACAGGAGGCGACAACGGATCCATCTTTGGCGTTCGTGAAGACAATAGCATAATACAACTTGATAAAAATGCTGTTGAGAAAGGAGTTGGGTCACCATTCCCTACATTTAGGCAAGGCGATTACTCGATAGACGCCGTAACAATCGGGGGTATCACCGGTTACAAGCTTTCTTATCACGGGTCTGACCAAGGAGTTGTTTCTGATTTTTATTATATACAAAAACCCGGAGGGAAAGTTCTTGATATAACGGTTATTAAAAACAATACTAATGCCCAGCAAATGCTTAACAGCTTCACCTTTGTTGATTCGAACCTTTCCGTAAATAAAAGTTCTGACATGGCAACTTATACCAATATTTACGGATACCAAATTTCTTATCCATCTACATGGAACGGTGCCGATGGGACAAAAGGAGCTCCTTACGCCTTGAGTTATTACCAGATTGATCCTATAAAGGCGCCTATGGGGCAACCTACTGAGTATATTCAAATATCGGTTTTACAAAAAAGTATAGACTCCTATTTACAGGGGATTTCAAAGGATATACCTATTAAAGACAGCCATCTTAACGGCCAGCCAGCAAAAGAATTTTCCTTAAATAATATAGGCTCTCATGGTAAGACGTTTGTGTTAGAGAATATTGGAAGGGTGTACGTAGTTAGCTATTATTATGATCTTGGCGCTAGCGTGCCCGAAGAGGAATTACAAAAAGCCTTGGATTCGTTTAGGTTAAAATAACAATTATTATATATAAATAGTAAGAGCCCTGCTTGTCAGGGCTCTTACTATTTGGTTCGGACTGGCTATATTTTATAGCCCCTTCCCGATAAAGTCTCTATCAGCTTCTTTTTCCCATTCTCGTTTATCTTCCGGCGAAGGCTTAAAATATGGGATTCTATAGTTTTGGAAAATGGGTCAGCCTCGTTATCCCAGACATGCTCATCAATCATGCCCCGGGATACTACATCGCCGTGATTGTGCATAAGCAATTCCAGCAGCATAAATTCTTTCCTGGTCAAACGGATATCTTTGCCATCCCTAGTTACTACATGGGTTTTCGTATTAAGTTTTAAGTCATCAACAGCAAGTACTTCGGCTTCGATCCTCTTGGGACGGCGGAGTAAGGCCCTAATTCTGGCCATGAGCTCCTTAAACGAAAAAGGTTTGTTCAAATAGTCATCTGCCCCACCATCAAGCATCTTGACTTTCAAATCTGTTTCGGATTCTACGGACAGTACCAAAATGGGTGCAGTCTTTCCTTTATTTCGAATATCAGCCAAGACATCTGACCCGCTCTTCCTCGGCAGAGTGACATCTAAAATAACCAGATCGTAATCGTTAGTCCGTGCCAGCAAAGAACCCTCTTCGCCGTTGTCAGCCACATCTACAGCAAAAAGCTCGGTCTGCAAACCGGCTTTTATAACGCTGGCTATTGATTCGTCGTCTTCAACTAATAAAATTTTCATAAGATAATAGGCCTACTATAAAATTCTATCATAAATAAATGATTTTTAAAAATTTTTTTGAAGAAAATAAAAAAATTCACCGAAAATTTGACGCAAAGCTATTGATTATCAACTTAGTTAACCTTTTTAAGTTATGCATTTTTCAGAATTTGAATTTTGTTGGAAATTAATCTAGTTGGGGTTGCCTCGCTTTAAGCTATCGCTCGCAAGGGTTAATTAAGAGTTGAGGCAGAAGATGGTTTTGTAGTATAATGGTGGCTGAAAGAACTTTGTAGCTTTATACTTAGAACCTATTCGAAAAATCCTTCTTGGCTGCAATTCTGGAATTTCTGGGTTAAGCTGGCAACTGGCAGAACGAGCTTGTCCTGCTTCGCAGGCCATCGCTTATAAGCCAGATTGCCATTAAAGCTCATCTTGCCAGAAAAAAATTCTCCGCTTAGCTTTCAGCTAAACATCGAAATTTATTTTGTCCGACTGCCTGTTCTTGATGGGCACGGGCTCTGCCCGGGCACAGCTCAAGTCGAAATTCCCGCATTTTGCCTAAAAATTATTTTTCAAATAGGTTCTTAGAAACATATCAAGAATTATGCTTACTTTGTTAATTGGGCCGGATGATTTTACTAAAAAAGAATACGTTTTCCAGCTGGCCAAGAAACAGCAGGCTGATTTGGAATTTTTCCGAAATCCTGCGGCTTTGCCGTCTTTGGAAGAGTTGACCCAGCAAAACCTTTTTTCCAAGCCTAAAGTTTTTGTGCTGGAAGGCTTGGTGGAAAAATTTGCCAGCCCGGATATTACCGTAAAATTAGCAAAGAGTAAAAACGAAATTATTTTTATTGAAGAAAAGCTTGATAAAAGAAAAGCGAATTTAAAAAATTTATTGGCTGACAAGAATATTGCTGCAAAAGAATTCGTTTTGCCCCATGGCAAGGAGTTGGACAAGTGGATAGGGGAACGGGCAAAATTTTTTGGGGCAAAAATTTCTCTTAAAGCCATTGACGCTTTGGCAAAAAAACTTGGCCGTGACGAATTTAAAGAAACCAGGTTCGGCGGCAAAGTTGCCGAAGTCAAAGAAGCCTTTAATTTATGGCAAGCAGACAGTGAAATAAAAAAACTGGCAGATTTTTCCCGAGGGGAGGAAATAAGGGAAGATGCGGTAGAAAAATTATCATTTGAAAATTTCGAAGTTGACGCCTTGTCCATTGTCAACGCGATTGCTGACGGAAACAAGCTTGAATCTTTAAACTTGTTACACGGCTTTCTGGACACGGAATCCGGAACTGACGAGAAAGGCTCTATTATTATGCTTAATGCGCTGCTAGCGGAACAATTCCGCAATGTGGCAATGGTCCAGGACTTTTTGCAGGACAGGACGCCGGATGCGGAAATTTTGGAAAAAACATCCTGGAAGCCCGGCCGGCTGTTTATCATAAAAAAAGTCGCGGGAAGGTTCGCTCAAAAAAAAGTCATGGATTTTTTGGGCAAACTTGAACATTTGGATGAAGAATTAAAAACATCCAGCACGCCGCCTAAGGTTTTATTGGATATGATTGTCGCACAGTTGTTTTAATATATTAACCAATCAACTAATGTAACTAATATTACTAATGACAACTAATGCATGCTAAGATAGGAACAAGGTCGTTACAGCAGCCTGGGCTCCATGCAAAGCTCCTGCCAAACCTGCAACATCTACCACCATTCCAGCAGGACAATAAACTTTAAGTAATCAGAAAATTTAACCCCGCCCGTTCGGCTTTGCTCAGGGCGGGGTTTTGTATGTTTTGGGGCTAAATTTCGCCGCCTGCTAACGTCATACAAGAATTCAGGCCATCGGAAATAGGGGGAAAAATGTACGTTTTCACGCATGCGCTTTTGGGCGGAGCTTTGGGTGTTGCAGTAAAAAACTCCAGGCATTGCTTGGTTATGGGAACTGTGGGTGGAATTTTGCCGGATGTTCCAATGGGAGTACAGATAGTTTATACGGTGGTAAGCGGAATGAACCCTTGGGATATAAAGTGGTGGAAACCGACCGTTGTTGTCTCTGACGCTTTCCACTCATTACCCATTTGCCTTATATTGCTTGTTGCGGGTTGGGGTAAGCCAAGTATCCGTTCCTTGGCTTTGGGAATGGTTAGCCATTCGGTGGCAGATGTGCTGACGCACACCATAACTTCGGAATTTACAGCCACTTATTTATGGCCGCTGCCGTGGCAGCTGGGGAAGCTGCTGGGCGTATGGGAGTACCGCAGGGGTCCAGGCAGGCTGTTGCCAAAATGGCCGGAATTCCTGGTAGAAGCAGCGTCAATTACAGCCATTGCCTATAGTCTGCTTAAGAGAAAGCAGGTGCAAGAAACTTAAAACCCAAAACGCGGTAATTCCTTACCGCGTTTAAACTTAGGCAATTTTACAAATATATGGATTTAGGTATATGCTTAAATTAGACCGTTGGTATTATTCATATGAAAACAAAATATGGAATTGAAAATATTTGAGATTGTTAATTATATTGTAGGCGAATGCAATAAGATTTTAGCTGCGCATACTGATCAGGGCGGAGCGCCAGTAAACTATGTGGCTATTTTTGCCCATAGCGATATAGAGTATCGAAATTTATTAAAGCAAATAGAAAAATTCGGCAAGGTCGCGATAGAAACTCCAACTGGATCAATTTTTAAATTAGATGATGCAATTCAAACTCAGGCAGGGGATTTATCAATTTTAAAAATCCGCAAACCAGACGCCACCAGACCACAACGCGGCGATATAGATTATACTCTTGCTGATTACCAATCCTTCAAAGAAAAATATCTTGGCCAGGAAAATTTTTCTTTGATCGTTCGGCCGAATTTTGAAATGTTAGAATTAAATATTCCTGGAAGTGATGTTTTACTATATTTTTCCAGTATCCCGATAATAAAACAATTAGAAACAAAAAAAATATGACAAACAAAATACAAGGGATAATTTTGATGGCTGCGGCAGTTTTGGTAGTATTGAGCGAAAGGTTTAGCCAGGATATGGCAATTATTTTTGCCGCGGTGGTGCTTGTCGGGGTGGCGATTTGGGAGTTTATAGAGGACAGGAGAAAAGATTCTTCGCCCTTCGGCAAGCTCAAGGCTCAGAATGGTTCCTTGGGGGATAAGGAACCTATTAACCCTGAACAGATAAAATAGAAATAAGATCACCTGGAAAAAATTTTAGAGATAGTAAAGGAAAGCAGAAATTAGCAGGGTAGGGTAAGCTGATACAAATCGGTGATCGTGGACAACAAGTTAGATTATGAAATGAATGAAGATTAAAAAATATGTCCGATTCAAATGTTTGAATCGGACATATTTTGCTAGCGGATTTTTTTGACAGGCTTGTTAGGGCCATAGATAATTATCTCCACCTTTCCGTCTTCGTTTTTCTTGCGCTCCGCTCTGTCCCTGTAAATCCCATAAAAACTGTACAGCAGTATCGCGCCTAAAATGGCTGCCAAGATATAACCTTTCACAAGCAGTTCCTCCTTTGCCTCCAGATTTTACCCTAACATTCAAGTTTTGGCAAATAGCGGAAAAGCAAATAAAATCAGGCAAATGAATGGCTCAACCGACGGTTGAGCCATTCGTGAATGTTAAAAGGGGCAGCTTTTATCAGATAAAAGCTGCCCCTTGTTTTGTGCTGATGGGGGATTATCCAAGTTCTCATCAATTTTGGCTAATAAAAAACCATGCCACTTTTTTCTAGGCCTCGGAAAAAGTGGCATGGTTGGAAATACGAATATTATTACTGGCTTCTTTTTTGGCGCTTGCGTTCAATGGCGCTCAGGGTCTTTTTGCGTATCCTAATGGACTGCGGCGTAACTTCCACCAGTTCGTCGGAGCCTATGTATTCCAGAGCGAAATCGAGCTCAACCGGACGCGGGGGAGTAAGGATAATTGCGTCATCAGAACCGCTCGATCTCATGTTGGTCAGTTTTTTAGTTTTGCAGACATTTAGTTCCAAATCCGAATCAACGGAATTTTTGCCGACTACCATGCCTTCGTAAACATCTACTGCCGGGCCGATGAACAGCATACCGCGCTCCTGCGCGTTGTTTAAGCCATAAGCGTTAGATACTCCTGCTTCCGAAGCAATAAGGCTGCCATGGTCATTGGCGTGGGTATCAATTTCGTGGATGGGCTTGTAGGAGTCAAATAAATTGTTTATTACCACGGTGCCGCGCGTCCTGGTCATCAGCAAATTTTTTAGGCCAATGAGCCCCCTGGTTGGAATTAAGTATTCTGCGTGAAGCTCTCCGGAAGCCGAAGTGTCCATGTGCTGCAGCTCTCCGCCGCGGCGGCCGAGCTCTTCAATGATAACTCCTTGGTATTCGCTTGGGATGTCAATTGTAACGACTTCATAAGGTTCAAATTTTTTCCCGTTCTCTTCGTGGTAAATAACTTCCGGCTGGGAAACCTGCATTTCAAAACCTTCCCTGCGCATGGTTTCAATTAACACCGCCAAATGCAGTTCTCCGCGCCCTGCCACCAAAAACGTATCGCTGCCTTGTTCCAAGCCTTCAATTTTCAAAGCCACATTGGTTTCCAATTCTTTAATAAGGCGATCGCGCAAATTTCGTGATGTAACCAGCTTGCCTTCGCGCCCGGCAAAAGGGGAGGTATTTACTCCAAAGGTCATTTTTATGGTCGGCGGTTCAATTTCTACTGGCGGCAATTGTTGGGGGTTGCTCGGGTCAGTCAGTGTATCGCCAATATGGATATCATCAAACCCGCCCACGGCCACAATATCTCCAGCCAAGGCTTCTTCAGCATCAACTTGCTTTAAGCCTTCATACATTTGCAGGCTGCTGACTTTGGCAGTGGTTTTTTCGCCGTTTGGCTTAATCAGCATTAAGTTCTGGTTTTTCTTGATGCTGCCGGATTCGATTTTTCCAATCCCTAGGCGGCCTTTGTAGTTATCGTAAGCCAGAGCTAATACCAAAAGCGCAGATGGGTCTTCGGGCCTGACTTCCGGGGCAGGGATGTATTTTATAATTGCTTCAAAGAGGGAAGAAACGTCCGGGGATTTTTGATTTGAGATTGAAGATTTTAGATTTTCCAAATCAGTATCAGCCAAGCCGCGTACGCCGGAGGCGTAGATTATCGGGAAATCAAGCTGCTCATCCGTGGCATTCAATTTTACGAACAAATCAAAAGTTTTGTTGGTGGTTTCTTCTACCTGCGCGTCGGGCTTGTCTATCTTATTTATAACGACAATGGCCTTAAGCCCGAGTTCCAGGGCTTTTTTTAATACGAATTTGGTTTGCGGCATGGGGCCTTCTTTGGCATCAACCAATAACAAAACTCCGTCAGCCATTTTCAAGGTACGCTCAACTTCGCCGCCGAAATCCGCGTGCCCTGGGGTGTCAACAATGTTGATTTTCGTGTCGTTATAAATTAAGGAAGCGTTTTTGGCTTTGATGGTAATGCCGCGTTCGCGCTCCAGGTCCATACTGTCCATTATTAAATCCTGCTGTTCGGGGTTTTCCTTAACAGCATGGGTTTGCTTGAGCATGGCGTCCACTAAAGTGGTTTTGCCATGGTCAACATGGGCGATTATCGCAATGTTTCTAATATTGTCTCGTTTCATTTTTTGTCGCTGATTTCTCGCGGGTAAGTACGCCCCAAAGGGGCCACTTTGTGGCGGATCTCTCGCTGATAACCGTTTTCCGCGTGTTATCTGCGTTGCTATCCGCGTCTGTTTTATTCCGCGGTATAAATAAAATGCCCTTCCGCCGAGGCGGGCTTTCGGGCAGCGCACTAATCATACTATAAATTTCAATTTTAGTCAATCATTTGCTATAATAATGGTAGAGTATTTTACCTTTGAAATAAAAATTAATAATTGACCAAGATGATGTTTGGGTGGAAAATTTTTGCTCATTTTTGTCATTTTTGTCATTTTTGTTCAATTGATTTATGACCAACCAACGAATGCAGGTTATCGGTTTCTTTACGCTTTTATTGTTAGTCTTACTGGTTGTTGCCCTAATGTGGCTGCCTTACTTAAAAATGCTGGCCATGGGAGCGATTTTGGCCATCTTGTTCGCTCCCGTCAATAAGTATTTTTTAAAGAAGATCAAGTCGCCGACATTTTCAGCATTGCTGACTACTTTATTGGTTTTGCTTATAATAGCCATTCCTGTGTATTTTATCGGCCAGGCTTTTTACAATGAAATTTTTAGCTTAATTAACAATGTTAAATCCAACAGTTCAACGTTAAGCTGGTCTGCGTTGGCTCAGCGTTTGCCAAGCCAGCTGCAAGGGGTTTCCGGCGCTTTGTTTGCTGATTTGGGCCAAAAAATTCTTTCATACGCGGCCAATATTTTTTCCGGGATAAAGTCGATAATTTCCAACTTAGCTTCTTTGGTTTTGGCATTAGTTTTGATATTTTTCAGCGTCTTTTTCCTGACGCGGGATAGTGAAAAAATCATAAATTATTTCAATTCCGTTTTTCCTTTGTCCCAGGACCATGAAAACCGGCTCATAAGCAAGCTTAATCATTCCATAAGCGGAGTACTGAAAGGGTTATTTTTGGTTGCATTGGTCCAGGGGACTGTGGCAACGGTGGGTTTTTTAATTTTCGGAATGCCTCAGCCGTTTTTGTGGGGAGCTTTCACTGTTATAGCCGCGCTGGTGCCGAATATCGGTACGACTGTGTCTATGGTCCCGGCGGTAATTGTTTTATTCCTTTCCGGATCTACCGGTCCGGCTATCGGCTTGGTCATTTGGGGCGCGGCAGCTGTCGGTACTATTGATAACGTAATCAGTCCCCACATTATCGGCACTGAAGCCAAGATGCACCCATTGTTGGTTTTGTTCAGTATAGTCGGAGGATTAAAATTATTTGGATTAATCGGATTTCTGCTTGGACCGATAATCATGGCGGTATTTTTAACTTTGCTGGATATTTACCGCACGGATTTAAAGGTGTATTTAGAAAAGTAAATTTTCATACTGTTCTACTAAATACTAATTAGTACTAAATGTACTAAATATCATCAAGTAAGCTTAATTGATATCAATACTGGTATTAGATTTAGTACCTTTCGTATATTTTAGTATTTAGTAGAAGTATATTAGTATTTAGTAGAAAAAAATTAGTAGATTCTGCTTATGAGATGGTATCAGTTCACAAAAACACAAATTGAAACGGAATTGCAGACCAGTTTGGAAACCGGACTTGGGTCTGGCGAAGCAAAGCAGCGCCTTATAAGGAGCGGTCCTAATGCCTTGCCGGAAAA
Source organism: Patescibacteria group bacterium (assembly GCA_013387205.1). Classification (GTDB taxonomy): domain Bacteria; phylum Patescibacteriota; class Doudnabacteria; order UBA920; family UBA920; genus AMAZON01. The sequence goes on along the minus strand of WARV01000012.1, from coordinate 34,350 downwards.
GCAGCCGGACGGCTGGTTTTTAGTATTCCTGCGGCAGTTCCAGAGCCCATTAATTTACATATTAATTGCCTGCTCAGTGATTGTGTATTTTTTGGGGGAAACGACCGATGCCATTATAATTTTGGTGGTCCTGTTGGTTAATGCAGTAATCGGGACGTTGCAGGAAGGAAAATCGGGAAAAATCCTTCAATCCTTAAAAAAATTATCACAAGCCGAAGCAACCGTGGTCCGCGATGGGACGGAAATTATAATCCCTGAAAAAGAAGTTGTTAAAGGGGATATTGTCATTTTGCAGGAAGGCCAGCGCGTTGCGGCCGACGCCAGGATTGTATTTGGCTATAATTTGGGGCTGGACGAGTCGTCGCTAACCGGAGAATCCGGAGCTGTCTTAAAAAAAGACCAGACCTTGAGCGAACAAAATTTGGCCGTAGCAAATCAGCATAATATGGTTTTTAAAGGCACGTCCGTGCTTTCGGGAAACGGCAGGGCAGTGGTGGTGGGGACAGGCATTGAGACGGAAATAGGGAAAATCAGCAAGGCTTTAATGGAGCCGCATGATGATATCCCTTTAGAGCGCAACATTAAAGCGCTGTCTAAGGTGATAATTTATGCCATTGGAATTATTTCTGCGGCTTTGTTCGCCCTTGGCTTGTGGGCAGGGCATCCTTTGCGGGAAATTTTTTCGTTGGTTGTGTCTTTGGCGGTATCAGTCATTCCGGAAGGGTTGCCTTTGGTTTTGACCGTCATTTTGGCAACCGGAGTCTGGCGTATGAGCAAAAAAAACGCCCTTGTAAAAAAACTCCAAGCCGTGGAAGCTTTGGGGCAAGCCCGGGTTTTGGCTGTCGATAAAACCGGCACCGTTACCGAGAACCAGATGGTTATCAAACAGGTATATATAGGCGATAAAATTTATAATATTACCGGCAACGGATACGAACCAAAAGGCCAGGCATTCTTAGGTGCAGAGCTGCAAAAAAATAATTCCGATTTAGCCACTGCAGCATTGGTCGCCAGCTTGGCCAGCCGCGCGACTGTAATGCTGGACGAAAGCACCGGCCAGTATAAAGTTTCCGGTGATCCGACCGAAGCGGCAATGATCGTATTCGGGGAAAAATTCGGTTTTCCCAAGGAAGTTGAACTGGAACATTACCGTGAAATTGAAGAAATACCTTTTGATTATAAAAATAAGTTTCGGGCTGTCTTCTATGAACACGAAAACAAAGTTTTGGCGTGCGTGGCAGGCGCGCCTGAAGTCTTGTTGCCGCACTGTTCCCACTTTTTAGCAGGCGGCTCCAGCCATGAAAATACAGCCCAGTACAAAAAACTTTTAGATGGCGCTTTGGAAGAATTTTCCGCCAAAGGTTTTAGGGTAGTGGCTTTCGGGTTCAGGCACGCTCCAAAAAACCGTCCGCTGGATAATATTAACGAACTGGTGTTCGGCGGATTTTTTGGCATTGAGGATGCGATACGGCCGGAAGCGAAAAAATCCGTGCTGGCCGCAGGAAGCGCCGGGGTAAAAGTCGTCATGATTACCGGCGACCATAAAAGCACTGCCAAAGCCATTGCCAGGGAGGCTGGCATATACCATGAAGGGGATTTGGTGATAACCGGACCCGAACTTGCCGAAATGACCGAACAGCAACTGGCGGAAAAACTGCCGAGGGTTTCCGTGTTTGCCAGGGTTACGCCGGAAGACAAGATGAAAATCATTAAAGCATACAAACATGCGGGATTAATTGTTGCTATGACCGGAGACGGGGTAAATGACGCGCCGTCCTTGGTAGCGGCTGATTTAGGGGTTTCCATGGGCAAAATCGGCACGGAAGTGGCCAAGGAAGCATCCGACATTGTCCTGCTCGATGACAACTTAAACAGTATTGTGGCAGCTATCCAGGAAGGCCGCGTCATGTACCAGAACATAAAAAAAGCGCTGCAATTTTTATTTTCAACTTCTTTGGGCGAACTATTTAGTATTGTGGCGGCGCTGGCGCTTAAGCTGCCTTTGCCTTTGACCGCTGTGCAGATTTTATGGATGAATTTAGTGACTGACCCTTTGCTTGGGGCAGCATTGGCTGTGGAGAAAAAAGAATCCGAAATTTTAGACAGGCAAGCAGGCAAATACACCAAGTATTTTATAGACTGGCAAATGCTCGCGCATATCGTACTGGTCAGTGTAATTATGACTATCGGCGCTCTGGCCATTTGCAACGTTTATTACCAGGCTGATCCGGTCAAAGCGCAAACAATGGCTTTAACCCTGCTTTCGGTTTTCCAGTGGTATAATGGGCTTAACTGCCGGTTTATATCCAAGAGTATTTTTAACAAGAGAATTTTTTCCAACAAGTTCGTCTGGTTGTCCATATTGGCCAATATGCTGTTTCAAGCCTTGGCGGTATATAGCCCATGGTTTAACAATTTGCTGCATATCAAACCACTGTCTTTCATGGATTGGGTCGTGGTAATGGTTTTGGGCTTGGTTGTGATATTTGCCGACGAGGCAAGGAAAGCCGTTTATCGCCATTTGGAGCGCCGCAGGAAAAAACAAGCTTTACCGCACCATAGCTTAAATCCAGTTAGAAGCGCTATTTAACAAGGGACATACATATCCCTTGTTTTTTAATGCCATCTTGGATACTATTAATATATAAGCATAAAAGAACGAGTTATGTTTGAGCTTTCTGTCCACAATAAAACATCCAATTTTCCTCCCACGATTTTAACGATTTTCGGCGCAACCGGCGCGCTGTCTTCGGATTATCTGTTGCCGTCCATAATCCATATGGACCAGGAAAAACTTTTGCCTAAGGAATTCAAACTAGTCTGTGTCGGCAGGAGGGATTTTACCAATGAAAGCTATTTGGATTTCATCATCAAGAAATCCAAAGCCATAAAAAAAATCAGCCAGAAAGATAAAAAACATTTTTTAAAACACCTCATATACTTTAAAGGCGATTTTGACAATCCTTCTTCTTTTGCCCCGATGGCAAATATTTTATCTGACAAGGAAGGGGACAGGCATATTTGCTATAACCGCCTGTATTATTTCGCCACCAGCCCTCAATATTTTGCTTCCATTGCGCATATTTTAAAAAATTACGGGCTGCTGACCAGCTGTGCCGATCACGAAAGGAAAATCCGGGTGCTGGCGGAAAAACCGTTCGGTTTTAATTTGGCTTCGGCCAAAGCGCTAAACAAGCTTTTCCTGAAATATTTTTCAGAAGATCAGATTTACCGTATTGACCATTACCTTGGCAAGGAGACAGTGCAAAATTTGATGGTGGTGCGTTTTGCCAACCGGATTTTTGAGCCTTTGTGGAATAAAGATTTTATTGACCATGTGGAAATAAGCGTCCTGGAAGGCGAAGGCGTGGAAAGCCGCGGTGAGTTTTACGACCAGACCGGCGCGTTGAAAGATTTTTTGCAAAACCACATCCTCCAGATGCTGGCCTTAGTTGCAATGGATGAGCCGCAAAATTTGACTACCGAACTGATCCGCGACAATAAAGTTAAAATTCTAAAATCACTGGTTCCTTTTGATCCAAAGGCGATTTCAGAAAATTTAGTGCGCGGACAGTATCAAGATTACGAAAAAGATTTGGGCAAACCGAGCGGTACGGAAACTTTTTTGGCGCTTAAGGCTTTTATCAATTTACCAAGATGGCAGGGCGTACCGTTTTATTTAAGGACCGGCAAAGCGTTGTCGAAAAAGATTACGGAAATTTCCATTCATTTCAAGGAACTCGACAGATGTTTATTTAAGGGCTGCGCGGGCAATATTTTAACATTCAGGATACAGCCTGACGAATCTGTGCATTTGCAGATAAACAACAAAACGCCGGGACTGACAGCGCAGCTTTACCAGGCGGATTTGGATTTCTCCTATCATAAAGCGTTTAAAGGCGAAATTCCGCCGGCTTACGAAAGGCTGTTATTGGATTTTTTGGAAGGCGATCAGCGTTTATTCATCAGGTCAGATGAAATAGAAGCTGCCTGGAAATTCGTGGATAGTATTTCAGAAACCTGGAATGGAAAAAACTCGCCGCTCCATAAATACCAGACCGGCACTAACGGCCCTGAAATAGCCGAAGAATTCATAAAAAAAGATTTGAAGGAATGGTGGACAAAATAGAATTTAGAATTAAGAGTTAAGAATTAAGAATAATAAAATGAAGATAGCGATTTTTGGGTTAGGAAGAATGGGTATGCAGATTGCCAAGAGGCTGCAAAAAAATGGGTTTGACGTTTTGGCTTGGAACAGGTCGGAAGGACCAAGGCAGGAAGCGGCTAAATGCGGAATAAAAGCTTTTGCCAGCATTGACGAACTGGTTTCGCAAATGGGCGACCAGCCAAGGCTGTTTTGGGTTATGCTGCCGCATAAAATCGTAGATGATTTTTTATTCCATAAAGAGCTTCTTGGAGGGTTTTTGAAAAAAGGCGACATTGTCATTGACGGCGGTAATTCATTTTACAAAGACTCAATCCGCAGGGCCGAAGAACTCAATAAAATCGGCGTTCATTTTTTTGACAGCGGTACATCCGGCGGAGTGTGGGGCGAAGAAAACGGCTTTGCCTTAATGGCCGGCGGTCCAAAAGAAATTTGGCCGCAAGTGGAACCTGTATTTAAAGTGCTATCTAGCGGAGAAAATTACGGGCTGGTTGGCGGGCACGGCGCCGGGCATTTCGTAAAAATGGTCCATAACGGCATTGAATATGGCATGATGGAAGCCATAGCTGAAGGCTACGGGGTGCTAAAGGCTTCTCCGTTTAATTTGGATTTAGCACAAGTGACAAAAATTTACCAACAAGGCTCAGTAATTAGGTCTTGGTTGATAGATTTAACCAGAAATATTTTTGAACAGGAAAATGTTGATGCGACTTCGGGCTTTATTGATGCCACCGGAGAAGGGGAGTGGACCATTAATGCGGCCAAAGAATTCGGCGTGGACGCGCGCGTAATTGAAGGCTCGTTCAAAGTCCGCCAGGAATCCAAAGAGGAAAAAAACAAGGACAAGTTTTCCAATAAAATTGTGGCATTAATGCGCAAACAGTTCGGCGGGCATGGTATCCAGAAAAAATAATCAGTACGAAGCCATGGATGGAAATTTTTCCAAGCAAGAAATTATAATTTTCAAAAAGCTTAATACCCCTTCAAAAATCCAGGATTATCTAAATTCCTTAAGATTTAATTTTGAAGAAAACGGGCAAACTTGCTATTCGCCCAGGATGGTATTGAGAAAAAAATCATCTCATTGCATGGAAGGCGCCATGTTTGCTGCAGCGGCTTTGGAATTTTTAGGGTTTGAACCGTTGCTTGTTGATTTGCGTGCGGCAAAACACGATTTTGACCACGTCATTGCCGTATTTAAGCAATACGGGGGTTGGGGATCGATAAGTAAAACCAATCACGGTGTTTTGCGTTATCGCGAACCGATATATAGGGATATCCGCGAATTAGCCGTGTCATTTTTTCATGAGTATTTCGATGGCAAAGGCAGGAAAAATTTAAGGGAATATTCAAATCCCGTTAACTTGTTAAAATTCAATAAACTTGATTGGCGCACTTCGGAAGAGGATTTATGGGATATCCCTTATGCTTTGGAAAATACTAAACATTTTAAAATTATTACCGATGAGCAAATAAAAAACCTTCGTAAGGCCGATGGTATAGAAATCAAAACCGGAAAAATTGTAGAGTGGATAAAAAAGAAATAACCTGCTATTTTGGCGGGTTTTTTAGTAATTGACTCGGGTTTTTTAGTGTGATACTATATCCCCAGGGGGGAGATATAACCGCCCGCTCTGCGGGCGGAATTCCTAATTACTAATATCTAATTTCTAAACATAAAACATGGCTTATAAACCGAAAACAACCCACGAGAGGATTTTGCACCGCTTAAAAATATCTTTGGGCCAGTTGCAAAAAACCATAAACATGGCGGAAAGCCATCATTATTGCATTGATATTATCCACCAGTCGCAAGCCGTACAAAAGGCCTTAAAAGAAGCGGATAACTTAATTTTGGAAAATCACTTAAAGTCCTGCGTGGCTGAAGCTATCCGCGATGGGAAGGATAAAAAAGCCATAGCTGAAGTTATGATGATAGTCAAAAAAAACAAATGAAGACAAGATATTTTATTTATATTTTAGCAATAGGCTTTTTTTTAAATTTTGTTTGGGAGAATTCGCAGTTTATTTTATATGGCGGGACTACCACGTTATATCCCAGACCGATTGTTACGGCGCTGGGGACTTTGGTGGATGTTTGTATAATCATGGTTATATATGCAATCATGGCGGCGATATTCAAGAATACGATGTGGTTAAAAGCGTTTTCATTGCAAAAAGGAATCATGTCGATAGTTTTAGGGTTTATAGCCATAGTGATTAACGAAAAGGTCGGCCTGGGCCTTAATGCTTGGTACTACGCAGAAAAAATGCCGGTGCTGCCTTGGTTGAAAATCGGTTTGACGCCGGCATTACAAATGACAATTTTACCGCTTTTAACTTTTTATATAACAGGGTTTATTATAAGAAACAACAGCCGTAATTTTAACTGATGACAATTTATATGACTGCGGATAAAATTTTAGTGACGATTTTCGGTACTTTGGGAATAGGGCTCACCTATTGGTTTTTCCTGATGAAAAAAGAGAAAGCGATTGAGGCAAAAGAGGTGGCCGATGTGGTAGTGGAAGGCGGTTATTCTCCTGGGGTAATTTCTGTTCAGCATGGAAAAACAACAGTGTTGAATTTCATCCGCAAAGATCCCAATAGCTGCCTGGAAGAAGTAGTCATTCCGGAGTTCAAGGTCAGGAAATTTTTGCCTCTGAATGAGAAAGTCGAGATTGCCATAAACCCAGCCAGAAAAGGGAAGTTTGATTTATCCTGCGGCATGAATATGTACCATGGGAAAATTATCGTTAAATAACAAAACATGGCCGAAGCTAAAAAAACATTTTCAATAAAAGGAATGCACTGCGCATCGTGCGTGTCTGTGCTTGAAAGGTCTTTAAAAAAAGTGCCCGGGGTTTTTTTGGCGGGAGTTAATTTAGCCACGGAGCAGGCCACGGTTTCGTACGATCCAGGCCAGGTAAACGAAAGCCAATTGTCAGAGGCAGTTAGCCGGGTTGGTTATAGCGCTGAATTTATTGCTGCGGAAAAATCCGAGGAAGCCATCCAGCAAGAAAAAAGAAAAGAACTTAAGAAACTCAAGGGTTTAGTAATCGTAAGTTTAGTTTTGGGCGGCCTCATTTTGTGGGGAAGTTTTCCGGCCGTTTCGGAAACCGCACCGGAATTGCTTAAAAGCTATTGGACGCAATTGGTTTTGGCGGGCGCTGTCCAGTTTTGGGCCGGCTGGCAATTTTACGCGGCAGCTGTTAAATCTATAAAACACCGTACAGCTAACATGGATACCTTGGTCGCCTTAGGTACGACCACGGCTTTTGCCTATTCGGTATTTATTACAGTTTGGCCAAGCGTCGTAAAAAGTCTAGGCATTGAGCCAATGCCGTATTTTGACGTTTCCACCATCATTATCGGTCTAATTTTATTAGGCCGGTATTTTGAAGCTAAAGCCAAAGCAGGTACCGGAGAAGCAATAAAGAAATTAGTCGGGCTCCAGGCCAAAACAGCGCGCAAGGTGATTGGCGGAAAGGAAATTGATGTACCGATAATGGAAGTTAAGTTGGGTGATATTTTGCGTGTGCGGCCAGGAGAAAAAATCCCCGTGGACGGTGTGGTTACCGAAGGTTCTTCCTTGGTTGACGAATCTATGGTTACAGGCGAAAGCATGCCGGTAAATAAGCAGGTAAAAGATATCATAGTGGGCGCGACCATAAATAAGACCGGGAGTTTTTTAATGCAGGCTACCAAAGTCGGGCAGGATACCATGCTGGCGCAAATAGTTAAATTAGTGCAGCAGGCTCAAGGCAGCAAAGCGCCAATCCAGAGGATTGCGGATAAAATTTCATCATATTTCGTGCCAATTGTAATTATGCTGTCTGTGGCGACTTTTGTGTTGTGGTACGATTTCGGGCCGCAGCCGAATTTGCCGTTTGCTTTGCTCAGTGCCGTGACGGTCTTGATTGTCGCTTGTCCTTGCGCCATGGGACTGGCGACTCCAACAGCAATTATGGTGGGAACCGGCAAAGGCGCGGAACACGGCATTTTAATTAAAGACGCGGAAAGCCTGGAAACCGCGCATAAAATTGATTCGATTATTTTTGACAAGACCGGCACGCTGACCAAAGGCAAGCCCGAAGTTACGGACATTCTGCCTTTCGGCAACATGACCACCAGGGATATATTAATAATCTCCGCTTCTTTAGAAGTCGGTTCCGAGCATTCTTTGGCCGAGAGCGTGGTGAATATGGCGCATACGGAAAATATCAAACTGCAAAGTATGGAAAATTTCCGTTCAATTCCCGGACACGGGGTAGAAGGAGTTTTAAACCGCAAGCGCGTGACTTTGGGCAACCGCAGGCTGATGCTTCAGGATAAAATCGATATTGCCGCAATTGAACCGCAAATCGAATTGTTGGAAAATCAAGGAAAGACAGTAATGATTTTAGCCTTAAACGGCAAGGTGGCAGGCATTATCGCCGTAGCGGATGTTATTAAGGACAGTGCCAGGGACGCCATTTCAACACTTAAGGCGATGAGGCTTCAAACTGCCATGATTACAGGCGACAATATCCGCACTGCCAAGGCGGTTGCACAAAGTTTAGGGATTGAAAAAGTTTTGGCAGAAGTATTGCCTGGCCAAAAAGAAGCGGAAGTCAGGAAGATTCAGGCAGAAGGGAAAATTGCAGCTATGGTGGGGGATGGTATTAATGACGCGCCGGCTTTGGCCGCATCCGACGTTGGAATTGCCATGGGCAGCGGGACTGATATAGCCATGGAATCCGCGGATATTACTTTGGTCAACAAAGATTTGTCCAGTGTTGCCGCCTCTATCCGTTTATCTAAAAAAACCATGCGCGCCATAAAGCAAAATTTATTTTGGGCGTTTGGTTATAATATAATTTTAATTCCGGTTGCCATGGGTGTTTTGTATCCGTTCTTCCATGTTTTGTTGAATCCGATTTTTGCATCCTTAGCCATGGCCTTAAGTTCCATCTCAGTAGTTTTAAACTCCTTAAGGCTGCGCAAGGCAAAAATTAATATTGCAGATTAAGCGGAAATTTGTTGTTTTGCAAAAAATCAAAAAATAATTTGGTATAATTAAAAATATATGAATAGCGCAAATTTAGTTGCAATTTTTTTAACAGGGTTAATTACCGGCGGATTGACTTGCCTGGCTGTACAGGGCGGGCTTCTGGCCGCGACTTTGGCGCAGCGGGAAGAGGAACATTTAAAAGATAAAGCCAAAGCTGGCCACGCTTTTCCTATATTTATTTTTTTGGGCGCAAAACTTTTTGCTTACACTTTATTGGGATTGGCTTTGGGCTGGTTTGGTTCATTGTTTCAGCTGTCTTTAACAGCCCAGGTGGTTTTGCAGGTTTTGGTGGCAATTTTCATGGCGGGAACCGCTCTGGCTTTGTTGGACATTCATCCTTTCTTCCGTTATTTCATTATCCAGCCGCCAAAATTTTTAACCAGGAAAATTAGGAGCCAGTCAAAAAGCAAAGATGTTTTCGCTCCGGCAATTTTAGGGGCTTTTACCGTGTTCATCCCTTGCGGCACCACGCAGGCCATGATGGCTTTGGCTGTCGGCACCGGCAGTCCCGTAGCCGGTGCTGCCATAATGTTTGCGTTTATTTTAGGAACCACCCCTTTGTTTTTTGCACTGGGATACTTTGCTTCAAAACTTGGAGATTTTTGGCAGAGCAGATTCATGAAAATTGCGGCGTTTGCAATTATTTTACTGGCCTTATTTAATTTAAACAATGCTGTGGCTTTAACCGGCAGCAGTTTTACTATAAACAAGCTTGCAAAAAATACTTTTTGTACCGTAGCTTATTGCCAGGCAAACGGCACGACAGCTGCCGCGGAAAAAGGAGGTAATGCTACGGTTTCCGAAGCTACAATTACCATAGACAACAACGGATATACGCCAAGAGAATTAAGCGTTAAGGCGGGATCGACGGTTACTTTGCATTTGGTCAATAATAACGGTTACAGCTGCGCTCAGGCTTTTACTATACCCAAACTCGGGATCCAAAAAATTGTCAGGCCAGGCGACAAGGAAGACGTGGTCTTTACCGCACCAAGCAAAAAAGGGGAGATATCTTTCATGTGCAGTATGGGGATGTATAGAGGAGTGATTAATGTTAATTAGATTTACATTACAAAATCTAAAAAATATATTTAACCATTTAGTATGTTCTCAAATTTCTAATTCCTAATACTAACTCCCTCTGTCTCCCTCTTTACTAAAGAGGGAGAACCTGCTAAGAAAGGTTAGCTGATAGTTATCAATCAGGTCTTGCTTAGCTAGTTCCTTCTCTTTTCTAAAGAGAAGGGCAGGATGAGTTAAAAAAATTAGAATAATTTTTATTATTGTATTTTATTTTACAAGCTTCTTACAAGAAAACTATGATACAGACAAACGTTTTTAAAATATCCAACATGCATTGCTCTTCCTGCGCCATGAATATCGACGGCGAGTTGGAAGACAGCCAAGGGGTAATTGAAGCTAATACCAGTTTTGCCAAACAGGAAGTGGAAGTTAAATTCGACCCGGAAAAGATTTCCCAGGAAAAAATTCGTGACGTTATCAAATCTGCAGGTTACGAAGCGCAAGTGATTTAAAAAACCATGGTAAAACCATGGTTTTTTAAATGTTCTGATTCGGATACAATTCGTTGATTAGGATCGGATAATTATTTTTCCCTATTAAGCAACAGGCATGCGGAATTTATGCAAAATCGCTTGCCTGTGCTGTCTATTGGCCCATCGTCAAAAACATGGCCTAAATGACTGCCGCAATTGGCACAGGTTACTTCAATTCTCCTCATTCCGTGGGAATTATCTTCGCGGAAAACCACGCTGCCGGGCAAAGCCTGGTCAAAGCTCGGCCAGCCAGTTTTGGAATCGAATTTGGCATTGGAAGAGAATAAGGGGCTGCCGCAAGCCGCGCACATATACATGCCTTTATCCTTGGTATGGATGTATTGTCCGGTAAAAGGGGTTTCTGTGCCTTTTTCCCTTAAAATCCGATATTGTTCCGGAGTCAGCCGTTTTTTCCATTCCTCTTCAGAAATGCTGGATTTTTGCTTAATCTTTCCGTTCATAAAAAGTAAGATAAGTTATTCAATGAACTTATTGACTAGCCAACAGCAAAATTCTTACAAAATTTAAGTGATTAAACCGTCCTTATTAAAAGTTGTATGGTTGGTTTTTTTGAAGAATGGGCACTTTGATTTATTATCATAAATCGTATATAATCTTATATAGCTATAATATACGATTATTTACTTTAAATATATGGCTAATTTTGATAAACGATTAAAGAGGATAAGTTCGTCCGTGGTTGCAAAAATCGGGCAAGCTGAGGCTTTTAAAGGACAGTGGGTGGCAGGTGCGCAGTTAAACCCGCAGGTGTTAAGCAGGCTAAAGAAGTCCGTACTGGTAACTTCGGCTGGAGCTTCTACACGCATTGAGGGTGCAAGGCTTAGTGATGAGGATGTAGAAAAGTTAATGCGGGGTATTGGTATTAATAAATTCCGTGACCGAGATAAGCAGGAAGTGCAGGGTTATTATGAGTTGCTGCAAAATGTTTTTGACAACTGGCGGTATATCCGTTTTACCGAAAGCACGATTAAGCATTTCCACAAAGAGTTGCTTAAGTATGTTAAAAAAGACGAAAAACACAGGGGCGAATATAAGTTTGGCGATAATAGAGTAGAAATGAAAGACGTCAACGGCAACGTTATTGCAGTGATGTTTAATCCGACACCAGCTTACCTTACACCCAAAGAAATGCAAGAATTGGTAGATTGGACGGCGACAGCTTTAAAAGAAGAAAAGTATCATCCGCTTTTGGTGATAGGTAATTTTGCTGTGGAGTTTTTAAATATTCACCCGTTCCAAGACGGCAATGGCAGACTGTCACGTATTTTAACTAATTTGTTGTTGCTTAAATCTGGTTATGCTTACGTTCCTTATGTATCGCACGAAAAATTGGTGGAGGATAATAAAACTGATTACTACTTGGCATTGCGTAAAAGCCAAAAGACTTTTAAGACAGCTAAGGAAGATATAAATCCGTGGATGGATTTTTTCTTGGACGTGCTTAAAAAGCAAGTGCAATCGGCAGTTGAGTTACTGTCAGCGGAAAATGTTGAAAAACTTTTTTCACCGGCCCAACTTAAAGTTTGGGAATTTATCCAAAAAGCAGGCGAAGCTACTCCTTTGGAAATGAGCAAGAAAACAGGCACACCGCGACCGACAGTTAATCAGGTGATAGATAAGTTGCTTCGCCTAAAAAAGATTGAGCGCATTGGTTTGGGCCGGGCTACTAGATATAAAAAAATATGACGACAATTGATAAATGTTTCAAAATAATCTTGGCAGGGGATAGGGAGTCCAGTCGCCAGGCGGCGCGGCAGATAAGGAAGTTGGTTTATGGCTCAGGTGAAAGTGGCGGGTATAAGTCCATTGCCTCTATTATCAAAAATGCCGCCAATGAGTATAAAAAAATAACAGAAGACTGGCGGCAGGAAAATTTTGCAGTGGCAGTTTCGGTTATGTATTTTTTGCATGACAAGGAAAATAAGCCGGACTTTTTGTTTCCTTGGTTATTTCATTTGCTGCAGCATCCAAACGGCAATGTCCGCCATGCCGCAGTTCGCATGATAGGGCACGAACTGGGGCCACTAACCGTACATCTCCGCTTTCCCAATGAAAAATCCAGTTATCTGCGCGAGCTTTCGCCGGAGCAGTCCGACATGATCTTGTTTAGCCTTTTTGCCAATCTAAATGATCTCGCCGCGGATTTGTGGAAACCGTCCTACAAAAAATATAAATATATTTCATCTTTGCCAAACGGGCCTTACAAGTCAGTCCAGATGTTGTTAAGCGAGATGGAGGAAGATTGCGGCAGGGAATATTATGACCGTTTGCATGATTCTTTGCGCAAAAGCAGGATCATGGAAGATAGGGGGCAATTAATTAGCCGTTTTAAAGAAAACGGCATACTGGAACAAACCGCATTTTCGTTAGTACAATCCAAGCTCAAGCGGATGCGGGAAGAACTGGAAAAAGAAATGCTGCCGGACATAAAAGAGCGTTATCCGCAATTTAATTTTCGAGAAACTGTTGCCAAGGTTTATGAAGGCGATTTGCCCATTCCTGAATTAATAAAGCTTATCGATAATTCCATCAACCTGGATGAACACTCGGTGGAGCAGCGGAATGCCTTTTTGAATTTCATTTCCATGATCTGGAATATTTATCCGCATAAAGAACTTGAAGGATATAGTCCGCATGAAATTGCTGCAATGCACGAAATAATGCAACAAAAAACAGGGCTTTAGACCCTGTTTTTTGAAACTTGGGGCGGCTATCGGGAATTGAACCCGAATTCTCGCTGCCACAGAGCGATGTAATAACCATTATACCATAGCCGCCATATTCTCTTTTACAAAAAACCCTTACACAGATTTGGTAAGAGCTTTGCGCTTCCTGCCTGCTGTGTCAGACAGTCAATTTATTCAATTGCATTAGTATTATAATCGATTTTGGTAAGGGAGTCAACGGCATAGTAATATAAAAACTGCTCTAATAGCAGTTTTTATAGTCTGGTAATTATAAGGGTAAGGTTTCTGTTGAAACGGGAGGGATCGATTCAAAGCATCCGTCCTGAGCTTGCGTTATTTTAGCGGCCGTAAAGGTTAAGGTATTTTGCTGGTCATCAACTTTTACAAGGCTATAGCTTAATCCGGTTTTGCCGACAAGGTTTGTGATTTTGCCGCTTTCAATGTCTTTTAAGACAATACCTTTACCCACGCTCCCGCCCATAGTGCCGCATAGCCCTTTGTCCGGGTCAAAGTCAGTGTAGACAACTTTGCTGTAAGAGTCCAAAAATATACCATCGCCGTATGCCAGGTCTTCCAACTTGCCGCCACTGGGGTTTATGGAAAAATACCAATAATGAGTGTAGTCGCCAGAACCACAACTGGTGGGATTGCCTAATTTTAAAATTACCTTTTGGTCATTCTTGGACCAAGCAAGGGGGAAGGGTATAAGGGGACAGCCTCCTGCCTGTGCTTTTTTAATCAAGAGATTTTGATACCACGTGATTGGTTTGGGGTAGGAGTATAATTTTTTGATTGCTCCCGTGGCGAAGTCTTTTACAAAAATATCATATTTCCAATCCTTGCAACTTTCGCTTACAGTCATATCATAGTTGTTAGCCGCTTGTATGCAGTCGCTGATTTCGGCGTAAGCGATTTTGTCGCCGGTACGGGATTAAATGGAAGTAGTAATAATATAGCCTTGGTCAGGGGTCAGGCTCACGCTTGAATCCTTCTGCAAGAGCTGATTCGGCATATTGGCAAAGATTTTATCATTGCTTTTTGCCGCAGTGGGAACGGATATTTGCATCTTCAGGGGTTCTATCAGTTGTCCACCCTCGCCTTCGCCGATATCCTGGCCGTTTAGAATCATATGCGTAGAACCGTTGACTACGCGCTGGAACACAGCATTGCCTTTAAACAGCGAAACACGGCATTCCGTGCTTTGGCCCAAGTCAGTACCGTTGAAGATGATGTTGCAGAGTGGCTCTTCACTCTGGCTAAAGTTTTTAATCATTTTCAAATAGACGTAATCGTTGCCGTCCAGTTGTATGTAGTTTCCCTGGCCAAGCTTTTTGCCGTTGTAGTACACGTCCGAGTCGTCGGTGACGTACAATATATTGTCGCTGGACAACTTGACGTCCCTGACTTTCTCGGCGATTTTCTTGTCATCGTATATCAAATCGCCGTTGGCTTTGATGTAAGCCATGTGGTTGCCGGAAAATTGAGGCCAGGAAGTCGCTTTGATACTGCCGATGTCTTTACCATCGACAATTACGTGGCTGATATATGTGAGAGGATTGCTTGAGTAGGTTATATCTACTTCTCCCTTGGAAAGCAGTCCGGTGTAAACCAAATGGTCGCCGCTAACCGATGCGCTGCCGAGCCTGCCATTGCAGCACGGACCCAAGTCTTTGCCATCGTAAAAGACGTGAGTTTCTCCATAAGGTACGGGACTGATGTTTTCCGTGTATGCGTAATGGTAACCGGATAGGCGGAGGTTATTGCCGTAGCCGATTTTCTTTCCGTCGTAAAAGATAGTAGCATTTGTAGAGCCTCCGTCCGTGTAGGCGAAGTGGTTGCCGCTTACGGCAATTTCGGGATAACCGGCAGCATCAAAATCAGGACGAACGATTTGGCCATCGTACACTATTTGATACCGGGGAGGGCCAATGTGCGTTAAAAAAACCTGCGCCAAGTGTCCATCCTGGGCGATTTGTTGGGATATCTGACCAAAACTGCCTGACGGGTCAAGATCTACGCCGTTGTAAAACTCGTGGGCTTTGCCGCCTATGGTCTTCATATAAAACAGCCCGGTTCCAGCGGGAGGGTTAAGTGGCCAGTTTTTCACTGCGGCTGGATTATCTTTTGAGAAATTAGTTTGCTCGCTTGGTGCGATATTGGCAGAGGGTTTGCTTTTGTTGTATTTCACTGCCACGCCAGCAACCACCACAGTCACTACCAGCAGGACTGCAAGGAGGATATACTTTTTTCTCATATTTTTTTAGTTAAATTTTATTAAGGAAATTAACTTGTTGTATGTAGGTAATGCTTGCAAGTTTTGCCCGTTGCTGAATTCGTAGACGTTTCCTTTGTAAAATACTATCTGCTTCTCCCCGCACATATAGTGAGGCTTGCACGTTAGGTTATAGGAAGTCTGCCCGTCGATAGTTTCTTTATTGGACAATTGCAGGGAGGGAGCAGTTTTTAGGTATTCGTCAATTAAACCATTATAAATATCCTTCCTGATGCCGATATAAAGGATGTAGGCTTCACTGCCTTCTATATAGTAGGTTTTATTTTTATCAAAGAAGGTTAATTGAGTAATGGTGTTATCACTGAATTGCCGAACGTATATCCCTTCCGGGCAAGAAATTTTGAGGTTAAAATTTTGATAATTTCGACAATCAGTTGGGGCATTTGGCGGCGTGGCGTTAGTGAACTGAAAGCTCTGTTGAATCATTTGTACATCTTCTTCTTTAGGTAGATGGATGTTCAGCGTGTAAATAAAACCCTGGTGGACAAAAAAGAAAATATGACAGCCTGCGCAACTACCGTCTTCCCGGTCCTCTCTAAAGGCAGGGAGACCGGCAACAGTAGTTGAACTGAGATTATTGGCGACAACCCAGCCTGGATTAGTTTCGGCATACGCTTTATTAATATCAGCGGCATTGGTCTGGTTTATATTCACCAAAACACTGTCTGCTTTGCCAGAATCCTTGCTAATTAAAAATACGGCATCGGGTCCATCCGTCTCTTTCTGAACCAAAAGGCTTGCCGGATAATCAAAACTAAATCCATACTGGGAATTTTTGTATGTTGCCCAATTTTGGCTGTCGTTATTTGCTGGTAATAGGCAGGAAACGTAAGTTTCCTTGTTGATTTTAACCCCAAACAGGGTGTAATAGCTCATCCAGACTTCGCTGATGGTAAAGCGGTTGACCTTCATGGTCTTGACTAATGATGCGGGGAACCTGGATTGGGTTTTGACGGCATTTTCCGCACATGGGCTGGAGCTTAAATCGGGATTCTTTATAGTAATTTTAGGAATAATACTCCCCGTTAGGAGTATTAAAAATATGACAACTAAACTGATGATTGGTTTTTTCATAGGTTATCTATAGTTGTGGGTATCGTTAAAGGCTAAAATATCTCCTGCTTGCGACAGGGTCACTTGGACGAAGGGTTTTATAAAGTCTCCCTACCAAATGAAATATAATAATTTCTTTTATTAGGTCATTTCTCCTTTTAATTATGTCACTTTTGGTCTTTGTCGTCTATTGGTAATATAAAAACTGCCCTTATAGACAGTTCGAAGTAATTGTGTGTACTTGTCGCATTCCAGTAATTTGGTTGTCTTTCAGAGCCGGATATTTTTTCGGGATAGGCGATTGGTTGAGGAGAAAATAACTCTTATTCCCGCTTTGAATGGCCGTTTGACAAATGCAACTAGGTTGCGTTATTATATAATCAGATAACCAGAACCAAAGTTTGTATGAAATCGGCAAATGACATTTTAAAACAACTTAGAGAACAGGGCTCCAGGATGACCAAAACCCGCAATTTTATCGTTGCCGTTTTCCAAAACAATAACCTGCCTTTGGCTGAGTTGGAAATCAGGGAAAGGCTTGCCAAACAGGGAATTAAAGTAAATAAAACTACAGTCTACCGGGAACTGGAGCATTTAAAATCCAAAAACATCATCAAGGACGTAGATTTTGGCGACGGCAAGAAGCGTTACGAACTGAATGGGGATGACCACCATCACCATTTAATTTGCACCAACTGTAAAAAGGTGGAAGAGGTCCACGTGGAAGATGATGTTTCCCACATTGAACAAAAAATTAACCAACGCAAAAATTTCAAGATCATAAACCACTCTTTGGAATTCTTTGGGCTATGCAGGAATTGTAAATAATATGAATGGACAAAATGACAGCAGGCCAAACAGGGGAAAACTGCTGACAGCCTTCGTTTTAGGATTTCTGTTAATGGGCGCGTTGGCTTATATATTTCGCACCGGCATATTCAAGAACAGGGCTTCCCAAGTGGCAACGACAAATCCTGCCAACAAAATTCAGGTGGTGGGAACTTTCTATCCTTTAGCCCACTTTGCCCGACAGGCCGGAGGGGATTATGTGGACGTTGTTAATATCACTCCTGCCGGAGCAGAGCCGCACGACTACGAGCCGACCCCTCAGGATATTGTCAAAGCGTATAACGCAAAAGTGTTTATTATGAACGGCGGCGGGGTAGATACATGGGCGGAAAAAATCCAAACCGACTTGGAAAGCAAGGGTGTAATTGTCGTTAATATGAGTAAGGATATTCAATTAATGGAAGCACCGGCTGGAACCGAGTTTTCCGCCGACCCGCACATCTGGCTTGACCCCGTATTGGCAGAGCAGGAAGTCGGTTTGATTCGGGATGCTTTAATTAAGGCTGATCCTGCCCACGCTAATGCTTACAATAAGAATGCCAGTGACTATATAACCCAGTTGAAAAATCTGGATAATCAATACAAGACTGGTTTGGCTTCCTGTCAATTGCACGACATTGTGACTTCCCACGCCGCTTTCGGCTATATGGCCAAGCGTTACGGCTTAACCCAAATCCCAATTGCAGGTTTATCACCAGATGCGGAACCTTCATCCCAGCAGCTCGCCCAAATCGTCCAATTGGTGAAGCAAAATCACATCAAGTATGTTTTTTTTGAAACCTTGGTCAGTCCCAAACTGTCCCAGACAATTGCTAATGCGACCGGAGCGCAAATTATTGCCTTTAACCCTCTTGAGGGGTTAACGGACAACGAAATCCAATCTGGTAAGACATATATTTCCGTAATGCAGGATAATTTATCAGCTTTAAGAACAGCCTTACAATGTAAGTAAATTTACGCCAATGAACATTTTTAAATCAAAAACCGAAAACCTTATTGAATTGAAAAACGTCAATTTCAGCTATGGCTTTAATTCTGTCTTGGAAGACGTTAGTTTTTCGGTGAAAGTGGGGGATTATATCGGCATTATTGGCCCAAATGGCGGCGGCAAGACAACCTTACTCAATATCATTTTAGGATTATTAAAACCAACTTCAGGGCAGGTGGTAGTATTTGGCAAGCCGGTTGGGCAATTAAAAAAGGAACGGGCGCAAATTGGCTATGTGCCGCAACGGTTGAGCCAGTTGGACGTAAATTTTCCGGCTACTGTTTATGAAATAGTTAGTAGCGGCAGAACAGCGTTAGGTAATTTATTCCACCAGTTTACTAAACACGACAAAGAAGAAATAGAGAAAGCAATGGAAATTGCGAAAATTTCCCAATTCAGAGACAAACTTATCAATAGCCTGTCTGGCGGTGAAAGGCAGAGGGTGATGATAGCCAGAGCGCTGGCCGGAAGCCCCAAAGTTTTAATTTTGGATGAGCCAACTACCGGGGTCGATATTTCCTCACAGGAACAATTTTATCAATTCCTTGCCGATCTCAATCATAAACACGGCCTGACTATTATGTTTGTTTCGCACGATATAGATATTATTGCTAATGAAGTCCATAGCTTGCTTCTGCTGAACAAGAAAGTCATTAGCTTTGGACCAGCCAAGGACTTAATCAATAAAGATTATTTGGAACAACTTTACGGAAACAAAATTAACTTTACTTTCCACAAACACTAAATTTATGCTTGGTATTTTTCAATATGATTTTATCGTGAGGGCATTTATCGCCGGCAGCCTAACCGCCATCATTGCCCCGTTAATCGGGATATTTTTAGTGGTCAGGCGGTATTCCTTAATGGCTGATACTTTGGCCCACGTATCTTTGGTTGGCGTGGCTATTGGCTTGATAACCAACCTTAACCCTGTTTTTACCTCTTTGGTAACTGCTGTCGTAGCTTCGGTGATAGTAGAAAGGTTGCGGGAAAGCAAAAAAGTGTTCGGGGAAAGTATTTTGGCTTTATTTTTATCCGGCGGCCTGGCTTTGGCCGTGGTGTTAATCAGCCTATCGCACGGCTTTAGCGTTAACTTGGTCAGCTACCTGTTCGGATCTATTACAACGGTTTCTGCCCTGGATATTTACATTATCGGCACGGTCAGTATTTTTATCCTGGCCGCTGTAATGGCTTTGTATAAGCGGTTGTTTCTTATCTCGTTTAATGAAGAGCTTGCAGTAGCCAACGGCCTGAACGTCAGGGCGTTAAACATCCTGCTTATAGTACTGGCCGCCATCACTGTATCCCTCTCAATGCGCATAGTGGGTGTGCTGCTGATAGGGGCTTTAATGATAATTCCGGTAATCAGCGCCATCCAGTTTAAATTAAGTTTTTTTAGAACGCTAATTACCGCTGTCGTTATTTCCCTAATCAGCGTTATTTCCGGTTTGTTTGCTTCCTATTACCTGAATTTGGCCAGCGGTGGAACTATTGTGGTAATCGCCTTGATAATTTTTTGCGTCAGTTTGATAATCAACCGAAACAAATAAAAACCGCCAAAGGCGGTCTTAATACAAACAGAAGTTTTTTTCAGTGCGGATAAACCTATCGTATAAATAATGTGGCCACAAGCGGGGTAATTACATGAATCACAATATCAGCTGAAAAGTGGGCGATTATGGCAGACTCTAGTCCTTTTTTCCAATATAGCCAGCCGAAAATGATGCCCGGGACGCCATTTAACAGAATCGCCCTGAGAACAACAACCGGAGTAATAACTGTTAAATCGCCCGTAATTGGCAAATGGCCGAGACCGAATAAAATTGCTGCCAAGATTATAGACAGCCAGATGCCGGTTTTAATAGGGCGCCCTTCAGGAGTCTTTTTGATTTTTGAAAATATCCAGGCGAGCAAAGTCATCAAGAATAATCTGCACAAAATTTCTTCCGCAATCCCGCCATAGAATGACGCCAAAAATCTTTTCCAGGTGGCAACTGACATTTCTGCTTTCAAAAACGTAACAGATAAATGCGGAAATAATAAGCTTAACAAAATTATCAACAATCCTGCTAAAATGCCCATTGAGGCAGATAAGCCTAAGATAGATTTCAGATTATTGCCTTGTTTTTCTCCTTTCAAGGCGCCTTCCAAAATCGGCAGGCTAAAACCCGTGCGCTTGGCTAAAAGCAGACCGAAAAAGGTAGCTATTGAAAAAAATACGGCAGCCTGGACAAATGCAGCAATTATTAATTTTGAACTGAATAATTTTGCCAGCGCCGGAACAAGCGCTATTTCATAAGGCAGTACAAGTAAAGACGCTATAATGCAAGCGCCAATCAGGATAAAAAACAATTTCCAATTTATTATATTTTTCATAGGTAATATTTATTTATACTTTGTAATTAAGCCAGTCAAATCTTTAAAACGAGAAGTTCTAAAGTCTGCTCCGGGCAGTTTTTTCTTTGAATATAAAATTATTTTCATGCCAGCGGCTTTTGCCGCCTGAATGTCAGTCAATGAATCGCCAATATATACAGCTTCCGAAGGCAATACTTTTAGTTTTTTTGCGGCAACCAGCAATGGTTCAGGATGAGGTTTGGGATTTTTATAATGGCCAAAGTGGACAACGGTTTTGAAATATTTTTTGGTCTTAGAAAAATTCAAGTAGCTATCTACGCCAATTTTTATTCTGCTCGTGACCAATGCCAATTTATATTTTTTAGACAATTTTTCAATAACCTTATCAGAATGTTCCGGTAGTTTGAATAACTCAGGATGGCGCGCTGTTTTATGGGCGATTTTTTCAATCCTTTTTAGTTCTTTTGCATCATCTGTCTTTGCCATCGCTTTTATAGTATGAACCATAGACAAATGAAAACATTTTTTATAATCACTTTTGGTGGGAACTTTATATCCGGCAGTCTTAAAAATATCCTGAAAAAACTTCAAGTTAGATTCAAAAGAGTCTATTAAAACACCGTCGATGTCAAATATAACTGCTTTTATCATAATTTATTGCATTCTATTAATCATCTCCTTATAAATCCGCGGTATAAGTTCCATAGTTTTGGCGTCATTTTTAAATGTTTCGGTTTTAGTTTTAACTAGCATTGCAAGCTCTTCGCCAATTCCCAGTTCCTTCCACATTTCGTAATAATTTTCTATGGAAACTATTTCCGGGTTTTGGTACATCTTTTGGAAGACTTGGTTATACTGCCTAACTTTTCCAATATCTTCGCCGTTAGGGTTGGCAATATAATTTAGATAGGGGAGACGCTGCTTGATATCAAATTTTTGCGCGTCGTCTATATCTTGTAATATTTTTATCGAAGTTATACGAATCCAAAATTCGCTTCCTTGTCCGCCATCTATAATATTCAAAACATTTGGAAATAATTCTTTTAAAACCGCAATTTGAATTTTATCGCAAAGCAGATGAACGAACCAGCCTTTTTTAAAATCATCCACATTCAAAATATCCCAATCCACATAATCTTTGGGGTGGGTAAGTTCGCGACCAATCTCCGATATATACCTGCTGTCAGGATAAATCGTGCCGGAGATGTATTTTTCCAAATCTTTGGCCTGGTATTTGTCTTTCAAATCCAAGGCAAAACGGATATGTGTTGCTTCAAGAGCCATAAACTTAGGTAGTTTAAAAATTATGATATAGTTTTTCAGTAAGCACACTTATTGGCAGGAATTTGTTTTTTGGGATTTTTATGTAAGAGAACTTTTTGTTATTAAAATAAACTTTGTATGCTTGGGCGATGGGCTTTGAACTGATAATCCGGAATTTATCATCTAAAATTTCCAATGCTGCGTAGTCATCCAGAGCTAATCCAATTCCGCCGTGTTTTTTGATTAAGCGTAAGAGTTCTGTTTTACGTTCCTTTTCGCGTATATGGTGCGGGCTCATGGTAAGCTTGAACCAGCTCATTCCTTTTACCCTGATAAAGTTTTTGCTGGCGGGGTTAGAAAATTTTCGGGAATCGCTGTTGCCGTATTTAAACCAGCAAATGGACCCTGCGCTTAAGCCGGACATCACAGTGCCTTTTTCATAAGCTTGGCGCAAGAGCTTGTCGATTTTGAGCTTGCGCCAGATTGTCATCATATATAGAGTGTTGCCGCCGCCTACATATATAATGTCTGCGCCCAAAATTTTATCCCGCAATGTTTTGAATCCCGGTTTTTCCCTTACTGTCAGAAGAGTGTCTGTTTTGCATCCAAGTTTCCCGCCGAAATATTTGTTAACCGTTTCTATATAGTTAGCTGCGTCCCTGCTGGCTGTAGGAATAAAAAGCAGCTTCGGATGTTTTTTGCCTGATTGCTTGATGATTTCTTTATCAATAGCTGTTGTTTCTATAGGAAATCCTGGCCTGCCAATTTCACCCCCGCCTATGGCGATTAGTTTACGCATGTTTTTGCTCATTATTTTTTATAGCAGCTTCAAGAAAAGTTTTATCTCTTGGAACAATATATAGTTTGCCTTCGATGCTGGCGGATTCATCTGGAGTTAAAAGTTTAATTGCCTGGGCAAGCGAAAGCCATTTTATTTGGAATCCGTCGTCAATCTCTTCTTGCGTAAATATCGGCGCGCCTTTTTCGCCGACAACCCTGGCAAGAAAACAAAAAGAAGTTTGCTTAAGCTGGAACATTTTCCTGTACTCGATAATTTGGCCGACCTCGCCGAGAATTTTAATATCGCAACCAAGTTCTTCCCGGCATTCCCGTTTTAAAGCAGAAATATTATCTTCATCTTCTTCCACTCCGCCGCCAGGTAATTTATGGTAATTTTTCTTTGATACGCTTAAAACCGCTATATTATTCTCTTCGTCAAAAACAACCGCCCTTACTGCCGTCCTTGTTTCGTATTCGGCAACTTCGTCATCCGCTACATTTTCAGGATTTAGAATTTGTATCAAATTCATGAATGAAGATTTAATATTAATTCTTTATTTCAACACCCAATTTTTCTAAATCAATCAACAACTGTTGGTTGTTGGTGTATAAAATATCAATTAGGCCTAGATTTTTGGCGGCGATTGTATTGCGCTCGTTATCATCAATAAATATCGCTTCGTCTGGATTAATACCTGCTTTCTTTAAAGCCAGCTCATAAAATTGCGGGTCTGGTTTCTTTATATGCTCCTTGCAGGACAAAATGACAAAATTAAAGTGGTCATAGAGATGCAAGGCCTCATCTAATATCAATCTAGTCGAGCTTAAATTGGACAGAACACCAACAATGTATTGCTTTTTTAATTTTGCGATTATATCGAGCAGTTTGGTATTTACTTTTCTAACCTTTAACGCCTCTTCTATCCATATAGCCTGCAAATCTAAACTCGGCTTTGCTCCGGCGTTTTTCATATCCTCAAAAAACTGTTTGGGGCTGATATTACCCAAAATCATATCATTCCAGTTATTAATACTATACCGAGAAACAAATTCGGGTGAGATTCCTACCCGGTTGGCAAAGTTTGTGTATATGGCTGGGAAATCTGTGCACGTCACCACGCCGCCGATATCAAAAATAATTGCTTTAATCATAGCTAATTAATCATACCAAAAAACCGCCGATTAGGCGATTTTAGGAAGAAATTTATGACTCTAATTTTAAGTCAAGTTTTTCCGACACTTGTTTGAACCATATATCATGGCGGTCGAGTCTGGCACGGACCATTGTCATTTCCGTATTCCAGTTTTTAACATCTTTGGCTATGGAGTCAAGAATATCGGTGTGTTTGTCGAGTATCTCTGTGTGGCCAGACACTATTTCTTCAATTGCCGCTAATTTAGTGTTAACAGGTTCTAATTTATTATCTAATAATTTTTCGATATTTTCTAAAGAAAGCTCGGGCATATATTTATACTTTATTTATTCAAGCATTATTATTGTAATACAAATGACGATATAGTCAAATATTAGTTTCATTTTAAGAAATAGAAACGTGGAGTTTGGCGCCTAAAGCATCAGTGAGGCGGTAGAGGAATTGCAGGGAAGGGCTAAAATCGCCACGTTCCAGGCGTGAAATTACCGGCTGTTTGGTTTTGGCTTTTTTTGCCAACTCCTTCTGGGTTAAGCCTTCTTTTAGCCTTTTTTCGATAATCATTTCTACCACGGCAAACTCTGGGCCTAGGTCCTTGTAGGCTTTCTTAATTTCTTTGTCTTTCAGTAACTGCTTTTTGAAGTTTTTGTAGTTGTTCATGGTAGTATCATAAAATGACTTACATGAATAATATAACCTATAGGTTATATTATTTCAAGACGTTAAAACGTGATATTTATTACTGGCTTTGGCCAGTTCGCTTTGCGGAATTTTTTGCGATTTTTTGATGAATCCTGATAGTAAATAAACTGTTCCTTTAAGCATAAAGTTTTTAAAACATCATTTAGGCGAAAAAGAGGTTTGGCATTTTAAACCAAAATAAACACCTCAACCGTCGGTTGAGGTGTTCATAGGCCTACATTTATTGGGGTTTTCACCCTAATTTATAACCCTTTTCCTTCCCTCAAGGAAGAAGGGGTTGCCTAACCAAATATTAGAAATAGTCTCAAAATCTCATTTTGGCTGCAATCCCAGAATTTTGGGGTTAAGCTGGCAACTGGCAGAGCCAGATTGCCATTAAAGCTCATCTTGTCACAAAAAATTTGTTCGGCTTAGCTTTAGCTAAACCTCAAAATTTATTTCTGCCAATCTGCTCAAAATTCTGTAATTTCGCCTGAAAAGCAGCTTTTGAAACTACTTCTTAATCTTCCGTTCCTGCGTGGTGTATGTCCTTAATTTCCTGGTCTTTGACTTTGAGCAGATTTTTTAAAGACAATCCATTTTTACTGAGAGTCTGCATGTTCGGGATTCCGTAAAGCTGCCCGCCGCGCGCCACGTAAATTGTGGAATCGGATCCTTTAAGAAGCGTACCGTCCGGGAAAGCGGCAGGGGAGCCTAAAGTTAACGTGTTAAGCTCTGAAGCGCTAATCACTTTAAGGGCATTTAAATCTTTTTTATAAGCGTTAAAGATTGCCATGGAAGTAAACGGCTTGAGCTGTCCGCCTTGTACAATGTAGATTGTCGGATTGCCGGAAACTTTTACAATAGTCCCTTCCGGCAAATTGGTTAGGCTTGCCAGGCTTGAGCTTGTTGTTGTAGTTGAACCAGCCGGAAGGACGATTATTATGCGGCTGCTGTCTCGTTCGCCCTCGTTCTCGTCCTGGTCTTTTTCTTTGCCAATTGGGCTGCCGACTGTAACTTGCGCGAACTGCGCCTGGGTTAGTGTTAAAATATTTTGGAATTTTTTGCCGCGTGCATGGAAAATCGCCGCGGAATAAAACGGCCTGAGTTTTCCGTTGACCACCATGTAAACAGTATCCTTGCCTTCTACTTTTACCAGCATCCCATTTTTCAGGTAAAGCGGGGGAGTGGAAGTTGAGGTTGTGGTTATGGCAATAGCATTGCTTTGAATTGATGGTAAAGAATTTGAAGAAGCTTGCAGTTTTATGGTATCAGCTTGCGGATAGGTGAGGCTGATGAAAGCCGAAATTCCTGAAGAGGTATTGACCGAAGTCATGCCGCCCAAAGATGCCGGGGTAGCTGTACCGGTTGCCATGATAGCAGTAATGCTTATTGCACGGCCGCTATCAGAGGTTAGTACATTGCCAAATTGGTCTTGCGCGCTTACTGAGGCTGCAAAAGCGGTATTTACGCCAACTGTTGCCGGAGGCTGGACAGAAAAGGAAAGTTTTGTGGCCGCACCCGGCACTTGGGTTAAAGTGCCAAAGCTTGAAGTAGTGGTGAGGCTAATAATTGTTCCCGCGCTTAAAGTAATATTGCCGGGCGCGGCAACCGGCGCGCCAGCAGAAACTTTAACCTTAAGCGGAACGCTCGAGCCAATTGTCAAACTTCCTGTTGAAGTTGAACTGGCAGTAACATTTACGCTTGCGTGGGTGTTGTCTGGAAACAAGACATTGGCCGATCCGGCCAAACCTGTCCCTGCATAGCTGACATTTGCCGCAGACGCGGTATCAAAAATAAATCCTGCTGGTAAACCTAAAATTAATGTGCCGGCAGGAATATCACCGGCTGCTGTTTCAGTAACAACAATTGCCGGCAAGGACACTGAGCTGCCACTGTAACTATCAGATGAGACAGAAGAAGTGGCGGGAGTGGTGACTGTTGCAGCTAAAGCGGATGGTGACATTGTTAAGCCTAATAGCCCAATAGCCATCAAAGCAGCAAAAGCCAAAGTATTTTTCTTTTGCATATTGTTTCAAATTAATTTTTATACACATTATAACGCTAGAAAAAATGTTTTGTTTCTATCTGGAATTAGCTTTTGCCAAAATTAAAAAAATATGGTTTCATTAAATTAGGGTTTGCCTGTTTGGTCTTGGTCAATATCTTACCAAACGGCTAGATACTTAAGGCCCGGTGCCTGAAGGCCTGGTTAGCAGGTTTACTACGGCATTAATTATCACGTATGATAAGATTATAATTATAATACCGATGATGGCATTAATGATGGTGTTCTTGGCTGCTTCCGCGCTTTCCACATCACCGCCGGACACTATATATCTGAATCCGCCGATTATCAGGAACAGTACGGCAATACCGAAAGAAATTCCTATCAGCCAATTTATCACGGTGGCGATAAAATCGTTTACACTGTTAATGCCAGTGCCGCTGGTGCCAGGGCATGCAATTCCTGGCGGGCAGGGGATGTTGGCTGTCAGGGCATAGGAAAAAGCCAGCGGTAAAAGGATAAAAAATACCACTAAGACCGCCACGCATATAACTTTATATTTCCCTCTTATTTTTAACATATGATAATTTAAAAGACGGAAAAACAGTCAAATGATTAAAATTATTAAATATAGATAATTAACTTCAAATTTATGGGAATAATTTTAAACCTTATTATCAACGCCCTTGCGGTCTTGCTCGCAGCAAGAATTGTGCCGGGGATAAGGGTAGCGAGTTTTGGCACAGCGCTTATTGTGGCTTTGGTGCTGGCTTTCTTAAACGTCACTCTGGGCTTGTTTTTGAAAATCATCACTTTCCCGCTGTCCATTTTGACTTTTGGGATTTTTTTGCTGGTGATTAATGCGCTTATGTTCCAACTGGCAACTTTCGTGAAAGGTTTTTCAGTAAGCAGTTTTTCAGCGGCTTTTTTTGGAGCACTGGTAGTAACAGTGTTTTCATTAATTAGCAAGTTGGTGCTTAACGGGCTGGCAAGATAAGTCTTTTGAATAACTTGAGTCTGGACTCAAGTTATTCAAACACTCCAAATACCTAAATTTCAAAAAAAACAAAAATGCATTTGAAAAACATCACAAACCATAAGCCCCAAAACTGGAATTTTAATTATGCCTTGTCTCCTCTTGAGGCGATCTTTGCGGAATTGAAAACGTCCCAGAAGGGATTGCCGGAAGCGGAAGGCGTTAAGCGGGTGATGGAATTCGGCAAGAATGAGCTGGCGAAAAAAAAGAAAAGAATTTTAATCCACGAAATCGCATCCCGTTTTACCAATCCGTTAATCATATTATTGCTTTTTATAGGGACCTTCTCGCTCTTTTTCGGGGAAAAATTCAGCGCGATAATCGTTTACGCGATGGCTTTTATGAGCGCCTTGCTGTCTTTTTACCAGGAACACAAGGCGGAAAAGGCCGTGGAAGATTTAAACGCCTTAGTCAGGACAACTGTCGCGGTGCTTAGGGACGGTAGGCTCAAGGAAAAGAATATGAAGGATTTGGTGCCCGGCGATGTTATTAATCTGTCGGCCGGAGATGTCGTTCCCGCGGATATCCGCCTTATTTCCTGTAAAGATTTGTTTGTCAGCCAGTCGGCATTGACCGGTGAATCCATGCCCGTGGAAAAATTTTCGCAGTGCGATATTAATAAAACGGGAAATTTTATTGAGCTCTGCAATATGGCTTTTATGGGTTCGTCAGTGGTCAGCGGCACCGGGGAAGGGGTGGTTATCCATACCGGCGTGTATACGGAATTCGGAAAAATTTCCAAAGAGCTTTTAGGGGTTAATGTCGAAACGTCTTTTGACAAGGGGATAAAGGATTTTACCTGGATGATGATCAAGGCTATTTTGGCGATGGTAATAATAATTTTAGCGATTAATGTCATTACCAAACATAGCTTTTTTGAGAGCGTTTTATTCGCGCTGGCCGTGGCTGTAGGGCTTGCGCCCGAAACCTTGCCCATGCTGGTAACTATCAATTTATCCAAGGGTGCGCTTTTGATGTCCAAGAAAAAAGTCGTGGTCAAAAGGCTGGATGCCATCCAGAATTTCGGGGCCATGGATATTTTGTGTACGGACAAAACCGGCACATTAACCATGGACCAGGTAGTGCTGGAAAAGTATTGCGATGTTTCCCAAAAAGACAGCAGCGAGGTGCTGGAACTTGGGTTTTTAAACAGCTTTTACCAGACAGGTTTAAAAAGCCTGCTTGACCAGGCGGTATTAAAGCACGAACATAACCACCTGCTTAATTATAAAAAAGTTGACGAGATTCCTTTTGATTTTACCAGGAGGATTATGTCAGTGGTGGTGGAGAGCCCTGGGAAAAATTTAATGATGGCCGTTAAGGGTGCGCCGGAAGAGATTTTCAAAAGATGCTCTAGGTTCCAAAAAGATGGTACTGAGGAAGTTTTTGACGATTGTGCTTACAAATCGGCCAGCCAGGCTTACCATGCTTTAAGCCAGCAGGGTTTCAGGGTTTTGGCAGTGGCTTATAAAAAATTTGCCGCGGAAAAAAAGGTTTTTGAGCCGGCTGATGAAAATGATCTGGTACTAAAAGGGTTTTTAGCCTTTTTGGATCCGCCTAAGCCTACGGCAAAACAGGCACTGGAATCTTTGGAAAAGGTGGGGATTAAAATAAAAGTTTTGACAGGGGACAATGAACTGGTCACGGAAAAAATTTGCAAAGATATCGGCTTGAACGTAGAAGGGATGCTGACCGGGGAAAAAGTCGAACAGATGTCCGACGAAGAGTTAAAAAAACTCGTAGAAAAGGTAACAGTGTTCTCCCGTATGCTGCCTTTGCAGAAAGAGAGGGTTATTAGGATGCTGCACGGCAACGGGCATGTGGTCGGTTTTTTGGGCGACGGGATAAACGATTCGCCGGCTTTGAAAGCGGCCGATGTCAGCATATCGGTGAATAATGCCGTTGATATCGCCAGGGAATCCGCAAATATAATTTTGCTCAAAAAAAGCCTGGTTGTGCTTTATGACGGGGTGCTTGAGGGCCGGAAAGTTTTTGGCAATATCCTGAAATATGTCCGTATGGGCAGCAGTTCCAATTTTGGCAACATGTTTTCCATGACCGGCGCCAGCCTGTTTTTGCCGTTCTTGCCGATGCTGCCAATACAGATATTGCTGAATAATTTCCTTTACGATTTATCGCAATTGGCTTTGCCTACCGATAATGTAGACGAAGGGTATTTGCAATCGCCCAAGCCCTGGAACATTGGCCTTGTAAAAAAATTCATGGTACTTATAGGGCCTATTAGTTCCTTGTTTGATTTTTTGACTTTCGGGGTGATGTGGTGGGTGTTTTTGGGTTTTAATAACCAAGCCCTGTTCCATACCGGATGGTTTTTGGAAAGTTTGCTCAGCCAGACTTTGGTTATTTATGTCATAAGGACCAGGAAAATCCCGTTTTTGGAAAGCCGGCCGGGGAAATATTTGGTAATTAATACATTTTTGGTGCTGACCGCCGCATTTGTGGTTCCTTACACTCCGCTGGCCAAGGTTTTTGGCCTTGTAGCCCCTCCGCCGTTTTATTACGCGATTTTGGCAGCTATGATGGTTTGCTATCTGCTCATGGTCCAGTTTGCTAAGGAATGGTTTATTAAGAAATATGGTTACGAATAATTTTAAATATATCCATTGCAGATAATTGATATTTTTGCTGATAAATGATATAATATTAATATCCAGCGCAAATATAAATAGCCGACCCGGCAGCGCAAAAATATTTTTTAAGTGATATTAAATCACAGCAAACAAAGAATGTGCTGGATTTAAATTGTGCAAAATCGATTTTAACCTAGAAGTAGTTTTATGAGTTTTTGGGCGAAACTTTTTTATAAATACCGCAGGACAATTAAAGCCATACAATTATTTTTTATAATTTCAGGTCCGGGGCTTTTGGTTATGGTAGCTGACAACGACGCGGGTGGTATTACCACTTATGCCGCAACTGGAGCAAAATACGGTTACAACTTAATTTGGTTTTTGGTTATACTCGGGCCCGTGGCTTATTTTGTGCAGGAAATGACAGTGCGGCTTGGGGCCGTGACCAAGCGCGGCCATGCCGAAGCGATTTTTGACGCGTTTGGCTCTTTTTGGGGCTGGTTTTCTCTGTTGGATCTCATACTTTCCGACTGGCTGACCTTGATTACCGAATTTATCGGAATGACCGCCGCTTTGAGCATTTTCCATGTGCCGCCGGTAGTTACGGTGATTGTCGTTTGCGTTATCATGGGGGCAATGGTTTTGCAGGGCAGGTATTGGACTTGGGAGAAAATCGCTTTTCTATTTGCGGCTTTAAACGTGGTATATATTCCTGCCGCGTTTTTGGTGCATCCCCAGGTTGGTGATATTGTCAAAGGGCTAAAGCCGTCTTTTCCCGGCGGCTTTAACGGGCAGATGTTCTTTTTTTTGATGGCTAATATTGGTACCACCATAGCCCCGTGGATGGTTTTTTTCCAGCAAAGCTCTGTCGTGGATAAAGGCATGCAGGAAAAAGATATTCCTTGGGGCAAGGTTGATACCGCTGTCGGTTCCATACTGACCGTCTTGGTTGCGCTATTCGTTATTGTGGTAACCGGAACGCTTCTGCCTGGAGTGGATATTCAAAGCGCGGACCAGGCAGCGCGTACCATAATGGGAATAAACAAATATGTGGGGACACTTTTAGCTATCGGGCTTTTCGATGCCGGTTTCCTGGGCGCGATTTGCATCTCCCTGGCCAGTTCATGGGCTTTCGGCGAGGTGTTCGGCTGGGCGCACTCCCTGAATAAAAAAGTAAAAGAAGCCCCGTGGTTTTATGCCAGCTACTTTTTCACTTTAATTACTGCAGGGATAGTGGTATTAATCCCCGGCGCCCCTTTGGTGCTTATCACCCTGTTTGTGCAAGTAATTGCCGTAACTTTATTGCCGGCTGCTTTGGTATTTTTAATTTTATTGCTTAACGACAAGGATACGATGGGGGATTACAAGAATACCATTGCCCAGAACGTTATTAATATTGCAATCGTGGTCGTGATAATTATTTTATCAACCCTTTTTGGGATAAGCGCTTTGTTTCCGAATTTGTTCAAATAGCCGTTTCCATACAAAATAATTTATAAGCCATGTCATATCTTTTTAAAAAAATCGCGAACAGCCGGGTAGGTAAAATTTTAAAGGAAAGATTTGAAGTAATCGCCGAATTAAACAGGAAATATTCGGTCCCCAGGCTAAAAACAACCCCATTTGTCAGGCTGGCGCTTTTGTTGCTCAGGATTTATCTATTGCTTCTGGTAATAATCTTGGTTTATAAATTCATCACATTAATTCACCAGTAAATTTATGGACAAAAACAAGCCGCAGTTCCGGGATGTTTATTTTCTTACCCAAATTCTCGGGGTAAAAGTTTTTTGCCGCGGCAAAAAAATCGGCAGGCTGACCGATATTGTTATTATTGACCATGATAAATTTCCCGAAGTGCAAAGCCTCTTTGTCAGCAGGCCGTTTGGTTATCCATCCCTGCTAATTCCTTTTGAAAAAGTCGAATACATGAATGCCGGGAAAATAATAGTCGATATCGGGGAATTTAAAAATTACGAGCGCGAACTGGCAAGCAGGGAAATTTTCCTTAAGGACCATGTTTTGGACAAGAAGGTTTTGGATATAGAAGACAATGACGTAGAAGTGGTTTATGACGTTATGATGGTGCATAAAGACAGTAAGCTGTTTGTCAGTGACGTGGATATCAGCAAGTTTGGGCTGTTTCGGAGAATGGGGTTGAAATGGTTGGCCGAAATGATTTATCCCGGATACAGGAATAACAAGGATATTATCCCCTGGTCCTATATCCAGCATTTACCGACTGATATCGGCAGTTTTAAAGGCGATGTTAAATTGAAAGTATTAAAAGAAAGACTGGAAGATATTCCTCCAATGGATTTGGCGGACATTTTGGAAGAGTTGGACCACGACCAGCGCATGGCGCTGTTTAGCGAGCTTGATACGGAACAGGCGTCGGATATTTTGGAAGAAATTGATCCGAACGTGCAAAGGTCTTTGGTGGCTTCGCTGAAAATTGAACGCGCGGGGCAGCTTATAAACGAGATGACACCTGGGCAGGCAGCGGACGTTTTGTCGGTTTTGCCGAGTTCGGAATCGGAAGCCTTGCTTAAGCTGCTGGATCCTGAAAACAGGAAGAAAGTCGAATCAATCATGGAACAGCAGGAGCAGAAGATTATCAACTATGCTACCATGGATATTCTTAATATGGATCCGGAAAAAACAGTCGGGGAGGTGCAGGATAATTACCCGAAACTAGCCAAAGGCAAAGATGTTATCGCATATGTTTATATTACCGACAAAAACAGCAAGCTTATTGGCATAATAGGGCTGAAGGAGCTATTGATGGCAGATGACAGCGCCAAGCTTTCGGATGTCATGTCGACATCTATTGTCAGTTTGATGCCGGATAGCACGTTAAAAGAAGCGATTGGCATGTTTATGAGGTATGGGCACCGTGCTTTGCCTGTCACTGACAAAAATGAAAAATTGCTCGGGGTCGTGTCGTTCCGCGATATTATTATGTTAAAGCACAAGGTTTTGGAATAGTTTTCTTTATCTCTATCGTCTAGTATAATACTAACACCTGGTATTCCGGGTGTTTTTTAATAAGAGATGCCAATATACGAAAGCATGCTAATGATGCTAATAATACTAATTCTCTAAAGAAGATTATCCTTTATATATCATTGGTATTATTAGTATCATTAGTATTCAAATTAGCATATTAGTATCATATATTTAGTATCATGTTTAAATATCTCAAATTTTTATCCCAGTTTTGGAAAGGGGAGAAAGGCAAAATTTCCCTTATTTTTGTTTTTGTAGTTTTAAGCCAGTCGTTTTCATTGGCTGAGCCTTTTTTCTTTGCTAAAATCTTAGATGATTTTTTAAGGCAATCACACAATTTGCAAAGATTTCCTACCGAGCAGGTTTTCTTTAAAGAACTGACGGCCGTTGTCTTAGGGTGGATAGCGGTGGCTTTTGCGGCAAGGACTTTTAAGAATTTTCAGCAGTATTATGTCCAGACAGTTGCGGACAGGATAGGCATAAGGGTAATGGAGCATTCTTATTCCCATCTTATATCTCTGCCCATGAGTTTCCATAGCAGGTTTAAGAGCGGGGAAGTGTTCAGGAAGATTTCCAAAGCGCGCGATGACGTGACAAATTTATTTTCCGTGATTTTCGACAAGATATTCCAGAATGCTTTTTCCATAACCGCGGTATTCATTATCGTGTTCGTGAAATCGTGGCGCATGGGTTTGGCCCTGTTCGGGTTCGTTCCACTGTTTTTTCTGGTGACTTATGTTTTTACCACGCGCATAAAACGCAAGCAGCTGGAAATAAACAAAATCAACGAGCAGCTGTTCGGCAGTTCGTT
>WARV01000011.1 GCA_013387205.1 Patescibacteria group bacterium | reverse complement strand
ACCAATATACGAATACATGCGAATGATACTAACAATACTAATATTCTTAGAAGATTATTCTTAGTAATTATTCGTATTATTGGTATCATTAGTACCATTAGTATATTAGTATCATATTATTATTCGTATATCACCTTCAGTCCCTGCTCAGAAATATTGTTCCAGTCGAATTTTTTAGCCCACAGCACCGCATATCTTCCCATTTTTCCCCGGAGCTTGTGGTCCATAAGCAATTCGGTAATTCTCCTGCTAAACCCTTCCACGTCGCCGTGCGGCACCAGGTAGCCAGTATGGGGGTTTCTCACGGAATCGCGCAGGCCTGGCACGTCAGCTGCGACCACTGGCACACTGCAGGCGTTGGCTTCAATAGTGGTAATCCCCCAGCCTTCAATCATGGAAGGATTAACCAAAACCCAGGCTTTCTGCAAAAGGCTCAATTTTTCCTCTTCGCTGACCTTGCCGGCAAATATTACCTGGCTTAAGGCCAGTTCCGCCGCCAGGTTTTTTAAATTCCGCTCTTCTTCCCCGCTGCCGGCTATCACCAGCCGCGCTTGCGGAATCTTGGCGACAATATTTTTAAAAGCTTTTATCAGCACATCAACGGATTTATACGCTTTTAATCTTCCCAGATAAAGTACCAAGGGAAATTTTTCTTTTTGGCCGGGACGCAGAACATCTAAGTTTATGCCCGGGTGGATTATCTTCACGCCGTTTAATCCCAAACCAAGGTCCAATAAATCATCTTTGGAAGAATCGGAGATGGTAATGAATTTAGCCTGCCTGTATGCCCAAGGCATGACCCGGTTTTCCAAAATGGATGCGAAAAATGCCAAAGGCGCGATTAAATATTTCCTAAAAACCTGTTGATGCACATGATGCAGCAAACAAACCACTTTTTCTTTGGCATAAAGCGGGGTGAAAAACGGGATGCCGTTTTCGCAATCTATGATTAGGTCGAACCTGCCGCGGAACTGCAACAGATAATAGACAAAAGCCCAGACGTAAACCATATAAAAGCCGCCGCGCCTTATAATCCTGACTCCGTCAATTGTTTCCTGGCGGGAGGTTTGTCCGTCATTGCCGCAGAACACCGTGACATGATGGCCTTCTTTTACCCAGCGTTTGGCTAATTCATGAATATAAACTTCGGCTCCCCCCGCAAATACATGTTTGGTGTCGCGCCAGTTGAAAACTAAAATCCTTTTACCTCCTAAGGCCGCACGGGGCTGGGCTAAAGGGAAAAACGCGTCAACCAAATCAACCAGGTTCCTGACAATAAACCGGCCGTTGCGCTGCAGCAGATGAAGCAGGCCCATTAAAATCAAATTTACCAAAGAAACCGCAAACAGCACGTGGGCGAGACTGGCAATAGAATCGTGGTATTTAAATATCCCTATGGCCAAAAGCGCCACGCTGAAAAGAGAGACAAAAGAGAACAGTAGGTGCTTGCGGGCCAAATGATAAACCACAAAAGCGTTAGCTATGGCATAAAGCGCGGCGCCCGCGGTATAAAGCGGCAAAAGGGGGCCAAGGTTTGCGGCTTTGGCGCCAAAAATCAATGGCGCGGTGAATTTACCAAGAAGGCCCAGAGGCACCCAGGCCAAGCCGACAAGAAGCAAAGTCCATTTTAAAATTTTATAGAATCTATGGTTCGGATTCCTGTTTGCCCCTTCATCCTGGCTGGTAAAGGTGATAATAAACACGCTAAGCAGCGAACCGAAATAAAAAACCATTTTTCCAATGAGAGACAGCAAGGCATACTGCCCGGCTTCGGAAACTCCCAAAAAATGTTTGGCCAAAATGACATCCAGGCTCAAAAACGCAGTTGAAGACAAGCCGGTTAAAACAGCTGCGGTAAAAAACCTGCGCGGAAAGCGCTTGGCATCCTGTTTGTTTACGGCCAGCGTGTTTTCTTTGCCAGATTGCTTTTCGGCTACGCGGGCCAAATACCAAGTCAACAGGAAAGCGAATCCTAAAGATACGGGCAAAGACGCCGCCACCCACATTTGCAAACCAAGCAAGATTAAAATTCCAGACACTAAAAATTTCACCACGGATTCGGCCAAAAGCACAGTACCTGCTTTAATAAAACTGGATGTGCCAAGCAAAAACCCGCGGTCAGTGGCTGCCATAAACCCGAAAACCGCCACGGGCGAAAACAGCCAAGCCAAATACACATTGGGTACATTGAAAAAGGCGGCAAGTAAAGTGGAGCTTAAAAGCCACAGTAAAGTGAAACCCAAAGCCGCGGCCAGTGCTTTCTTTTTTGTCGCGACACGAAAGACACTGCCTCCTAAAGCAGTCCCTTTGGCAGTAAGAAAAGCCACCCGGTGATTGACGGTAGCGGCCAAAGCGGAAGTGATAATTGCCAAATACAGCATGAAGTTGTTAAACAGGACAATCACACCAAATTCTTCCAAGCTCAAAAACCTGCCTAGCATGACAGTAAACAAAAAATTGGTAAAATCCGAAGCAATAACCGCGCCTACCAAAAAACTTCCGCTGAAAGCAAACAAATTTGTTTTAACAGCCTGCCAGGCATTTTTCAAACCCGGCCACATATTTAGCTTTTGCTTTTCTTCTTGAATCTTTTGGGGCTTTGACTGCTTCTGTAAATGCAAACCGTGTTTGGTTTTAGCCCAGTAATGGGGTTTAATAACCAATTCGTATAAAGCTTTCCATGCGGCTAAACTCATGCCCAGCCAATACAGCGGCACGAAAAAAACGTATTTAATAAGCCCGTCAAATTCCCGCTTGGCAAGCCCGATCATGTAATTGTATAAATAAAAAAAGTTGCCGAAAACGAACGAAAACACTCCCATGTAAAGCAAAGGGCTTGGAAAAAAAGATTCGATAATCGGCCCAACCTGCGGCCGGAACGAAAAATACGCGATGGTGAACAGCCACATGAAAGGATTCACGAACATGGAAATAACTTTTCCGCCCACGGTCAGCTGGAAAAAGAAAAGATTGCGGCGCCTGCCGCTTGAAATAAATTCTTTCCATTGCCTCATATGGACCAGGTAAGTCTGCATGTAGCCTTTAACCCAGCGGCTGCGCTGCCGGTACCAGTTGCCGAATTGGGAATTAGCTTCTTCCCAGGTGGTCGAATCCATTATCCTGGTCTGATAGCCTTTTTTGGAAATCCTAATCCCCAAATCGCAGTCTTCGGTGACATTGTAACCGTCCCAGCCCCCAATTTGTTTTATGGCGCTGGTCCGAAAATGGTTGGACGTCCCGCCCAAAGGGATAGGCGCAAAAAGCGCCTGCAGTCCGGGCAAAATTAAATCGAACCACAAACTGTATTCGGCGGTAAAAATTTTGGTCAACAGGTTTTGCCGCGGGTTATAAAAATTCAGTTTGGCCTGGACGCAAATGGTATTGTCCGAAGATTTGGCAAAAGCCGTCACAGCCTTCTTGAGTTGGTCGGAATCAGGAACGTCTTCGGCGTCATAAACGACCGTAAATTCTCCGCGGGCAAAACGCAAGCCGTAATTCAAAGCTTTGGGCTTGGTCTTGGGCAAAGAATGGGGAACAACAATGGCTTTAATGTTTTCGGGCAGCTGCAATTCGCCGATTTTATTTACAGTCTCCTCATCATCTTCTTCGAGCAATAAAAATATTTCCAATTTGTCTTTAGGATAATCCAAAGCCTGCATGGCTCTAACGAACTGCGGCGCCACCTGCCATTCGTGGTACAAGGGACAAAATACGGTGTAAAGCGGCCAGCCGCCAATCGGCGCTGTATTTTTTTCCGATTCAGAGATTGTAATTTCCTGGCCGGCCTTAAAACTTTGGAAAACCAAAACCATACTGAAAACCAAATCGAAAAAATATATTATCGTAAACGCCGCCAGCAGGCTGAAAACTACGGCATGCCAATTTACAATCAAAGCCGCAGTTAAAGTCACGCCGGCGGCCAATATTAAAACCTTTTGGCCTTTGGTCAAAATTTTTGCCGCAGTTTCGTGTTCAGCCAAAACAGTATGCGGCAAGTTTTTTTCAAATTCCAAATCCGGCCCAGGTAGATAATCTACCAGGCCGATTTCTTGGCTACCCGCATCTTTGTAAGTCTTAGTTTTTAGCGGAGTTTTTTTTATCTTTTCCGGCGGCTGCTGGTATATGACATTTACTTTCATGACTTTTCTATATTTTTACTGTTTCTATTGATTCTTTGTTATTGAAGTATCCCAAAAAGACTTAAGCTGAAAAACCGCTTAAATCAATTGGATTTTATTTCTTAAAACAAAAGCCCCTTAAAGAAAAATTAGGATATTTTTTGGGTATAACAGCTATTATTAAAAAACGGGAAACTGCAAATACTCTTACTATAAAAATGATGAATGGCTCAACCGGGGTTGAGCCATTCAAAATGCCTGATTTTACTGAATAAAACTAAGGGGCAACCTGCACAAGGCGCCCCTTAGATATCCTGATATTATAAATTTGTCACTACAAAATTTTCTTTAGGTATTGTCCAGTATAACTTTTCTTCACCTTAGCCACGTCTTCCGGGGTCCCCACAGCCACCACTTCCCCGCCTTTGTCCCCGCCTTCGGGGCCAAGGTCAATAATCCAGTCGGAAGTTTTTATCATGTCCAAGTTATGCTCAATGACAACAATGGTATTGCCTTTTTCCACCAGCTTGTTTAACACGGTGATTAATCTCTTAATGTCCGCAAAGTGCAAACCAGTGGTCGGTTCGTCGAGCAGATAAAGCGTGCGCCCGGTTGAGGCGCGGGATAATTCGGAAGCCAGCTTGATGCGCTGCGCTTCCCCGCCCGACAGCGTCGTGGCGTTCTGCCCCAGCCTCATGTAACCCAATCCGACTTCACTCAAAGTCTGCAGTTTCTTGTGGATTTGCGGAATGCTGGCAAAAAACATTTTGGCTTCGTCCACGGTCATTTCCAAAACGTCGGCAATGGTTTTTTCCTTGTAATGGATTTCCAAAGCTTCGCGGTTGTAGCGTTTGCCGTGGCACTCGTCGCAGGTGATATAGACGTCCGGCAGGAAATTCATTTCCACGCGCAGTACGCCGTCACCGAAACATTTTTCGCAGCGGCCGCCTTTGACGTTAAACGAAAACCTGCCGGCTTTGTAACCGCGCATCTCAGCTTCGCGCGTTGAGGCGAATAAATCGCGGATAGGAGTAAAGACTCCGGTATATGTAGCCGGGTTGGAGCGCGGCGTGCGGCCAATGGGACTTTGGTCAATGTTGATGATTTTGTCCAAATGGTCCAGCCCCAAAATTTTTTTATGCTTGCCCGGCTCGTCTTTGCTGTTAAAGAAATGCCTATAAAGGGCCTTGGCTAAAATATCATTGAGCAAAGTCGATTTGCCGCTGCCGGACACGCCGGTCACGCAGACAAATTTTCCCAAAGGAATATCGACATTCACCCCTTTTAAGTTAAATTCTTCTGCCCCGAAAATCGACAGCTTTTTGCCGTTACCCGGGCGCCTTCTGGGAGGCACGGAAATAAATTCCTTACCGGCCAAATATTGCCCGGTCAAGCTCTTGGAATTTTTTTCTATATCAACCGGCTTACCCTGAGCCACCAGTTCGCCGCCGTGCTTGCCTGCGCCTGGGCCAATATCCACTACCCAGTCAGCTTCGCGGATAGTTTCTTCATCATGTTCCACCACAATGACAGTGTTGCCCAAATCGCGCAAATCCTTTAAGGTTTCCAGCAGTCTCCTGTTGTCGCGCTGGTGCAAGCCGATGGACGGCTCATCTAATATATAGAGCACGCCGGTCAGCCCGGAACCGATTTGGGTTGCCAGCCTGATGCGCTGCGCTTCCCCGCCAGAGAGCGTGTCAGCAGTTCTGTCCAAAGACAAATAAGACAGCCCGACATTCAGTAAAAACTGCAAACGCGCGTTTATTTCCTTTAGCACCTGCCTGGCAATAGTAGAATCTTTTTGCGACAAATTTTTCGCCAAGTCCTTAAAGAAAACAGCCGCTTTTTCAATGGTCATATTTACCACTTCCACAATCCCCTTGCCGCCGACTGTCACTGCCAAGACTTCGGGCTTAAGGCGCTGGCCTTTACAGGTCGGACACTGCCGAATTCTCATGTAATTTTCAATTTCGCCGCGCATGTAATCGGAATCGGTTTCTTTGTAGCGCCTTTCCAAATTTTTGATAACACCCTCGAACGCAGTGTTCATTTCAAACTGCCCGTCGCGGGAAGAAAATTCCCCGGAAACCCTGACTTTCTTGTCGCCCGTGCCGTATAGAATAACGTCCACAATTTTCTTTGGCAAATCCTTGATCGGAGTATTGGTAGAAAACCCGTATTCTTTGGCCACGGCTTCCAAAATCCTGC
This sequence comes from Patescibacteria group bacterium, assembly GCA_013387205.1. Taxonomy (GTDB): domain Bacteria; phylum Patescibacteriota; class Doudnabacteria; order UBA920; family UBA920; genus AMAZON01. The sequence continues at coordinate 50,244 of WARV01000011.1, read as the reverse complement.
CGTACCATGACAGCCTGGAAGTGGTTTTGCTCCAGGGACGGATAGCGCCTTCGGCCAAAGTCAATTTGGGATTTGGAATAACCAAATCCGGCTCCACGGTCAGCTTGGTGCCCAAACCTTTACAATCAAGACAAGCTCCATGCGGGCTGTTAAAGCTGAAGTCTCGAGGGTCCAGCTCGGCTAGCGAGATGTGCCCGTCCGGACATGCGAATTTTTGAGAGAGGGGAATTTCGGTATTCCCTGTAGGGGAAGATCTCATCTTCCCGTCATTTGGGCGGATAAGATCCGCCCCTACATCGGCTGAATTTACACGTAACGCGATAGCAAGGCCGTCTCCCAAATCCAAAGCTTTTTCCAAACTTTCGGCAATACGCCCCCTGTCAGACGGCAAGACTGTTATCCTGTCGACCACCACGTCAATACTGTGCTTTTTTTGCTTGTCCAAATTCAGGCGCTGCGCCTCGTTCAAATCCATAATCACCTTGTCCACGCGCACGCGGGCGAAACCGGCTTTTTTAATCTGTTCAAAAATAACTTTATGCTCCCCTTTTTGGTCCTTGATGAACGGGGCCAGCAAAATGAGCCTGGTGTTTTGCGGCAAATTCATGAGCTGGTCAACCATGGCTTGCGGAGTTTGGCCGACGATTTTTTTGCCGCAAACCGGACAATGCGGAATACCTACGCGTGCCCAAAGCAGCCTCATGTAGTCGTAAATTTCCGTGACAGTGCCGACAGTGGACCTGGGGTTATGCGACGCGCTCTTTTGGTCAATGGAAATCGCCGGGGACAAGCCTTCAATCTTGTCCACATCCGGCTTGTCCATAAGGCCAATGAATTGGCGGGCGTAAGCTGACAAGCTTTCCACATAGCGACGCTGTCCTTCGGCATAAATAGTATCAAAAGCCAAAGACGATTTGCCGCTTCCGGACAAGCCGGTCATGACCACGAGCTTGTTCCTTGGCAAATCCACGTCCAAATTTTTTAAATTGTGCTGCCGCGCCCCGCGGATAGAAATAATATCGTTACCCATAGTAGAATCCTAATACCCCGAATTAGCATCCGAATGCCCCAAATGTTTTCTTCCCTTTTCGGGTCATTTGGTCCGCCAGCTGGCGGATTATTCGGGCAATTCGGATTATATTTTTGCAGATAAACTAGTCATAATTTTACCACGAATGTCAAGGGTAAGCAAGGGACTAGGGGCAAACCTGATTAAATAAAATCAAGGCGCTAGCTAAGCACGCAAAATGCGTGTAAGCCAGCGCCTTGGGCGCAAAGGTTTAACAAGCTATCTTGTAAACAATTGCGAGGTGGCCAGAGCCGTTCCCATCTTCGGGTTTTAACGGCTTTCTCATTGCCCATCCTTTTGGAATTGCACCTTTGCCGAACTTCTCATTGACCATGGATTTGACAACAGGCATACTGAGGTCGTTCGGATTGACATCTTTTACAACCAGATCCTGGAACATCTGTTTTCTCCTTAGGCTATATGTAAAACAAACTTGATGGTGAAATCCGCCACGAACGCAAGACCGATGAGCAAATACATTGCCGATACGTACAGAGAACCAGTAAGCAAAAGTGCTCCGCACATTGTCTTGGCGCAAAAATCGTAGATTCCGCTGAAAACCATGCTTCCCCCTTCTTAGGACAGATTATACTTATTGTTGATGAATATGTCAAAGCCGCTATTGGCCAAAGGTGCTCTTTGACTAAGATCTCATTATGTCATCGCGAGGAGCCCGCAGGGCAACACGGCGATCACTCATTGATAAGATTGCTTCCCCCTTCGCTAAAGCTACGGAGGACAGGTCGGATGCACTCGCAATGACACATGGTCAAAGAGCATCTTTGGCCAACTTATACCAACGGCTAAAACATCGTTTTAGCCGTTGAAAAGATGATTGGACGTTAGCAATATCGATAGTTATAATACACTTATGAATAATTTGGAAAACAAAATCAAGGACATTCCAAAATCTCCTGGCGTCTACAAATTTTACAATAAAGGCGGCGAGGTAATTTACGTTGGCAAAGCGAAAAACTTAAAAGCCAGGGTCAACCAGTATTTTAAAGGCCACGACGAGCGCGAACAAATCCCCTACTTGATGGAAGAAGCCACGGACGTGGATTATATAGTAGTCAGCAGCGAACTGGAAAGCTTGTTTTTGGAAAGCACGCTTATAAAGCAGTACCTTCCCAAATACAACATCATGCTGCGGGACGACAAAAACTACGCGTTTATAAAAATAGATTATTCAACGCAAATACCTCAGATTGTAATAGTAAGGAAGATTGACGATCTTCGGCGTCATTCTGAGGAGTCAGACGACGAAGAATCTCAACAAAAAAGATCATTCACTTCGTTCAGGATGACGCCAAAAGCGCGCTATTTCGGTCCTTTTACCGCTGCGTACAAAATCCGCAGCACTTTAAACATGATCCGCAGGATTTTCCCCTACTGTTCAGCTCAGGAAGTTTCCGGCCGGCCCTGCTTTTATTATTATCTGCACCGCTGCCCTGGAGTTTGCGTAGGCAAAATTACTTTAGATGAATACAACAAACAACTGGAAAAAATTGCCATGTTCCTATCCGGCAACACGTCCGGCGTCATCAAAGAATTAAAGAATGAGATGGCCAGGCAATCCAAAATAAAAAATTTCGAAGCCGCGGCCAAAATCCGCGACCAGTTGAAATCTTTAGAGCTTTTGGAAGAAAAACAAATTGTCATTTTACCCAAAGCCGTAAACTGGGACGTGGTATCAATAAATTTTGACCAGGGCTATGCCTGCGCCAATTTATTTAAAGTCAGGAAAGGCAAGCTGTTCGACAAAGAAAATTTCGTTTACGACACATCGCTGTATGCAGGGCGTGCCACCGGCACAGTACTCGAAACTTTTTTGGAAAATTATTATATGGAAACTAGCAGCGTCCCGTCCCGCGTCTACATCCCTTACGAAATAGACAACAGGCAAACTCTAACCGAACTTTTCAAGGCCAGGTTTTCCAAAAAGGCGGATATTTCTGTTCCCAAAAAAGGCAAAACCAAGGAACTAATGACTATGGGCGAAACCAATGCGAGCGAATATTTGAAAAACTGGCTAACAAGCCAAGCCGGGCACTTAGACCGGATTAACGCCGGGCTTACCGAGCTTAAAGAACAGCTCAGCCTGCCTTCTGTCCCAAAAAGGATTGAAGGATACGATATCAGCAACATCCAAGGTACCAATGCCGTAGGCAGCATGGTAGTGTTTAAAGACGGCTTGCCTGCAAAATCCGAATACCGCAAGTTCAAGATCCGCTCCAAATCCACACCTGACGATTTTGCGATGATGAAGGAAATGCTTGAACGCAGAGTAGTAAGAATTAAGAATCAAGAATCAAGCATTAAAGACAAAAATACCTGGCCGATACCCGACCTCATTGTCATTGATGGCGGAAAAGGACAATTAGGGATTGCGGCTTCCATAATTCAAAATTCCAAATTCAAAATTCCAGTGATTGGTTTGGCAAAAAGGCTGGAAGAAATATATTTGCCTAATAAAAAAGATCCCATTGTGCTGCCAATAGACAACCCTGCCCTGCAGTTATTGCAGCGCCTAAGGGACGAAGCACACCGCTTTGGCATAACTTACCACAGGAACCTGCGCAGCAAGCAAGCGGTCAGGTCCGCGCTTGACGACATTCCGGGCATAGGCCATAAAACTAAAAAACTTTTGAAAGAAAAATTCGGCACAGTCAAAAACATCCGCCAAGCCAGTTTGGACGAACTTGCGGCAGTCGTAGGCGAGCGCTTAGCGGAACTTATAAAACTTTCGTTATAGATTAACCAATCAGATTGGCTAATCAACTAATGTAACGAATAAAGCGAATGACAACTAATACCCTTAGAAGAATATTAGTTGTCATTAGTTATTATTAGTATGAATTCGTAGATTGGTTACATGATTAGTTAATTGTTTACAAACCCCAAAATTTTTGTTATAAATAAGACATTTGTTACGTCCCAAGGAGAGACAATAGAGAAATGGGTATCAGAATCGGAGTTTTATATCCTGGCCAAGTCGTCAGAGCAGGAATCATGAGCGCGCTCGACGGTTCAGAAGCCCGCATTGCCTGGGCTTTTAATTCAGCCGCGGGGTTTGAATACTCCCGGCTATTGGACATCGACGTGCTTGTCATTGGCACAAGCATCGACGACATGCCGACCGAAAGATTTCTAGCGCTCGTGAAGGTTATGGTTAAAACCATACCTCCCGTGGTTATCATCGGAATACCGCCCGCCAAACCATCTGCCATCCCTCAACTCCTTCAAAACGGAGTCTGCGGGCTCGTCCAAAGCAATTTCACCAAAGAGGAATTGATTGCCAGCCTCATTGCGGCAAAATCTTTCAGGGAATTCTGCAGGCAGGCAATCTATGAACCTGTTCCCAAAGGCAAGTGGGGAAAAGAAAAAAACCTTACCGCCAGACAGCTTGAAATCCTGGAGTTGGTTGCTTGCGGCAAAACCGCAAAAGAGATTGCCGTGTTCTTGAGCATCTCTCCGAAAACTGTTGAATTCCACAAGTTCAGGATTAAGAAGGTACTAAGTGTCCGTTCAACGACCGAAATGGCCGTGCACGCATTAAAGTGTGGCTTGGTGAAGGTAGGCCCAGCCATTGCCAGCGCCTTCTCAATCAATAAGAGCATCAGTGCTCCCACGGAGATCCAGTGAACCATGCAGTTCCCCCTTCGCACTCGTTTGGCCCATCCAGCCAAACGAGTGCTTTCTTTTTTAGGCAACCGGCTATAGCTAAAATTTAGATTACATTAAACATTTTTTTTAATATTTTGTCAAGCTTGACCTTAACTGGCATTTACGATATAATTTAACAGTTAATTTTTATTTTCTTGAAACATGAAAAATTTATCCCAAACCTTCCAATTAATCAACGTTTTAATCATGGTTTTGCTGGTTATTGTCATTGCCCTGCAAAACAAATCCTCCGGGCTTTCCAATGTTTTTGGCGGCGCCGGCAATATTGTCCAGACTAGGCGCGGGTTTGAAAAATGGCTGTTTTACGCGACAATTGTTTTGGGAATTCTCTTTGTCGGATTAACAATTACCACATTTTTAATCTAATTTTGCTTTAATTTTCGCATCATTCGCATACTATTTCGCATCTTTCGCATTAGCCTGAATGAACGGTAAAACCCACAACTTCATAACTTACAGCCGGCAGGTAATTTCGGGATTCAAAGAAATAAAAAACATCAGCCTTTCCTCCTTAAGGAAAGTTTTTTCTTTAATGGGCAAGAGGGAAAAAATCGCAGTGCTGTCGCTTTTACTGGTCGCTTTAGCCTCTTTATCCTGGTCATTGAAAAACTTTTATATCACGCGCACAACTGCCGCACCGGCCAAGGGAGGCGAATACAGTGAAGGAATCTTAGGCCAGCCCACTTATATTAACCCGCTTTTGGCACACCAGGAATCAGATTTGGCTTTGACCAAACTGGTTTTTTCCGGCCTTTACAAATTTGATAATAAAGGGCAATTGCAGCCTGACTTGGCAGACGGCTTACCCGAAATCTCCCCTGACCAGAAAACATACACCATCAACTTAAAAAAGGATATCAAGTGGCATAACGACAAGCCGTTTAACGCGGACGACGTGGTATTCACCATCCAGATATTAAAGGATCCGGCATACAAAAGCCCGCTGCGCAATTTGTGGATGTCCACCTCCGTGGAAAAACTGTCTGACTATTCGGTAAAATTTACCACCAAGGATGTTTCCGGGCCGTTCATTTATAACCTGACTCTGCCCATGCTGCCCAAAGCCATTTGGAGCAGGGTGGAGCCGCAAAACTTTTTGCTGTCTAAGTTTAATTTGGAAGCTGTCGGCACCGGACCGTATTCCATTAAAGAAATAAAGAAACTGCCCAGCGGAAAAATCCAGCAGATTGCCTTAATTCCCTTTTCCGGATACAGCCAGGGGCAAACCAAAATCGGCCAGGTCAACATAAAATTCTACGACACCGAGGAAGACTTGCGCAACGCTTTCCATAGCAGGGAAATTTCAGGCTTTGGTTTTATCCCTTTGGGCGACAATTTGAACATAGACGCCGAGCAAAACAACGCGCAAATTTTGAAATTCCCCCTCCCCCAATACCAGGTGATATTTTTCAATTTAAACAACAAGGTTTTATCTGACCAAAGCGTGCGCATGGCGCTTTCTTTGGGCCTTGATAAAAATCAGGTCATAAAAAATGCGCTCAAAGACAGCGCATTGCCCCCCTTACTGCCAGGAAATGGATACAACCTTGAACAGGCCAAAGCGCTGCTGGATACGGCGGGGTGGAAAATTGACCCTAAAACTAACTTAAGGACCAAAAAGAGTTCCGTCCTTGAGCTGACTTTAACTACCAGCGATAACCTTATTAACTCCAAGGCGTCGGAAGAAGTGTTAAGCCAGTGGCAAGCTTTGAACATCAAGACAAATTTAAAAATTTTACCAATAAAAGAACTGACTGAAAACGTCATCCAGCCGCGCAACTTTGACATCTTACTGTTCCCGCTAAAATTCGGGGCAGACCCGGATCCATTCCCCTTCTGGCACAGCAGCCAGGCCAAAGACCCGGGCTACAACTTAACGGGCTTTGCCGACCAAAAGGCCGACCAGCTGATAACAGATGCCAGGACCAGTACTGACCAGGCTTTGAGGGAGCAAAAATACCAGGAACTAAACAAGCTGCTCGCGGATAAAGTTCCGGCAATCTTTTTAGACCAGGCTGTTTACGTTTACGCCATTGATAAAAACATCAAAAATGTCAGCCTGCAAAAAATCTTCGAACCGAGCCAAAGGTTCTACAATCTGCCGGAATGGTATATTAAAGAGAACAGGGTGTGGAAATAAAACTACAGATCTACGAATGTATCCGAATCTACAGATACCTACAGATTCGCTTAGAAAATATCTGTAGTTATCAGTAGATCAGTAGGAAATCTGTAAATCTGTAGGATTATAGTTGAAGTAAAATAAATATTCATATAAAATATACAAGTAGTTATTTTGGGGATGTGGTGGAACCCCAGTAGAATATCCGCTTGCAGCGGATTTCTACGGGGCAAGCTGGCAGATTTACCCCGCACCTTATACTATATTTCTAAAATTATTACGCTTGCGGTCAATTGGAGGGCGAGTGGCGGAATTGGCAGACGCGCACGGTTCAGGGCCGTGTGGGATCACTCCCGTGAGGGTTCAACTCCCTCCCCGCCCACCAATTGACTGGAAGTTTTTTCTTTTTTAAGGCGTATGTTCAAAAGGTGCGGGACACGTACGGTTCAGGGCTACAAACAATTCCGCCAAATGGCGGTTTTTTCTTTAAGTATTTCCACTACGCACGTCAAATTAATCATGGATTTGGCGATCGTCGATATCACCTACCCCATGTCATTGTGAGGAGCCAAAGGGCTTTATCTTTGGCAACGAAGCAATCTTCCCTGTGAAAATTCAGATTGCCACGCAATATTTAAGCTAATCCGCCAGCTGGCGGACCTTAAATTGCTCGCAATAACAGCATTCAATTAAACAATCATTGATATTGACGAAAAATGCCAGGTATGATATAATATTAGTACAAAGCAAGAAATCCCTTGAAACAAAAGGAAAATTGACAGGTGAAAGCTAAAAAACCTTTTTGGTTTTCATTTGTTAATTACTCCATCGAGTAAAGTCTAATCTAGGTCGGCTGAACAGGCCACTTAACTTAGATAAATATAGACTAGCAAATAATAATAAGTAACCAGCCCTCTATTGCTGGAAATTAGTGTTTATTTGGGTTTACCCCGGCGCCAATTTCCGTCAAGCATTGTGTGTATCGCACACTCACCGATTACAATCAGACTTGATAAATAATCAACACTTGGTGAAAGTTGGTGTGGGGGTAGAAAACTTGCAATAATGGCCGTCACGTCACGGCCAAAAAATAAAGTAACGATATGATAAGGAAAACTTTATATCATTCACAGTCTGGCAAGCAAAACCAAAACGCTTCCCAGCACAATAAGCAAAGCGATATGCGGATCCCGGGCCACCGCCCGGATAAAAACCGCGGCCAAACCGCAACAACGGGCGCAAAAAGCCAGGACCGCCTGGACGCGCTAATCAACAAGGCCACGGCTTTGGATGTGCACAAGGCGCAAACCTTGAACACTTCCCGCTATACCGCTTCCCGCCAGAATTTAAGGATTATCCCGATGGGCGGAGTAGAAGAAGTCGGAGAAAACCTGACAGTCTTTGAATATGGCGACGATATTATTGTCGTTGATATGGGATTGGCTTTTCCGGACGAAACCATGCCAGGAATCGATTACATTATCCCCGACACCAAATGGCTGGAAGAAAACAAAAGGCGCATTCGCGGAGTCATTATCACCCACGGACACTTGGACCACATTGGAGCCATTCCTTACATCTTACCCAAACTCGGCGATCCGCCGATTTACACCATGCCTTTGACCGCCGGGTTCATTAAAAAGCGCTTGGAAGAGTTCGGGCTTTTGGGCCGCAGCCGCATTAACGTATTAAGCAAAGACGACGTGTTGGCTTTGGGCAACTTTAAGGTTCGCTTCTTTGGGCTTAACCACAATATTCCTGACAGCATCGGTTTGTCCATTGTCACGCCGGTCGGCCAGGTTATTTATGCCACTGACTGGAAATTCGACCACACGCCGGCAGACGGCAAACCCAGCGAATTCCAAAAAATCGCCAAGTTCGCCTCCGAAGGCGTAACGCTACTCATGTCCGATTCGACCAACGCGGAAAAGCCTGGCTACTGCATGTCAGAAAGAGATTTGGGGCTGACAATTGACAGGACTTTTTCCGATATAAAAGGACGCATAATTTTTGCCACCTTCTCGACCAACATTTCGCGCGTGCAGCAAGTCTTTAACGCCGCGGCCAAATACAACCGCAAGGTCATTGTCACGGGCCGCAGCTTGGTAAACAACATTGAGATTGCTTTGTCTCTCGGCTACCTGAAAATCCAGCCGAAAATTATTATCAAGTCAGAACAGGCCAAAAAATATCCGGACAACCAGATTGTCGTATTGACCACTGGCTCGCAGGGCGAAGACGCAGCCGGCTTGGCGCGCATTGCCCGCGGCGACCACAAGACTATAAAGCTTAAAACCGGCGACACGGCCATTGTGTCCGCCTCCCCTATTCCGGGGAACGAGCGGGCAATTGCCGCTGTGCTTTCTAACCTCACCAGGCTCGGGGCACATGTTATCTATAATAAAATCTTGGACATCCACACTTCCGGACACGCCCACCAGGAAGAACTGAAATTGATGATAGCCTTAACCAGGCCGAAATTCTTCATGCCAATACACGGCGAACACCACATGATTGTCAGGCACGCGGAGCTCGGCGAAAGCATGAGCATACCCAAAGAAAACATCTTTTCTTTGGACAACGGGCAGATTCTGGAAATCAGTTCTGCCGGAACGGCCAAAGCCACGGAAGATTCCAAAATCGCCAGCGGCTACGTGTTCATTGACGGCTTAGGTATTGGTGATGTCGGCGAAGTTGTCATCCGCGACCGCCAGGTCATGGCCCAGGACGGGATGTTTGTGGTCATTATGACTTTGGACAGACGCAACGGCAAACTGGTCAACCAGCCGGACATTATTTCCCGCGGGTTCATTTACATGAAAGGCAACGATGACTTAATCCGCGAGGTCAAACACGAAGTCAGGAAACTGGTGGAATCCAAGGGCAAGGAAAAGCTGGAACCCAACTGGGCATACTTAAGAAACGTCGTGCGTGATGAAATTGGAGAATACTTATACCAAAAAACCGAGCGCAGACCGATGATCTTACCAGTGGTGATAGAGGTATAGTAGTTGGTAGCATGTAGCAAACAAAAGGGCGGTCATTTGACCGCCCTTTTCTCTTTCCCTTTATTCCCATCAATCCCTTTTATCCCATCTTTCCATTGTTTTGATGATATTTCCTTGTTATCTAAAACAACTACGATAAATGACGGCCGTCATTTATCGTAGTTTTGGCAAAAGTATCCCCTATTTACATTTTTCCGTATTACATGTAAAATATTCTGGAAATAGCCAGGAGGAAATCTGGCAAGGAGGAGCGGTATGTGCATGACAGCGCATTACAATCTTTCCAGGGCCCGGGATGAAAGGCAAGTGGAATTATCAGACCAGGCAAGCAGTACACATGAACCAGGACGAGTGACACCAGGAGATCCTGCAGTCAACAGGATCAACCAAACGGTGCACGCGCACCGAACGAAGACAATCCCGTCCAACCAGCGTCAAGAAATGCAGGCAGAATGCGGCCGGCTGACAGAACAGCCTTAAGTGCCATAACCGGCAAGTTCGACTGAAACGTCGAACTTGCCGGTCTTCTTTTTTGGACAATTTTTACTTTTTGACGAACCAACGAAATTCCGTTAAGCTATAGTTAATTTGACTTGGAGGCGTCATGGAATTACTTAAATTCTTCTCAGACGTCTTTAGGGGACGGACCCCATCTCAACCCCCTCAACCGGAACAAGAACAACCACCTGACAATCTCTCATCAGAGCAGATATCAAGGCTCCAAGAGGACTTGGCGTTCAGGAGCGAGAGCTTCTAAGGCCATTTATCCGCGGGCGCGCTTTAAACGAAGCGCCCGCGGCTTTTATTTTTATATTTAACAAAAAATGCTATAATATCCTTATGAATACGAAAAATACTAAAGAAACAATCGTTGCGGGAATCAGGACCAGCGGCAAGCTGCATATCGGCAACTACTTGGGCGCCTTAAAGAATTTTATCGAACTTTCCGAAGACAATACCAAACAGTGCTATTTTTTTATTGCCGATTTGCACGCCTTAACCACTCCGTTTGAGCCGAAAGAATTAAGCCAAAACATTTTAGACGTTACTGCCACTTATTTGGCTCTTGGATTAAACCCTGACAAGTGCGTGTTTTTCCCGCAAAGCCAGGTTGGCGAGCATGCCTTTTTGTCCTGGATTTTCAACTGCCTACTGCCTTTGCCTGAACTGGAAAGAATGACCCAATACAAAGACAAGGCCAAACAGCACAAAGCCAACATTAATGCCGGCCTTCTGACTTACCCGGCCTTGATGGCTGCTGACATTTTGATATACAAGGGCCGGGCCGTGCCCGTGGGCGAAGACCAGGTTCAGCACGTGGAATTGGCGCGCATCGTGGCCCGCAAATTCAACAACCGCTTTGGCCAGACTTTTCCGGAACCGAAAACTTATTTGCAAAAGCCTTTGAGGATAATGAGCCTTAGCGACCCTAACAAAAAAATGAGCAAGACCGGGGACGAAAGCTTGCTGCTCGACGATTCGCCGGAAGAAATTAGCAGGAAACTGAAAAAAGCAGTCACAGCTTCCGAGCCAGGAAAAAAATCCCCGGGTGAAGAAAATTTAATGCTGTTACTTACCCATTTTGGCAGCAAAGAGCAGATTACTTATTTTGCCGATGCCCAAAACTCCGGCACGCTCAAATACAGTGAACTCAAGGAAAATTTGGCACGGGATATTTCTGAATACTTCGAACAGTTCCGCGAGAAGAAACAAGAACTCTTGGCCCGTCCAGAGTTTCTGGCAGAAGTGCTGGCCCAGGGCGCAAGCAAGGCTGCAGGAGCGGCCAGGGAAACCATATTTGAAGTCAAACAAAAAATCGGACTTATTTAAAGTCCGATTTTTTATTTTGGATTTAAGCAAAGAAACAAAAATGGAGGGGACAAAGTGCAGCCGCAACCGCGCATGATGATTTATGTTTTGCGGATCAGTTTTGATTCCTGTTCGCTAAGTTTTGCAGAGGCCGTCAGCAGAGCCAAACGAATGCGCAAAAACATGAAAGACACCAGAAGTGACAACACTCCCTGGCTTAAGCATTTTCACCTAATGAGCCATGTCGACATTGTCATACAAGGCTCGGCAGTATTTGCCGCATGCCTTGACATGGAGGCCGATTTGGATCAAGCGGTCAAGGATATTTTCGGAATATTCCCAGGAGTGTATAAGGTAGAACTGACCAAAGGCGCCAACATCCAGCAAGTAATAAAGAAAAAACTTCCTTGTAACTCCGAAGTACTTGAATATTCCGGCAAACAAATCGCTGCCGCTGCGTGACAGCCAGGCGCCCCGGCGTATTTCCCCGGGGCGCCCCTTATTTAAGGGGAACCCTGTATCAGATACAGGGTTCCCCTTGTTTGATAATCACTTGATTCTTGCTACTTGCGACCCGCCTTATCGGCGGGTCGCCGAAGAGGCGACTTACACAAACCGCTTAATAAACTCCACCATCTCTTTCTGTTTTTCCGCCAAAACCTCGGCGCTTTTGGCTTCCATGTTCAGCCTGATAATCGGCTCAGTATTGGAGCCGCGGACGGAATATCTCCAATCAACAAACTCCATAGCTACGCCGTCAATTTCCGAAAGCTTGCCGCCGGAAAATTTTTCTTTTGCGGCCTTAACGGCTTCGTCTACGTTTCTGACCGTAAAATTAGTTTCATCAATAATGAAATATTTTTCGAACAAAGGCTGGTAAATCCCGCTCATCTTTTTGCCGGTTTCGGAAAGCAGCTGCAGCATGAACACGAACGGCATTAGCCCGTTATCCAAAAAATAAAAATCCTTAAAGTAATAATGCGCTGATACTTCCCCGCCGAACACCGCGCCGAGCTCAATCATTTTTGCTTTATAAAAGCTGTGCCCGGTCCGGGTCATCAAGGCTTCTCCCCCGTACTTTTTTACCACATCCATGGTTGCCCAGTTCAATTTGGAATCCACCAAAACTTTGCTTGGGCCGTAGCGTTTCAAAAACAGCTCGGCCAAAATTGCGGTGGTAAAGTAGCCGCTCAAAAAACGGCCGGTCTCGTCAAAAAAGAAACAGCGGTCCGCATCCGCGTCCCAGGCCACGCCAAAATCCGCGCCAGAAGATTTTATTATTTCCGATGTTTCCGTGCGGTTTTCGGGGATTAAAGGGTCCGGCCGGCCTTTGGGAAAACTACCGTCAGGCTGCTCATTAATCCAAACGATTTCCATGGGCAATTTTTCGGCCAAAGCTTTTAAGTTTTTGCCGATGGCGCCAAAATTGGCATTGGCCACGATTTTGAATTTCTTGATTTTAGCAACATCAACCACAGACACGATTTTTTTAATATAGTCTTGCAAAATATCAACGGTTGATACTTGCCCTAAAATTTCTGACTTGAAATTATACCCTTGCGCAGCCAAATCACGGATATCCATAATGCCGGTATCTCCGGAAATCGGAGCGGCTTTGGCCCTGACCATTTTAAACCCGTTAAATTCTTTGGGGTTATGCGAAGCAGTCACAGCTAAACCGCCATCGGCATTCAGATGCACCACGGCAAAATACATCATGTCAGTGGTGATTACGCCAATATCGATGACATTTACGCCATGGTCAACCAAACCCTGCTTGGCTGCTTCGAATAATTTCGGCCCGGACAACCTAACGTCGCGCCCGAGCACTACGGTTTTCGGGCCAATGAATTTTGCGTAAGCCTGCGCAATCTTATATGCCGTATCTTCGTTAATCTGGCTCGGATAAACCCCGCGGATATCGTAAGCTTTAAAAATTGTAGGATCTACTTTTTCCATAACCTTATTATATTCCATAAATTGCCCATCCACTAATTCACGAATAAACACTAATTACACTAATGCTATATTAGTGATATTCGTGATAATTAGTGTGTTCGTGGACAATTAATATTATATTAATAAAAACGTTTTAAATAATCTGCTATTACATTTTAGCATAAAAATAGCAGGGGGCAGTGTGGGCACCCCCTGCATAATTCCTGAAAGGTTACGCAAATGCCATTTTGGCCGTTAAGACGCCGGCTTGGCTGCGCTCAAACGCGCTGCGGGCAACTTTTTCGGAAGCCAGAAGTTTCCTGAAAGCCTTTGGCGATCCCCAAACCATCACGCCACCCACGCTTGCCGCTACACAAGCTTCGCAATACTGGACCTTTTTGATCTTGAACTGTTTGCCGATGCCGTCTAGGGATTCGGCAAACGCGCGGGAGCTGTTGGTAGTCTGCAAACTTCTTGATTCGCTAATGGCTGCGCAAATCCAGAGAATCTGCCGGTGATGGATCTCCGGAATAAGCCTGTTTACGAACAGCTTGCCCTTGACGAAGTTCCGCTTCTCTTGCTTGGCGCGGGAGAAGGTTTCCCCGTTGCGCTTGGCATTGTGCGTATTGTCGCGATTAAAATGCAACAACTTTCTGCCTCCTTCTAACTTTCGGGAATAACAGCATTACCACTGTTTCAATTTTACGTCTGCCTGAAATTTTGGTCAAATCTCATTCTATGGTATATTAGGGGTAAGGAGGATCGTATGATCCAAATTAAAATACCTCCTTTCCCCAGTAGCTAATAACACACAGGTGTTCAACATCTTAAGAGGATTAAGCTCGCGCAGACGAGCCGCTACTTGCGGGAAAGGAGGTGGTCCAGCACAGGCAATTCTAACCGGTTTATCCGGCAAGCGCACACGTTGTTGTGCGCTCTTCTTTTGCCAATTTGAAAGCGGGACAGCAATGTTTGCTGTCCCGCCTGCTTGATTAGTTCTCTACCCACTTGTGATGCCAGCCCCTCTGGTGGTTGCCCCGGTTGGGGCAATGGCGGCGGTTAATAAGATGACTGCTACGAAAAGCACGATGCATCGCCTGGTTCTTAGGCAAAGAGAAAAAATCAAATTTCCGATTAAACATTCTACATCCCTCTTGCAAATTGGATTTGGAAACGCATATCTAGCGTCCCATGCCAAATATCTTACTCTTTTCCTTTATTTAAGTCAAGATTTTAAGTGGTGGATAAAATCAAAGTGGCGACAGCTTTCAGCTGTCGCCACGAAGCGAAATGAGTTGGCGTTTTACCAGTGCCCCCATCCCCTGCTATTACCATGAGAATGCGATGTGCTGTTGTGAGAATCGGCTCTGCCGATATCCTTCTCATGGCTCATGGTGCCGCGAGTCCGGCCCATCTCCATCCGCATAGACGGCGTTAGGCCCGGATGGGATTTACGGAGCTGGTTTTTCGGCCTATCATGGCTTTTCGGGATTCGAGGCGTGTCGTGAGAAACTCCCCCACCCAGTCCATGATTCTGAACTGGAATAAATCTGCTCATGGAATCCTCCTTCCATTGTTCGAATGATTCGCCAAACCTCGGCAATAATACAAAAATAATATCGTTGATTTAATTACTCGTCAAGCCCTTGGCTAAATCCTAAATCTGCTTTAAAATATGATAGTAATAATCGTCAAAATTTTGAGATAGAGATTCTTCGCTCCGCTCAGAATGACGCCGGGAGAAAATATGAGTTTTAAGATAGGAATTGTCGGATTGCCCAATGTCGGCAAGTCAACACTTTTTAATGCCATCACTAAATCTAAAGTAGAAGCTGCCAATTATCCTTTTGCCACGATTGACCCAAACATAGGCGTGGTTGCCGTTCCGGACGAACGCCTGGCCAAATTGGCTAAGCAGGAGAAATCAGAAAAGATTGTACCGACAACGATCGAGTTCGTGGATATTGCCGGATTAGTCAAAGGTGCCAGCGCTGGCGAAGGCTTGGGCAACCAATTTTTGTCCCATATCCGCGAAGTGGACGCGATTATGGAGGTAATCAGGTTTTTTGAAAACAAAGATATTATCCACGTACAGGGCAACATTGACCCGCAAAGGGACATGGAAACCATTGCCATTGAGCTGCAACTGGCGGATTTACAGAACGTAGACAAGCGCATGGAAACCGTATCCCGTGCCGCTAAATCCGGCGACCGGGAAATGATTGTTAAAAAAGCGGTTTTGGAAAAATACAAAGCTGCCCTGGAAAAAGGACAAATGGCCAACACCGTTATTTTGTCCGATGAGGAGAAAGAAAACAGCAAGGACATCCAGCTTTTAACGACAAAACCTATTATGTTTGTCGCTAATGATAAATTTGATTTGGATAAAAAAGAATTTACTTCTTCTGGCGTCATCCTGAAGCCGAGTGCATCCGAGGCTGAAGGATCTCAATTCCAAAAAGAGATTCTTCGGTCGGATGCACTCCATCAGAATGACGCCGTGATCAGGATAGACGCGCAGCTGGAAAGCGAACTTGCTGAACTTGACGATGCCGAGCGCGCTGATTATTTAAAAGAGCTTGGCCTGCCGGAATCCGGACTTGATAAAATTATCAAAGCCGCATACAAAACTTTGGGACTCATTACTTTTATTACTGCCGGGCCAAAAGAATCCAAAGCCTGGACATGTACTGTCGGCACCAAGGCACCGCAGGCTGCCGGAAAAATCCACACGGATTTTGAAAAAGGCTTTATCCGTGCCGAAGTCATCCAGTGGGACAAATTATTGGAAGCTGGCGGCTACGGCGGATCCAGAGACAAAGGCTGGCTGCGCGTGGAAGGCAAGGAATATACCATACAAGATGGCGATGTGGTTCATTTTAGGTTTAATGTATAATCCTTACTCTGTTAAAATTTGGGTGATATTAAAAAAACAGGGCGCTACCATAACTGGGGCGCCCTGTAACAATACTGGCTTAATTACCTCAACGGCATGACTGCCGCGGACCTGGCCTGCCTAGCAAGTTCATCCCACAACTTTTTTCCGGACAGGTAATCTTCTTTTGCCTGCCAGCGGAGATGGTATTCCCAGTAAGCCCATGACCTGCCGAGCTGCAGATACTTCCATACCCCCTTGCTAACCAAAGGATCATCCGGATTCCTTTTCGCAATCAGCCACAAGACTTCAATCACGCCCATCTTCGGGTCGTAATTGTCCTTACTAAGCACTGCGGGCTCTATGGGAAGAACTTCCTTCAAAAATTCACCAGGAGTTGAATACGGGCAATCCTTGAAAGGCTTGTCGCTCTCCAGAAAATTAACCAGCCGGTTGTAAATCCTTTCGTCCGGCGGCGAAACAAGGCCAATGGCTTTGATAACCTTAGGCCAAAGCGGCCTTTTAGATTCATCTGCCAGCATGGACTCCAAAGATTCCGCCGCCTCGTAGCTGCCGGCAAAAGCCTTAAGGTTTTCCCGCAAATCACTGCCAGAGCTCGCCACGATAATTCTTAGCCCGTCAATTTTCTGATTTTGACCGAAACAGGAAAGCGGCAAAAAGCTCAACAAAATAGCCAATACACACCTCATGCACTCCTCCTTATCTAACAAAGGATATATAAAACCTTGAAAAAATGCAAGGGAAAAAATATCAATAACACCTGGCCAAAGGTGCTCTTTGGCCAACGTCGCTCACTGTCATTGCGAGCGAGTGCCTCAAAGAGGCCCCTTTGGGGCATCCGAGCGTGGCAATCTTAACGCCTTTAGGCGTCATCCTGAACCCGAATGCATCTGAGGGTGAAGGATCTTTAAATAGATTGCTTCCCCCTTCGCTAAAGCTACGTCGGACAAGTCGGAGGACAGGTCGGCTGCACTCGCAATGACACACGGTCAAAGGTGCTCTCTTTGACCAATGGCGTGGCAAAACTCGCCTGCGTTGAAACTTCGGCGTGGCAAGACAAAAAGAACCCCTTGCCGCTGCAAAAGGCTCTTTTTTTGTGCCGCCTATTTTTTTTCTGGATGTTTTCCTGCTTCCGGTTTTTTTGCCTGGCTGGCGCGGTTAAGCAATCGCCAGGAATGCAGTTCGTCGGCCATCTGGCTGACCAACTGAAAAAAGAACATGTGGCTAACCGCGGAGTCTTCCAGCACTTCTTTGGCTTTTTCGGCTTTTACGGCAGCATCAGGCATATTTCCTGCCTTTTCCAGAACCTCGGCCAGTTTGGCAAGGTCTTCGGTGCTCGCGGCAAGGCGCTGGCAAATTTCACTTTCCACCTGCCTAAGCTCGTTGATAAAATCCGCCACCGACAGGTTAATGTCTTTTCCCGCAACCACAATTTTTTTCATCAAATCCAAAATGCTGTGCACCTTTTTCTTTGAAAGCGGCTTTGGCATCCCACCTCCTTTTACTTCTCTTATATATGACGGATAAGATAAAATTATTTTGGCAAAAAAACCGGCGCACGCTATTACGCGTGCGCCGGCTATTGCGCTATACTACCCTTTTCATATAACCCCTAACCGACCCGATAGCAGGACCGCTAACCACATATCTTAAGACGTACTTTTCGACAGCACCGGACGATTCTGAATACCGCTCGTAACCGGCGATCCGGTACCACTCCTGCCCATGCAGGTTCTCTTCTATCTCGAGGGCGGTCACAAAGATTCTCTTTGTTATTTTGCAGGGCGCCAAGTCTTCCGCCACCTGAAAAATCATGGGTATTTGCGCGCCCAGACCCAAACATAACAGGTCAAACTTTCCAGGGCCAGAGAAAATCTTAATGTGAGCCCAAGGCTCGACTTTCGGGATCATAAAGATACCCTCCTTCATCAAATCTGTTATTTCTAACAGCCTGGCCATAAAGGCACAGGCTCAAATTATAGCACTTTTTTGGCTTTCTGTCAATGGTTGACTAAAAACCCCTAAAAATGCTATAATTTATGCAAATCAATCTAGTCGCTTCCGCCAGCTGGCGAACTTAGCCGCTAGACACTAATAATTATCATATTCCCTATCCTGATTGAGATAGGGATAGAAGGAACACTTCTATGCCTCAATATGAGCTTATGTACCTTCTCGGCTCGCACGTAGCCGACGACGAAGTCAGCAAGATTTCCCAGCAAATCGTAAAATTTGCTGAAGACCTCGGCGCTAAGGAAATCAAAGAAACCCAGCTTGGCAAGAAAAAGCTGGCCTATCCAATAAAGAAAACCCGCAACGGCCATTATGTTGTGGTTAATTTCGAAATGGACGGCAAAGGCATTAATGATTTTGATGCCAGAGTACGCAGCCAGGAAAATTCCATCATCCGCTACATAATCGTCAATTTGGACGAACATCTGGAAAGAATGGAAAAAGATAAGGCTGCCCAGGCTAAACTGGTCCGCCGCGCTCCGGTTGCGGAAGCTTCCGCAGCGGTGGCTCCCGAACCGGCCCCCAAGAAAGAAAAAGTTGCCGCAGAGCCGATAATCGACTTAAACCAGGAAGATTTGGACAAGAAGATTGAAGAAGCCCTGAACGAAGATATAACCAAATAATTAATATAATCCGAATTACCCGAATATTTATCCAAATGACCCGAATATTATTTGGAGCATTCGGATACTAATCCGGGGCATTAGGATTATAATATTGGTAACTTTATGGACTTAAACAAAGTTATGATCATCGGCAGGCTTACCCGCGATCCGGAACTTCGCACTACTCCGGGGGGAGCCAGCGTCTGCCAATTGGGCGTTGCGACCAACTACGTCTACAACAACCAGCAGACCGGGCAAAAAGTCGAGCAAGTGGAATACCACAACATTGTCATGTGGAGGAAGCTTGCGGAAATTGCCGCCCAATACCTGAAAAAAGGCCGCAGGGTTTACATTGAAGGCCGCTTGCAGACCCGAACCTGGGACAGCAAGGACGGACAAAAGAAAAACCGCACGGAAATTGTCGCCGATAACATGATAATGCTCGACGGCGGCAACGGCCAAGGCCAGGCTTCTACAGGCTTTAACGGGGAATCTTCTGCCCCAAGCAGGAACAACGGAGCTTCCCAGGAAACCCCTGCCGAAGAGCTTCCCACCATCCAGCAAAACGAAGACGTTAATGTAGAAGACATTCCATTTTAACTCTACTAAATACGAAAAATGTACTAAAAATACTAAACTTTGATTTCGTAATTTAGTACTTTTAGTAAAAATTAGTATTTAGTAGAAAACTCTTTAATCATAAAATCTTTTAATCAATTTATGCGACCATCTAATAATACCCAACCCACAAAAAAGGTCTGCTACTTCTGCTCCAACAAGCTTTCCACCGTGGACTACAAAGACACCCAGACCTTAAGGCGCTTTATGTCGCCCCATTCTAAAATCTTAAACCACAACCGCACCGGCACCTGCCCCAAGCACCAGCGCCTGGTTACCAAAGCCTTAAAGCGCGCGCGCCACATGGCACTTTTACCTTTTGTTGCCTCTTAAAACAAATTAATATAATCCGAATTACCAGAATATTTATCCAAATGACCCGAAAAGGAATCGTTTGGGGCATTCGGATGGTAATTCGGGGCATTAGGATTATAAAATGGATATTTCCGATATCAAATTAGGCGCCATTATTCTCTACAATGGCGATCCTTGCCAGATAATCTGGTCAAACCGCATGCGCACGGCGCAAAGAAAACCGGTCATGCAGACAAAACTGCGCAATATTATTTCCGGCAAAGTTATTGAATACTCTTTCAAGTTCGGCGAAAAAATCGAAGAAGCCGATGTCACCAGGGAAAAAGCCAGTTTCCTTTACGCAGACGACGGAGGTACTCACTTCATGAACCAGGAAACTTTTGAAACCGTTGACATACAAAAAGAAGCTACCGCCGAACAGGAACCGTTCTTAAAAGAAGGCTTGGAAGTGACCATTGTCCGCTTTAACGGCAAGCCGGTTTCAGTGGAATTGCCGGTTAAAGTCGAATTGAAAGTCGTAGAGGCCCCGCCGGATGTCAAAGGCAACAGCGGCGGAAACATTACCAAGCCAGTCAAGCTGGAAACCGGACTGACAGTAAATGCTCCCATGTTCATCAAAGAAGGCGAAGTTATCCGCATCTCAACAGTTACCGGTGAATACGTGGAAAGAGCTTCGCAATAAATATTAAGTTTTAGATGTTAGTTATTAGAAACCCCGCCTCTCGCGAGAGGCGGGGTTTTAGCATTCGTACATTTGTGCCCGTTCGTTATCCGTTCGTGTTACTTCGTTACCTAAGTCTCGAATCCCCCGTCATCATAATAGAAAGCATTGGCAAGCGGAAGTCGTAGCTATTAGCCGGCACCACAAGCCTTTCATCGCCGCCGTTATTAAGGAAAGTGTTATAATCCCCCACCGGGATTAATCCGAGCTCGTGGACAAAATAAACGGTCGCGCCGCTTTTTATCCAGCTGCCCCAGGGATGGGAAGCGCTGGCTGTGGTAACGACAAAACCTGAATCAGCCAAGCCGGAATTAGAAGCGTTTATCACGTTCGCAAAATTATATCCCAATGCTTTAAAGACAGAGGCGCTGGCAAAACCGGTTTTGGTATTTTTATAGGCAATATATACCGTGCCATTTTCTGAAATAAGCGCGCCGTTGTTATACATGCTCAAGCCTAACACTGCGCCAGTCTGGTACTGGACACCGGAAGATCCGGTTGGGTTTAAAGTAAAACCGGTTGTGATAACCCTTCCTGAAGCATCGGTTGCGCGGATGGAGAAACTGGCAGAATTATTGTTCTGCGGCGTGCCGTTAATGGCACCGTTAGACAATAATCCCAAACCAGCCGGCAAACTGCCGTTATTCAAAGCAAAAGTATAAGGGCTATTGCCGCCAGTTACCTGCAACTGGTAATTATAATTCTGGCCGACCACTGGCTGGGGCAAATTCGTGCTGGTAAAAGACAGATTACCGCTATAATTATTACCCAAGCCAACGGTAACGTTTATTGCCTGGCAGTTGCTGGAATAATTGGCACAAACCGTTATCACGGCAGTGCCGTTGTTGTTGGCGTAAATATTTAAGTTATTGCCGGATAAACTGGCTGTAGCAACGTAAGAATTGGAATTACTGGATACATTCAAGCTGCCCCAATTACCGCTAAAGGTGACTGACGAGCTCTGGCCTTGATTTAAATAAATATTATTCTGCGATGCGGAAAAACCAGAGCCGCTGCCGGAAACATTGACATAAAGCGAGCCGCAGTTAGAAACCCCGCTCTGGCAAACCGTGATAGTGGACGACCCGCTGTTCTGCCCGGTTATTGTCAATTGGCTGCCGCTTAAGCTGGTTGATACGGCATTTGAATTGGTATTACCGTTAATGTAAAAATTATTGTTCGAGTAATATCCGTAAAGGGTGACGCTTTGGGACTGGCTGGCATTCAAATTCAAATTATTCTGGCTGAAAGTCACAGACCCGCTGCTGCTTCCCTGGACAGTTACGTAAATCGTCCCGCAAGTACTGCCGTTGTTTTGGCAGACCGTAACGTTGCTGCTGCCGGTATTCTGCCCGTAAAGGTTGACTGTTGCGCCGCTAACGCTGGCAGAAACTACGCTGCTGTTGGAATTACTGGAGACGTAATAAGTCCCAGAGTAACTGCTATAAATGTTGACGCTGGCGCTTTGCCCGGCGTTAATCGTGATATTGTTTTGGGAAAAATTTAAATTGCCGTAGTTGTACCCGCCATTAACGGTTACGTACACATTTGAGCACATGCTGGAATTACCGGACAAGCAGATGCCGATTGTGGCATTGCCGGAATTATTTCCGGTTATGGTAATTTGATTGCCGCTTGCATATGCCGAAGCCACGTTTGAATTGCTGTTGCTGGCAACGTAATAGCTGGGATTATAAACGCCGCTTCCGGCAGTAATTGTCGTTGACTGGCCGATGTTTAAATTGACATTACCCTGGCTCAAATTCAAGCCTCCAACGCTGTAATTGCCTCCCCAATAACTGGAGCTGCCATATTGTACGCTATTAGATTGCTGACCGCCCACTGTTACGTAAACTTGCGCGCCATTGTTTATCCCGTAGGCGCTGCTGCTGATAGTCGTGGAAAAATATCCGTTGCTGCCAGTAGTGCCGAAGTTGCCAATTGTAGTAGGCAAAGAGGATCCGGGCACAGTATAAGAAAGCTGGATAGAGGAATAGGCCGGAGCATTACTGACCATAATATTTGCATTTCCACCTCCGGCATCAGTGATAGATAAATTGGATCCATAAGCTAAAACCGAAGCCGAAAACCCGAAAAAAACAGCAATTAAAGCTGTAAACGAGAAGAGTTTAAGAGAGTTTCTCATATGTTTTTGATTAAGGTTTAACACTAAATTATTATAAATTTTCACTGTTTTGTCAACAACAATTTTAACTAATTTCAATCGCCTTTTTAATAAAAAAAATTACGTAATTGATTACGTAATTTAGAGTAATTCCTCGATATTTCACGGCCGTGAAATATCGAGGAATGAAATGAAATTTACTGATCCCGTCTTAGGTATTTCAAAGCAGAAAGCGCGGCTTTTGCGCCTTCGCCGGCGCAAACCAGAACACCTTTACTCTCTTCTCCAATACAATCACCTACGGCAAAAATTCCCGGAATACTTGTATTCATATTAACATCTGCCTTTATATTATCGTGCGCATCCTTGTTTGTCAGCATGTCAAAACTTGAAGACTCTTTTCCGCTGGCGATAATTACTGTCTTGCCGTAAAAAATTAGTCCGGATGCCAATTCCACCGAAAAACTGACAACATTCTTTTCAAGCGTCACCACCTCGGTTTTATCCTTTAACTCCAAAGTCTTCGGATAGTCCTTTAAGGCCTTTTGGAATTTCTGTGCGATTTCAGTTTGTCCGACAATTTCAAAATCATCGCCTTTCCTGTCCGGCAACTCCTTGGCTATAACTAAAGTTTTTAATTTGTTTGCGGCCGCATAAATTGCAGCACTCATTCCTGCCGGCCCGCAGCCAATTATAATTACGTCGTGCATATTTTAATTATACACTATTTTAAAACCCCGCCCTCTTAAAGGGCGGGGTAAATCTGTGTAATTTGTGTTATCTGTGCATCTGTGGACAATTTATTTCATCGCGCTGATAATTCTTTGTGCGGCCAGAATATACGCGGCGTTGCGGAAAGTGGTGTTGAATTTATTCTTAATTTCCAACACGTCACTAAACGCCTGAACCATTTGCTTGTCTAATTTTTCCAAAACCTGGTCGCGGCTCCAGCTTTCTTGATGCATGTTCTGGTACCATTCAAAATACGAAGTACAAACCCCTCCGCTGTTAGCCAAAATGTCCGGAATCAGCACAATGCCTTTTTTGGCAAAAATTTCATCTGCTTCCGGCGTAGTCGGGCCATTGGCCATTTCCACAATTAATTTTGCTTTAATTTTCTCCGCGTTTTCTCCGGTCAACACGTTTTCTAAAGCGGCGGGGACTAGAATATCAACCGGCAATTCCAAAAGTTCTTCATTAGTGATGTCTTTTGCGCCGGAAAAACCTTTTACTGACTTAGTTTGCTTTTTTTGGCTCTGTACGGTTTTGATATCAAGCCCTTCGGGATTATATATCCCGCCTTTGCTGTCAGAAACTGCCACAACTTTCAGTCCAATTCTTTGGCGGTTTCCGCAAAAAATGTCGCCACATTGCCAAACCCTTGAATAGCAATACTGGCTCCTTCTGGAATATCTGCAAGCTTGGCTTTTAACGCTTCTCTTAAAACCCTGGTGCCGCCAAAACCAGTTGCCTCTTCCCTGCCCTGGCTCCCGCCGTTATCCAAAGGCTTGCCGGTAAAGGTTGCCAGCAGCCTCCCTTGATGGTGACCATCAAGGGATAACTTAATATATTCATCCAGCATCCAGGACATAATTTGCCCGTTGGTATTTACATCCGGAGCAGGCACATCAACCTCCGGCCCTATGACGGGGTAAATTTTCTGCACGTAACCGCGGCTTAATTTTTCCAGCTCGTTTTGCGACAGCTCTTTGGGATTTACAACAACCCCTCCTTTGCCGCCGCCAAAAGGCACGTTGACCACCGCGTTTTTAAAGCTCATCCAAAAGCTTAAAGCCCTAACCTCGTCTAAATTAACCTGCTGATGAAACCTTATGCCGCCCTTGTAAGGGCCGCGGGCGTTATTGTGCTGGCTTCTAAACCCCGTAAATATTTTTTGGCTGGCGTCATCCATTATAACGGGAATAGAAACTTCCACATAACGGTCTGGAGATTTTAACCTCTCGATTTTTTGGCTGTCGAGCCCGGCAATTTTTGCCGCTTCGTCAAGCTGGCGCCTGGCGGATTCAAAAGGATTAGACATTTATTTAGATTTAAGATTTATGATATAAGTTTTAGGATTTGTTCTGTTAGGTTTTTGATTCTTGGACTTGTTCCACTGTTTTAGATTCTATCTCTTCGTGTTCGGCCAG
Organism: Patescibacteria group bacterium; assembly: GCA_013387205.1. Classification (GTDB taxonomy): domain Bacteria; phylum Patescibacteriota; class Doudnabacteria; order UBA920; family UBA920; genus AMAZON01. Next base: position 25,168 of record WARV01000011.1, on the reverse strand, counting down.
ATATTTTTCCATATCCAAGGCGGCCATGCAGCCCATGCCGGACGCGGATACGGCCTGGCGGTAGCGCGGATCAGACACGTCACCGGCCACGAACACGCCTTCAATATTGGTGCGGGTATGGTTTAGAACTTCAATATAACCCTTTTGGTCGACTTTAATTCCGGCAGCGGCAAAAATTTTGGTAGTCGGGGTGTGGCCAATAGCCGCAAAATAGCCCTGGATGGGAATGGTTTTTTCCCCGCCAGTGGCGTTATCTTTTATTTTAATTCCTTCCACGGATTTTTCCCCCAGCACTTCCAAAACTTGGGCGTTGGTTACAAAAGATATTTTCGGGTTGCTCTTGGCCCTCTCCAACATAATCTTGGAAGCCCTGAATTCTTCGCGGCGATGGATAACGGTCACTTTTTTGGCAAACTTGGTCAAAAAGTTGGCTTCTTCCATGGCACTGTCTCCCCCGCCGATAACCGCGACTTCCTTGTCCTTAAAGAAAAACCCGTCGCAAGTAGCGCAGGCTGACACGCCTTTGCCGCGCAAGCGCTGTTCGCTTTCCAAATTAAGCCAATTAGCTTCCGCACCCGTAGCGATAATCACAGCCTTAGCCAAGTATTCAGTTTTATCGGTTTTAACGGAAAAAGGCTTTTTGAAAAAATCCGCGGAAACCGCGTTTTCCAAAATTATTTCCGCGCCAAACCTTTCTGCCTGCTTTATCATGTTATCCATAAGCTGCGGCCCCATAATGCCGTTAATGAATCCCGGAAAATTTTCCACTTCCGTTGTTTGCATCAATTGCCCGCCGGGAGTCAAACCTGCCAAAACCACAGGCTTAAGTTCTGCTCTGGCCGCATAAATTGCCGCGGTCAGCCCAGCTGGCCCACTGCCGATAATTACAACATTTTTCACATTTGCATTGTTCATAATATATTTTACATTTTAATTATTTATAGATATTTTTTCTGAAAATTAATTCCTAATTAACCTAATTGCTCTAATTTCCGCCAGCTGGCGGACTAAACAAATCCCAATTCCTAATTACTAATACCCAAATATTAGACATTGGGACTTAGGCATTATTTAGGTCAATTAGAATAATTAGAAATTAGGTTAATTTATCTATTGTCTGCCGTACAACTTCACCAATTCTTCTATCGCCTTCTTCCTTTTAGCCGTGTTCTTGCTGTTAACCGCGTCCCAGGCGCACACGCCCAAATGGCCTTCCAGCACCATTTGATTCACTTTTTTTAACGCTTCAATAACCGCGTGGTTCTGGTTGATGATATCCAGGCAATACGCGTCACCTTCTATCATTTTGCAGACGGCCTTCAAATGCCCCTGGGCGTAGTGCAATCTTTTTACAACGTCTTTTTTGTTTTTACCTTGGCTATCAACTGATTTCATAGATATTTGAAAAAATATTCTAATTACTAATTTCTAAGCTCTAAACAATATCTAATTTCCCAATTTCATAATTTAGGCATTAGAATTTGGGATTTGTTTAGTCCGCCAGCTGGCGGAAATTAGGTTAATTAGAAATTAGGTTAATTTATAATGTCTTTACTGAAAATATCAAAAGCTTCTATCATACCCCCCATAGGGGGGTCTACTATTCTAGTATATACCCCTTTTGACGGATGTCAAGTTTAAAAAGGCACTCGACTCACCTTGAAGCGCCTTTCTTAATGTTCCCCGCCTTAAAATGCAAAAATCTAAAATCTCAAATCTAAAATCAAAAATTACTCAACATTTCTTTCCGCCAATTCAGCCAATATCTGCCTGGTGGCCAAAAGCCAGTTTTGGCTTCCGGGTTGGTTATAAACCCCGTTCATTTTTTCCAAAGTCCAATCTTTATATCTCTTTTCCAAAAGCCTGTCTAAGTCTTTGGCCCAGTCCCTGGTAGATTCATACTTGCGCCACAACGGATGGCTGGGGTCCACGCCAATGCCGCTGCAGTTGTTGCTGGAACAATGCTTGCCCAGCGTGCTTTCCGCGTTAGAAATGGCTAAAACCAGCTTCCAGTGCTTTAAGCCGGCAATCGTATCCGCGATTTCCACGAACGGCGATTTCTTTTCCGCCAAATAAATTTTGAGTTTTTCTGTGCGCTCGGCCAGCAAATCCTTAACTGGTTTACTTGGCTTGTCTTGCCCCTGCTGCTGCTTTAAGAACGCTTCCAACTGGTTGATGGGCATGGTAAACAGCGCGTCATTGGTGGAGATATTAGGCTGGTTGAGCAGCTTAACGTCAGGCAGAGGCATTTCATAAACAACAGGCTTTGCCGCTTGCTGCTCGTCATCAGCTATGGATTTTGGAGTGGTCAAGGCCGCCCAAAAACCAAAACCGAAAGATGCGGTTAAAGCCAAAACTAAAAATGCGGTTACCCATGCAGAACGGTTAAATTGAAAAACTTTCTTGTTTGGAAAATCAAAAGAAATCTTGCGTTTAATTTTATCCTTTTTTTCTGCCAAAGATAATAAAATTTTTCCAATGCGCTCGGGAGCGGTATCAAAAAATTTTGGGGCAGCTGGCTGAGGCGGTCTTTGCTTAACAACAGTAATTCTAATGACTGGCCTGACAACTACAGGTTTTTTTGCAATTTTCTTTATTCCGTCTATATTTTTTTCCATAAAGTGATATTTAAATTATAACAAATACCTAGGAAACTGTCTCCAAACTTGCTTTTAAGGCGGAATTTTAGAATTGCAGACAAAATGAAGTTTGGAGACAGTTTCTATAAATAAAAACTGGTCCGTACGGGTTACGTACGGACCGGTAATGGTTTGATTCCTGTTTCATTGAGGCCCCAAAGGTATGGGGTTGTTCGCCTGGGCCAACATACGATTCGCGACTAAGTTGACGTAGTAGTCAGTCAAATCGAACACCACGTCAGCCGAATGTGAACACGAGGTGCACATGGTGTTAAATACGAGCAGGTACTTTTCTTGATGCTCTGGCTCGTCGCAATGGAAAGGCTTTATGGCAACAACCGTTAAACCTTTCCCGTTGCACTGGCTGCAAACTGTATCACAAATCTTCTTCTCAGCCTCGCTGATGCTTCCAACACTTATAACTTCCATTACTACCTCCTTAAACGTAACGTATTCTACCATTGCCAAAAACCCCTGTCAATCGTAAGGAACAAATTCTTCAGCCGTCAGCACACTAGTACCAAAAATTTTATCATTATAAAGGGGGTGGTATTATGCTTAAAGTATTAAACCAAGGAACAGGCCGCGGCTTTGGCAGGACTGACGCGCCGGACTCAGGAGAAAAGACCGGCAACGGCTTCGGCACTGAATAAAATAAGATTGTACCATTTTGCGGTAGTGAGAGTGGTGTTATAAGGACGGCTTTGAAAGCCGTCCTTTGTTTTTGTAGTGCAGGCTGAGAGCCTGCTAACAGATAGACAGGCCAAGGGCCTGCACTACTGTGCTAACGCCACAGGTGGCCTGCCTTTTATCGGGCGGATAATATCCGCCCCTACATCATCTGAATAAGACAAATGGCTCAACCGGGGTTGAGCCATTCGTTTGCCTGATTTTATTGTGGTTTAGTATACTCCCTTTCTCCCTTAAACCTGGATTTTGGAGAAAAGGTAGCTGCCAAACGCCACCAGCAAGATACTTAAGGCGCTGAGCAAGAACAAATCCAAACCTACATTAAAGTGCTGCTGCTGGATGAGCGCTATCCTAAGCCCATCCACTCCGTAAGACAAAGGATTAACCCTGGTGATGTAATTTAAAACAACCGGCAAATTGGCCAAAGGGAATATTGCACCGGATAAAAAATAAATCGGCATAACCACAAAGCTCATAATCAGCTGGAAGCCCTGGAAGTCTTCCAGCATAGAAGCAATGGCAGTCCCTAGCGCAGTAAATAGCAAGGCAATAAGCAGCATGAACAAAATTGCCAAAGGGAAAGATTGCCAGTGATGGATGCGAAAGCCGGCCAAAATGGAAATTATCAAAACAATAAGGCCCTGGAATGCGGCCACCGTAGCACCGCCCAAAACCCTGCCCATCATAATGTTAAAGCGCGACACCGGCGCAACCAAAGTTTCTTTTAAAAACCCGAACTGCCTGTCCCAAATCATTTCCACGCCGGTAAAAATAGAGGTGAATAATATGCTCATGGCAATAATGCCGGGCGCTAAAAACTGGATGTAGTTGCCTTGCCCGGCATTCTTAAAAACCGGGCCAAAGCCGTAACCCAAAGCCAGCAAAAACAGCAATGGCTGGCCCAAGCTGCCTATTATGCGCGAGCGGGACCTTAAATATCTCTTTATTTGCCTTAACCATAAAATGTAAATTGTGGACATGGGGTTTTAAATTATTCCTAATTGACCTAATTGCTCTAATTATTATTAACTCATCCTGCCCTTCTCTTAAGAATAAGAGAAGGAACCAGCTAAGCAAGGCTAACTGATAACTATCAGCAAATCTGGCTTAGCATGTTCTCCCTCTTTTCTAAAGAGGGAGACAGAGGGAGTTGGTATTAGAAATTGGGAATTGGGATTTGTTTAGTCCGCCAGCTGGCGGAAATTAGAAATTAGAATAATTAGAAATTCTTCTTTACCTTCTTCCAGCCCTGCGCTGGCGCATTTCCCTCATGCGGTCTAAGCCGGTAGCCCCCTCTTCCCTTATGGCGTGGCCGGTCAGACTCAGGAAGGCTTCTTCCAAAGAAGCGGTTTGAGTCTGTGCTTTTAATTCTTCTGCCGTACCTTGGGCGATAATTTTCCCGTGGTCAATAATAGCAATGCGGTCAGCGATTTTTTCCGCCTCTTCCATGTAGTGCGTGGTCAAAAACACTGTCAACTGTTCGGTCTGGTTCAAATTTTTAATATAGCTCCACAAGTGGTTCCTGGTCTGAGGGTCCAGCCCCAAAGTCGGCTCGTCTAAAAATAAAATCCTGGGATGATGCAATAATCCCCTGGCAATCTCCAATCGCCGCTTCATGCCTCCGGAAAACTGCTTAACCAAACTATCCTTCCTGTCCCACAAATCCACGAACTCGAGCAAGCTTTTTATTTTTTCATCCAAACCCTTTTTGGATACCTTATACAAGACAGCGTGGAATTTCATGTTCTCGTAAGCAGTTAATTCCTCGTCCAGGCTCGGGTCCTGGAAAACAATGCCAAAAGTTTTGCGGACTTCATCCTGCTGGGTAAGGGAATTTTTGCCGTTAAGTAAAACTTCACCTTTCGTGGGCTTGAGCAAAGTGGTCAGCATTTTGATGGTTGTGGACTTACCCGCGCCGTTCGGCCCCAAAAAAGCAAAAATTTCCCCTTGGCCTACGGAAAAACTGACGTTATTTACGGCCGTAAAATCCCCAAACGTTTTTGTCAGATTACTAGCTTCAATTATGTTCATGTCAATAATTTTTAATATCGCTTAATCATTTTATCATACAAACACTATATAATAAAATTACATTTTGATAACAAAAACCCGAGATAAACTCGGGAATTTTTAGTAATAGCCCAAAATCAAGACTGGTAGAAAACTTGGATAGAATTAATTAGGCAATTTTATTCTAGTCCCACTGCTTATTTTTATGCCTGTAACTCCTTAACTCCTTTTTCGCGTTCTTAACGAACTTTCCAAATTGGCGGTCTTTTTTCCTCTTTTCAAATTCAGTCATCTTGTAATATTCCGCTTCCTTTTTCAAGCCAATGTAATTGGAATATTTGTCTTCTTCCAACTTGCCAGATTTTACTGCAAGCAACACTTCGCATCCCGGTTCGTGGGTGTGCGTGCAGTCAGCAAACTTGCATTTATTTGCCAAAATAGTTATTTCATCAAATACATTCTCTACACCTTCCTTTGCGTCTGTTATTCCCACTTCCCGCATTCCGGGGTTGTCTATTACCAGCCCGCCGTTTTCCAAAAAATACATTTCTCTGCTTGTAGTCGTATGTTTTCCCCTGCCGGTACCTAGACCTATATCTCCGGTTTTAATACTTTCATCCCCAATGAGCTTATTGATCAGGGAGGATTTTCCAACGCCGCTTGAGCCAAGAAAACAATAAGTTTTTCCTTTTGCGATGTATCTTTTTAATTCATCTAACCCCTTCTCGGTTACAATGCTGGTTGGAATAACATCAACACCAGGCAGCCTGTTTCTTATTTGGGCTAATTTCAAATCCAGACCTTCTTTAGAGATTAAGTCTATTTTATTTAATATTATGCATGGCTCCACACCCTCTTCTTTTGCTATGGCGAGATACCTTTCAAAGCGGTTTAGGTTATAGTCCCTATCCAACGATTCAATAACAAACGCAACGTCAATATTAGCCGCTATAATTTGCGTTTCGTTTTTGCCGCCATGTTTTCTTTTTATTATTGTCTTTCTCGGCAATATCCCTTGGATTACTGCTTTATCCTTATCGAGTTCGGTAATTACCACCCAGTCGCCTACAGCAGGATAGTCTTCTCTGGATACAGCATTAAACATCTGCTTTCCGGTTATCTTTGCTAAATATTCGCCATTTGCGCTCCTGACCTTGTAAGCCCCTTTATGTTCGGCTGTGACCCGAGCAACCAAAAAGCCGTCTAATTTCAATTCTTTGCGATTAGATTCAAAAAAAGCATTGTAACCCAGGTCTTCAATTGTTTCGATAACACCTTTCATATACATTAATTATATATAAAATTGCTATTAAATGAAACTTAAAAAATAGTAAATGCTTACTGCCCTTGTGTCATTGCGAGGACAAAAGGGCTTCGTCTTTCTTAATAACGAGGGTTCCCCTCGGGGCTTAGCAAATTTAGCCGAGGGGAACCCTCGTACTTATCTGGGCAGTCTAAATTTTCCGTCCTTTGCCGCCCGCGCGGCCATATCACGTTTGACTTGATCGCTCCGGATTTGGGCAGGTTCTTTAACCTTTCCCAGCATCCAATGCTCAGTTTTATGCCACGCAGTCTTATACGCTTCTTCTTCGGTTTCTGCTTCCACGACCACCGATCCCAAGCGCAGCTTTTTTGGTTTTTGGTCGAACCAGATATCGATTTTGTACTTCGGCATAGTATCCTTATTAATTATTTAGATACAAAAAGCCCCCATCGGGAGCTCGACCCTTTCGGGCCGAACGCATGGGTTTCCCCATACGACCAACATAGAACCCCGATGAGGGTTCTTTATCTATGTTGGTTTTAGCGCCATGCCCGGAGCTTAGCCCACGGGTTTAGGCAATTTTGATTTTATGATCATCGCCTTAGCTTCGACCTCCCTTTTTTGACTTCGCCGATCGGCCACAGCTCTGTTCTCTGCCATGCCAGCCTGTAGGCTTCTTCTTCGGTTTTAGCCTGAACAACAACTACTCCTAAGCGCAGCTTTCTAGGCTCCTGATCAAACCAGAAGTCAATTTTAAATTTAGGCATAATTTTGTGTAGTTATTTTTGCATACAAAAAGGGCCACCCGCGCTTGCCGGATGGGCACTTACGCACCCACCCCATCACCCTTTCGAGCGATGACCATACCTACAGGAAGCAAGACGGATGACCGTCTCTGTGTAGGTATGGTTTTTGAGCCATGCCTTGGTTTCGTTAAAAGCCAAGGTTTAGGCAATTCAATTGTATTGGAATTATATCATGTTTTAGTTTTTCGTTGTAGCGAGGAACGAGGGTTCCCCTCGTTAACCAGCCCCGTTGGTCAATCTTCCAATATCAAGTGCTGGATGTTTTGCGAATCTTTGTCAGCAAAATTCAAAACAAAATTTTTATATTTTTCCGGGTCTCCATCAAACCACTTTAAAATAATGTCTTTTTTACAAACTTCTCCATTCCGCTTGTCAATTATATCTAAAAAGCTAGAATACGGATATTCCATAGGATTACTAACATTATTATGAACATACGCGGTAAGAGACAATAAATAGGAGTCGTTATTTATTAACTTGGCTTTAAATGCATCTTGAAATACGTTTCCAATATGATTGTACTTTTTATTAAAGTACGAGGCATAGCTGGTAGTAAGCTTAAGCATAAATTTATCAATTCCTAAATCTGTATTCTGCTTTATAATGAAATGGAAATGGTTTGGAACCAGTATGTAAGAAACAATAGAAAAAGCATCGTTCGGTAACGGACGTATTCGGGTGACCGAGGCCGCAGGCTTGCCGCTTAAAGAGCCGATATTTAAAACCAGCTTAATCCTTTTTAAATAATTCAAATAATCCTGGTCGTCTAAGAATATTGGGTCTTTGTTATTACCTCGGTTGAATATGTGGTAATATTCACCCTTGCGGAATATTTTATAATCGCGATTTTTCATTTTTGTATCATGTTACGGACTAACGAGGGTTCCCCTCGGCCCGAGGGGAACCCTCGTACTTATCCTTTTTGCAGACGGCTGTATTCTTCGTTGGCAAGCTTGTCCGCGGCCCTGGCCCAGAAGCTGCCGCGGCTATGGTGGAAGTAAGTTACGGACTTGTAGCGCAGTTCAAGCTTCTTGACTTCATCGAATAAGGGCTTTATTAGTTCGGAGCGCAGGCAATACCATCCGCTTAGCTGCCCGGCAATCACTTCGCTATCTAGCCAAATTACGATTTTCTCCCGGCAAAAAGCCGCAGCGCGGTCGAGCGCAAAAATTATCGCTTGGTATTCAGCCTGGTCAACCGTGCACTCCCCCAAATACTTTGCCTTTTGCTCTACCAGAGAGTCGCTATTATCCAGCATTATGTATCCGCAGGCCGCCTTGCCCCGCGCCTTATGCGGCAAAATGTGTTGCCTTTCTTCAGGTACGCGACAACAGGCATCGCAAATAATGCGGAGCGCGGAATAACAACGATACGGAACCGAACGCTCCATAACGGCGCAAGGACATAAATTTTGAAGTGCCGTATACATAATTTATAGTCATTAGTTCAAATACAAAATAGTATACAATCGTTCACCCTTTAAAATAATTATAGAACTACAAATACTTTTATGCAAGCGCTTGGCTGTGGATAGCTATACCAAAAACCGCCCCTCACTTGTCGAGGGGCGGTTTTTACTTTGAAGTGGTCTCAAAACTTGCTTTTAAGTCGAAAGTTTAGAATTTCGAGACAGTCGGACTTAATAAATTTCGATGTTTAGCCGTAATCATGCCTCATGGGGCTCAGCCCCATGAGGAGACTGAACGGAGGCTAAGCGGAGAAATTTTTATGGCCGAATGGAGCTTTAATGGCAATCTGGCTCTGCCAGTTGCCAGCTTAACCCCGAAATAATAAAATTGCAGTCAAAATGAAGTTTTGAGACCACTTCTTTATTATTTACTATTACAGCCTGTTATCATTAGCAGTCATTGGAGAAGCAATCGGCCGTTTGTCTTTAAGGTCAGCGCGGTTGGCTTTGACAATGTATTGGGCCTTGCCGCCGTTAGAGAGAAATATGTCCCAGGAAGGCACGGGAATATATCCGGAAGCAGAAACGTAAAATACCACCTTGCCGGAAATAATCCAGGAGCCGTCCGGATGTGCCTGGGTGGCAGATTTTAGTATGGTTTTGGACAAACTGTAAGCAGAAGCATTGCCTTTAACCACGTTCTTTAACGAATAACCCAAACCTGTAAAGGCTTTCATAGAGGCAAAGCCCAGTTTGGTTTGGCCAATAATCAAATAAATCGCACCTCTATCTGAAACTAAAGTACCGGAGGGATAAGACAAATTGTTGTTAGCCTGCTGATTTTCTGTTGTAGTCGGGGTAGAAACAGGAGTAACCGTTGGTGTGATGCTAACAACAGGATTAGCCAACGTGGTAAAGGCATAGTTGCTGGAAGTGGTGGTGATACCGTTTAAAACAGCTTTGACCCGGAACTGGTAGGAAGCGGCAGGGGTAAGGTTGTCTATAAGTAGAGAATGAGTAGTAGCAGCGGTCTGGTCAACTTTAGACAAACCGTAGGCAGTGGAAGTACCATAAACCACTGTAGCTGTGGTGTTGTAGTCTGTCCTCCAGGTAATTAAAGCAGAAGTGGCCGTAGTAGTAGCAACTGTAACCTGGTAAATGGATGGGTATACTACTCCCCCACCAGAACTAGCTACAGTGGGCCGCCAGGAAGTAGACACCTTACAGTTAGCGCAATCAAAGGTCAAGCTACCTAAAGAATCAGTCGTAGACGTACCACTAAATACGCCATTGCTGTTAATTTTGACTCCGCTAAAATCAACCCAGCCAATATTACTGCCCCAGGCCATGTCAGAGAGATTACCATGCCCGTCATTCTTCACCCCGCCATTAGCTGGACTTAAGTTAATCCAGCCGTAATTAGCGCTCCAAATGTTACCTGTTATCCCGCTATCCGTAACCTGGACACTACCATTAGTCGGGTTAAAATTCACCCAGCCCAACTTCTCTCCCCAGGCGTACTTGTTAGTAGAGTCAATAGTGCCAGTGGAGGCAAAAGCAGAAAGCGGGGTTAGGGCAATAATCGCCAGGCTGATGAATATTTTTAAACGAAGTGATTTTATCATAGTTTTAGTTTGAGAATTATATTTTGGGTTAGTGTTGGAATAACATGACTACGTTACCGTGCGAAACACAAGAGCGAGTATGCCTCGTTGGGCGGTCCGAACACCGTCAACCGATCTAGTCCGTCGTACCTCACCCGGATTGAGCCGTTGGTCGGTCCATTGGAACTGCCTGTGCAAGTGTACCCAGAAGTGGACACCGCCGCACCGCCGAAAACCACCAAACTATTCCCATCGACATTGAAAGTACCCTGACGAAGCACTAGGAAACTCTTATCCTGCAACGATCCATCAGACGTAATGACGTATTGCGGAACGATCCCCAAATTGGATACACCCTGCTCAGGAGCCACGTAAGCATGACTACCCTCGTCAGTGGTCACAAGCTGTGCCAATGGCATGGGCGCTATCTCCAATGAGACGCCAAACGGACCTGATGATTGGTTTTGAATGGTCGAGTGGAACATGTACGTTTTGCCGTTAGCTTCCACCAACGACGAGTCAGCTACTTGGCCCTGCGATAATCCAGCGCCCTCAATAATTGCGCTGCGCTGTAGCACAGGCCGCAACGGGTTGCGGGTCCAATGGATCCAGTCGGTTGAGGTGTAACGGTAAATGTCGGTGGGCAGATCGCCTATCGTAGATGAGTGCGGCCAAATCCAGATATTGCCGGATAAATCCTTGTAATGAGATGTTCCACCGCCGACCATTCCACCTGGACCGTCAGAAGTCTTGAACACGGGATTGCTAGCGTACTTCGTCCATGGTCCCGTCGCCGAAGTAGCAGTGGCAAGCCCCATTTGCCACACACCGCCCGCAGGTTTTCCCTGATACAGCGTCCGCCACGTAGTCCCATCGTAATCAACGGTGCCAGTCGAAATTTGAAGACTGTCCCACGCGCCGGCAGTACCTGTGGTGATAATGTTTGCTTGCGCCAGTGTGAAACGTGTGCCATCAGCAGACGTGAAAACGTCGATGTGTCCCATATCTCCTATGCGACACCCGAAAAAGTAATACAGTGAACCGTAATGACGCACCACCGTGCGTTGATACCCAGTAAGGGCCGGGGTTGATTGTACTGTCCAACTTCCCGGCAGCGCAGTCAGACTTTCGGCGTAGCAGGTTCCGAGGGTGCAGTCGTACCACGCCTTAAATACACTGGTTGCGACCGGTACAGCGAGTAGACGTGCATTTTGCTCGTACAGCACACTCGGCTCAGCGGCAGATGCAAACACCTGACCGTACTTCCGCCACACCGACTTGGTTAGCTGGCCATCGACTTGTAACGTAGTCCCCACCGTTACATTCCCCGAGTTATAGGAAATATCATTTCCAGAAGTCGCCCACTGACTACCACTAGCCGGGTTAGCCGGAGCCCAGGCCGAGCCGTTCCAGGACAGGACCTGGTTGGAGGCAGGGGTAGTGGAAGAGACAGGGTTCCCCTGCAAGCCAATGACGGTTTGATTAGTGCTAGTCCCTGCAAGATCTCCGCCAGCAGTAAAAGAAGGGATAATAACATTACAGTTAGCATCACCGGGATGACAGGCAGGATCCAAAGTTTCTCCCGGAGCATAAGGCACGGCGTAAGCTGTACTAACGCTGGTTGCCATCAAAACAACAGCTACAAACAAGGAGAAAAAGTGTTTTTTGTTTTTCATTATATGATATTGTTTAAATTATTTTGCTTTCATGTTATTTCGATCATTAGGTAAATAACACAGTATACCATACGATTACGGCGCCAAGATTGTACTTCCCGCTTTTACAATGACAGATGTAACGCTGCCATTGACTTTGGCTCGGGTGGTAGTATCAGCCATATTTAATACATAGGCAGCCGGGGCAGGAGCAGTTGAAAGCGGCAGATATGCCTCCAAACTCTTACGAACAATATTTCCACTGGCGAGAGACACGATATCGTCAGGCTCTAAACAGCTTCGGTAAACCGCGATGTGCGCTAATTGTCCGCCATTAGCATTCAATGCCGTATCATCTCTGCCACCGAAGGCGAAGCGGCTTTGATTACTTAAAGTATCTCTTGTAGTAGTTCCGATAGAAACCCCGTCCACATAAAATGTTAACGTGTTGGTTGGAGCTTTATATGTTACGGCAATATGATGCCACGTATTATCTGCGCCATTAACTGTTGAAAGTACAGCATCTCCAACATTATCAGAGAGTGCCCAATAATTGTTCGGTGAGGTCCCTGAATTCTTGACTCTTACAAGATTTTGCGTAATACCGCTCCATGCAAGGTTAGTGCCTCCCAGAGTGTTTCGAGCCCAGTACGCGTAACTCCACGAGCTAGCCGGAGACGGCAAATCAACTTCAATGGGCCGCAAGGCAGATCCGTTCACCACCCACACGCCCGCCCCAAGAGGGGTTTCACTAGAGTGCTTGGTATACGCAGCATCGAAATACGTAAGTGGAATAGCATCAAACATTGCTTGATGGCCTGCATTGGTTGGATGAGCACCATCAACGGTCAATCCATTAATATAGTGTCCGTTCGCATCAGCGGTATTACCCCAAAAGTCCCAGGTTTGCACCCCAAGCTTTTCCCATTCCTGATAGAGCGATTTTATATAAGAAACATGTTCTGCGGTAAAATTATTATTTGGATACTGGCCAATCACCACCGGAATAGCCCCAATACCCTCGACCATCTTGATAAACGCGCGAACAGCTGCTGTGTGCGTGTCGTATCCTCCGCTGGCATTAGAAATAAAAAAATTATCGTTAAGCAAGGATTGAGCGTCAATCACAAAATCCGGCAGGAGCGGGGCCACGTCTTTATAAAATCGGTCATGCTGCTGTCCAGACCAGTCGCCTGGAATTGAAACATTAAAAACTGTATAACCCTTCGCGGTCATTGCCGCAGTGAATAACCCTGCCCAAGAATGTGCATAATCGCTTGCTCCGGTACCGGCAGCAGTGGACGACCCTATAATCACAATGCGTTTAGACTCAGCGGCAGGGCGCGTCTTGAATACGCGAGTAATGCCGTTATCAACTGTCCCCTCTACACACTGGTTAGCATTAGACCATAAGTAGCCTGGCGTGCTAGATATCGTATTGCAGACATTAACGTTCCCCAAATTGTAAGAGATATCATTGCCACTAGTAGTCCACTGGCTACTGGTGGAAGTTGCTGGGGCCCAAGCCGAACCATTCCATTGAAGGATTTGATTTGAAGTGGGAGTAGTGGTAGAGATAGGGTTTCCCTGCAAGCCAATGACAGTTTGAGATGTGCTGGTGCCAGACAAATCCCCGCCAGGAGTAAAGGATGGAATAATAACATTGCAGTTACTATCTCCAGGATGACAGGTAGGATCTAAAGTTTCTCCTGGAGCATAGGGCAAGGCATGAGCTGTGCCAAAGCTAATTACCATCAAAACGGTAGCTGCAAGTAAGGAGAGAAGGTATTTTTTGTTTCTCATTATATTGTATTCATTAAACTAATTTTATTTCATGAACACTGGTACATAAATTGTAATTAAATTATATCACACCTGCATAGAATAGAAACAGCAAGCTAGTTTTTAATTAGACAACCAAGGTGCTAAATTCAAAAACAACCAGAAACGATTGGAATAATCAAAAAATAAACGGCTAAATCCCAGAAATTGGGCGTTTTAGCCGTTAATTTTTACGTTAACATTCTCACATTCTTGCTACAACGAGGGAAACCCTCGAACTAACATAGTTTTGGTTTGGGAATTATGTTTGGGGTTGGTGTTGTAATAACATAACTACGGTACCTATGGAACCACGGTCAATACGCCGCCATTGTTCCACACCATTCCGCTGGTCAAGCCAGCAGAAGAGGTCGGAATACCCGTCATAATAAGCTTCCCTTGCTGTAGGCAGATTTGAGTCTCATGGGTTGCGGCGTTGGCTAGACAAATTCCCACTGCACCTCCGTAGATGTCTGGGTAATTGGGGGTCCCCGCGCTGCGCTTGCCGATGAACGTTGTCGCAGATACGGTGTCGATGTTCACCGCGCCAGATATCGCCATCGAACCCGGCGAAAACGCCTTCTTGATGTTGAACCCAATGTCCGTTCCGGAAATCGTGATCGAATACGCGCTCAAGTTGTTGTTGTAGGCGTCATGGCGAATGGCAAGCGGATAAAGAGTCTGTACCGTCGAATGTCTGAGATTGTAGAAACTCGGACCCCCTCCGGTACCTTCGGTATAAATATTGAGGAACGATGAGCCGTCAATCTCTCCTCCATCTGCCTGATAGATTCCGGGATGCGGCGAGCTGATACTGGTCTGGTAAATGGACAACCCTTGGATCGTGACGTGATCGAATTTATCCCCATCGAAATAGACTGGCCAATACACCGTCGAAACGCCGTTCGCCACACAATTCTCAATTCCTCCGCCGATGATATTGACAGTTCCGGAATACTCGTTCGTATCGGATGCACTCCGGTAGAAGCCTTTTCCGTTCGTCCCGATATAGCTATTAAACATGCCAAATACGGAGACGTTCCCGTGAACCTCCACTGCCGTGCTGGCAGCATCCATCGCACAAGTCTGGATGTGTGACCCGATAAACGTGTTCTGCACATCAGTAACCGTGTCGATCGTGCCCCGCGAAAGTGTAACGTTGAGGTCGTTCGTCGAGCTAGTGTAAAAGCCTCTGGCCGGTGCCCAGTTCTGAATCCACACATTCGACCAGATCACGCTTTCAGCGGAGATGTTATAGACAGCGGCTGTCCTGAACGTACCGTTGACATGCACATTCTCAAAGCGGCCCTGCCCGTTAGTGTGATCGTCAGTATAACGGCCAAGCAGAACACCTACCCCGGCATTGACTCCCCCGATCCCAAGATCACGCACAGCCATCTCATTTGTCCCCAGGAAATTAAGGCCGATGCTGCCGGTGACGTATATAACAGAACGACCAGGGCCGTCTCCCGATAACTGAACACCCTGCGATTGTATACGGTCCAAATTTAAGCCCTCTCCTGTGATGAGGTATTGGCCGGAAGGGAAATACAACGACCCGCGATTTACGGTTTGCAAGTACGAGATGGCTGAATTAATGGCTGCGGTGTCATCAGTGCCGAGTACCACGGTTGCGCCGCTCACGGTCATAGACGCGGCGACGGTCAACATCACACTGGTTGAACTGATGACAGAGGTTATGGTAGTGGACAGATTCGCACCAGCCGCACCCGCTCCGGTAATCACGATAGTCTTGCCTATGTCCGATGCCGCGAACGCCGCCGTTGCGGAGGTGAGTAGCTTATTGTTCGTGCCGACGTTAATCGCGCCGTCTGTGACCTGCCGTGCGTCTCCCGCCGCGCCAAACCGAGAGGCTTTAACCGACACCGGAACGCCATGCGGAAGTACCGTAGTGTCGATCGTCACGTTACCAGAGTTATAAGAAATTCCTCCTGAAACGTTACTCCACTGGCTGCCGCTAGCTGGGTTAGCCGGAGCCCAGGCTGAACCATTCCAGGCTAAGACCTGGTTGGAGGCAGGGGTAGAAGAAGAGACCGGATTACCTTGCAGACCAATAACGGTTTGGGCTTTACTGGTACCGGACAAATCACCACCAACGGTAAAGGATGGAATAATAACATTACAGTTGGCATCGCCGGGATGACACGTTGGATCCAAAGTTTCTCCTGGAGCATAAGGCAAGGCGTAAGCTGTACTAATGCTGGTTGCTATTAAAACAACAGCTATAAACAAAGAGAGAAAATATTTTTTGTTTCTTAGCATATTATATTTCTTAAATTAATTTTATTTCGTTAACGCCAGTTTATGGCAGGCAAGTTTTTGTGGCATACAAAAAGGGCCACCCGCTTGCCCTGGCCCTTGCGGACCTGCCACCCTTTCGAGCGACAACCATTTGCACAGTCAGACAAGACGGATGACCGTCTCTATGTGCAAATGGTTTTTATGCCATGCCCGAGCCAAGAAGCTTCGGGTTTAGGCACTTAAATTATAATTTAATTATATCACATCTCCATAAAATAGGAATTAAATGCTGGGTTAATTATTAATCAATATTGTTTTAACTTCTGCATATTATTTATAGGTTGTTATCCCCCGGCCTTGCGAAATACTCAGCCTTATCCAACAGGCGTTTAAATAATGTTGATATATGTCCATTTAATGGTATAATTATTTTATAAGTCGCGGAAAATTTTTGCGTCAAAACATATAATACGCTGGTCTCAAAACTCATTTGAGACCAGCTCAATTAAAGAAAGGAGATAATATGAAACAAATGACTTGTGCCCAAATGGGCGGGCCGGCTGAATGCAACTTCGTTGTCACCGGCGAAACGGCCGAGGAAATGGCCAAGAACGGAGGCGAGCATGTCATGCAATCTCATCCCGACATTGCCGAACAAATGAAGAATATGACCCCGGAACAAAACGCCCAATGGATGGCGGACTTCCAGCCCAAATTTGACGCCGCCCCGGAAATGTAAAACTGGAATTATCTGTATTACAAAAACCTCCGAACAGTGTTTGGGGGTTTTTGTTGATAGCCCTTAGGAAAATCTAGGAGTTTTAATGACTTTAATTGAACTATCATTTATTATAATAATATAATTATTTAGTGCCATTTTTTAGAAATAAATATGGCTTATTTCAGCCTGGTTTAAGAATTAAACTTGACAAAATATAACATAAATGCTACAATATTGAAAATGGTACCAAGGAAATTCGTTGCAGATTTTTTAATTTTTTTGAAGATTTTGCAATGTGTTTCCACTACTTTGGTGAACACAGGGCCATAAGGAGGGCCAAATATGGTTCGTATTGCATCGCTTTTTTTTCTTATTGTCAGCACAATGCTGGCACAGGCAATCACGGTAACGGCCTCTAGCAAAGGCCAAAATGTTTCGTTGGTGGCGCACCCTTCTGCGTCTACAACATTGCCGGCTCATGCCGGATACAAGACCGAATTTTTGAAAGACGAGGCGAAAGAGGAGGTGGCAAACCGGGTCGGTTCCACAGCTTTGGCCGGCGTCGCAACGCACGTTCCAATTGCCGGGACAGCGGCGGTGATTGGCTTCGGAAAAGCCAAAGGCCTGCTATATAAGAAGCAGACCAAGACTGAGAGTTACAATCTCTCATTTGTGCAAGGACTAACCGCTTCGGTAACAGTGTCTGGGTCCGAACTTGTCCTGGTCGTTTCGGCAGAAACCATGCGGACGTACGGAGTAAATTCAACTCCGATACTGCTGAAGGTCAGCCCATCGGCGAAGGATCAGGCGCGGATCATCCGTGCGGCCCACGTCTTAACTGAGCTGACCAAGAGCGCTATCAATCCGATGCAAACCCAAGTTTTGGGGATTGAACAAAAAGAAATCTCCAGCAAGCTCGAAAAAAGGGATAATGGAGATTTATCCTTGACGCCGACGTCTCTGCTTGAAAACGGCGAATACGTCGTGGCGCTGGCAGACTCCGTCACCAAGGAGCTCCAGGGCCTTGTCTGGGATTTTCGGGTGCAGTGATTTTGCACCCAGTGCCAAGTGCGCGGCAGGGGAAGAATTACCTTCTTCCCCTGTTTTTTTATTTCAAAAATTTCTTGTATAAAGACATCTTTGCAGCCACAAAAGAACCAACCGATGGTTGGTTCTTTTGTGGTAGCGTTGTGCTTAACCCATTCTGGATATACTGGAGAAGCTTATGGCATTCAAAGAAACCTGTAAATCTATACCTATTTAGTGGGAAGTAATACCCCTTAGAGTATCCAAAAATGTTAGTATATTTAGTAAAACAAAAAAGACAACGAGTTGAGTTGCCTTAATTGTTATAGATGTTATTTAGAATTAACACCTCTTACAGAAACCATATGCCGTATTGTACTGGTGTCGATTTGCAACATCTCAGCAATGGATTCGGTTTTCACCCCTTGAGCTAATAACTGCAAGATCATGAGTCGTTTTATAGCTTCAAGGGGCTCTAGCTGAACATTCTTTTTCTTTTGAGCCATGCCTATTTTTAATTAATTATAAGATATAGTTGTCTTTTATATATTCTAACTGGCTTACCCAGTCTATTAAGTAGCCATGAACCCTATTCAAGTCGTTATTTTTTAGTGGATTGTGATGAGCTGTAACATTTCTAGAAGGTTCTATTTCTGCTAACTTTAGCAATAACGAAGACTCTTTATATTTCAAATTTGAGAAGTAAGGACGGAAATTAGAACAATAGGTTTCTATAATTACAGATAAGTCGCCAAAATCACTATAGTAGATTGGGTGAGCACCCCTTTTGCCATGCCATCGATTTTTTTCTTCTGTTTTTTGTCTGTCAGTAACCTTGGCAGCAATATCTTTTAATTTTTTTGTTCCCATTTTATGTTTCCACCAATCTTCTCCGTAATTCTTCTTCATTACAGTTAGAACAAAACTCCTTACTGAATTTTCTAATATATACAAACTTAAATAAGCTTGCTCAGCCATATCAACTGCTTCTTGGTTAATCGTATGAGGAAGATAAGGTTCTGTGATACTACCAAATTTAGTTTTGATCGTAGTTGTTCTATTTTTCCCACGAAAAGAAGGTGCTTTTGCCTTTGCGGTATTTGTGATATTGGAACTGTTTGAACTATATTCTCTAATAGCATCGGTTATGGACTGTCTGGATTCAGGCTTCAATTTTCTAAATTCTCTTTGATAACCTATACCATTTTCTTTCGCCAATATAAACAGCGCTTCATCAGTGGTAAGACCTAGTTTTGAAGCTTCCCTTTGAATTTTTTTTCGTAAGGTTTTCGGCTTTGTTATCCTCAACTCTACTCGTAAACGCTCAAAAAGATTGTGAAGTGTTGTATTGTTCATTGTTATCTTACTGGTTGACCCAGGTGTAACTTTCTTACTTCTTCTGGTTTTGCAACAAATACATTGGTTCCATCTCTAAGATATATTCGTCCTTCATATTGATATACGTCTTTTCTATTCCATGGAGGAACAACTATGAGTATGATTTTATGACCAAGGACGTCTTTTTCGACGATCTTTACACTTAGAGAAGGAGAAATAGAGTTTCTTATACTATTGCGTAATGATTGATCTATTGTTTGGCGTGTTTTGTCCGAGCCCCCTATGGAGCCGTCATCCTCTATGCCATAAAAAATTATTCCCCCTAATTCAGTATTAGCAAAAGCGCTTATTTCTTTTGATAATTTTGACATTTCTACGCCAGCCTCTTTGAATTCATATAGCTGATCTTCCCCGTGATTGCATATATCTAATATCCGTTGTTCTGTTGGAACAGTAACTGTTGCTGAATTATTTTTAGTTTTACTTTTCTGACTTTTAATCTTTCTCACTATAGGCAGCTTTGTGGGTTCAGAGAAATAAGAGGGGGGAAGATGTTTAAGAAGTGGGGCTTTTTCATACACCACTGAATTATCTTTCTTCAGATGATTGCCGTCCGTATCTTTGCGTGGATAAACAAGCTCTAGATCTTTCATTTTTTGTAATTCTTGCAGAGCGGATACAAACGTGAACCCACCTTTGCGTGCTATTTCTTTAGCCGACCTCTTTCCATTTACCAAGCTAAAAATCCTAGGTCTCTTAGAAGAACCCTTGAAGATTATACGTGCCCTGGCAACTAGTTCTTGTATATCCATACAATTAGCCTATTTTTTTCTTGAAGGCGTCAATAGGGTTCTAACACTTTGAACTGGAGAGCCTGTAATTTCTGCTATGTCATTAGGGTTTAATCCAAAACTAGCCAAATACCTTATTTTGTCTCCAGTTTCTTTTTTATTGTGTTGAAATGGCGAACTGTTTAGAGCCCTGTTTAGTGTCAAAGCAATTAGAACATTCAGTTTTTTGGCTATAGATTCCCCAAGTTTATCATCCATAAATTATTCCTTTAATTTAATGCCTTTCAGCATTGCTACCACTGATGCTTTTGCAAGATGGAGCTGCTTTCCAATTTCGGACTTTGCAACACCATCCCTATAAAGCTCAGTTGCTACAAGTAATTGTAGTAAATTAATAATCTTGTCTAATTTGCAATCAAGTGTTTGTTTCTCTTGACTATTTTTACCCATGTTATTTTCCTTTCATTTTTTTGAATCTATTGATTGCAACACTCACAGTATTAGGGGTGGTTCTCAATAGCTCGGCTATCCTTTTAGGTTCAAAACCCACAGCATTCATTTCTTGAATGAGGGTTGATTGTGGCACACTTCTTTTCACTATAATCGTGAAAAGCATCACTAACTCTTGCAAGGCTTGATTGGTTGATTTGTTTTCCATGGAGTTATTTTTTAGCCCTTTGTAAGGATTTTATTACTGCGACTTGATTTTTTTGAATTATATTTGCGATTTCAGAGCTGCTGAACCCTAAATTATTAAGAACAACTTCGATCTTATTGAGATCTTTGGTGTAAGTCTTATGCTCTCGCTCCTCTACTAAAAGAGCTAATATGGCAGTAAGTTTTTTTTCTATATTTTGAAAGGTTTTTGTATCATCCATATAATATTCTTAGTTAATAAGTGGACGGTTTCTTAAATTTTAGCAGATACATGCGGGCTTTGTCAATAATTTGTCCACATACGATAAGAGTAAGGTATGCATTTCCTCATAATTACGTGAAGTAGTTCATACATATTCTTATTTATTAATAGAGTAAAACACATTATTAAAATCTTTGACGTTTTTAGGAACCACCTAAGCTCTATAGTCTTCAATACTCAATGGGTAATCTTAAAAAGCGGAGCCTCATAGGCACCACCCTAATATCAAAAGATTTTCAATAGTTAATGAGGCAAAGAAATTCTACAGAATCTTTCCTAATTTTGGAAGACCCAAGATATAAGGATTCCCGATGTTTAGTGGTGGATTAGTAGCAATCCATCCCACTTCACTAAAGCTTCGTAGGAACAAGTACAAGTATGGAATTTTCTCCTTCGCTAAGCTACGGAGGACTCATAGTCGAACCCGAAGGAGTTCTTATCCTAACCATGAACTAACCACGAAAAAACCCCGAGATAAACTCGGGGACTTTTCTTGATAGACCATCTCGAGACAAGTGGAAAACTTTTCTTGTTCTGGTAAAAGGAATTTATTCGATTTTAAACCAAAGGTCCTTTAAGATTGAATCAGTAGGTTGTTAAAAAGAAATTCATTAACTTTGGAATAGATTTTTTCCATTTTTTCTTCTCCTCCACAGTATCTAGGTTCTCTCGCAATAGCAAACATTCCGCATCTTTCTATAAAGTTATCAAACACCTTTTTGCCTGACCAATTTTGGGTTGTCCAATAAGTTGATTCGTTTAGGAATTTATCTATAAATACTTCATTATCCCAAGGGAAAATAAAATGTTCCCAGTGTATGGTAAAGGCATCTAAATCAATACTAATTGCAATATTTTCATTAGTCTCTCTAAATTTAAATCCTTCACGAGGTACAAATTCCCAATCCAACAAATCCCAAAAATGCTTGTATCTTTCTTCATAGGCTATATCACTTAAAGAACATTGATATTCAAGCATGTCTCCAGGAAATAAGGGCCTAATCTCTAGATGATGTTTGTTTCCTGAAATATCAACGATCTCTTGGCATTCCATATCGTCAATGGGATTTTGGGTCACTCCAAAAACAATAGCATCACTAAATAGATTCAACTGCATTCCTGCCTGAATCCAGTCGTCGTCATTCTGACCTAATACCTTGTCAGTTAATTTTATTAAATCATTTATTGAATATTTATTACTAAATAATTTTTCTATTTCTTTCAATTGTTCTTTGTTTACTGGGCAAGAGTCATGATGGGCATCAAATAATATAAGTTTACAAGGCTTAGGAAGCAATCTTTTTTCTTGGCTTATATAAACCAAAGGGAGTAAAAAACGATGGTCATTATGTATATAACCTTCTACTTCTTTGTATTTAAGAGGTTGAAGATTGTCCCTATCTTTTAAAAAATCTATGGCGTCCATAAATATTTATTAGAATGTATTATAAAATTTTTGCATTATTAGAAATAATTATGGAAAGATCTAATAACTTTGTTATGGCAGTAGTAAAGTTATATTTAATAAACATCGCCGAAAGTCCCATATTGTTTAATCTTTTAGTTTTGTCGTCGTCTTCGTGAACATAATGTCCATACAGCCAAAGTTTGATAATATCTTCTGAGCTAAAGGATTCTCCGTCTTTAATTATATTTATAGGAGGATTGTCCATTAACTCTTTAAATACTCTCTTGCAATCTGTAACATTTTTAATAACGTCCTGTTTATTCGTATTTTTTACTATTAAGTCACAGATTTCGTCTAATTTGACCCCATCTTTAACCATGAGTAACTTTCTTAAATCCATTAACATTGAGCGGAATTGGTCTTCATCGTACCCTGATATTTGTTGTTTAATATTCTCTCCAATCTCAACATTCAACTCAAATTTAATATTTTTTGTTGTTTTAATAAATTGAGAATTTTTTAATTTCTCAACAATATTAATAAATTTATTTATACGTTCTAAATCAGTTATCATATATATTTTATCTACAGTATATACCCAATTTGGTTTTATTTGAAACAAAAAAGTTTTCCAGTTCCTATTGCTTGAGCAAATGGATTTTGGAAAACTCATTTTGCATCAATTAAACCAAATCAAAAACACCACTTCGGGGAGTGAGGTTGTTTACTACGGTTTGAATCTTTTGATCAAATTCTCCTTTTTAATCCTGGACCATTTTTTTACTTGTATTTCGCGGCGGCGGGCTTCGGAGAGAGTTGGGTAGGTTTCGGTGTAGACGATTTGACCGCCACGGTGATTAGTGGTCCAATTCGATCCGCGGCTGGTGTTATGGCGATTTTCGCGATCATCTAAATTACCGGTTACGCCAGTATATAAAGTATCATCGGGAGTACGGAAAAGATAAAAGTAATACATGATTATAGTATAGCACCAATTTTTTGTGCCTCTCGGCTTCGTTCCGCGAAGCGGAACTTCGCTCGAGACAATTTAAAAAATCCCAATGCTATGGGATTTTTTAAATTGGTAGCCCATAGGAGAATCGAACTCCTGTTACCTGGCTGAAAACCAGATGTCCTAGCCACTAGACGAATGGGCCGTTTGTGAGTACTTAGTTCTTAGTACTAAGAACTTAGGACTATACTTATTTGCTTTGATAGTTTACCATAATTCCTTATTTTTATCAAGTGTTTCTTAAATATATCAAGTTTTTCCTTAGGTTTTTCGCAATTTAACTTATTATCAATAAATAAAGTAAATTTTAATGAATTTTGATATTGACTAACGAGGTCCTAAAGGCTACTATTAGCGCAAAGGAGGCTTTATGAAAAAGCCGAAACAAAAGAAACGCCTGAAGGTTCGCATTGGCCAGAACGGCTGCAGAACGTGCGATACTAACGGCTAAGCATCAACGGGTAACGGGGAGGACAGCAAATCCTCCCCGTTATTTTTTCAAAAAGGACTTTTACATTGGCAGGTGATATATGGAAGAAAATAATTCAATGAGATTGCTGGAAGTTGAAGTTGACGACACCATCTACGAAGTAGAATTCGGCCAAGTCCAGATTGAAATAACCGGCCGCTGCAACATGAAATGCCAGCATTGCCGGGCGGCGTACCAAGAACGGAAGGACATGGAAATTCCGCAGATAATAAAAATCATCAGCTTTGCCCGGCAGTTCAGCCCGGACGATGCCGAGATTGTTATTTCCGGCGGAGAACCGCTAATCCACCGTAAATTCTTTGATGTTATAAGAAGCGTCCGGTCAGCGGGAGTGAAAAACCTGACCCTGACGACCAACGGCGTTTTACTGACCGAGCAGCACCTGCGCTTTTTTGAGAAGATGTGCTTTAAAGGCCTTGCCTTGTCGGTCAGTTTGGACAACCTTAATCCAACGGAGCACGACGCTTTTCGGAAACACAAAGGAGCGTTTGAAAAAGCCAACCAAGCTCTTCGCCTGGTTGCGCAAAGCCATATCCCCGGCCTCATTTCTACCATGCGCTCCACAATCCAAGCGTCACAGATTGGCGAAATGGGGACGATGGTTGAACATGCCAGAAGCATGGGCTGCAAGCGGATTGGCTTTTCGCCAGTACACCCGGCAGGCAGAGCGATTTCCCGCAAAGACCTATGGATGGCCAAAGAAGAAAAAAAGGCCTTCATAGAACGCATCTACGAACTGCGGGAAAAGTACACGGACATAAAGGTTTCCACCAACGACCCGTTAAAGTGCCTGGCGTGCAGCCATGAAGACAGCAACCAGGATGAAGAACTTGTCTTTAATGGTTGCGGGGCAGCAGCAGTTACCTTCAATGTTGATGCCAACGGAACAATGACACCATGCGCGCTTTTAGACATTCCGATAATGAACGTGTTTCCATTGTCGGTCGGCGAGATTACCACGGCTTACCAAAACAGTGAAGTTGTCAAAAACCTGCTTTCCAGGAATTTCAATGGGAAGTGCGGCAAATGCAACCTCAAATACCAATGCGGCGGCTGCAGAGCCAGAGCCCACGTCCAAAGGGGAAACTATCTTGAAACAGATCCGCATTGCTGGCTGGAATAGTTACCATAAGAAGCTGCCGCTTTGTGGCAGCTTCTTTTTTTACCGAACACTTTAAAACTGGCGTACTAGGTTCAACAAGTAAGTGCACCACCCCTTTGTAATACTTCAAGCGGTGTCTTCCAGCCCAAGCGTTTACGTGGCCTGGTGTTTAAGGCATACTCTACCCGTCTAATCTCCTCGT
>WARV01000010.1 GCA_013387205.1 Patescibacteria group bacterium | reverse complement strand
CAATTGTTGTTTTGTCTGTACCCTTCGATCCCCACTATCCGACAAGATAAAGAGAAAAAGGCACCAGACAAGCTGATACCTTTTTCTCTTGGTGGGTCGGGTGGCTCGCTTCGCGTGCACTTCCGCTATGTTTTTACCGCCTTTGGCGGTATTCTAGAAGTTGGTCGAGGATCTCACCTAAAGGTTCTCTCCACCCCGCTAATCAAAACAGTTTCCACCAGACAAGCTGATGGAAACTGTTTTGGTGGGTCGGGTGGGGATCGAACCCACGCGCTTTCGCTTAAGAGGCGACTGCTCTACCGACTGAGCTACCGACCCGCTACTACGCTTTGGCTATCGCCAAAGCTTCGAAGTGCAAGCAGGTAATAATAATTAGCCTCTTGCCCTTCCGAAGCTCGAGCATTAGCGAGAGCGAAGGAGGGAACTACCGACCTATGGACATACAACTGACGATTAACTATTAACATTTAACTAACTTCACTTAAGTTAATCGTCAATCGTTAATTGTTAATCGTTTCCACATTGGACTCTGATATTTTACAATATCCGGCGATTTTTATCAAGGCTTTGTGGCAAAAGCCTTATCCACATTCAATTTTGACAGGATTTGTGGTATAATAAAAGCAAATTTAAAAACACAATCATGCAAAGATACAAAAATAAAGAAAATAAAGGTTTTACTTTAATAGAATTATTAGTGGTCGTTGCAATTATTTCCTTGTTAAGCTCTTTGGCTTTAATCGCTTTGGTTAATGCCAGGCAAAAATCCAGGGATACAAAACGGGTTTCAGATATGGTATCCATGGCCAATGCTTTAGAGCTGTATTTTGCTGCTTATAAAGGATATCCTTCTTCTACTGCCGGAATCGCAACTGGATTATCTCCAGAGTTTGCCAATACCATACCTAAATCTCCCATGCCTCCAGATGGGGGCTGTGTTACATATACCCACCAAGCCTCCCAGGGGGACGAGTGTGCTAACGTTGATGGATCGTGCGAAGGTATCCCTGGCAATACATATTTTTATATTGCAAGCGGGACATCTTACGTACTGGGAGGCAAAACATTGTTTCCAGATTATGCAGTATATTTTTGTCTAGGAAATCAAACGGGAAATTTCCTAGGAGGTACTAGGAAAATGACTCCTCGAGGAATGAAGTAGGTTTGAGTTTAACCCCGCCCTTTCTTTTTAAGGAAATTCCATTGCTTAACCAGTAATTAATATTTGATTGGTGGCAATGAATAATCTTTTAAGAGAAAGAGCGGGGTTTTTATTTTTTCCCGTTCACGGCTATAATAATTACATGGAAGACAGGAATGCTTTGGAAAACCTTAAGCAAAAAGTTTTAAGCCAGCAAAAGGTGCTCGGCGAGATTTACCATGCCTATAAAACTGATAGTATTTACGATTACGCCAACAGCTGGAAGGTAAAAAACAGCGCTTTCCAGTT
The DNA here is from genome assembly GCA_013387205.1 of Patescibacteria group bacterium. GTDB lineage: Bacteria > Patescibacteriota > Doudnabacteria > UBA920 > UBA920 > AMAZON01. Next base: position 69,407 of record WARV01000010.1, on the reverse strand, counting down.
TTCAGAAAACCCGCTTCTTGTTAAAGCGGCAAACTTGCTGGAAAAAAAATATAGCAGCCTGGAAAGCGAAAATTTTTTGCAGCAATTAAAACAATCTCCGCTAGTTTCGACTATTGACCATCATGGCATTTTAAACCATCCCTTTTTTATCAATTCCAACCTCATTTTCAGCCAAAGGGAAAACATGAAGGCATTGATTTGCTTTACCACTTCCGGAATATCTTTAAATAATTCTTCCTGGCCGGCAAGTTTAGTTTTAACGGAAACCAAAACCGGGAAGTTAAAAAGATTTTCATTTTTTTCCGATAAGCTTAAAACCAGGGCGGTATTTGCCGCCCCGGCATTAACTGAAGAGAGCGAAAGTAAAGTATTAAAACAGATCAGCCGGGATTTGGAATTAAGCGCAAGGGAAAAAGACTTGCTCTTGAGCCTTGTTAAGGAAATGTTTGAGATTCCCGGAATTTTCAATAAGGATAATTTTTCCGACCAGGCTTGCGTTATTAGTTCTTGGTTATGGCGGAAAATATTTCCTCCGGCCCCGCCAGTTTACTATTTGCCTATAGAGGATTTGGCAGCCAAGGTTCTGCTGGAAAATATTTTAAACGATTCTGGGCATGTTTTATACCAGTTGCTGTTTGAGCCTTCCGGCTGGATTTTAGTGGAAAAATATTTTAATGGCGCTTTAGGGGCGTTTTCTTCAGGCCATAAAGGCAGCTTTTTGTTTTGGGGGGTGGATGATTCCGGCCGCCGCCTGCGCTTGGCTAGAAGCGGCGGCAAACTAATTGGAGAAAATTTTTCCATAAGCTTAGACAGCCGGTCAGTCGGCCAGGCACTTAAGGCCAGGAAAATTTATCCGTCCACTTTGCTGTGTTTTTTAATCACCCTCCATTACCAAGTTACATGCCTGGGAGGTTTTAACCAGGTAAACTGGCTGACAGGCATCAAGGAAAAATTCATCAGCCTGCTTAAGGAAATCGGCAAGGCAGACGAAGCCGGTCAAATCGACAAAATTACCACCGATAATTTTGCGGAAGCCAGCCTGGCTTTTGCCGCCAAAGAAGGAAAAATTATCAAAGCCACGGGGCTTGATATTCTTCTTAGCCAACAAGACCATTGGTATTATAAATACAAAAAATTAGCCAGGCAGATAAATATCGGGGAAAGCATAGAAACCCAATTGCCGGAAATTTATAAGGTTATTACCCCGGAGGCAGAAAGGGATTATGATTTGCTGAATTTAACTGAAGAAGAAATTGCCGAACAAAATAGCGTGGCGGATAAAATAAGGCAAAACCTATAACTACAGATTTACGGATTAATACTAATCTACAGACACCTACAGATATACTTAGAAGAGAATCTGTAGGCAACCTGTAGTTGACAAAAACAGCAATTGTGATAATATAAAGGAAATATGAACATTTCAGCTCAAAATTTTTATTTTTGGTTTTATTTTACTCAGACAGCTGGGACCAGGAATTTTGAGTTGAATAAAAACTAAGCTTTCTTCAACCTAAGACTTCCGGCCTCAGCAGAGCGCCGGATTTTTTGTTATTGAAGTTTTGAGACCACTTCTTGGCCAAGTGGTCAAAATAGCCCGCTGAGGCGGAATGTTATCAAAAGATAAGGAGGGGAATATGAATTGTCCCAATTGCAAGATTTTAATGGTTCGTGATCCTTCAGGAAGATTGCGGTGTCCTTGTTGCGGCAGTATTATCGGAGCAGACACGGCAAAATTGTTTTTGGAGTCTGCTGCCGGTAACAAGGCCCAGGAAAAACCTGTCAGTGTTCCAGCGGTCAGCCATCCAGCACAGGAAGTATGGCCGATCTAAGGAAAAAAAGATGAAACAGAAGAGTAAGACGGTAAAAATTCCGAAGAAGAAAAAAACCGGTTGCGGAAAAGGATGTAAAGGGTGCGAAAAAAAGCCAGGGCAGAGCTGTAATAAGCTTTCTGTCCCAACTTGCAATGGAGCGTGGTAAAACAAAGGGAGATAAAGAGATGCTGGCATCTCTTTGCCTCCCCCGATTAAAACCAGAAACTTGCAGCTAAAAAATTGGCTGCAAGTTTCCGGTCTTAAATGGTCGGTTATATCGGTTATAAAGGAGGAATTATGGCAAATGGAACGGCGGCAGGGGATCGCGCCCTGATTTTGGAGCGGCTTAGAAATGGTGAAGGCGATCTTAGCGCCGAAGAAAGACAGGATGCTATCAAAGTGGCATTAAACATCACTAAAACGGCTCTTATCTGCGATATTTGTTTGTATCCGTCCCCGGCAAGCCCTGATTACTGCGGGCATTGCAACGGCGAAAGTTCAATCGTTTGGCTTTATCCGGAATCCGAACCAGCAGCAGTATTGAGCGGTCTGGAATTGCGGGCGAAAAGCAGAGAAAGGAGCGGTTATGGCAGCTCGGGAGGTTATTGAACTTTTTCTCGCTCACAGTATTGTAAAGGAAGGGGAACTGGACCACTTCGACTTACCTTCGGAAATCAGGCTTCTTCCCTGCGGTGATGCATTAACCGATCAAGACGGAAAATTTTCCGTCAAAAAAATCGGGGAAGGAAAGTATGTCCACAAAGGCTGCACGAAAAAGATCCCAATCGTGTTCCGAGTATAGTCCGCGGCGGGAGAAAAGCTCTAGAGCTTTTCTCCCGCCCTTCTTTTTATGCGAACTATTTGAAGCAGTCTTGAAATTCTATAAATTTCGCCTGAAAGCCAGGTTTTGAGACCATTTCCTAAACAAATTCCAATTACTAATTCCTAATACTAACTCCCTCTGTCTCCCTCTTATGATAAAGAGGGAGAACATGCTAAGAAAGATTATAGCCTTGCTTAGCTAGTTCCTTCTCTTTAGAGAAGGACAGGATGAGTTCTGAGTAGTCAGAGTCCGCCAGCTGCCAGGAATTCGTTTTATATTGACAATATTAAATAAATAGTGTATGATAAGTATGATTTATCATACTTAATTGATTTATCATATTTTTTATGAAAATAAAGATTAATCCAATGTCGCATCAAGACAAGGTTTATGGCACAGCGACTGTGGGCGCCAGGGGACAAGTGGTTATCCCGGTTGAAGCCAGGAAGGACCTAAAACTCAAACCCGGCGACCGGCTTATGGTTTTAGGCAAATACGGTAAAGCTTTAAGCTTTATTAAAGCCGATGAAATAAATGATATAATAAATATGATTGTGGAATCTGTTGAAGGCCACAAGGATAAGCAGGAGGTTTTAAAATACATTAAGGAAGTATTAAATAAATAGCCTTAAAATATATGAAAAAATTTTTCACGAAAAAAAAGATAATTTGGTTTTCCATAGCGCTTTTAGTTATTCTTGGCATCGGATATAAGGTTGTAAAAAGCAAGGATCCTGCCAAGAATATTGTCACCGAAACTGCCAGAAAACAGGACCTTAAACAGACGGTTTTAGCCACTGGCCAGGTGGTCAGCCAAACAGATTTATCCCTAGGTTTTAAAGCCAGCGGCATTGTGTCAAAGGTTCTTGTTAAAGAAGGGGATAAGGCTAAAGAAGGTGACGTGCTCGCAACCTTGGAACAGAAAGACCAGATGGCCAGCCTGACTTCAGCGAGAGGCGGTTTAGCCCAGGCTAAGGCAAATTATGAAAGGGTGCTCTCTGGAGCCAGTAATGAGGAAGTGGTAGTAGCGCAAAAGGCAGTAGATGCCGCGCAGACTGCTTATGACAACGCGCAAAGAAGCCTTAATAATACCAAACAGCAGCAGGATGTGCTGGTGAGTAATGCGTATAACTCCCTTTTGAATTCGTCTTTTACAGCCGTAGCTGGCGCGGGTAATACCGGCACTGTAATTCCGACTATAACCGGCACTTATACCGGACAGGATCAGGGGCAGTATTTAATCAGCACATACCAGACAGGCGGCGGGCTGAGGTTCCAGGTTAAGGGCCTGGAAGACGCAGAGGGCCCGGTTGACGGCAGCTCGCAGTTAATGGGTAAAAAGGGTTTGTTTATTTCTTTCCCAAGCACGAATATTCCAACCAACAACACCTGGACCGTTAGCGTTCCAAATACCCAAGCGGCCAATTACGTAATTAATTACAATTCATACCAGGCGGCGTTGCAGGCCAAGCAGGTTGCTATTGATGCTGCCCAGGCCGCGGTAAATTCAGCCAAGGCTGCTTTGGATCAGGCCCAGGCTTCTTTAGATTTGAAAAAAGCGTCTGCCAGGCCGGCTGATATTGAAGCAGCCCAGGCGCAAATTTTAACTGCAACAGGGCAAGTCCAAGCCGCGGAGGCTGCGTTTGAAAACACGATAATTCGGGCTCCTGCTGTGGGAGTAATAACAAAAGTAGATATTAAGCCCGGCGAACAAGCCACCTCCATGAAAGAAGTGATTGTGCTGCAGGATGTTAACAACTTGCACGTGGAAGCAAATATTAGCGAAGCCAATATTTCATCCTTAAAACCCGGCCAGACAGTGGATTTGACTTTTGATGCGCTTGGCCCGGATAGGCATTTTAAAGGAACAGTGCAGACTATAAACCCGGCATCTACCGTGGTTTCCGGCGTGGTAAATTATAAAGTGACTGCGAATTTAGAAAAAATTGATGAGATAAAACCCGGCATGACTGCCAATATGGTAATCTTGGTGGATCAGATAAATAATGTTTTGGCCGTGCCGCTACGCGCTGTATTGCCGAAAGACGGGCAAAAATTCATCAAAGTAATTAAAGACAGCAAAAAGAAAACTTACGAAGAGGTTGCGGTAACTACCGGCTTGGAAGCAGACGGGGGATTGGTGCAAATCACATCGGGACTGAGCGAAGGGCAGGAGATTGTGACGTTGATTAAAAAATAATATTCTCTACTAAATACTAAAATATACGAAATATACTAAATCTCATACCAGTACTGATATCAATTAAGTATGTTTGGTGATATTTTAGTACATTTAGTAGAAGGATTAGTAAATATATGGCGCTAATAAAAGTACAAAATTTAACTAAGGATTATGTCAATGAAGATGTGGTGACTTCTGTCCTGCATGGTGTTTCTTTTTCAATTGAGTCTGGGGAGTTTGTCGCCATTATGGGGCCTTCAGGAAGCGGCAAGTCAACCTTAATGCACGTTTTAAGTTTTCTGGACCGCTTAACTTCCGGCACGTATGAGTTTGAAGGCAGGGATACAGGCAGTTTTGATGATGAATACCTGGCGGAACTCCGTAACGAGCGCATTGGTTTTGTGTTCCAGTCGTTTAACCTATTGGCGCGCACCACAGTGCTTGACAACGTCAAGTTGCCGTTAATTTACAGCAAGAAAAAAGACTATGAGATACTGGCTAAAAAAGCTTTGGAAGCAGTTGGGTTGTCGCACAGGCTTAGTTATTACACCAACCAGATTTCCGGCGGGGAAAAACAGAGAGTGGCTATTGCCAGGGCGCTGGTGAATGATCCGGCTGTGATTTTTGCCGACGAACCGACCGGAAATTTGGATTCCAAATCCGGCAATACTGTCATGAGTATTTTACAGCGCCTTAACGACGAAGGGCGAACTATTATTTTGGTGACCCACGAAACAGACACAGCCAAGCACGCCAAAAGGATAATCCGTATCCGCGACGGAAACATCGTGTCCGACGAAAAAGTCAAAGACAGGACTATTGCCGCAGCAGACAAGGAACTCATTAAATAAATTTCTAATTATACTAATTAACCTAATCCGCCAGCTGGCGGACTAAACAAATCCCAATACCTAATGTCAAAATTTAGAAATTGGGGATTAGACATTATTTAGGTTAATTAGAGCAATTAGAATAATTAGGTCAATTTTTGAATTTTATTGGTACCATAAAACTTGTTATCCGCACATTGCTTGCCCGTAAAGGAAGGTCGTTTTTGACTATCCTTGGTATTGTCATAGGCGTAGCCGGGGTGATTATTATTATTGCCTTGGGGGCTGGCGCGCAAAGCTTGGTCCTCGGGCAAGTTACAAAATTAGGTACCAATCTGCTTAATGTTCAGCCTGGAAAAAGCAATGAAAAAGGCCCGCCTTCGCAGGCATTCGGGATTGTCGTTACGACTTTAACCAAAGAAGATGCTGATGCGTTAAAAGACCAGTCGCGCGTGCCTCATGCTTCAGGGGTAATGGGCAGCGTGCAGGGGAGCGATACTGTAGTCTGGCAAAATAAGGATACTGACGTGGCATACCAGGGCGTACAATCGACCTATACCAATATTGTCAGCCTGACAATGGAACAGGGCAGGTTTATAGATGAAAAAGAAGACAGGGGTGCCGCTAATGTCATTGTTATAGGTTCGCAGGTCAGGGATGAATTGTTTGGCAGCGACATTAACCCTATCGGGCAAGTGGTTAAAATTAAAAGCGTGCCGTTTGAAGTAATTGGTGTTGTAGCCAAGCGCGGGTCATTCATGTTCCAAAACCAGGACAAGCAAGCATATATCCCTTTAAGCATCGCGCAAAAACAGCTGCTTGGCATAAATTATCTGCAAGCCATTATTATTAAAGTAGACAGTACCGACAATGTTGACCAGACTATAAGCGATGTTACGCAGGTGCTTAGCGAGAGGCACCGTATAAAAAGGGCGGAAGATGAAGATTTTACCGTGCGCAATATTGCTGATGCAATTAAGATTTTTACCACAGTCACTGACGCTTTAAGATTGTTTTTGATAGCAATGGCTTCCATTGCCTTGCTGGTCGGCGGTATTGGGATTTTAAATATCATGATGGTAACCGTAGCGGAGCGCACGCGGGAAATCGGATTGCGCAAAGCCGTGGGCGCGACTAATCGCGCTGTCCGTAACCAGTTTTTGTTCGAGTCAGGGTTTTTAACCCTGCTCGGCGGCGTGGCCGGAATTATTATTGGAGCGGTAGTTTCTTATTTGGTTGCTTTGGGGGCAAGGTTTGCAGGTTTGGATTGGGCTTTTGTCATCTCCTGGTGGTCTGTTTTTTTGGCAGTCGGAGTTTCTATTATAACCGGCGTTATTTTTGGCATATATCCGGCGCTAAAAGCTTCCAAACTTAACCCAATTGACGCGCTGAGGTATGAATAAATATAATCCGAATTATCCGAATAATATCCAAATGACCCGAATAGGGAAGGAATCATTTGGGGCATTCGGATGTTAATTCGGGGAATTAGGATTATGTATAAAGCATTTCGACAATCTATTAAGGCTCTAACCGCCAATCCGGTCCGGACCGGATTGACAACGCTTGGAATAATTATCGGCGTGGCAACAGTGATTTTAGTATTATCCGCGGGCGCGGGCTTTCGCAGCCTTATTAATTCCCAAGTGGAAATGTTCGGCACAAATACTGTTATAATAGAAACCCGCGTGCCTCCTACAACAAAGAACCGTTCTAATTCCGCAGCAAGCAGTGATATGAGCAGGGCCATGTCAGCTGTCGCTATTACCACCTTAAAAATGCGCGATGCGGAAGAAATCAGGCGCTTGCCCAACGTAAACAATATTTACGGCGCCGTTTTTGGCCAAAAAGTGGCCAGTTACAAAGATGTGGTAAAAAATTCCATCATCTTCGGCGCTTCGCCGGAACGGTTTGAAATAGATAAAGGAGTAATAAAAGAAGGAAGGTTTTACACTGACCAGGAAAATTCAGCCGCGGCCCAGGTGGCGATATTGGGCAATTCCATAGCCAACGATTTGTTCGGACAGGAAGATCCAATCGGGAAAACCATCAGGGTAGGGGATTTGAATTTTGAGGTAATCGGAGTTTATGACAAGCGCGGAAGTTTTAGCGGGATGAGCGATGACCAGTATATATTTATACCTCTAAATACGGCTCAAAAGAAAATGCTCGGCATTGATTATTTGGTTTATATGATTGCCCAGGTAAAAAATCCGCAACTAGCTGACGTTACCGCGGCTGATATCGGCGATATTGTCCGCCGCAATCACCAGATCACCGATCCTTATAAAGACGATTTTTCCGTGCAGACCATGGCTCAGAGCATGGAGAGTTTTAATACAATTTTCAATGGCATTACTTTTTTGCTTATTGCCATTGCCGCTATTTCCCTCATGGTCGGCGGAGTGGGGATTATGAACATTATGTATGTGGTGGTTACTGAACGCACGGCGGAAATCGGCTTAAAAAAAGCTTTGGGCGCCAAGCCTTCCGACATTTTGAATGAATTTTTAATTGAAGCTGTTTTAGTGACAATAATCGGCGGCATTATTGGCGTGGCTGTCGGGTCTTTGCTTGGATTGACGGTTTCGCTAATTGCAACCGCGACCGGGCTGTCCTGGGCATTCAGCGTGCCTTTTTACGCCATACTTCTTGGCGTCGGGGTTTCCGCGATTATCGGAATTGCTTTTGGGGTGTTTCCGGCCAGAAGTGCGGCCAAGCTTGATCCTATTGAAGCGCTTAGATACGAATAGATTAGAATTTAGAATCCAGAATCTGGAATATAGGAATTACAAAGAGACTCTTCGCTTAAGCGAAGAGTCTCTTTGTTTGGATTTATGTTATAATGTAGGTGTACTTATCGTACTTATCTTAAAAATATAATGATCAAAATTGTCATTGTCGGGGCGGGGTTTGCAGGTGTCAGCGCTGCTTTGGCCCTGGAAAAGAAATATAAAAATAAAAAGAACGTAGAAATCGTTTTGCTGGATAAGCATAACTACCACATATTCACTCCGGATCTTTTTGAAGTTGCCTGCAGCGAAGAAGAACTTGCCTCTGCCAGCCAGGTTAAGCAAAGCATAAGTGTTCTTATAGCGGAAATTATTAAAGGACGCAAGATTAAATTCTTGCAGGGGGAAATGGCTAAAGTTGACGCTGAGCAAAAACTGGTAACCGCGGGAAGGCTGGTTATCCGCTATGATTATCTGGTTTTATCTGTCGGTAAGCAAATTGATTCAATAGAAACTCCAGGTGCCGAAACACATGCCTTAGCTTATTCTTCTTTGAGCGACGCGTTAAGGATAAGAAACCAAATTGAATTCGAAGTACAAGCACATAAGTCTGATGTTTTCAAAAAAAATATCCGAATTGCAATTATCGGCGGGGGTTGCCGCGGGGTAGCTTTGGCAGGAGAATTATCCAAGGTTTTAAATATTATTGCCTGGAAAAACTTATACCCTAGGGAAAAAATTGAAATTGAAATTATTGAATCGTCCCACAGGCTGCTTTCTGAGTTGTCGGAACCAGTATCTGAAGCGGTTTTGGACAGGCTTGCTGGATTAGGAGTAAAAACAAGATTTTTAGCGCAAATTACCAAAATTGATCCCGGCATGGTTGAGTTGAAAGACGGTGAAAAAATTGCTCATGACGCAATAATTTGGGCTGCCGGTTCCAGGAATAAAATACCGGCCTTTTCCAGAGGCGTTATGGTAAATAACAAAGACCAGATAATCACCAATGAGTATCTGCAGGTTAGGGGGTTGGACAGCCGCGGCGCGAGATATTTTGACCATGTTTTTGCAGCCGGAAGCCTTGCGGCTTGCCCCCAAAACTGCCAGGTTTCTCCGTCAAGCCTTTGGCGCCAGGCCCAGGACCAAGGAGAATATCTTGCCTATGCCATAAGCCGGATGATGTTAAACCGCAGGCCTGCTCCTTTCCAGCCGAAAAATTTCAAAGCGACATTAACCGTTGGCGGCAAGTGGGCGATAAAAGAAAATTCGTTATTTGAGCCGGGGCTGGGTCCTTATTTAATAAGACTAATGTCAAAATTCTTGTATTTTTCCGATGTTTTGGGGTTTTGGAAGGCAATGCGCCTTATTTTATTCCAAGGGAAAATATTTAGTAGAAATGATTAATAATGTATATGCCCTGTAGAGCTTCTTTGCAAACCTCCTGTTGTGAGCGTGGACAATAATAGAGTGGTCTATAGGGACATCATAATTTACTAAAATTGCAATAATCTTCGTTGTCGGTAACAACAGCGAACAATTGCAAAGAAATTCTACAGGGTATGGAAAGCGATAAATGGATAATTTTTGATTTTGATAGCACCTTAGCCGATACTTTGGAAGCTTGGGTGTGGGCGATTAATTTTTATGCGGAAGAATTCAATTACAAAGCTGTAAATCCGGAAGACGCAATCAGGCTAAGAAATTTGGATATAACTTCCATTCTCAATGAGGTAGGCATAAGCATTTGGAAACTTCCGTTTATTGCCAAAAAAACCCGCGCTAAATTCCACGAGCGCCTGCCCAGCCAAAAATTTTTTCCTGGCATTCCGGAAATTCTCCAGCAGCTGAAATCTCAAGGGGTAAAAATGGGAATAGTTACTTCCAATTCCAAGGAAAATATTGAAGAGTTCTTGAAAAATAACCATACGGAGATTTTTGATTTTATCCATTCGGAAAACAGCTGGTTAGGCAAGGCGAATATTTTAAAGAAATTAGTGAAAAAATATTCGCTTGACCTTAAAACCACGGCATACGTAGGGGACCAAACCAGGGACGTGGAAGCGGCAAAAAAAGCAGGGCTGGTTTCCATTGCTGTCACCTGGGGAGTGAATACCAGGCAGGCCTTGGAAGCTTTTAATCCAGATTTTGTTGTGGATGACCCAGTAAGGTTGCTTAGTGCCATAACAAGTCTTGCAAAGAATAATAAGCTATAATAAAAAAGTATCGCCAGACTCGAAGGAACGAGTCTGGCGACTTTTTAAGCTTACGCAGGAGCATAAAAGCGTCTTACTGCAAAGCTGTCCGCAGGTCTTTTGGGGTGAAAGGCTTTGGTAATAAAGCCGCCCCTTGAATCCTTGGGTCGTCGTCGTTAATGGGGAACCCTGTTGTCAGTACGATTTTGGCTCTGGGAGAGGATTCCCTGACAATTTTGGCGATATCGCCACCGTTTATTACAGGCGGCAAGGCTTTGGGAAGCACCAAGTCTATAATTGCGGCGTCAATGGTGCCGTTATTGTCTTGGATTGCTTGCAGCGCTCCTGGAATATTTTCGGCGGTTACAACATGGTAGTTTTCAGCGCTTAAGTAAGCACTGATGAAGTTTCGGACAACATCGCAGTCTTCAACTATCAGGACTTTCAGGCGCCCGTCTTTGCTCACTTTTTCCTCCATAAGAGCTCTTGGCTGTTTACTATATATATACGCCTGTTATTTTTTAAAGTCAAGAGTATTTTCTGTGTAAAAATTTTTAAAAGCATATATGCGAAAAAACCGGTCCTATTAGCTTTAAAGCTTATGCGTATAGAACCGGCACCGCCTTATTTTTTGTCTAATAAGTTGCAGATCATTTCTCCTCTTTGAAATTTTTTAGATAGCCATCGGTCCTTCCTGCAAAGCCGCTATAATATATGCCACAGGAGCTGGGGGTGAAATTTAAACCCGCCTCTTTAAGAGGCGGGTTTAAATTTTAAAACTTTAGCTTACTTTTTTTGCAAATACTTTTTTAGGTTTTGGAGGATTAGCCAGCCATTGCTTGTGTGCTTCGTCTATGTCAGTTTGCGATTCTGGTTTTTTGTTCATGACAAAATTGCAGTCTGGATACCTGGTGCAGCCATAGAATGGCTTGCCGCGGCCGCGGGATTTCTTTTCCGCAACATCGCCCGGGTTATCTTTGCGTCCTTCTGATGCAAGACACGCAGGGCATTTAAAGCCGGTTTTGTTCCAAATTTTGGAGATGCCTTTGCATTTTGGGTAATTGGCGCAGCCAAGGAAGAACCCGAAGCGGCCTCGCTTTACTTCCATGGGGCCGCCGCAAAGCGGGCATTTTTCCCCTTTGGTCTTTTCGGTCAGTTCTGCAATTTTTGCCGCTTCTTCCGGCATGGGCATTGTAACCTTGCTTTCCGGATCCGGGCAGGCTAGGAATTTTCCCATACGGCCGAATTTTATCAGCATCGGCTTGCCGCAGTGCGGGCAGGGAGTGGTGGAAACTTCCACTTGCTTTTCCACGGTCGCTTCTTTCTCGATTAAATGTTTTTTGAACGGATCGTAAAATTCACGGGTCACCGTCACCCAGCCGATTTTCCCTTCGGCAATGTCATCGAATTCTTCTTCAATGTGCGAAGTAAAATTAATATCAACGATTTCCGGAAAATTTTCCACGAGCATGTCATTAACCAAAGTGCCGGTTTCGGTCGGACGGTATTTTTTGTCGATTTTTTCCACGTAATCGCGGTCCTGGATGGTGGAAAGGGTCGGGGCGTAAGTGGATGGGCGGCCAACGCCATGGGCTTCCAAAGCCTTAATTAAGGTGGCATCGGTGTACCTGGCCGGCGGCTCGGTAAAGTGCTGTAATGGCAGTAATTCATGGAGCTTCAACATTTCTTCCAGGCTTAGTTCCGGCAATACGCCCTCAATTTCATCTTCAGCTTTTTCATCCGTACCTTCGGTGTATGCCCTAATGAAGCCGTCAAATTTTATGGTTTGCCCGTTGGCCCTGAAGACATACTTATCTTTGGCTGCAATATCTACCGCAGTCTGTTCCAAAACGGCCTGGGCCATTTGGCAGGCAATGGTGCGCTTCCAGATAAGGTCGTAAATTTTATATTGCCCGCGGTCCAAAAACCTTTTGACATCAGCAGGTTTTCTGGTAACATCTGTCGGCCTAATGGCTTCGTGGGCTTCCTGGGCGCCTTTGGAACGGTTGGTAAAATGGCGTGGAACTTCCAGGGTGTAATTTCTGCCGAAAGATTCCGCCACTACTTGTTTGATTTTTTCCAAAGCCGATTGCGCCAAATTCAAGCTGTCGGTTCTCATGTAAGTGATGAGCCCTACGCTGCCTTCCTCGCCAAGCTCGATGCCTTCGTATAATTGCTGGGCAATGACCATGGTCTGTTTGGCTGACATGCCGAACTTGCGGGCGGCTTCCTGCTGCAGGGTGGATGTAGTGAACGGGGGAGCAGGGTTACGCTTCACTTCTTTTGTGGTAATGTCTTTAACCTGGTATTTAGCGCCGTTTAAATCGCTAACGATTGTTTTTGCCTCTGCTTCGGCCTTAATATCCATTTTGCCGACAGGTTTGCCGTCGATTTTTTGCAACTTGGCAACAAAAACCTTATCGCTTTGCTGTTTGGACAATTTGGCTTCAATGCTCCAATATTCTTCAGCCTTGAATTTTTCAATTTCGCGCTCGCGCTCGACAATCAGCCTGACAGCCACGCTCTGCACGCGCCCGGCAGACAAACCATACCTAATTTTCCTCCACAAGAACGGGGACAATTCATAACCGACAAGGCGGTCTAAAACGCGCCTGGCTTGCTGGGCGTCAACCAAATGCAAGTCTATGTCGCGCGGGTTCTTCATGGCTTCTTCAATGGCCTGTTTGGTGATTTCGTGGAAAACAATGCGCTTGATGCGCCTGTCTTCCTGCCCGTTTTTTATGTCAGTCTCATTGCCAAGGCCTAAGGCCTGCACCAAATGCCAGGAAATCGCTTCCCCTTCACGATCCTCGTCAGTTGCCAGAATGATTTCCTGCGCGTCTTTGGAAAGTTTTTTCAGCTTGGATATGGTTTCTTTGGCTTTAGGCGGGATAATATAAGTGGGTTCAAAATCATGCTCGACATCTATAGACAGTTTGCTTTTCGGCAAATCGCGCACGTGCCCCATGCTGGCTTCCACCGCATATTGGCCGGCCAAAAAACGCGAAATGGTTTTCGCTTTGGTAGGTGATTCAACTATGATTAACGGTTTACTCATAAGATAGATTTATAATTATATGATACTAATCTACTAATTTGAATTCTAATGATACGAATAATACTAATTCTCTTATAAGATTATTATTTAGATAATTTCGTATTATTAGTATCATTAGCATGTATTCGTAAATTGGTATCACATCACATTCACTGATTTTACAGACACAAAAACGATTTGTCAAATAGGCACCTATATTATAGTGTAAAAATTCTAGGCAATCTCAAGGCAAAATATTGTTTTTTCCGCCTAATTATGATAACTTTATTTTGATATCGCGATATACTAAGGAGGGTTGATGCATAAGCGCAGAAATAGCAAAAGACGGTTCCAAAAAAGAATTGGCAAACGCCGGGAAAGGAAAGGCTCCCTGCATCATCACGGTTTCAGGCTTGATGATGTTCCAGACAGCCAAATCCAATCCGAATCGGCAGAAAAACCAAGAGCAAATAGCTGAATTTCAAAGAAAGGAGGCAAAAGATGACCAAACAGGAAGCGGCGTTGTTGAAGCCTGGGCAGAACCAGAAGCTTAGATGGACCGAAACAGCCAAGAAAATTTTTGCCGGTCATTGCGGAGATGAAGTTGAATTCCAAGGGTTTGTAAAGTTTCGTCTGGGCATTCCGCTTTGCCATGCGGACGAACAGGGTAACTTAGTCAATATGTCTAATAACCTCAACTTGCTTGTAAAAACTAGCGAAGGGGTTGAAGAGTTTTCTGCCTGCTATTTCCTTCCGCCAAGTTCGGCATAACCGGATAGTACAGGGCGGCCTTTGTGTCGCCCTCTTTTTTATGGTTACAGATTACTAATCTTTTACGGATATACAGATCCGTAATCCGCATATCTGTAAATTATCTGTAATCCTTAGTCGGTTGTAATCCTTAACTGTCATCGAATGCTGTTTTACAGAACTTATTTTAAGGGGTTTTGCGTAATGCCGATTTTGTCCAAAATACTTTTTGTTTCTTCCTGGTTTGCCGGCCTTGGCGTGCTGTAATTTTCAATTATAACCGGAATAAGGTCTATATTCTCCAGAGTCGCTTTTATCCTGGTACCCTGCAAATCATCCAGGCTTGCCGCACCGCCAATAGTCGGGTTTTTTTGTTTGCTTGATTTTAATGTTATCTTCAAAACCAATCCTTCTTTGGTTTCCTTGGACCATTCCTGGTCAAATATAAAATTTCCTAAAGAATAAAAAATATATTTGCCATTATACTTTTCCACGCTTTGGACCCAATGCGGGTGGCTGCCAATAACCATGTCTGCCCCGTCGTCAATTGCGGCATGGGCAAAATTTTCTTGCACCTGGTTGGGTTTGGTGGTGTATTCGGTTCCCGCGTGCATTAGGACAGCAGTAAAATCGCATAGCGATTTTAAATTTTCAATTTTCGATTTTAAATTTTCAATATCCTCAATCCTCGCGACGTAATCGTTTGTTGTTTTGCCGTTGTCGTTAACAGAAGCGTAAGATACGCCAAGAAAACAGATTTTAATGCCGTTTTGCTCGACAACC
The DNA here is from genome assembly GCA_013387205.1 of Patescibacteria group bacterium. Classification (GTDB taxonomy): domain Bacteria; phylum Patescibacteriota; class Doudnabacteria; order UBA920; family UBA920; genus AMAZON01. Next base: position 54,264 of record WARV01000010.1, on the reverse strand, counting down.
GCAGGCTGCCAGGCTTCATTTAAATTTTTTCCCGCCCCGACAGCTTTAATGTTATTACCAGCCAGAAATTTTTTGGTAAATTCCAGACCCTTTAATCCCTGGTCAAGCGCGTGGTTGTTGGCTAAGGTCACCAGCTTGAAATTATAATCAACAAGGCCTTTAATGTTAGCCGTAGGCATGTTAAAAACCATTGTACCCGAAGGGTTAAAGTACTCGCTTCCTGACATGGGTGATTCCAAATTTCCCACGGAAAAATCCACGGCTTTTAATTCATCCGCCATTCTGGAAAAAGGCAATAGTGGGTCATTCGCTTTTTTGATTGTGCCCGCCACGTTGCGCGAAAGCATAATGTCGCCGACTGCTAAAAAACTGGCCGTGGTTTCGCTGTTGTTTTTTCCGGCCAGTTCATTGGCTTTGTTGATGTAATACTGAAATTCGTCTCCCTGGCTTTGGGAAGGAGAATTTTTTATTTCGTAGCGGTTTTGCCCCAGATACGGATCGGCTTTATGCTGGATAAAACCCAATATTAAGGCGATGACGAAAAGAATAGGGAGAAATATTTTGAGTAAGTTGTATCGTTTCATGTTTATATCGTATCAGAATTAACCTAATTATTCCTAATTATTAACTCATCCTGCCCTTCTCTTAAGAATAAGAGAAGGAACTTGCTAAGTAAGATTTATTGATATATATCAGCCAACCTTTCTTAGTATGTCCTCCCTCTTTTCTAAAGAGGGAGGCAGAGGGAGTTAGTATTAGGAATTGGGATTTGGGATTTGTTTAGTCCGTCAGCTGGCGGAAATTAGGAATAATTAGGTTAATTAGGTCAATTTACCTACTCAATATATATTGCTGGCCGCCGAGGTTTCTGACTTTTCCTTTCATTTCCAAAAAGACAAGCGTTGAAGAAACTTCGCCAGCTTCCAGGCCGGATTGCTTGACCAGCTCGTCAATGTGCAGCGGTTCAAAAGATAATATTTTTATCACGGCGGTCTCAGCAGGGGAGTCTCCGAAAATCATCTGGTTCTGTTTGGCTTCGGGCAAATTCTCTAAATTCAAATCATCCAAAATATCCTTAGCCTCGGTTATTAGCTTGGCGCCCATTTTAATTAAGTTGTTCGGCCCTTTGCTGGTTTCGGAATAAATTGGCCCGGGCACGGCGTAAACCGCACGGTTCTGGTCCAGGGCGTGCTTGGCGGTAATCAGCGTGCCGCTTTGCAAATCGCATTCAATAACAATTGTTCCAACGCTGAGTCCGGAAATAATCCGGTTGCGCGCCACAAAATGCTGCTTAAAGTTCGGTGTTCCCGGAGGGTATTCGGATACAATGGCGCCGCCGCATTCCAAAATCCTTTCCGCCAGCAGTGCGTGGTTCCGCGGGTAAATGCTTTTGCTGTCTAGCCCTCCGCCCAAAACCGCAATAGTCCTTTTATTTCTTTCTATGGTTCTTTGGTGGGCCAGCGCGTCCACGCCATAAGCCATGCCGGAAACAATTGTAACACCGGCATCGATAAGAGGGTCTAAAATATTGGGGGTGACTATACGGCCATAATTGGAAATCATCCTTGTCCCCACGCAGGCCACGCAAAGCTCGTCCGGCTCTTCCATAATTCCTTTATAATAAAGCAATGCAGGGAATTTAGGAATTTCCAAAAGCAGTTCGGGGAAGCGCTCGTCCCAAAAAGGGAGCAGATTGATATTCTCGCCAGACAAAATTCGCACTTCTTTTTCCAAATCAGCCTGTTTTAGGTGCGTGGTGATTTTTTCAGCCAGTGTTTTTTCAAAGCCGATATCAATAAAATCGTTAAAAGAAGCTGAAAACGCATTAGAAAAGTTCTCAAAGCGGTTTTTTAAAGCCTTTAGCCTTGTTGGTCCTAGTTCTGGCAATAAATTCAGGGTGTGGAGGCAAAGGGCCTCTTTTGAGGGCTCGGAAACCATATGTTTAAGTTATTTAAGCACTCCTTGGCCCCGTTAGAAAGCCTAGGTATTAGATATTAATCAAATATTGACTAAAAGCCTTATAATTAAAGCGCTTTCTAACGGGGTTGACAAAATGCCAAAAAAGGAGTATACTTATAGGTAAAGTATTAAATGGTACTTTGTTATAAGCTTATATCTAGTATCCTACATGCAAGTTGCGAAAGCAGGTATCATCCCTCCTATTACTTGCTCTTAGCATCAAGCAAAGGTTTGAAGGCGATTGTCTCCAGCCTTTCACTTGCAAGTAGGGTACTGGGTGTAAACATTGAAATCTTTCCTTTCATTCGTTGATGGAAAGTTTTTTTTATTTTTGTAAGGGCGGTTTAAAATTATTCTAAACAAATCCCAATTTCTAATATCAACTCCCTCTGTCTCCCTCTTTAGACAAAGAGGGAGAACATGCTAAGATAGTTTATCTGTTAATCATTTACAAATCTTTCTTAATATGTCCCTTCTCTTTAGCAAAGAGCAGGACAGGATGAGTTAATAATAATTAGGTCAATTTTATAAACCGCTCTATCTCAACCTTAACTTTGGGAAAGATTTCTTCCTGGAGTTTTTTTGTTTCTTCGTCTGTGAAATTTTGCAAGACAAAAGCGTCTGTCGGCGTCATGTCTTCCTCTGTCCTTGATTCCACGCCAATTCTTATTCTGTGAAAATTTTGCGTTCCTAATTTGTCGATAATATTTTGTACGCCGTTATGTCCGGCGGAAGAAGAGGAATCGGTGGCTCTTATGGTACCGAACGGCAAGTCAACTTCATCGTGGATGACTAACAGGTCTTTGGCAATATCAACTTTATAAAAATTGGCAATTTCGGCAATTGCCTCACCGGATAAATTCATGAAGGTTTGGGGCTTTACAAAGAAAATTTTATTGCTGCCAAAATGCAATTCGCAGACCTGCGACTTAAAGCTGCTTTGGCAATTAATGCTTTGGACGTCTTTCAAATATTCGTCAATCGCCAAAAAGCCCGCGTTGTGGCGGGTGTGTTCGTATTTTGTTCCCGGATTTCCTAAACCGACAATGAGTTTCATGTTCCTCTGATCTTAACGCGGATCAGCTACGCGGATATTAACGCTGAAAGGTTTGTTTGTAGAATAATTATAACAAATAATTCATTTTGATTACAAATGGGCCAACCGAAGATTGGTCTGTAATTTTTTGCATCGCATACAAAGAGACTCTTCGCTCTGAGCGAAGAGTCTCTTTGTATTGTGTGGTATGGATAACTTTTATGTTTTATCTTTTCCTTTAAGTTTTAGGATTATCGGTGTTCCCCAGAAATCTAAGTCTTTTATAATGGAGTTTTCAATATATTTCCTGAACTGTTGCGAAATTGCTGCCGGATGGTTGACTAACAGTTCAAAGGTTGGGGGATTGGCATTAACCTGGTGCAAAGAAAATACTTTTGGCTTTTTTTGGTCGCGCAAGAGTTTGGGCGGATTGTGCTTGATTTTTTTGGACAAAAATTCGCTCAAAGCCTGGTTGTCGACCTGCTTGTTCCTGGATTCAAAAATCGGCTTTATTGCTGCCAGGGCTTCTTCTAATCCTTCTCCGTTCTTTCCGGAAACTAAGAACATGGGGCACATCCATAAAAACGGAAAATGCATGCTGACGTAGTCGCGCAGTTTTTCTTTGTCTCCGCGGAACAGATCTATCTTGTTGGCCAAAATGATAATCCCTTTTTCCAGGGAGAAGATTTCCTGCGCCACGCGCTGGTCCTGCTTGGTTATTTCTTCTATGGAATCAATAACCAAAAAGCAGACGTCGGATCGCCTGATGGTTTTAAAAGTCTGGAAGCCGCCGTAAGTGTCAGCCTGGGCCTGGCGGTAAGTTTTCTTTTTCAGCCCGGCCGTGTCTATAAAAGTGTAAGGCTGGCCTTCAATTTCAAGCTGGCTGTCAATGGCAGTCCTGGTCGTGCCGGGGACAGGGGAGACTACCACGCGCTCTTCTTTGACAATGGCATTAAAGATGCTGGATTTGCCGACATTGGGTTTGCCGATAATCCCCACAGCGATGCCGTTTTGGTTTTCCTCCAAGACAGCTTCTTCTTCGGAAGTTTTGGCTACCTGTTTTGCCACAAAATCCAGCATGTCGCCAATGCCCCGCCCGTTGATGGATGAGATGGGAAAAACATTTTTTATGCCCAAAGCGGCAAACTCCGCGAGTTTTTCTTCCCAGGCTTTAGACGAATCCAGTTTGTTCAATGCCAAGACCATCGGTTTTTTGGTGCGGCGGAGTTTTTGGATTATTGATTGGTCGACAGACAGCCTGTTTAGCCTGCCGTCAGCTACGAGCAATATCAAATCCGCTTCCTCAATGGCAATGTCAACTTGTTTGTGCAAATTGTGTTCCAGTTCGTCTTTGGCCAGGGGGTTTATTCCCGCGGTATCGACTAAGGTAAATGTTACTTCGTTCCAGGAAATGTCCGAATACTGGCGGTCGCGGGTGGTGCCGGCAAGCGGGGAGGTGACTGCCATCTGTTTTCCGGAAACTTTGTTTAATAGGGTGGATTTTCCCACGTTCGGCTGTCCGACTATGGCGACAATGGGTAATATAGATTTAGACACGGGATGAATAATGTTAATGATTTACTTTAAAATTCTTTGATAACAATTGACCTAATTAACCTAATTAACCTAATTTCCGCCAGCTGGCGGACTAAACAAATCCCAATTCCTAATTCCTAATACTAACTCCCTCTGTCTCCCTCTTATGATAAAGAGGGAGTACATACTAAGCTAGATTATAGCCTTGCTAAGCTGGTTCCTTCTCTTTGCTAAAGAGAAGGACAGGATGAGTTAATAATAATTAGAATAATTAGGTTAATTCTTCTGCTCTTCTCCTCCAAGTATCACAATAATATCTACTTTGCTCTTGTCAATTTTCATCCCTGGGGGAGGCAGGTTGACTTCGGTGGCACCAAGCGTGTTCTTTATGAACTCGGCAGTTGCCGGCTTTATGTTGGCTTGGTAAAAAACGTTTTGCGATAGGACTGGCCCTTTGTAAGGCAGTTCCCAGACGGTCAGCCCGGCGTCTTTAAGTTTCTGGTCAGCTGTTTGGTAAGCTGCCTTGTCCTGATTGCTTGTAGACATCCAGATTATGCTTTTTTCCTGGTAAAGTTTTCCTATGGAAAAAGAATTGGCAAAATAGTTTTTAATATCCTGGTCTGTTTTTCCCGGGCACGGGGTAAGTACGTAAGCCCCGTTCTCCGGCAGTATCTGCGGACAGATGAGTTTGGTGGTGGGATCCAGGCTGATGGAAATGAAATTTTGGATGTCGTGTTCCTTAACCAGGCTATAAATCCTGAAAATTTCCCCGGGACTGACATTGGTGTGGAAATGGTCGGCAAAAACTCCAAGCAGTCCGTTTACTTTGGAAGGATCAGACAAAGTCTGCATGCTCATTGCTTTGTCCTTGAAAGCCTGTATGATTTTTTGCTGGCGCTGGGAGCGGGCAAAATCCGATCCTTCGGGGCCAGCCGCATGCCTGGAGCGGGCAAACTGCAAAGCGCGCGTGCCACCCATGTGCTCCAAGCCTTTTTTAAAAGTCACTGGCGGCAAGTAACCGTCTTTTGAATCGGGATAGGAGTAGTCGGTAAAATCCCTTTCCACGTTAACATCCACGCCGCCAACTTTATTGACGGCATCTTCGAAACCGGCAAAATCAACCACTGCGAAATAAGGGATTTTTTGGCCGGAGACTTTTTCTACGGCTTCCCTGGCCCAAGTGCCGGCTTCGTTCCAGTCCTTATTTTTGTAGTAGCCTTCGGCAAACGCCGCGTTAATTTTCCTGCTGCCTAAATTGTTCGGCAGCTGGACCAGGTAATCGCGGGGGATAGAAATTAAAGATACCTGGCCGATATCAGGACGGATTTGCGCCAAAATCATCGTGTCGGAAAGGTATGGGCCGTCGTGGCCTTCGCCGCCGATCCCGAGGAGCAGGACGTTAATCTGTCCCAAATCTTCTCCGACCAGCTTTGTGCCGCTTCCTTTAAACACATCCTTGATTTTTTGGAAAAAAGTCATCTTTTGGCCGACAAAGATTTTTTGCGACAGGTTAGCGGCCCGGTTTGCAACAACTCCGCCCAAAATTAAAATAACAGCCAAAATGGCCAATAAAGTAAGCTTAAGCGCTTTCCTGGTCCCGTGTTTTTGTTTCTGGCCTTTTAGCAAACTGACTTGGGCGGTGTTGCTTACTGAAATTTTTGGCGGGCGAATTGGCTGGTTATTGTTTAAGTCTGGATTGGTCATGATAAAATAAGCGAATTGGATTAACTAATCTACTAATGCAACGAATAAAACAAATGATAACTAATGCGTACTTAAGATAGTATTAGCTGTCATTAGTTATTATTAGTATGGATTCGTTGATTAGTAATTGTATTAGTTATCGATATAATTATATAATAAATACAGCTTTAGGGTAAGGGCTTAAATTTTTGTAATTTTCTTACTTATAGATCTTGCACAGAAGCCCCGAGAGTGCTATATTTTAAAAAGTTCAGGTGGAATTACTGTTAAATTTTGCTATATTTGCCGTCGAATAAAGTAGATGACGGCCAAAAAATCAAAAGTTGATACTTGGACAGCATTAGTTTTTATGGGGATGCGTAGCTCAGTTGGTTAGAGCGCGCCGTTCACATCGGCGAGGTCAGAGGTTCGAGCCCTCTCGCGTCCACCATGTACCATTCGTTCGTTCGGATGCACTCACTCGCTCAGGTACATGGCACAGCCACGAATCTTGTAAGCTGTGCATATAAGCGGACGAATGGTACATGCCCTGTACCCGAGCCGACATTTATGTCGTAGCGAGCGGTATGGGGCCAAGAGAATAGCACGGTATCTTTATTAATCTTTATAAACTTTATGGAATCCGAAGAAAATAAAAACCAAAAAACAGACAACGAAACCTCGCAGTTAAAAGCTGTCGGGATTTTTATTTGGGACTTGGTAAAAATTCTTGTTATTGCCCTGGTGATAATAATTCCTTTCAGGTATTATATTGCCGAGCCTTTTGTGGTTTCTGGATCGTCCATGCTGCAGAATTTCCACAACAGGGATTACTTGATTATTGACCGGATCAGCTACAGGAATAATCTTCCACAGAGGGGGGATGTGATTGTATTGAAGTACCCGAAAGATCCGTCCCAATTCTTCATCAAACGGATTATCGGTTTGCCGGGAGAAAGCGTAAAAATCCAAGGCGGACATGTTGTTATTTTCAACCAGGCCCATCCCGAAGGGGAAGTTTTAAGCGAGCCGTATTTGACCAGCCAGACGGAAACTTTAGGACGGTCAGACACGGTCAAACTGGGAAGCAATGAATATTACGTGCTCGGGGATAACAGGACTGGAAGCTCGGATTCGCGGGTTTGGGGGATACTGCCGGGCAATAATATAGTAGGCCGGGTTTGGGTAAGGGTTTATCCGAACAGCGGGACAATTCCCAGGCCCCAGTATAATTTTTAAAAAAAATTAAAATTTCTAAACTCTAAATCCTGAATTCTAAACAAATTCAAATATCTAAATCCAAATTCCCAAACTTTATAGTTTTGAATTTTGAAATTTGGAGTTTAAATATTGTTTATAGTTTAGATATTAGAATTTAGAATTTGATAAATCTATGGGAAGACCAAGAAAAAATAGCGCCTTCGCTTCTAATTCGGCTTTAAAAAAAGTCTACAGGCTGGAAGGGATGACGGATGTCTTAACGGAAACCGATTCTTTATGGGATGCGGTAATAAAACGCTTAAATAAAATTTCCCGAATTTACGGTTTTTCCAGGGTAGAAACCCCTCTTTTAGAAGATCCTAGGTTATACGAAAACATAAGCAAAGCCAGCCAGGGCAAGCCTGCCAGTTTCCATACTATCGAGGCAGGCGGCCGTCAGGCAGCGCTGCGCTCTTCTATTCTTCCTTCAGTATTGCGCGCTTATTATGAGCATAAAATTTTCGATGTTTCGCCTTTAAGCAAATGGTTTTATAGCGGGATGGCAGTTAAAAAAGTAGGCGAGTCGCAGGAGTTGGCCAGCGATTACGAGTTCGGTTTTGAAGTATTCGGGAATTTTAACCACTTGACCGAAGCTCAGGTAATAGGCGCGGTTTGGGAATTTTTACAATCTCTGGGGATTACAGATTTGACTTTGGAAATTAACAATATCGGCAAAGACGAATGTCAGATAGCGTACCAGGACACGCTGCAGGATTTTTTGGCCGGCAAGAAGTATGAGCTTTGCGATAATTGCAACGAACATTTGCAGGGCAGGGTATTAAATGTTTTCCGCTGCAATAGTTTGGATTGCCAGGCCGTGGTTTCCGAGGCTCCGACCATTTTGGATTTTCTGGACCAGGATTCGCACAAGCATTTTACCAGCATTTTGGAAGCGCTGGATGAATTAGGTATCCCTTACCAACTCAATCCATTGTACGCCGGACCAGAAGGCAGCAGCAAGACCAATGTCGTTATCAAGTATAAATACAAAGGGGAAACTAGGGTGCTTGGCGAGGGAGGATACCATGACGGCTTAATGCAGAATTTGTGCGGAAAAAATTATTGCTGTTTTGGATTTTCAGGCAGCCTGGCCAAAATAAAGGAAATTTTGGAAGCCAATAAAGTCGTTGTTACCAGGGAACAGAAGAGCGATGTGTTTTTGGTTCCTTTGGGCGAACTGGCCTCAAAAAAAAGCCTGCGCTTGTTCCGTGATTTGACCGGCCAGAAAATTTTGGTTTACGACCATTTCGGCCAGAGCGGAGTTAAGAACCAGCTTAAGCAGGCCGAAAACTTTAAAGCGCCTATCGCCTTGATTATGGGACAAAAAGAAGCTATGGATGAGATGGTAATTTTGCGGGACGTGAAAAGCGGGATGCAGGAAATCATATCTTATGATAAAATAGTAGAGGAAGTGAAGAAGCGTTTAGGTAAGTGAAGAGTTTGAAGTTGATGTAAATTTTCACCTTTAAATGTGCTGTTTCGGGGATAATTTCTAATTAACCTAATTGACCTAATTTCTAAACAAATCCTAAATCCTAATATCCAAATTTTAGACATTGGGTCATTAGACATTATTTAGAGCCTGCCCCGGGCTTGACCCGGGGTCAATTAGAACAATTAGAATAATTAGGAATTTGCAATTTTTGTAATAAAAATAATTATTAAATAATTACGAACCTATTAATATTAACATAACTTCCATGGAAGACTGCGTATTTTGCAATATCATCAACAGGACCATTGAATCCCAAATTCTTTTTGAAGACCAGGACTTAATTGTTATTAAGGATATTTTGCCCAAAGCTCCTGTTCATTTGTTGGTTATTCCCAAACAGCACATTATTTCTGTCAGCCACTTGGATCCTGCTCAGGCTGGTTTGGTCGGCAAGATGATTTTAACAGCCAAGGATATGGGCGTGAAGTACGGAGTTTCGGAAACCGGATATAAATTGGTATTCAATGTAGGGCGTGATGGGGGACAAGTTATCCCGCACTTACACTTGCACCTGATGGGCGGCAAGAATATGGGAGAGTAGTCTTCCATAGAACATAAGAAGGTTTTTAAGGCCTGCCTTTACAAGGCAGGCTTTTTTATTGATTAATATTTTGTAAATTAACCTAATTCCTAATTGACCTAATTAGTCTAAACAATGACTAATAACCAATGACTAAAATATCAGAAATTAGGAAATTGGGTAGTTAGAAATTGGGATTTGTTTAGGTTAATTAGAAATTAGAATAATTAGGTTAATTCTCGTTCCGTTTGACCAAAATCGGGAAATATATTATAGTTAGGTAAGAAATAAGACCGCAGATACACAGATTTGCACTGATGACGCAGATAACTGCATCTGTGTAATCTGCGATTATCTGCGTATCAGTGGTCTATACTAAAGAAAGAGGTGATATTAATGGTAGAAGTCAAAAAGAAAGACAACGAGTCGTTTGAAAGCCTTTTGCGCCGTTTCAACAGGAAAATCCAGCAGAGCGGCGTCTTGGTTCGCGCCCGCAGAATCCGCTTTTTTGAAGCTCCGAAATCCCGCAATTTGCAAAAAGTCGCGGCTAGAAGGCGTGCCCAGATCAAACAGCAAAAAGAAGAATTTAAAAAATTCAGCAAGCCGGTAAAAAAATACGGCAGAAGATAAAATTGAATTATGAATCTGGAATTATGAATTAAGGTTAAACCCATTCATAATTCTTAATTCGTACTTCATTATGATAATTTTCATGGTTTCATTGTCCCAAATTGAACAGGATTTAACAGCCGCCCTTAAGGCTAAAGATCAGCTTAAGGTGGACACTTTGCGCGCATTGAAAACCCGGATAACGAACGAGAAAATTGCCAAGATGTCCGCCAAAGGCGGATCACCCAAAGGGCGAAAGGATTTGGAAGAATCTGATATTGTTGTTTTGGTCAGGTCAGAAGTTAAGCGCCGCAAAGAGGCGGCGGCTTCTTATAAAGAAGGCGGCAGGCCGGAACTGGAAGCCAAGGAGCTTTCCGAGGCTGGTATTTTGGAACAGTATTTGCCGCAGCAGATGAGCGAAGCGCAGCTTTCTGAAATTATCGACAAGGAAATTGCGGAAAACAATTTTACGGCCAAAGATTTTGGGCCGGCAATGGGCAAGCTTAAAGCCAAGGTCGGCCTGCTGGCCGATGGAGCAATGCTAGCCAAGATACTGAAAGAAAAACTAAAATAATATAATCCGAATCTACGAATTCTATCCAAATGACCCGAAAAGGGAAGAAATTATTTGGGGCATTCGGATACTAATTCGGGGCATTAGGATTATACCTTATGGCAAAAGAACACTACATAACAGGACTTGATATCGGCACGCAGTACATCCGTGCCGTGCAGGCAAAGTTCCAGCCCGAGCAGGGAAGTTTTTCCATAATCGGCGCCAGCGAGGTGATTGCGTCAGGCATGCGCCGCGGCGTGATTATTGACATTGAAGAAGCAGTCTCGTGCATTTCCGTAGCTCTGGAAAAAGTTGAAAGGATGACCGGAGTGCCGGTTGTTTCGGCAAATATTTCCGTAGGAGGCAGTCATGTCTCTTCCGTTTCTTCGCACGGGGTGATTGCGGTTTCCAGGGCGGACGGGGAAATTTCCGAAAACGACATTGTCAGGGTTGTCGACGCTTCCCAGGCCATTTCCATTCCCAACAACCGCGAAGTCTTGCATGTTTTCCCAAAAACTTTTACGCTCGACGGCCAGACCGGCATTAAAGACCCGCTGGCCATGAGCGGTATAAGATTGGAAGTGGATACCATAATCGTACAGGCGGGACTGCCGTTTATCCGCAATTTGAGCAGAGCGGTCATGCAGGCGGGACTCGAAATAGATGATTTGGTTTTGTCTTCGTGCGCTTCGGCCGAAAGCGTTTTGAACAAACGCCAAAAAGATTTAGGCGTGGCTTTGGTGGATTTGGGCGCGGGCACGACTTCAGTCGCAGTTTATGAAGAAGGGGATTTGCTGCATACCGCAGTTTTGCCCATTGGCAGCATGCACATAACAAACGACATTGCCATTGGCCTGAGGTGCAGCATTGAGACTGCGGAAAAAGTGAAGTTGCTTTTTGGCCACGCAGATCCTAAAGCTGTAGCAAAGGGCGAAGAAATTGATCTTTCAAAAATTGATACGGGCGAAGAAGAAATTACCATGCGCAACTATGTGGTAGAAATTATCGAAGCTAGGCTTGAAGAAATTTTCGACCACGTACTGTCGGAACTTAAAAAAATCAACCGCGACGGCAAGCTTCCTTCGGGAATTGTTTTGACCGGAGGAGGCAGCAAACTTCCGGGGATTGTTGATTTTTCCAAAAAGCATTTGCGCCTGCCGACCATAATCGGCCATCCGCAAAATATTGACACTATAATAGACCGGGTCGATGACCCGACATTTGCCACGGCAGCCGGATTGGTCTTGTGGGGCAGCAAAGCTTCTTCGGGATTTGCCGATGCCAAGTTTGGCGGCATGGTCAAAGGAATACTGGATAACGAAAACGTGGCAAAAATCCGCAAATGGTTTAAATCATTCCTGCCATAAATTTTTAACCCCTCAAGCCGAGGGGTTTTTAATTTTCAAGACTGCTTCTAGGACAATCTTTGGGATGACAAAACCAGGGTTTGTGCTATAATGGTTTTGTGCTATAATGCAGACACAAAAGGCCTGGTATGCAATATTTTTTCCACCGGCCCGCCTTAATTAAGCTTTAAATTTTTAACCAGAATGAAGAAACTTATGGAAGTGAAACCAAAAATCGAAACTTTTGCCAGAATAAAGATTTTCGGAATCGGAGGATCTGGCACCAACGCTGTCAACAGGATGACTGAATTGGGAATTAAAGGCGTGGAGTTTATTGCTGTCAATACGGATGCCCAGGCTTTGCACAACAACCAGTCCGACCGCAAAGTTCACATTGGAAAAAGCATTACCAAGGGCTTAGGCAGCGGCATGAATCCGGAACTCGGGCGCCAGGCTGCTGAAGAATCGGTGGAAGAACTGGAAGAAGTCATTGATAACGCTGACATGATTTTCATCACTTGCGGGCTGGGCGGGGGGACCGGAACCGGAGCCGCACCTATTGTCGCCGAGTTGGCTAAGAACAAAGGCATTTTAACTGTCGCGGTCGTCACCAAGCCGTTTACCTTTGAAGGCAGCAAGAGAAAAGAAATTGCCGAAACCGGGTACGATAATTTAAAAGATAAAGTCGATGCGATAATTTCTATTCATAACGACCGCATCTTACAAATAATCGACAAGAAGACTTCTTTGGTTGATGCCTTTAAGACGGTTGATGAAGTATTGCGCCAGGGCATTTCCGGAATTTCCGATTTGATTACCACCCACGGAATAGTGAACGCGGACTTCGCGGACGTGCGCAGTATAATGCAAGACGCGGGTACCGCGCTCATGGGAATTGGCAGGGCCAGCGGCGAGAACAGGGCGCAGGATGCGGCCAGGGCTGCCATTAATTCTCCTTTGCTTGAATTGACTATCGATGGAGCAAAGGGTGTGCTGTTCAATATCACCGGCGGACCCAACTTGGGCATGTTTGAAATCGACGAAGCCGCCAAAGTCATTACCAAAAATATCGATCCAGATGCCAAGGTCAAGTTTGGTGCAGTCATTGACGAAGAGATGGGCGACGACGTGCGTATTACTGTCATTGCCACCGGGTTTGACGAAGGCAACAAGAGGCCGACTCCCATTCAAGCAATGTTCCCTGAAGAGCAGAAGAGGCCGCAAGTGGAACAGAAAGTCCACCAGGCTGCTAACCCGGCCATGGAAATCAGGAAGCCTTTGTTTAACCCAAAACCCGTTGCTCCGGTAATGCCGATTGAAACCGTGAAAGCGGAAGAGCAGGCTGAAGACGAACTTGATATTCCTGCGTTCATAAGAAAGAAAATGAAATAAATTCGCAGATGCGCAGATGTCGCGGATTACGCAAATATTAATATAAAAAATTTCCGCCTCTTGCGGAAATTTTTATTTTGTGCTATAATATATATAGATTTAATAAAGGTCGATTCATTGCAAAAATAGCAATGAAAAATCGAATTAGAAACAAAAAATTCACCCCCACACCAATTCTCTATCAGTATTGATATGCATCAAGACTGGTTATAATCGGTGAGTATCCGATAAGCTTAGCGTTTATCGGCAGTTGGTGTGGGGGCAAGAAAACCAAAATACAATTAAATAGAGATAAGTTAAGCTTTTTTTGCGTTGGCTACTTAAGGAGTGCGTGCGCAAACACTTCTCCTTGCTATTTCGATACTGATGGGATATTAGGATCGAATTAAATGGCAGGGCGTGGAGGGGTTGCCAGGGCAGGAGGGAAAGTTTTTCTTGTCGCAAGGAAAAAGTAAATTATGAAATTTTTAACAGAAGAAACTCCGGCTAAGGTTATGTCATTAGCCGGCGTCGCGTTGTTTTCCATGTTCTTCTTGCTCGGAGCTTCAGCGAGCAATGCCAGTTTTGCCGGAATGGAAAACCAGCTGCCTAACCCGTTTGCCCCGGAAAAAGTCGTGGCAGTAATCGACAGCGCCGCAAATTCATATAGCAACTTTTTGGCTATGAATTTGTTTGAGCCGGTTAAAGCGGACTACGCCATGTATAAGGACAATGCTAGCTGGGTCATGGACAACAGCTCGGAGTCAATAGTGGCAATAGCCGGGCTTCAAAAGTTTGTTGAGCCGGCAAGCTACCAGTCAGTGCCCCAGGGGCCGGCTGTAGCCGGAGCCTACACCGAAAAAAAGGCTCCCGTAAAATTCAGTTTGGATAAATTATATTCCATGCTGATAGAATAGAATTAAAAGTACGCATATCTTTAAACCTCCGGCTGTGCCCCCGGAGGTTTTTGTTTTGGATATCACCCTTGAAATTGTTAATTCAAAGTTATATACTAAGACTTCTGCCGCCAGTCAACATGTCCAGCCATACGCTAGGTTGGTCCGGACCGGCTGTCAGAACTCTGGCAGTCGTCAGTTGTATGCGATTACTTTTCTTCTAACGCATGATTGGCGGCAGAAAAAATTTTAAGGAGGCTTTCCATGTTTGAGCAGCGTGAAGTGGTTTTTACTTTGCCATGGCTACATGGCAAGCTGAAACTGAGTGAAGAGTTTAATCTCTATTACCTTATCGGCAACCTTAGACAGAACAAACACCATTTGTATTACAAGAAGTGGGAAAAGACAAACAAGGATGGAACCACAAGGCCAATATTTGTTCCTAACAAGGAACTGAAGGCTGTGCAAGATACGGTGAACAAGAGCATTTTGTCAAAGTTTTGCAGCAGCATACAAAGTTTTGGGTTTATGGGTGGGAGTTGCAGGCAGGCCGTGGCAAGCCATAAGGGATTTAAATCGATGCTGTGCTTCGATTTAAGGCATGCTTTTTCATCCATCAGCCATAACCAAGTTTTTAAAGCTGTTTATGGGCTCGGCGCGCCCAAGCTTTCGTTTTATTGTTCTTGGATGATTGCCGATCTTTGTACCGTCGGTGACATATCCCGCGCCTATGCCTCCGGGATGGAATGGTTTTCTTGCGGTGGCAAATTGCCGCAGGGAGCCTGTACCAGTCCTCGTTTGTTTGAGCTTTGCTTTTCTCCGCTTGATGATAAACTGCAAACCTGGGCGGACAGGCATTGTTTGGTCTATAACCGATACGCTGATAATTTGTTTTTCAGTAGCCAGGAACCGGAATTTCCGAAATTTGCCAGAGCCGGAATCCTGTCAGAAGTAAAAAAGATGTTTGATGTCCATAAGATTCGGCAAATAAGCCATGGCGGCATGTGCCGCATGTTAGGATTAAACATCGTTTCGGATAGCATCTCAAATACCAAACGGTTCAAGCGTACGCTAAGAAAGTCTTTGCATCATTTAGAGTACATGTTGGACCACGGGCTGGAACATGACCATGCTTGGCAGGCGGCAAAAGGTTATATGGGTTTTGCCATAAAAGAAACCCTGCCTTATGCACTGCTGGAAAAGTTTGATGCCTTAGGGCAAAGAGTCCATCAACTTAATTGGGGATGGTAGCCGCCCGCGTTTCTTAGGAGGGGAACGCGGCGGCTTTTTATGTTGTAATAATTTTTCTGTGGATATCGTGGGGGGAGAAGAGGGATAAATATTTAAAACATTGGAGTTTTTTAAAGTTTTGACCAAAACTATATGTAGTATTATGATATTTAAGGTATCTACCATATATGGTAGAAAAGGTTTTTTAAGAAATCTAAATAAAAACCACAACTGAGAGCTAAAAACAGCTTAGGGAGGGCGGGTTTTTTATCGCCACTAAAAGATACAAAAAGGCCGAAAACCCATCCCACAAAAGCAATTTAAGCCTTTAAACGGCAATTAAGAAGACTAATCAATACTAAAATGCGTTGCCCCAATTGCCAGAACGCTGACACCAAGGTGTTAGACAGCCGTCCGGTGGACGACGGAGATGCCATCAGGCGCAGGAGAGAATGTGAAAAGTGCGATTTTAGGTTTAGTACTTACGAAGTCATTGAAATATTGGACCTGACGGTCGTAAAAAAAGACGGGGCCAGGCAGCTTTACAGCCGGGAAAAGCTGGAGCGGGGCATAAAGCGGGCCTTTGAAAAACGGGAACATACAGACGACACCCTGCGCAAGCTCATCTCAGGCATTGAGCAGGAAATCCAAAAGAAGAGCAAGGACGGAGAAATAAAAAGCCTGGAAATAGGGGAAATAGTCAGTAAGAAAATTAAAAAAATTGACAAAGTCGCCTATATTCGGTTTGCTTCGGTCTATCGAAAATTTGAAGATGTAGATGAGTTTAAGGAAGAGTTAAGTAAGCTGTAAAACAGCAATAAGAAGATTTGTTATTTATCGTCAAACAGGTGCATGTAAGTTCACCTGAAAAGTGGCAAGTTTTAAATCAATCTTGATACATACTGCTTGCTGCATGATACTATCTAAAAATTAATTTGTCCGCCGCGCGTTCCCAATAAGGGAGCAAAAAAGGACGAAGAGAAAAGAAAACATATGCAATCCAAGGAAAACTTGCAAGAAAGAAAGGTTAACGGGCTCTCCGAGCTTGGTGAAAAAATATTTTTAGACAGATATGCTGTCAAAGACATCAAAAGGGAAACCATTGAAGTCGGTGACAGAGTTGTGGTTATGGTTAATCCAAAAACCGGGCAGAGGGAAATAGGCACGGTGGAATCTGTAGATGCCCCGAGCCGCACAGTCATGGTCCGCTTGCGCGACGGGCAAGTGGAGCAGCGGGCTTTTGAACATGTCGACAAGCCTCTGGAGATTATGCCGGAGCAGATGTTTGAGCGCGTGGCCAAACATATCTCCAGCGCAGAACCGACTTTGGAGAAACAAAAAGAATGGGAAGATAAATTCAAGAGCCTAATGGATGACTGGAAGTATACTCCGGGCGGAAGGATTTACGCCGGAGCCGGCACAAAAAACTTGTCTTTTTATAATTGTTTCGTGATTCCTTCTCCGCATGACAGCCGCGGCGGAATTTTTGAAACCTTGCGCCATATGGCGGAAATAATGTCCAGAGGCGGGGGAGTAGGGATTAACGTTTCCTCTTTGCGCCCCAGGTATTCTTATGTCAAAGGCGTCAACGGCAGGTCTAGCGGTTCTGTCTCCTGGGCTTCTCTATATAGTTTTGTCACGGGATTGATTGAACAGGGCGGCAGCAGGCGCGGCGCTTTAATGCTTATCTTAAACGTTTGGCACCCGGACGTATTGGATTTTATAAATGCCAAAAAAGAAGCGGGTAAAATTACCAATGCCAACATTTCCGTAGGCATTACCGACGATTTCATGCAGGCAGTCAAGCAGGATTTGTCCTGGGATTTGGTTTTTCCGGATTCCACGGATCCTTTGTACGAAAAGCATTGGGACGGCAATATCCGCAAATGGAAAGAGATGGGCGGCAAGGTTAACAAGTATAAAACCGTCAGGGCGGCTGATATTTGGGATACCATAATCTCATCGGCCTGGTCCAGCGCTGAGCCGGGCGTGTACTTTATAGACCGCGCCGAACATTATTCCAACTCCTGGTATTATTCCGCATTGCCTTGCACTAACCCTTGCGGCGAGCAGCCGCTTCCGGCCTGGGGCGTGTGCAATTTGGGCCATGTTAACTTGTCCAAGTTCGTGGACAAGGAAAAGAAAGACGTGAATTGGAACGGCCTTAAGGCTGCGGTGCAATACGCTGTGCGCTTCCAGGACAACGTGGTAGATGCCACTCCTTACTTTTTTGAAGAGAATAAAAAGCAGCAGCTGTCCGAGAGGCGTATTGGCCTCGGGACCATTGGTCTTGCCGAAATGTTAATCAACTTAGAATTGCGCTACGGCAGCCCCAAGGCCGTGGAATTTACGGACAAGCTGTACCAGTTTATTGCCGTTACCGCTTACGAAACATCGGTAGAGCTTGCCCGGGAAAAGGGGCCATTTAAGGAATTCAACGCGGAAAAATATTTGCAAAGCGGGTACATGAAAAACATGCCCGAGTATATCCGCGACTTGGTTGCTAAATACGGGATTAGGAACGTGACTATTTTGACGCAGGCTCCGACAGGCAGCGTTGGCACCATGGTCGGCACATCCACCGGTATTGAACCGTTCTTCTCCTGGACATATTTCAGAAAGAGCCGCATTGGCGTGCATCAGGAAAAAATAAAAATCGCCCAGGACTGGCTAGATAATAATCCGGGGCAAGAGTTGCCGGAATATTTTGTCACTGCAATGGAACTGGCACCGGAAGACCACGTGCGCATGCAGGCAGCGGTCCAGCGCTGGACAGATAGCGCCATTTCCAAAACCGTGAATGCTCCTTCCGATTACACCGTTGACCAGACCAAGCAGCTTTATGAATTGCTTTATGACTTGGGTTGCAAGGGCGGGACGATTTATCGCGACGGATCCCGCGATGAACAGGTTTTGGCAACTGATCATAAAAAACTCGGCAAGGACGCGGCGCAGCAGGTGGAATCGAAACTGGGCAATGCCGAAACGAGCAAGCCGCAAGAAGTCATGTCTGTTTCCGGAGATAATATCCAGATTAAAATCGCTCCGCGTACCAGGCCTGACCAGATGCAGGGCATTACCTACAAAGTCGCCACGGCTTACGGTAATTTGTACGTGACTATCAACGAAGACGCGCAAGGTCCGTTTGAAGTGTTCGCCCAAATGGGCAAAGCCGGCGGTTTCTTTAGCGCCCAGACCGAAGCTATCACCAGGCTGATTAGCTTGTCGCTTCGTTCCAATATTGCCATTGAAGAAATTATCGAGCAGCTTAAAGGCATTCGCGGACCGGAAGTTTCTTTCTCTGGCGGCGAAATTGTCTTTTCTCTACCAGACGCTATTGCCAAAGTTTTAGAAAGGCACATTAAGAGGCATGATAAGCAGCTGAGTCTGAACCTTCCTGCTGTGCCGACCCCGACAAAAGCGGAAAATGCAGTTGGAGTGAAATCGGAAACTAAAGTTTTAGTGGAAGAAAAAGTTGTTGAAACTTTAAGCGAAGATAAGATAAAGACCAATGGGCACATGACATACAGAAAGACCCAAAAGATTTCCATTGCCAATTTGGGCAATGCCCCGGTTTGCCCTTCGTGCGCCAGCATGATGGTCTTGGCCGAAGGCTGCATGAAGTGCGATATGTGCGGATATAGCAAATGCGGATAGCGCGGATCCACGCCTGGTGTGGCGGAACAATATTATTTCTCTCTCCAGTTTATGGAGAGAGTGCCCGAAGGGCGAGAGAGGCTAAATCGCATTTGCGACTGAGAAGTTGTAAAGTTGAAAGTAATAATGTATGGAAAATTCAATCGAAAGAAAAATTTCAACCAATGAAATACGCAGGCAATTGGAAGCCAAGGGATACCGGTTTATCGTGCAGGATGGCCATAAAGATGGTAAATCAACATTCGTAGAGATTTATGGACAGCAGGTAGAAGTGCCGTTTACCAATATGCCCAATATGCAAATAGCGCTAAAGAAAGAGAGCGGTCAATGGATGTTTGTAGGACGCGATACCGATTTAGAAAAATTGGTAGCGGAGATTGCCATGCAAGAGCGGTAGGTCTTTTTTAATAACGTATAGTGTATTATGTATGGGCGGCAGGCAAAACAGCTGCCGCCCTATGTGTCATCCCGACCGAAGCGGAGGGATCCCTTAATGTATAAAATAATGAGTAACTATGAAAGATTACCAATATTATATTTATATTTTAGCCAGTGAAAGCGGTACTTTGTATACAGGAGTTACTAATGATTTGGCAAATCGGGTATGGCAACATAAAAATAACGTGGCTGATGGTTTTACAAAAAAATATTGTTGCCATTAGTTAGTTTATTTTGAACAAACATCAGATGTAAATTCAGCTATTGCAAGGGAAAGGCAGTTGAAAAGATGGAATAGAAAAAAGAAAGAATTTTTAATAAAAAAATTAAATCCTAAATGGGCAGACTTGAGCCTAAGTTGGAATATCATATAAAAATGTAAGACAAGGGATCCCTCCGCTTCGGTCGGGATGACACAATTATGCCCAAATATAAAAAACCGAAAAAAGACAAGCCGGTGGTAGCCAAAAAAGGTTTGGTCATTTGTTATATTGGTGACGGCAAGGGAAAAACTAGTGCGGCGATGGGGGTGGCAGTTAGGGCCAGCGGGGCAGGAATGAATGTTTTTATCCTTCAGTTCGTCAAAGCCAAGGAGCTGGAAGCCGGAGAAAAGCGCCAAAGCGGGGAGTGGCCAATATCCAATGAGATTAATTTCTTCAACCAAGTGTCCATGCGAGGCAGTTTGGGAAAAATTGACAACGAACAGAGCGGTGCAGGCTTTGTCGGAATTTTAGGTGATAAAAAAGAAAAAGAAGTCCATATCAAAGAAGCTTTGAGCGGCCTTAATCGCGCTCGTGAGATTATGTTATCCGGCCAGTATCAGGTTTTAATTTTAGATGAATTGATTTCGGCTTTGGAAGTCGGCCTTATTGAAGAAAGGGATATTTTGGACCTTATTGCAATAAAGCCCGAGATGCTGCATTTGGTAATAACCGGGCATAACAAGTATCCTAAAATTATCAAGGCTTGCGATTTAGTCACGGAAATGAAAATGGTCAAACATCCGTATTACGAGGGGATTTTGGCGCAAAAAGGCATTGACTATTAGGGACGGGGAATATAAAATATAAGATAGCCAATTAGATTAACCAATCAACTAATGTAACGAATATTGCCAATGACAGCTAATATTATCTTAGTAAGGATTAGTTGCCATTAGTTATTATTAGTATGGATTCGTAGATTGGTTGTAATATAACCAATTTTTATGCGAAAAACTTTCTTTAAGGTTTTTTTATTATCATCACTGATTTTTTTGGCAGCGGCTGGATGCAGTAAGCAGCCCGGCAACCAAACCAGCCAGCAAAGCCAGGATATTAAGGTTTACCAGACTGTCCAGGCTTCAAATTTAAACCAGCCTGATTATGCAGTAAAACAAGGAACGACTGCGTTGGATTTGTTAAAGAGTACCCACCAAGTGCAGACTAAGACGTATCAGGGCCTGGGGGAGATGGTAATAGGCATTGACGGTAATATGTCGGAAAACGGCAAAAACTTTTGGGCCTTTTATATAAACAGCCAGCTGGCGCCGGTCGGAGCCGGACAATACCAGTTAAAGAACAGCGACAAGATTGAATGGAAGTTGGAAAAAATTAACACTAACCTTTAATACTTCTACTAAATACTAATTAGTACTAAATATACTAAAATATCATCTAAGTATACTTAATTAATATCACTATTAGTATAAAGCTTTAGTATCTTTCGTATATATTAGTATTTAGTAGAGAATGTAAGAACTATCATGGCTATTTATTTAATTATCATCCTCGCAATAATTTCCCGTTTTGTCACTCATTTTTTTGCAATTGATATGGCCAATTTCGCGCCCATTACCGCATTGGCAATTTTTGGTGCGGCTTACTTGCCAAAAAAACAGGCTATCGCAATTCCTTTGGCTGCCAGGTTTATCTCCGATATTTTCTTGGGATTTTTCCAGTGGCCTTTGATGGTTGCGGTTTATGCCTGCCATTTGCTGGGAGTTTTGTTCGGGCTTTGGATTAAAAAAACTCCAGACAACCGCTGGGTAAAAATTATTGGCTCATCTGTTGCCACGGCAGTAATTTTCTTTTTGGTAACCAACTTCGCTTTCTTTTATTCTTACTACCCCCATAACTTTGCCGGCATAATCCAGTCTTATGTAAACGGCCTGCCGTTTTTTAGGGGAACTTTGCTTGGCGATGTAACTTACACAGCTGTTTTATTCGGCAGCTTGCAGCTGGTCAGATACTTAGCCGGAAAGAGAAAACTCCAAACTTCCCAAAACCCCGCTTAAGCGGGGTTTTTTAGTGGTATAATATATTTATGAAAGAAATTACTCCGAAAGATAGCAGATATATCCCGTTGGTTCAGCAAAAATCATGTTGCGTGCCGACTTGTATATCAATGGTGATGTATAGGCACGGCCTGCCTTTGATTCCACAAGAATTATTAGGATATCATTTAGGTTTGGTCGTATCTAAAGAAAACAAAAATCTTTATTGGCGTCCACGGTTAGGCAAGAGACCACCTTCTGGTTATGGCACCCAAATTTATTTAAAAAAATTTCACCCCAATATAGTATTTCCAAAACTTAAAATTCCATTAAGGATGCAATATCACCCAATCAGCCAATTTTGCTCGGAAGCTGATATTGTTAAATTTGTCGTGGACGCAGTAAAAAAAGATAAAGATATACTGGTCTGTTTTGACCATGGAAAATTGAAAGGTGATGATATCCAGGGCGGGCATGTTTGCGTAATCGACCGCATTTATCCTTCAAAAGGTTTAATTAGGTTAATTGATCCTCAGCAAAATCAGCCGAAATGGAGGGTGGTAAAAATAAAGGCCTTGGTAAGCGCCATGGGATTTCATGGCGATGATAAATCTGCGGGTTTTTGGGAATTTAAAAAAATGAAATAATTTTTTTGGCTTATGCAAAAAGGCATAGATTTTACCGGCGTGACAGTGGTTTACTTTTGCCATGACGGCAAAGGAAGATTTGTCATGCACAAGCGCGGCAAGGGCGCGCGGGATGAGTCAGGGAAATGGGATATTGGCGGCGGCGGTCTGGAGCTTCATGATACTGTCGAGCAAACATTAAGAAAAGAGATTATGGAAGAGTTTTGCGCGGATGTTTTGGATTTTGAGTTTTTGGGATACCGCGATGTGCACCGCCAGCATAATGGACAACCCACCCATTGGATCGCTTTAGATTTTAAAGTATTGGTCAACCCGGAAAAAGTGAGAAACGGTGAGCCTCATAAGTTTGACGAAATATCGTGGTTTACGTTGGATAACTGCCCTAGGGAAATGCATTCCCAGTGGCCAGTGTTTATAACAAATTATAAGAATAAACTTATCTAAACACCAGATATGGATATTACAGTAATCGTCCATCCTAATTCCAAAAAACCCCGGATTGATAAAGACCTGCTTGGCACCATGCATGTTTACGTCAGTCAGCCGCCGCTTGAGGGCAAGGCCAACAAGGCCGTAATTGAAGCGCTGGCCGAACATTTTAAAGTGGCAAAATCCTGCGTAAACCTTTTGCGCGGCGAAAAATCCAAACAGAAAGTTTTTAGGATAATCATTTGAAACTAAAATAACAACGTATCACTTTTGAGCGGCCGCTCAAAAGTGATACATAGAGTAATGAAGATTACCATATGGCAAAACAAACTCAAAACATAACTTTATCGATAGTGGATGGTGTCCTTCAGTTTTTAGTGGAGGCGGCACATATGTTACCTGTTCCTTTTGAATCACCATATGCCTGGAGCAGAAGAGTTAAAAATTTCGACCCGGATTATTATCGCACGGTAGTCTCTAGGTTAAAAAAACGTAATGATGTAGAAGTTGTAGAGAAAAACAATAAAAAGTTTTTAAGAATAACAAAGAATGGATACCTTCATTATTTAATGTTGATGGCAAAATTGCGCGCTTTTATACCCTGGGATAATAAATGGAGATTGATAATGTTTGATATTCCCGAAGCTTTTAAATGGGAACGGAATAGATTTCGAAGGTTATTAAAGCAAAACAATTTTGTGAAATTGCAGGCAAGTGTTTTTATAAGTCCCTATCCTTTAAATAGCCATGCAGTAGAATATTTAAAACAAACAGGGTTAATGGATTTTGTCAGGATTATCAGAGTGGACCAGATGGATGACGATAGGGAATTAAGAGAGAGGTTTAAATTACCGTATCAAAAATGAGCGGCCGCTCATTTTTGATACGCTTTTTTGTTTATATATGAGCAAGAGCAAGGTCTTTATATTTATCGCCATAAGTTTTGCCTTGGGGATTTTGGCAGCATCCAAATTCTCTTTGCCAAATTTCCATCTTTTTGTTGCCGGGGCAATTTTAATAGCCTTTTTCGGCATTAGCTTTTATAGCAAAAAAAACAAGCTAACTTTAGCGGCGCTTTTTTTATTTTGCGCGTGTTTGGGAGCTTTTAGGCTGAATTTGGCAAGTATTGAAAACGAATATAAAAGCATGTTCGGCGGCAAACATCAATTGGAAGGTTATATCGTGGAAGATATAGATATCCGGACAGACAAGCAGCTTTTGACATTTTTGCCCAAAGGTTATAATCAACGATTGCTGATAACCGCGCCGCTCTCACAGGAATATTTTTATGGCGACTGGATAGTGGTTAACGGAAAAATTGACGAGCCGAAAAATTTTGAAGATTTTGATTACCAAAAATACTTGGAAAGGTTCGATATTTATGGCGTATCGAGGTATCCAAAAATATTGGTTTTAAAAAATCACCAGCAAAATTTTATTAAGGAAAGCTTGCTGCGCGTAAAATACGCTTTTACCAAAAGGGTCGGCAAAATGTTCAAAGAGCCGCAAGGCAGCCTGCTGCTTGGCATAATCATTGGCGCGAAAAAAGCTTTGCCGCAGGACTTGGTTGATGACTTCCAGGCAACGGGGACAACGCACATTATCGCCATATCCGGTTTTAATATTACCATAATCGTTGCTGCCTTGAGTTTTTTAGCCAAGTATATCGGCAGGAAAAATTGTTTTTGGCTGACCTTGTCTGTTATTGCCGGGTTTGTGGTTTTAACCGGGGCATCGGCATCAGTGCTGAGAGCAGGGCTGATGGGTTTTATGCTAATAGTGTCTTTGCAGATTGGAAGGCAGTATGCGGTAGTCCCGGCACTGTTTTTATCTGGCCTTTTTATGCTTATCCTAAACCCCAAAATTTTATTTTGGGACATGGGCTTCCAGCTGTCCTTTGCCGCAACTTTGGGCATAGTTTATTTTTATCCTTTGTTTGCAAGGCTGACAAAAGACTGGATCAATCCGCTTTCGCTAAAGGATAATTTCTTTACCACCATTTCCGCCATCATTGCCACGCTGCCTTTAATCGCTTTGACTTTCGGCCGGATCAGTTTGGTCGCCCCTTTAGCCAACGTCCTTATTTTGCCGTTTTTGCCTTTGACCATGCTCCTTGGTTTTTTATCTGTCCTGCCTTTTGTCGGCCCAGGTTTTGCCTATACTGCCAACTTTTTTCTTGTCTATATAATTAAAACTGTTGCTATTTTGTCGTCCTGGCGCTTTAGCAGCATCGATGTAAATATTTCTTTATGGATGTTTTGGCTGATGGTCTGCGCGGTCGGCGTCATTTATGCGCTCCTGCATTTTGCGGCAAAAAACATCAAAAAAGATGAAAATCAGCCTGTTGAGTTCCGCATGTTTTTGTGATAAAATTATCATTGTAATCATTAAAATACATAAGGATGTCAAATAAAACACTAGCGATATCTATTATTTGCATATTACTGGCTGCCGGCGCCATTGTCGCGGTTGCCAAATTAAGAAATAAAGGCGAAAGCCAGGAAACAAGCATGAACACAACGCAGCAACAAACCCAAAATTCTAACCAGCAAGAAACTCCGGCCAACCAGGTTCAGACTCCGAAAGCAGAGCAGTCAACGCAAAATACCTGCCAAAGGGATTTTGATCAGAACAAACTGCAAACTGCCAAAGTGGACATTGCGGGCAGGCAGGCGGAGATTGACATTAAAGATTTCGGCAAGGTCACAGTTGAATTTTATGACAAAGACGCGCCAAAGACCGTGGAGAATTTTTTACGCTTGGCCAATGCCGGATACTTTGACTGTTTAACTTTCCACCGCGTGGCAAAAGGATTTGTCATCCAGGGCGGCGACCCAACTGGTACTGGCAGCGGGGGAGACAGCGCTTTTGGCGGACCGTTTGCCGACGAGTTGAATCCTAACACGCCAAGCTATAAGGAAGGCTATAAAAAAGGTGTATTGGCCATGGCTAATGCCGGGCCTAACACCAACACCAGCCAGTTCTTCATAATGCTGGGCGATGTGCCTCTGCCGAACAATTACACGATTTTCGGCAAAGTGGTATCCGGGCAAGAGGTGGTTGATAAAGTCGGACAGGTGGATATTATCCCGCAAATGGGCCCGACAGACGGCAAACCGGTTACTCCGGTGGTGATGCAAAAAGTAACGATTGTAAAATAAAATTATTTTACAATTGTCATCCTCTAAGCGAGTCTGCTGGTTGGCGGACGAGTCGAAAGATCTAAAAAATAATTTTAATTGGTCAAATAAGCCAAATTGGACTTATAAGACATATAGGACAAATAAATGACCGAGATCCATAAAAAAATTAAGGAAGAGAAAACATTAGTTTTGGTTAAGCCGGACGGTGTAAAGAGGGGGTTGACCGGAGAAGTCATTCAGCGCATTGAAAGAAGAGGTTTGAAAATCATTGCTATAAAAATGGTCCAGGCTACGCCAAACCATGCGGAAAAACATTTGCCGACCAGCGATGAATGGGTGGAACGCTTGGGCAATAAAACTTTAAAAACATTTGCCGAATATAATATAGATCCTATCGAAGCGCAAGGCACTGCTGACCCGAAAGAAATCGGCAAAATGGTGAAGACTTCCTTGATAGAATATTTAAGCAGCGGGCCGGTTGTGGCTATGGTTATCCAGGGTATCCACGCAATTGACATGATTCGCAAATTGGCAGGCCACACCTTGCCGGTGTTTGCGGAAATGGGAACTATCCGCGGTGATTACTCCGTAGACTCCCCGTCAGTTGCTAATGTCGAACGCCGTGCTATCCATAACATCATGCATGCCTCCGAAACCCCGGAAGAAGCAAATAACGAAATCAACTTGTGGTTTAAACCGGAAGAAATACACGCATACAAGCGAGCGGAAGAAGATATAATGTTCTAGTCGCTGATAGAAATAAGATTTGCCTTAAAAGTCCTATATGTCGAATACGACATATAGGACTTTTATATAACCCCCTTGTCAAAGGAGGGGGTGGTATAAAACAACGGCTAAAACCTAAGAATATTAGGTTTTAGCCGTTGTTTTTGGTTATTTTCAAGTTTTGAATTATTTTAATATCGAACCGCTGTTCTTTTATTCGGAGCATTCGGATGTCCCAAATGGACCCCTTCGGGGTATTCGTTGATTCGGATCGCGCTATTTCTTTCTGAAAAACCTCGCAATTTTGAAATCCTGTAGCTTGAGTTCTTTTACCCTTTGGATTATCCCTTTATCATGCTCGTTCAGGTAGTGGCGGATTTTGTTGCGCGCGCCACTGGTTTTGGCCGCGTCCAGCCAGTCGCGGGAAATAGTTGCCGGCTTTTTGCTCTTTATAATTTCTACCACGTCTTCCTGGGAAAGCTCGTCGTAGATGCTGGCCATCTTTCCGTTTATCTTGGCGCCCATCATGTGGTAGCCTAAATCGCTATGCACGGCAAAGGCAAAATCTATAACCGTGGCGCCGTGCGGCAAATCTTTAATGTCGCCTTTGGGCGTGAACACGAAAATGCGGTCGCGGAAAAAATCTATTTTCAACCTTTCCAAATATTCGTCCGGGTTAGTGTCTTCTTCGTGCCAGGCCTGAAGCTCGGCAATCCAGGAAGGCTTCATTGGGCCGCTGTTTTCCGGCTTGCCTTCTTCCGAATAAAACCAGTGGGCGGCAATTCCGCGCTCGGCCTCTTCGTGCATCAAATCCGTGCGGATTTGGATTTCCATAATGCTGCCGTTCTTGTCGAAAACTGTAGTATGTATGCTCTGGTAGCCATTGGGTTTTGGCGTGGCGATAAAATCTTTAATTCTGTTCGGTACGGGCTGGAAGTGTTTGTGAATGGCGCCTAAGACAGCATAGCAATCTGCGGTGGATTTGGTAATGATCCTTAAGGCCATGATATCGTAAATCTTGCTTATGTCGCCTTTGTAGCGCTTGAGTTTATTATATAAAGAATAAAGGCGTTTGACGCGGCCGGTAATTTCCAAATATTTGATCCCTTCGGTACGCAAAGTGTGGCCCAGGCGCTTTTGCATGTCTTTTAAATTTTCATTTCGTTTTTTTAGCTCGTCTTCCAGAAGTTTTTTTGTTTCCTCGAATTCCTTGGGAAAGACAATTTTAAAAGACAAATCTTCCAGCTCGTCTTTCCAGGCTCCTATGCCAAGCCTGCCGGCAATAGGGGAATACATCTCCAAAGTTTCCATGGCCACTTTTTTCTGTTTTTCCGGAGGGATGAATTCTATGGTCCGCATATTGTGCAAGCGGTCGGCAAGCTTGATTAAAATAACCCGGATGTCCTGGCTGGTGGCAATGAACAGTTTACGCAAATTTTCCACGTAGTATTTGTCCTTGCTGCTTTTGAACCTGACGTGGCCGAGCTGAGTGACGCCGTCAATCAGCCTGGCGACTTCCTTGCCGAACTCTTTCTCGATTGTTTCCAAAGACATGCCCGTGTCTTCTGGTACGTCGTGAAGGAGGGTGGCGGCTAAGGTTGGGGTATCCGGGAAAATTTGCCCTAAAATAATTGAAGCGCCGACCGGATGCGTGAAATAGTCGTCGCCGTTTTTGCGCTTTTGGCCTTTGTGGGCATTATTGCCAAATTCAAAAGCCTTTTGCAAAATCTGCTCTTCCTTGGCCGTGAATTTATGGGGTATGGACTTTAAAAAATTCTGCATATCATTTTAACGTTATCGTTATTGCGAACTGGGTGCTGGTGTAACCTTCTCTCCTCCTTTCTAAGGAGGAGTACTCCACGTAAAAGTGGAGGGAGGTGGTATCAAATTATTGTCATACCCTTCCGGCTTGTTTTCGCAAGCCACCTTCCCTTTACAGGGAAGGAGAACGGCTAAAACGCAGTAAATAATCGATTTAGCCGTTTGGATAACACCCTGTAATTTAACCAAAAACCATTATACTTATTATGACGGAGAATGGGAATATTTTCAATATGAAAAGCCCGCGAGAAACACATCTGGTTCCTCTAGCGGGCTTTCATGATCTTTTTGCATTATCCATAGAACGATGTTCTATTTTTTGCATAATAATTGGGTATATTCCTCCTCCTGCTTGCGTCTACCCAAGAACGCAATCATTATTGCATGACGGAAAACGGAATACGGAAGATGGAATACTGAAAAACTGAACTTTCAAGTCTGAAAAATCCTACATCAACTTCAGTCTAGCCACTGCTTTTGCGAGCACGGTTTCAGCTTTCTGCATTGTCTGTAGTTCGACGACAACTTGGTCAATCAAACCAGCCTCTACATCTTCAGCTATGCAGAGAGCGTCGTAGATTGGCACCCGGATTTCCGGATATACCGTAAAAGCGTGTTTGTAAGGGACTCCTTCGTGACATCTCTTATTCCGTCGTTGGAGTCGGGGTTTGCCAGCAACCTTCCGGACTTGGTAGTCCATAGGTAGATTGCAGGGCCCTAAAGCTGCTAATGCTTTAGCAATCATTCCCGCATTTTGGCAAAGTTGCTGCTCGGTTGTGCGGGTTAACTGATGTAATTTGGTGAGAGGATTCTCGACCTCACTCATCTTTTCCACCTCGTTTAACGTCTAGGTAGACGAAGTCTGCCAAAGGCAGGCTGCTCTTGCGGGCAGCGGAATAAGCACTAGAAACGCTTACTCCGCAAACCGCAATTGATAGATTAATATATATCAATAACATGATATTGTCAATAAAATGAAAAAGCCACCACCTTAAAGGGTGGTGGCGAGCGGGATTAGGTTCTCGTTGTCCTGAAGATGTGCCGCTGGGTATTTCAAAAATTTTTTAATTTAAAGAATTTTTAAACGCGATCTTCAGGTTGGTTTTGGCAGCACCCGCAATAAAAACTATTGCGGCTACATGGTTCTTGCGGTTCCCATGTCGTGCTTTTTATCCTCGCGTAGAGGAAGATAGTGGTTTTGGTCTCATTTTCCGGCAGTGCCGCCTGCCTCAAATACATAACCTCACACGCCAAAACTTGGAGAATTGCTTTCCTCTTTTGACTTTTTCTCGCCAAGCCTTATTCAGGTCTTTTGTCGCCGTCGTAACATCAAACCGCCTTAAACTTAGAACAAAAAACTATTCATCCTTTCGGGATATCATTTAAGGCATGCAAACATCAGCGACTAACCATTTTCTCATTTATAGGTTATTTTGTCAATTGTGCGGCGATTGGTATAATTAAGTTATCTAATATCTAAATTGATGCCTGAACTCCCAGAAGTCCAAACCATTGTAAATGAACTAAATAAAAAGCTAAAAAACAAGGCTATTAAGTCGGTTTTTGTTAATGCGCCAAAGATGGTGCAAATTGGACCGGATGTCGTTAGTAATGTCAGGAAAGTCAAAAATGGCCAGGTAAAAAAATTTTCTGATTTGCTGATTGGAAAAAAGATTTTGTCGGTTAAGCGCAGGGCCAAACTTTTGATTTTTGATTTATCTCCAACTTCGCCCCAGCCTTCGCATAAAGCTTCGGCGGGCAATGCAAGGCTACGTCGGACAAGCGGATCGCTTTCTATTTTGGCACATTTAAAAATGACCGGGCAGTTTATTTTTGAGGATAAAAAACTGCGGCAAAAAACTGGTGGAAAATATCGCCTGATTAATTCATCTAATGCTCCATTGGTCCAGTTGCCAAGCAAGCACACGCACGTGATATTTAAATTTACAGATGGATCAACTTTGTATTTTAACGACGTACGTAAGTTTGGGTATTTAAAATTGGTGCGCGATAATGAGATTGATCAAGTTAGAGAACTTTCGGAATACGGCCCCGAGCCGTTAAACAAAGAATTCATATGGGGACGTTTTTTCACGGCCGTGAAAAAACGTCCGAAGGGGAAAATCAAACAGGTTTTGATGGATCCAAAAGTAGTGGCGGGGATTGGCAATATTTATAGCGATGAGATTTTATTTCATGCCAAAGTCAGGCCGGACAGGAAAGTATCAAGTATTAAGAATCAAGAATTAAGGGGTATTTATCAAAACATTCAAAAAGTTTTAAAGCAGGCGATTAAAGCTAAGGGCTCGTCGGTTGGGGATTTTATAAGGACAGATGGCTCTTGGGGGCAAATGGGAAAATTTCATTTCGTTTACGGCCGGGCAGGGGAGAAATGTAAAGTTTGCGGCACAGTAATCCAGTCGATGAAGATTGGCGGACGCACCGGTTCGTTTTGCCCGAAATGCCAAAAGTAGAATCTAGAATTTAGAATATAGTCACCCTTCGGGTGATCACCCGAAGGGTGAAAGAAGCCCGCGGCGCAAAATGCGCGCCGCGGGCTTTTGCTACATAGAGGAAACGACCTCGAGTAGTTGCTGTTTAGCTTGCTTGAACTTACTGAACTGTTCGTTCAGGAAACCAGACAAACGGTTGACAACTGTTTGCATCAAAAAGCGTTCGCTCTGAGATGTCTTGGGATTGTCGACGAACCCCTTTATTTCTGCAAATAGCATTCCGAAGACGTACGGAATCTCTGGCGAGAAGGTACCAGCGCTGGTGATGCTGTTGTTTGCTTGGCGGACAGTTACAACCTGTTCGCAGTCCAAGAAGTCGTCGCATC
This sequence comes from Patescibacteria group bacterium, assembly GCA_013387205.1. GTDB lineage: Bacteria > Patescibacteriota > Doudnabacteria > UBA920 > UBA920 > AMAZON01. The sequence continues at coordinate 22,813 of WARV01000010.1, read as the reverse complement.
GCATGCGGATCCATTTGCGGAGTTCTTGATCCAATCCTGGATGATCGTAGGGGATTGGACCTAACTGTTGATGATGCGGGGTCACTGGTTTTAAGGATTGAGACGACAGCACCCCGAACAGAATACCATCCTTTTGTCTGAAGAACAGGTAGGATTCGAACGCTGCAGATTTCCCTGCCTCTTCATAAATCCACGTGCGCACAACTACGGTTTTCTCGGTTTGTTCAAGAAGCCATTCCTTGAACGTTTCAATGACCGTTTCTTGCATATATCCTCCAGTTGCTTAGGCTTTCCGCCGTCAGCTATGGTTTTGATTTGGCGCTTTTGGCGTCAATTTAGGGTATAATTAAAGCGGCTTTTTGTCAATTGGCTGGTATGGTAAAATAAAGATAAGAATAATAACCTCACCCTCCCTCTCCTATGATAAGGAGAGGGGATAAAACTTATGGAAACAAATCAAATGGAAAATGTGCAGCAAGGGCAAGTAATGGGCCAAGAATCCTCCTTCGCCAAGGCTTCCGACTTCGCTAAAGCTACGTCGGACAAGTCGGAGGACAGGGAAATGTTGGCAGAAATTTTAGAAAACTCACGCAAGACGAAAAAATACATGCAATGGCAATTGTACATTACTCTCGTTTTAATTGTACTGCCGATTTTGGCTATGGCCGTGCTTTTGCCAATGGTAATGAAATCCCTTTCCACCTTAGGCGGAATTTACGGCGGCAGCCTTACGCAGTAATCAGGTTAAAGATTACGGATTTTGTACAGATATACAGATCCGTAATCCGTACATCTGTAAATTATTCGTAATCTGTAACCTATGACAAATGAAAAATGGGAACAATTAGTGGAGGCGGCCAAGAATAATTTTTCCGATGTTAGCTTAAGAACGGAAGATATTATGGTCGAAACTGAGGACGGCCCGCAGAAGCGCGGGGCCCAGGATATTTTAATATTCACCCATCCAAGCGGCGACAGGTATAAACTAGTACGCGAAAACCATCCTGTTGTTTTGGAAAAGAAAGAGCATTATTCGCACCGGATGGGCGATACTGCCAGGACAGAATATAAGTTTTCTCAAGACCAATTTTCGCATAAACTTCGTGTCTTCAAGGAAGTTGATTTTGACGAGTGGGAAGAAATAACACTGGACAAGTTAGGCTTATAATTACCCATCCACTAATACACTAATCATCACTAATATCACGAAACTACTTAGTGTAATTAGTGTTTATTCGAGAATTAGTGGACTAGTAATATGTTAAAAAATCGTATCCTTTCAACTTTGCGTTTTTTTGATTTAATGGAGACTCCTTTGACCCTTTTGGAACTCCATCGTTTTTTAATTTCCGAAACAACAGACCTTAAAACTTCACTCGACAGCCAATGGGAATTAAATGATATTAATCTACAACAAAATTCCAGCCAAGTATCAATCAGCGATGTTTTAAAATGCTTGGATACTGAGTGCGGCAGCCAAGTTTTAAATGATAAAGGATTTTATTATTTGCCGGGAAAGCGGGAAATTGTAGAAAAAAGGCTGCAAAATTATAGCTACGGGATTATCAGGGAAAAATTAATCAGGAAATACATTTCGGGCCTTAGGCTCATTCCGTTCATAAGGGGAGTAGGTTTAACCGGCAGCCAGGCACAGGGATTTCAAAAACCAAATTCAGATATCGACTTGTTCATTATCGTATCTCACAAATTTTTATGGTTGGCAAGGACTTTGATAACGGCTTATTTCCAATTTTTAGGTTTAAGGCGGCATGGGAATAAAATTTCCAACCGGTTCTGCCTGAACCATTATATAGTGGGGCAAAAACAAATGGATGGCTTTAGGAATTTATACACGGCTTGGGAATATGCCAAGCTCCGCCCTTTGGTTTTTGCCAGCGCTATTTACGATTTTCAAATGAAAAACCTAAGCTGGATTAATATTTTTTTTCCAAATGTTACGTTTTTCTGCATCCAGGATAAAGCATCGCGATACCAGAAATTTTTGGAAAGAATTTTTGATAACAAGTTTGGCGCGAGTTTTGAGGTAATATTAAAAAGCTGGCAGCTTCCCAAAATCCGCCAGGAAAAGTTTATTGTGGTTAAAGATGACGAACTATCATTCCATCCGTTAAGTAAGCAGCAGGATTTGTTGAGGATGTTTTTTGGATAATACTAATCTTTCTACTAAATACTAATTAATACTAAATGTACTAAATATCATCAAATAGACTTAACTGATATCAATACTGGTATATAGCTTTAGTATGTTTAGTACTTTTTAGTATTTAGTAGAGAGAAGAGGTTATTTCGTAAATTCTACCAATAATATCAACGGATACCTGTAGAGCTGGTATTGCAGGTCGAATTTTTGGCTATCAATTACGCTTTTAATTTCTTTAATTTCTTTCAGTTTCAAACCGGCATCTTTTGCCGCATTCAAATACGAAGACAGGGGATAGAAATGGGAAGAAATTTTATTGCCCTTGCCAAACTCCCTTTCAATTGCCTGCGCCTGGAAATACGGAAGTTGAATTTTTAATGAAGGTTTTTTAAATTGGATAAAATCCGCAAAGCTGCGCTTCCATACCGCTACCGGATATGTGTAATAAGGATTTGGGATGGTCATTGTAAAACGTCCATTGTTTTTTAGTATGGCGGAAAGGTTTTGGAAAGATTGGTGCAGGTTTTCCAAATCTGGCGCGGCCATGTTTAAAATAACTACATCAAAAAAATCTTTTTCGTAGGGAAGATTATTTGCGGCATCGGCAATGGAAAAGTTTATGTTCGGATATTTTTTTTGGGCAAAAGCAATAAGTTCTTTGGAAGAATCAAAGCCTGAAGTTTCGGGAAAATCCTGTAAAAGCCGGGAAGTCAACCAGCCAGAGCCGCAGCATGCATCTAAAATTTTTTGCTGCCGGTTTTGGGGAAGCGCATTTAAAAGGGCGTCAATTAGTACGCTTTGCTGTATTTTCCCGTTTTTTGACTCCAGGAATTTTAAATATTTTTGGGCAGCTTGGCCGTCTTGATAACTGTCATTCATAGTGATATTATAACATGACGCAGGGGAAAGAGGATTTTTATCACATATTAGCACTCAGCTTGACAGAGTGCTAAGTGTTGCTATAAAATAAATTAGGAAAATTAATGCTTCTACTAAATACGAAATAATACTAAAGATACTAAATCAAAAATCAATAGCGGTATCAATTAAGCCTTTTTGATGATATTTTAGTATATTTAGTACCTTTTAGTATTTAGTAGAGATTTCGGAGAAATTATGAAAGTAAAACCTTTAGGAAACCGGATCCTGGTAAAACAGCTCTCAAGCGAGGAAGTAACCAAGAGCGGGATTGTTTTGCCGGACACTGCAGATAAAGAAAAAAAAGCCCAGGGAAAAATTATGGAACTGGGGACCGGCAGCGAAATTGCCTCTTTAGGGCTTAAGGTCGGCGACACTGTAGTGTTTGGCAAGTATGCCGGCGATGAAGTTGAAATGGATGAAGACGGCAAGAAGAACGAATACAAAATTCTTTACGTCGGAAAAGAAAAGGATGAATCTGATGTGTTAGCAATAGTTGAATAAATAATAATCTCTACTAAATACGAAAATGTACTAAAGATACGAAAGCCATTTAAGTAAAATTTAGTACTTTTAGTAAGAATTAGTATTTAGTAGAAATTTCGGAGAAATATTATGGCAAAAATTATCAAATACGGTTTTGAAGCGAAAAAGGCCATTAAGGCCGGAGTTGATGCGGCAGCCAACGCGGTCAAGGTAACCTTGGGTCCGACCGGCAAGGCCGTGATTTTGGACAAGAGCTTCGGCAGCCCGACTATTACTGACGACGGCGTGACCGTGGCCAAAGATATTGAGCTTGAAGACAAGTTTGAAAACGTCGGCGCGTCCTTAATCCAGGAAGTCGCCAACAAAACCAACGAAGAAGCCGGTGATGGCACCACCACCGCAACGGTTTTGGCGCAGAAAATGATTGAAAAATCCTTTGAAGCGGCAGCATTGGCAAGTTCGCAGGCTAACGAGATTAAAAAGGGCATGGACAAGGCTGCGGCTTTTGTCGTGGAAGAATTAAGGAAAGTCAAAAAGGATGTTAAGACCAAGGAAGAAATTAAACAGGTAGCAACCATCGCTTCTTTGGATTCCGAAGTCGGGGAACTTATTGCGGAAATGATGGAACAGGTCGGCCATGAAGGAATTATTACTGTTGAAGAAGGGCAGACCACTGGCCTTAACAAGGAAGTGGTTAAAGGCATGCGCTTTGACAAGGGTTTTGTCAATCCGTACATGGTCACCAATACCGAGCGCATGGAAGCTGTGTGGGAAGATCCTTATATTTTAATCACAGACAAAAAAGTTTCCAGCATCCAGGAAATTTTGCCGATTTTGGAAAAAGTCGCGCAGAGCGGCAAAAAAGATTTGGTGATAATTGCCGATGACGTGGAAGGCGAAGCCTTAGCGACATTTGTGCTTAATAAGATCCGCGGCATATTTAACGTTTTAGCTGTCAAAGCCCCGGGCTTTGGCGACAGGCGCAAAGAGATGTTGCAGGACATTGCAATTTTAACCGGCGGCCAGGTTGTTACCGAAGATTTGGGATTAAAATTAGATAAGACCGAACTTAATCAGCTCGGTCGCGCGCGCAAGGTTGTTGCCACTAAAGAAAACACAACGATTGTCGACGGCCAGGGCGACAAAAAAGCCATTGAAGACCGCGTAAACCAGATTAAGGCAGAATACAAAGAATCCAATTCCGATTTTGACAAGGAAAAGTTGCAGGAAAGGATGGCGCGCTTGGCAGGAGGCGTGGGCGTGATTAAAGTTGGCGCTTTCACTGAAACCGAAATGAAAGCCAAGAAATTCAAAATTGAAGACGCGCTCAATGCCACCAAAGCTGCCGTGGAAGAGGGGATTGTTGCAGGAGGCGGTGCAGCCTTTGTCCGCATTGCCCCCAAGCTCGAAGAACTCAGCAAAAATTTGTCTTTTGCCGAAAAGGCCGGAGTCAAAGTGGTGCGCGATTCTTTGGAAGCTCCTTTGCGTCAGATTGCGGCCAATTCCGGCATTGAACCGACCAGTATTATTTCTTATATCCAGAATGAAAAGAGTCCAAGCCATGCAGGTTATGATTTTTCCAAGAACAGCGGCAACTGGCAGGATAGCCTTGTTGAGGACATGATGAAGGCCGGCATTGTCGATCCTCTCAAAGTTTCCCGATTGGCTTTGGAAAATGCCGTATCAATAGCATCAACTTTGGTTACTACCGAAGCTATTGTCGTTGATAAGCCTGAGTCGAAAACTCCAGCCCCAGCCGGCGGAATGCCAGGCGGAATGGGCGGGATGGACTACTAGTATCGCGGATATCACGCGGATAGCTACGCGGAATAACACTGAAGGAAACCCCACCCCGTAAATTTACGGGGTGGGGTTTTGTGATATAATGAAATCGTGATATTAAAAGCAAAAAAATGCCCGAATATATAAATGGAGAAAATAGCATTGAGGCGAAAGAATATCCGCCAAAGGCTGTAGAAGGTTTGCCCGACAGGCCTTATCCAGGGGAAGTATATTCTCCTTCGCAACTTTTTTCGTACGTATGGTCGAGAATTGGCTTGAGCGACCAGCAGGAAAAAGCTTTGTCAATTATTTTATCTTCTAAGGATAATGTGGATTTCAGGATGAACTTTGGAGAAGTAATTAAGATAGAAGAAAAGGGAGATAAAACCCAGGCTTTAATACTGTTAGAAAAATTGGTCAGCCAGCTTAATGATATAGGTATACAAGGATAATATATTGGGCTTAAATAAGCCAAAATAACAACAAAAACCGCCCAAAGTCTTGACAAAAGGGCGGTTTTAGTGTATATTATATGGTTACTCTATTGCTGTAACAAAAATCTAGTCTGTGTGATTTACAGGAAATTATGCAGAATGGCCACGTGCTCCTAATCTCGGTAAACCGAATTGGGGGCATCTAAAAGCCGTATATTGCATACAAGAATAATTTTTTATTGATTCTCCTGTATCGAATATACGGTTTTATCATTCTACAAATATCTACCAATCTACGAATCTATCCGAATACTACCAATGCCTACTAATGCATACTAAAAAGGATTTGTAGGTATTAGTAGATTAGTATTTATTGGTAGATTGGTAGAATTATCTTCACTATCGTGGGCCTAACAGGAAGGCAAACTTTATAAGTATCGCTTGATACTTTGGCCTCATCGCTTTAGACCCACAATTGTGGAAATAATTAGAGCTTGTTTTAAAACCAGCTTAATATAAGAAGGTTTTGCCAACAGGGGAATTATACTTTTGCGTTAGCTGTTTGATCCTCTCCTAACTTAAGGAGGATAGCGCTTCTGGGAAAGCGCTATCCTCCAATTTTTTCTCCAAGCCTGTAAGCCAATTTGCCAAAAAGTTTTTCTTGTAGTAAATTGGTTTAAAGGATTGGAGGAGGAATATGGAAAGAGCAGGATATATTGTTGTGGTTATGGCAATCTTGCTGTCTACCGCAATTGTTATATTGTGGCTGAAAAAAGAGATCAGGCGAGTTGTGCAGATTTTCAAGGAGTTGAAGGAGAACGGTTAATGCCTGAAACGATTTGTTATTGGGTTTTTGGAGTTCCTGCGGCAGTATTTCTGCTGAATAGGTTCATCCATTTCATCTTTGGATTCCCATTCCTGCCATGGAATGAACCCAAAAGTAGGGAGTAGTATCGTGTTTGATTCTACTCCCTTCCACCTTTTCTTTCTAACCCGCTGGTGAGGTTAACTAAAATTGTTATCTTATGATAAAAGTTTTAGTTAATTTTCCTGTCTCGCCGGCGGATTAGAGGGAAAATCGCGGATGCGCCCCGAAGGGGCCCCTTCGGGGCTGATTACGCAGATACAGACAAAGTTATCCACTTTACTAATAAAATATTTGTCATTAAAATAATTTAATGATGTAAATTGCATTTTGGTTGTAAGTAATTGTAGCCAAGATGTAGTTCAGCATCAAGGAGGAAGGAAAGAGAATGAAAGATGATGTTTGTTGGGAGTTGTTAATACCAACGGGCAAGGACGTTGAAACGCGAGCCGACGAGGGTTTGGAAAGATGGGCTCTCTTTATCGGGAGTACCATCGACCATACTCTTCCCGGAGCCGTTGAAGTCCTCACAGAAGATAGAGCCAGACAATCGGCTTTCGAGACTGAGTTGTTTAATGTAGCCGGGAGAGTAAAAGAATCCGGGGTGCTTAGACGAAAAGATATAAAGAGGGGGCTCAGACCTGCTCCAGACCTCGTGCAGACCAGGTCCTTCCAGCTTCATATGCTGGAAGATGTATTGCCGGCAACAGGGGGTTAGCCTTAGTCGATGCATAAGGCCAGGACACGCTAGCGTGTCCTGGCCTCTTTCTTTTGACAAAATTGCCGGTTTTCGATATAATTTGTTTACTTAATATAAATATTTAAATTTATTTACCCTTCGACCCCCCTCCGCTAAAGCTTCGGAGTGGCAGGCAAGCTCAGGGTGAATTTTCGGAGAAAATCCATGGGAGTTCCCAAGAAGCATAAGACCAGAAGCGGACGCGACCAGCGCCGCAGCCATCACGCATTAAAAGCTAAATCTTTGGCATCCTGCAAAAATTGCGGAAGTCCGGTAATGCCCCATTTGCCTTGCAAAAATTGCGGCTACTACAAAGGCAGAAAAATCACGAAATAACATTTAACATTTGATATTTAACCTTTGACAGAAAGCAGCCAGATGTCGCATGTCAAAGGTCACAGGTTTATAAAATGGCCAACCGGCATTTATCCCGAACTGTTGCCATGCAGTCCTTGTTCGAATGGGACTTCCATGACCGGAAAGAGGATTTAAAGACAATCATTGAAAATAATATCCAACAGTTCGCCCCAAATCTGACTGATTCGGATTTTGTACGTTCCCTGGTCCAGGGCGTGGTGGATAACCTTCCGGCTATAGATGCCATTATCGTCAAAACGGCTCCGGAATGGCCAATAGAACAAATTACTTTAGTGGACAGGAGCGTATTACGCTTAGGGATTTACGAGCTGATGTTTTTAAAAGACGTGCCGCCGAAGGTCGCCATTAACGAAGCGGTGGAGCTGGCAAAAAGTTTTGGCGGGGAAAGCAGCGGAAAATTCCTAAACGGTGTGCTGGGGACATTGTATAAGCAGATGTCTCCCGAAGGCAACGATACGGAAGAAGACGGCAAAGAAGAAAATAAAATTTAGAAGTAAAGCACTACCATATTTTGATAGTGCTTTTAAAATTATCAAAATAAAAACCAATTCCCGGAAAACGAGCGATCGCTCGAAATCCGGGAACGAGAGATTAACTAGATTAACATGAAAAAAAGAAAAAAATACAATACACAAGAAAGAGAGCTGACCAATTCAGCAAAGTTATTGCTGACGTTATTTGCCGTGGTAGATTTATTTCCACGACCTTTTGAAAGCAAAACGGCATTTTTCAAGCGTCAGGTTTCAGGCTATGTGCCTTATAAAAGTTATTTGAATATCTTAAATACCTTGGAGCAGAAGCATTGGATAAAAATTTTCAAAGAAAAAGGTTATCAGTATGTTAAATTAACAAAAAAGGGTGTTTTGGAAACATTGTTATTAAAGGCTGATATTAAGAAACCTGAGAAATGGGATGGAAAATTTAGGATGGTGGTTTTTGACATACCGGAGAAGGCAAAAGATAAAAGAAGATTGTTGAGAATTTTGTTAAAGAATCATGGGTTTTTGCAAATCCAGAGAAGTGTGTATATAAACCCTTATCCTTTAAATCGTGATGCGATTAGGTATTTATACGAGACAGGTTTGGATGAATATATACGCATCTTTCGTATTGACCAGATTGATAATGATGAAAATATAAAAAAATTTTTTAAACTTTAAAACCAACCCATTCCCGGAAAACGAGCGATCGCTCGTTTTCCGGGAATAGAAATAATCATTAAAAATAAAAAAATATATGGAGAGTACTAAAAGCGCCAAGGGACAACAAAAGTTTTTAGGAAGCGGTTTCAAAACTTCATTTTGGCTGCAATTTCATAATTTCGGGGTTAAGCTGGCAACTGGCAGAGCCAGATTGCCATTAAAGCTCCATTCGGCCATAAAAATTTCTCTGCTTAGCCGGAGGCTAAGCATCAAAATTTGTTTTGCCCGACTGTCTCGAAATTCTAAAATATCGCCTTACAGCCAAGTTTTGAGACCACTTCCAGTTTTATTTTTTTCAATATTTTTCTTGCTGCCGGGAGTGGTGACAGCTGCTTCTGTAGCGATATCCCAAATCCAAATTACCGGCGGGACAGGACACACGACTGACGATTTCATTGAGCTATATAACCAAAGTGATACAAGTTTTAATTTAAAAGGCTATAGGCTGGTAAAAAGGACTGCCTCTGCCGGCAGCCTGGATTCTTTGATAAAATCCTGGACCGACGATACTATAATTCCGGCTCGAGGTTTTTATTTGTGGGCGAACTCTTCTTATTCGGCTATTCCAATTGCGCCGGATTCGGCCACTTCGGCGAGTATTGCCGATAATAACGGAGTTGCCATCCGCCTTGGCGCAAGCGACAGCGGAGAAATTATTGATAGCGTGGCATGGGGGAGCGCGTTAAACGGCTTTACCGTGGTTTCTACGGAAAATCCCGGAGCCGGGCAAGCGCTAGTTAGGCAGGATTTATTATCGCCATCGCAAAATTTCATAATTGCCAATTCTTCCCCGCGCAATATTTCCATAACATTTCCGGAAAATTTTACCCCGCCCCAGGCCACCACAACAACTTCAACCACCGATACGCTGACTGATAACCAAAATAATTCCACCACTACGCCGGCCTTAGACCAGCAGGAAAACAACCAGAATAATTCCGGAAGCAGCGCGGCAGTCCAGACCAGCCAAAGCAAACCCGGTTTCATTAAACTTTCGGAAATTTACGCCAATCCTCCCGGCGATGACAGCGGCAAGGAAGCGGTGGAGCTGGAAAATATCGGGGCTGAAGCGGTTGACGTCGGAGGTTGGTACCTTGGCGATAAAAGCGACAGCGGAGTAAAATCCAACGCTTACCAATTGCCGCCTACAATCATCAATCCTGGCGCGTTTGCCGTCTTTGTTATCCCCAAAGGTTATTTTGCGTTTAACAACACGGGCGGGGACGAGGCAAACTTGTATTTTACAGACAAAACATTGGCTGACAAAGCCAGCTACAGCGACGCTGCGCCGGAAGGAAAATCTTTGCAAAAAATTTCCGGCAAATGGGCGTGGGCAAGTCCGACTCTTGGACAGAAAAATTTTTTGCCGGCAGAAAGCATTTTTTCTAACCCCGGAATTTTTATTAATGAGATAATGGCCAATCCCGTAGGCGCTGACGACGGCAAAGAATGGGTAGAAATTTTTAACAGCAGCAAGGACAATGTTAGCCTGAAAGGCTTTATTTTGGACGATGGCGACGGTGCCATTGGTTCATCTGCCTGGACTTTAGATGACAAAGCCATAATTTTGGCGGAAAGCTATTTTGTTTTAAATATTCCGGAAGATAAATTTTCTTTGGATAATACTAAAGATACGGTCAGGCTGTTTAATCCAGCCAGGCAGTTAGTTGAACAGGTTGGTTTTGAAAAAGCGCCGGAAGGGCAAAGTTACAGCAAAGACTCATCGGGCAAATGGCAATATGGCATACCGACTCCCGGGCAAAAGAATGCAGCTGACATTGAACTGCCAAAAATTATCATTACTGAAATTTTACCGTATCCTGAAAAAAATGATGAAGAATTTGTGGAAATAAAAAATGTCGGAGAGAAGGAGTATCCTTTGGCAGGGTTGGTGCTGCATTTAGGAAACAGCAGTAAAATTTTGGATACTCAGAGCGTGTTAAGGCCCGGGGAGTTTTATGCTGTTTACGAAGATGAATTACCGGCCAAGTTAAGGAACTCCGGCCAGAGCGTTTCTTTAACCGACTTTTTGGGAAGGGAGATTGACAAAGTAACTTATGGCAAAGCGGAAATGGGTATGGCTTACGCGCAGACGGCAGGGGACGAGTATTTGTGGACAGAAAAACCTACGCCAGGAAAACCTAACGAGATGGTTCTTTCTGCCGCAACCGGCAGTGCTTCGCAAAAAGAAGCATCTGCAGTAAAAAAGACCGTAAGCGACAAGGAGTTAAACAAAGCTTACGCGCTGGCTTTAAAAAACAGCGAACAGATGCTGCAGGAAATTCAAAATTTAAAGCAACAGGTTGTAGATTTAAACAACAAGCTGGATGATTTGGCAATACCATCAATTGAGCCGACCAAAGCTTTAGCCAGTGATGGAAAAAATAATCCAACCAACAAAAAAATCGTTGGAATAAAATATCTGGTTATAGCGATTTTATCTTTGCTGGCTTTGGCAGTTTTGGTAAAAAGATTTTACTTGGATAACAGGCCGTCAGAAATTTGAAAAATTATCGGTTTATGGCAAAATTTTTTGCTAATACTATCAAACAGCAAGAATTTCCGCTTTGTTCCGTCTTTTAAATTAAGAAAGGTTTAAAATATGAGGTTTTCCACTGGCAAACTCTGGAAAAATGGCTTATAATAAAGGCAAGCTCAGTACCGAGAGCAGTAAACCGTTTATTAGTAACCTAAAAATATATGAATAAGCTACAACTTACCGAACAATTGGCAGCTAAACTTTCCATTACCCATAGCGAGGCTGAAAGGATGCTGAACACTTTAATTAATTTGATTTACGAAACGCTGCGCACCGGCGATAAAGTGAACATTAGCGGATTTGGCCAGTTCAGCGTGTCGCATCGCGCTTCACGTATTGGCGTAAATCCCAGGAACCCTTCCCAGAAGATTACTATTCCGGAATTAAATACCCCGAAGTTCAAAGCCGGTGAAGCATTTAAGGCAGCGATTAAGTTGAGATAAAGCTACAGATCTACGGATATATCCGAATCTACAGATTGCCTACAGATAATAATTACAGAACCCCGCCCTTTAAAAGGGCGGGGTTTAAATTTTCTGGAGCGGGTAGGGGGAGTCGAACCCCCATCATCAGTTTGGAAAACTGAGATAATAACCGCTATACGATACCCGCATTATTAATTTGCGTTAAGGCTCCTAAAATCCAACCTTCCATTTTTCTGTATAACCTTACTCCCTTTTCAGAATCTCCATTACTGACTATTGTAACATGGGCAGTGCCATATGGCAACTTTTGTTTTTTTATGGCTTTTTTATCTTTTCGTCTGTCTATTTGTGTTTTTCTGAAATTAGTTCTTGGTAGGCCCGTAACCTTTTCCCAGAATTTTATACACGCAAGTTCATTGTTATCCGGATATAGGTGCAAAGCAATAGTAATATTTTTTTCATCCAAACAACAGATGTTTTTAAACCAATGTACAGCTAGTTTAATTACTTCGGGGTTGGAATTAATTATACGGATGATTTCGTACGATTTAGTACCTTCTCCGATATATAATCCTAAACCCAGCAACCATAGATCTCTTTTTGAAAGTTTTCCTATTTCTTTAATTCCAATTTGCCTGGTGTCAGTAATAGCTTGAACTTTTTCGTTATGCCTTTTTTCCGCGCTTCTAAGAGGGCCAAATTTAATTCTTTTCAAAACTTGGTCATTCGGGGTATAGGGAACTTCCCTAAACCAATCGCTCAGGGTACTTTTTGCAACCCCTAATTTTTTATGAATAAGGTTATACGAAAAACCTTTTAACCTGAGTTTGAAAGCCTGTTTTTTAAATATATTCATTCTTGGCATACCATTATTATAGCATACCATATTAACTGGTTCAATATAAAAAATATGGCGAATTTAGTCACTTAGAATTCTATCATTTTTCCTAAGAAATTATTAACTCAACCGACGGTTGAGGTTTTCATGGTATAATTGTTGTATGGAAACATTTTATTGGATTTTGGCAATTGTCGCCGCGTATTTTTTGCTGGTGTTTGTGGCGTTGCGCCTGGTGGTGCCCTATATGGGTTTTAGGCAATACCAGCCGCCGACGAGTTTGCCGCAGGAAATGAAAGAAAAAATTAGCGAGCTGGAAGCGCAATCGCCAGACCAGAAAGCGTATTTGGATGCCGTTTATAAAACCGTTTCCGAAAGATGGCAGCACAGCAGGTTCCAGGCAGCGTTGCAATTGCCGAAATTATTCCGCAGCGATTTGGAAAAAATCTGGCATGTAAAAGGTTTTGCTTATTGTTCAACCATCAATTTTGTAATTTATACCTTTTTAGCAAATAGCAAATTTTTTAAAACAGAGGATATAAAAGTAAAACATGTGTTTTTAAATTTCGTGCCTCATCAGTATTTGCAGGTTAAGGTTGGGGAGAGGTGGATTGATATTGACCCGGCCGGTGCCGGTATTCGCGGATTGGGAATTGGCCATCATGCTAGCATTTTTGGATAACACTTTCTTTTGCTTGACGTGCATTATTTTTTAGCGTAATCTATAAGCAACAATTAAATTTGATAATTATCAAGAGATCTCGGGTTGCATCCCGAGGCGGCAACCTACTTAGATGTTTCCAGTCAAAGCAAGGTGCTAACTTAGCATCAACCTCTCTCCCGACAAGTCGGGATCTCCCCATATCTTGGGGAGAGGATAAGGGAGAAGCTAGGGATAAGAAAGGAATTTTTTTGTTGACTCGCGTAATTTTAGCGCGTCAGCAAAACGAAAAAATATGCCAAACCTAAAATTGTTCACTTCGGAATCCGTAACCGAAGGCCATCCGGACAAGATGTGCGACCAAATTTCAGACGCTATTTTGGATGAGATTTTAAAAAACGACCCCCGCGGGCGCGTGGCAGTGGAAACGCTGGTCACTAACGGCGTTTGTATGGTGGCAGGGGAAGTGACTACTAAAACTTATGTCGATATCCCGAAAATCGCGCGCAGCGTGATTAAGGGTATCGGTTATACTGACGCAAAATACGGCTTCCAGTGGGAAACCTCGGGTGTGGTTGTGGCCATTAAAGAGCAGTCCGGCGATATTGCCATGGGAGTGGACAGCTTTGTTAAAGGCAGGGGCGGGGAAATAGTCAAAGAAGATTTGGAAAATTTGGGCGCGGGCGACCAGGGATTAATGTTCGGTTTGGCTACCGACGAAACCAAAGAATTAATGCCTCTGCCTATCGTCTTAGCGCATAAACTGACCCAGCGTTTGGCAGCGGTTCGCAAAAAAGGAATTGTTAAAGGCTTAAGGCCTGACGGCAAATCGCAGGTGACAGTGGAATATAACGGAGATAAGCCCAAAAGGGTACATACGGTTTTAATTGCCGCGCAGCATGATCCGGAAGTCGATTCTTCCAAATTGAAAGATGAAATTTTCAAACACGTAATTAAATACGTAATTCCAAAAAAATTGCTCGATAAGAAAACCCGCATTCTGGTAAACTCTACCGGCAGGTTCGTGATTGGCGGGCCGCAGGGTGATACCGGCTTAACTGGCCGCAAGATTATTGTCGATACTTATGGCGGGGCAGGTCGCCATGGTGGCGGATGTTTTTCCGGTAAAGATCCGTCCAAAGTGGACCGCAGCGGCAGCTACATGGCCCGTTATGTGGCAAAGAATTTGGTGGCCGCGGGACTGGCCAAAAAAATCGAAGTACAGATTGCTTATGCCATTGGCGTGCCTGAGCCTTTATCCGTTCGTGTGGATACTTTTGGCACATCCCGTTTTTCCGACGACAAGATTGTGGACATAACAAGGCAGGTTTTTGACTTGCGCCCGGGCATGATAATAAAAAATCTTAGTCTGCGCCGTCCCATTTACCGTCAAGTCGCCGCTTACGGCCACTTTGGCAGGAATGACCTTAAATTACCGTGGGAAAAGATAGATAAGGTTAAAGAGATACGCAGGCTAATTAAGAAGAAATAAGCAAGTTAGTCATCACTAAAATATTTTGGTAAAATAAACTATGTTCAATGAAGACATGGCGGATTTAAAATTATTCTAATTATTCTAATTTCTAATTAACCTAAACAAGCACCAATTCCCAATTTCTAAATTAGGCATTAGGTTTTGGGATTTATTTAGAATAATTAGGTTAATTAGGTCAATTAGAAATTTGCAGGCATGGCTAATAGTAAAACCAAAATAATATCAAATATCCTTAAAATCTTAGGCGTCATCATCCTATTGTCTTGGTGCGGGCTTTATTTTGCCCAGAAGATAGATTTGACTACCGCGGATTTGGGCAGGCATATCAAGAATGGGGAAATTATACTTTCCGGTTTTTCTCAAAATATCTTTAAGACAAATTTTTATTCCTACACTGAGCCTGGCTTTTCGTTTATCAACCACCACTGGGGGAGCGGGGTGGTGTTTTTCCTGGTATGGAAAATTTTGGGATTTTCCGGCCTGTCAGCATTTTACATCCTGCTCGGCATAAGTACTTTTGCCGTGTATTTTTTCCTGGCAAAAAAGATGGGCGGCTGGCTTTTAGCTATTGCTGCAAGTGTTTTGGTTATGCCATTGTTTGCCACGCGCGCGGAAGTGCGCCCGGAAATGTTTACCTATCTTTTTACCGGGATATTTTTCTTTGTGCTGTGGGTGTATTATAATCCGCAGATTGCACGCGGATCTGATACTGCAGCCGCGGATATAAACGCGGATAAAACTAAAAAACGATGGTTGTATTTATTGCCAGTATTAATGCTTATTTGGGTAAACTTACACATCGGGTTTTTTATGGGCTTGCTGCTGATTTTTGTGTTTTTTGTAAGCAGTGCCACAAGGTCTCTGGTAGACAACCGATTTCGTAAAAATCGCGGCCGCGATTTTTACGAAATTTTTGATAAGAATTTATTGCTGACTGGTATAGTCTCTGGTTTAGCCGCGCTAGTTAATCCTAACTTCATTAAAGGCGCGCTCTATCCTTTGCAGATTTTTAACAACTACGGTTACTTGGTCGTTGAAAACCAGTCCGTCCGGTTTTTGGAAAGGCTTAACCACACGGCCGGGTTGAATTTTTCTTTGTTCAAAGCAGTGCTGGCAATAGGGGTTATAAGTTTTATTTTGGTGATATTTTTCCAAAGGAAAAAATTTTCCTGGCCGCTGTTTGCCATTTTTTTTATTGTTTCGGTGATGGCAGTGTTCGGCATCCGTAATTTTCCGTTTTTCGGGTTATTCATTATCCCTATTCTAGCCTACAACATCAATGCGTTGTATCAAGGGGCATCCTTGATCAGATCAAGGATACCCCTTGATATTCGTCACGCGTATTTTATTGCAATCTGCCTGCTTATTATTTTAGGCAGCGGCTACCGCGACTATCTGAAATTTTCCGAGAAGACTTCGGCTATGGGAATTGGCTTAATGCCTTACGTGAATGCTTCGGCTGAATTTATCAAACAAAATAATATTCAAGGCCCTATTTTTAACGACTACGATATTGGCGGTTATTTAATCTTCCATTTATTCCCCAAAGAAAAAGTTTTCGTTGATAACCGCCCGGAAGCTTATTCCGTGGATTTTTTGCAGAAAATCTATATCCCGGCCCAGGATAACGCGCAGGCCTGGCAGGAACTGGAAAGACAAGAAAATTTTAATGTCATAATTTTTTCCCACCGCGATTTTACCCCTTGGGCGCAGAGCTTTCTAATCAGCCGGGTTCATGACCCGTTATGGGCGCCGGTGTTCGTGGATGGCTATAATATTGTCTTTTTAAAAAGAAACCAGCAAAACCAGGGGATTATCTCCAAATTCGAATTGCCCAAATCCATGTTTGGGATTAACGGATACTAAAAGCTCTACTAAATACGAAATAATACTAAATATACTAAAGCTATATACTAGCAGTGATATCAATTAAGTATATTTGATGTGATTTAGTATATTTAGTACCTTTTAGTATTTAGTAGAAGTATGGTAGAGGTGTTAGTTCGTAGAAACTTAGGTTGGATGGTATAATATTAAAGTAATAAATTTAAGAATTCCATTATGCAAGACTTGCAAAAATTAGCCAAGCTAATCCGTTACTATTCTTTAACTTCTACCACGAAAGCAGGCAGCGGGCATCCGACTTCGGCTATGTCAGCGGCAGATTTATTGACCGCTTTATTCTTTAATGGATTTTTCAAGGCAGATTTAGATAATCCCGAGTATGCAAATAACGACCGGTTTATTCTGTCCAAAGGGCATGCAGCGCCTGTTTTGTATTCACTATATGCGGTAGCAGGAAAAACAGCAGGTGTAGGGGCGGATAGTATCCGCCCGCTACAGAGCGCAATCAATCCAGAAGAACTGATGACACTGCGAAAGTTTGGTTCGCGTTTGGAGGGGCATCCGACTTTGGCTTTTCCGTATACCGAAGTGCCTACAGGATCTTTAGGCCAAGGTTTATCGGTCGGGCTTGGCATGGCGCTTAATGCCAAACTTGATAAATTATCATATAAAACTTACGTCATGCTTGGCGACAGTGAAATGGCCGAAGGCAGCGTGTGGGAAGCTTTGCAGGCTGCTTCGCATTACCATCTGAATAATTTGATAGGAATTTTGGATTGCAATCGTTTGGGCCAGAGAGGGGAAACCATGCTTGGTTGGGACACAGACACCTACCAAAAGCGGGTTGAGTCTTTTGGCTGGAAAACCATGGTTATTGACGGGCATGATTTTGAGCAGATAAATAAGGCTTTGGAAATGGCTGTAGGGGCGGATACTATCCGCCCGCTACAGGACGGTCGTCCTACAATGATAATCGCAAAAACTGTAAAAGGCAAAGGTGTGTCGTTTTTGGAAGACAAGGACGGATGGCATGGAAAGCCGTTGTCGGCCGAGGATTTAAATCGCGCGTTGCAAGAATTAGGGGATGTTGATAAAAATATTGTTGGTCAGGTGGCAATTCCAGAACAATTATCTACCACCCCGTCTGCTAACGCAGCCACCCCTCCTTTACAGGAGGGGAGAATTGCAGCAGGTGATATTAATTTTTCAAATTACGAAAAGCCGACAGCGACAAGAAAAGCTTATGGCAATGCTTTGGCAAATTTAGCGGATGCTTATCCGAATATGGTGGTGCTTGATGCCGAAGTTTCCAATTCAACTTATTCCGATGCTTTTAAGAAAGTCGCGCCGGACAGGTTTTTTGAAATGTATATTGCCGAGCAAAATATGGTTGGAGCCGCTATGGGTTTTGCCCGCCGCGGCAAAATCCCGTTCGTGTCCACTTTTGCCGCGTTTTTGTCCCGTGCTTACGACCAGGTTCGCATGAGCCAGTATGCCCATAGCAATATCAAAGTTTGCGGCTCTCACGCAGGAGTGTCTATTGGCGAAGATGGGGTAAGCCAAATGGGCCTTGAAGATATTGCCATGTTCCGTTCGCTAATCGGATCGGTTGTGTTGTATCCTTCTGATGCCGTTTCAACCGAAAAATTAGTGGCAGCCGCAGCAGGGCACGACGGCTTGGTATATATTAGGACAACCAGAAAAGAAACGAAAATATTGTACACAAATGACAAAAACGACGAAAACGACGAAAATGACAAAAATGAACAAAAATTAATTCATCATGAATTTAGGATCGGGGGGGCATGTACTCTAAGATCATCGGATACTGATCAAATCACGGTAATTGGTGCCGGCATAACTTTGCATGAAGCGCTGTCTGCTTACGAGGAACTGCAAAAAGAAAATATTAACATCCGCGTGATAGATCTATACAGCATTAAGCCAATTGATATAGAAACAATTAAAAAAGCCGCGCTGGAAACCAAAGCAATAATTACAGTTGAAGACCATCACTTAGAAGGCGGGCTCGGCGAGGCGGTGCTTTCCGCTCTTTGTGTTCCTTCTCCCCTGGCGAGGGGAGATGTCCCGCAGGGACAGAGAGGTCGAACTAGCAGTAATGATTCGACCTCATCCGCCTTCGGCACCTTCTCCTTGCCAGGAGAAGAGGTAAAAGTGGTATCCCTTGCCGTAAAAAAAGAACCCAAGAGCGGCAAGCCAGACGAGCTTTTGGCTTACGAAGAAATAGACAAGAATGCAATTATAAAAATAGTAAAAGAAAATATTTAGTAAATATATGGATATCGGATATAAAAAACCTTTGTATATTTTAGCATTTGACCACCGCGCGTCTTTTATAAAAAAGATGTTCGGGTGGGAAGGGAAACTTAGCGAAGAGCAGAAGCAAACCATCAGTGATTATAAGTTTTTAATTTATGAAGGATTTAAAAAAGGCGTGGAGATGGGTGTGCCTAAAGACGGAGCCGGTTTGCTCGTTGAGGAAGAATTCGGTGATAAGGTCTTAAAGGATGCCAAGGAAAACGGTTTTTTGACCATTTTGACTTCGGAAACCAGCGGGGCGGAAGAATTTGATTTTCAGTATGGCATGGATTTTGGAAAACACATTGAAAAATACAAACCTGCTTTTACCAAAGCATTGGTAAGATATAACCCGCAAGGCGACGAACAGCTCAACAAAAGGCAGGCGGAAAAATTAAAACAGCTAAGCGATTATTCCCACAAAAATGGCCATAAATTTTTAATCGAGCCGCTGATTTTGCCGACAGCTCTGCAATTGGCAGGCGTGGCAGACGACAAACAGAGGTTCGATTTGGAAGTAAGGCCGAATTTAACCGTTGAAATGATAAGGCAACTGCAGGATGCCGGAGTCGAACCTGATATTTGGAAAATTGAAGGCATGGAAAAATCGGATGATTATCAAGCAGTAGTGATTCAGGCCAAGTCTGATGGCCGCGAAAATGTATCTGTCGTGGTCTTAGGAAGAGGGGAAAGCAATGAGCATGTAGAAAGATGGCTTAACGCGGGCAAACAAGTAGTAGGCGTGGTTGGCTTTGCTATTGGCCGAACTATCTTTTGGGATGTTTTGGCTGATTTTAGGGATAAAAAGCTAGACAGGGAAACAGCCGCTTCCCAAATTGGCCAAAATTATTTACACTTCTATCAGGTATTTACTCAAAAATAATCTTTAAGAAATTAAAATATAACAACATGGCAAATAATCAAGCAATATCAAAAAAAACTGTTAAAACCAGCGGGCCGTTTCCGCATTTAAAGATGCCGTTTAAAAACGACACTATATGTTTTGTGTCCAAAGGAAAGGAAGTCTGCGTCCCGACGTCAGAACTGGTAAAGCTGTTTGAAGGCCGCAACAGGGAAGTTTCGCCCTGGACGATTTTTAGGATAATGTCCGAGTTCATTACCGGGTTTGAATTTTTGAAAAAATACAAGAAAGCCGTAAGCATTATGGGAAGCGCGCGGGTAAATTTGCAGAACGGCGTGTACGAAGAGGCGCGCGATTTGGCGTTCAAGCTGTCCAAGGCCGGCTTTGTGGTGATTAGCGGCGGGGGTCCCGGGATTATGGAAGCGGCTAACAAGGGAGCTTTTGAAGCAGGCGGGCGCTCTGTTGGTATTAACATCAAATTGCCTTTTGAGCAGCGCACCAACCAGTATGTCAAAGAATCGGAAAGTTTTGATTTCTTCTTTACCAGAAAAGTCATGCTGGAATTCGCCTCACAAGTTTATATTTTCTTCCCTGGCGGTTTTGGCACTTTGGATGAATTTTTCGAAATGGTCACCTTAATCCAGACCAAAAAGATAGACCCGGTGCCGGTAATTCTGGTCAACCGTGAATTCTGGTCGCCGCTCGTCAATTGGATTAAAGAAACAATTTGCGAAAAGAATGGGGCTATTAACAAGGAAGACATGGAAATTTTCCATTTGGTAGATAACGCCCAGGAAGCCTATCAGGTCATTAAAGAATTGTCGAAGAGTAAACACCTTTTTAATTAATTCTTTACCAGTACGAACTCCGCCAACTGGCGGATACGAACTTACGAAGATATATAATAGTTGTATTAAATAAGCAGTTTTGATGGTATTCGTAAGTTCGCATAAATTAGTACTTCGTAAAATCTTTAATAGTCTTGACAAATAAGCCAAAAAATTGTAACATTGCTTCGGCAACAAACTAGGGTGAAAACCCTTTTTTTGTTGACTATTTTGTTGGAGGATTGTAATGTATCATTCAAGTATCGAGGGTGCCCAGCACGGTCCAAAAGGACTTAAAGGGTTTGCGGAATTTGCCGCAGATGCCAGCGCAATGGGGATTCAACCGTCGAATTTCATGCTCGAAGACGGCAGGGGCGGCTTTTTGCCGGTTTCGGAAATCCGCAGCATTTTGGATAATAACGAGTTGCGGCTCGACGGAATCTCTGCTCATTGCCCGTTCTGGATTCATGGCACGGCCTGGACCGGTAGCAAAACCATCCGTCCGTTCCTGCCGGCCTCAGTCGCCCAGATGTCCTCGAAGGGCATCGAAGAATGGGCCGAGGATTACATCTTGCGCCTGTTCGACCTTGCCGGTGAATTGGACGTAAGGATCATGCCCATGTTCTGGGGTGTGTATTTCGGCTGGGAACTGGCCACCGGCTATCCGTGGGGGTTCTACTCGGGAGCGGACTATGACCTGGTCAAAGAAGGCCGGGAACGGTTCGTTTATAAGACCCGGCGCTTGCGTGAAGAAGCTAGCAGTCGTGGCATCTATTTGGCGCACGAAATTCATCCCGGGACAGCAGCGGCATGCGCGGATGATTTCCTCATGCTGGTGGACATCTGCGACGGAGATGACTGTGTGGTAGTCAATGCCGATCCCAGCCACTGCTGGGAAGGCGAGGACTGGGAGACGCGGTTCCGCAAGGTTGGCGATTACGTGTATGGCTGCCACGTCAAAAACCACAGAATCCGTCCGGGCCTGCCGCTTCGCAGCATGCAGCCCGACTGGAAGAAACGCCCCATGCAGTTCACAGACCTGCCGTCCGGCGACATCAACCTGACGCGGTATGTGGAAGTGATGTACGACATCGGCTACCCGCAGCGTTATTGCAAAGTTGCGGGCGTTCAGACTGCCCCGCTTGTCACTGACACTGAAGCCGAGTCGGCTTATCGCGACTTGGATGAAACTGCCAGGGACGCGATTAGGTTTACCAACGATTTTCTCTGCATCCAGTTCGCCACGCAGAGTTTCGAAGAAGGGATGGGCGTGGCCGACGAGACCAGTCAAGAAGAAAAGCCGGTAGAGAGTTAGCATTGCCGGCAGGGAGTAAAAGAAGTTGCAGGAGGAAGCTGTAGTGAAAACGAATCACGCCGCAGGAGCAAATCTCAAGCTCCTGCGGCGGTTTTTTTATTGCCCATACATTAATAAAATAGTATATTAAAATATATGGCCAAAAAAATGGATAAAATTTCATCAGACGACGATTTGCTGCTGTTTGGCGCGGAAATGGCCGGAAGCAGTATCCCGGCTTTGGATTTGCACGGCAAAAGGACTTTTGAAATAGAAGAAGAATTAGACCAGTTTTTAAGCTCAGAATTCTTTAGTGGCAGCCAGGCAGTAAGGATTATCCACGGTTTTGGCACCGGAGCCTTAAAAAACACCATCAACAAATTTTTGTCTAATCATCCCTTGGTCAGGTTTTTCCGCACATCCCGCGACGGCGGTTCGGCAATAGTAATTCTAGAAGATAGGGATTAATTATAAGGATACTCCTTTAGGTTTTGCATATTTATGGGGAAATTAATATTTTTAAATTAACCGCCGGCTGGCTTTGACTAGCCGGTGGTTTTTTGTTATAATCGCGGAAAGTGAGGAGGAAGCAATGCAAGATGTTGCTATTGTTGCAGTGATTTTCATCGCCATTTTTCTGGCAGTCCGGGTGGCAATCCCTAAGCTTGCCAAAGGTTTTGAAGTAGTAGTTGATGCGTTCTCTTATGTAGGCGCATCTAAACAGCGGCGATTTTGAAAGAGGA
>WARV01000001.1 GCA_013387205.1 Patescibacteria group bacterium | reverse complement strand
GTCATTAGTTATTATTAGTATGGATTCGTAGATTAGTTAATATTAAACGGCTAAATCCTAGGAAATTTACGTTTTAGCCGTTCGACAAGCTCACGATTTTCAACCGTTAAAAAAGAGCGCCAGCAGGGGTAAGCCTGCTGGCGCTTTTTGCTGGTCATAAATGATTCCTCTAGAGTGGATGCCTCATCTGCACGGATTTGTGAAGAGGTTCCCCGGTGCATGCTGTATTAGCATTAACACTCACCAGCGATAACGGATCGCGGAATTCTTTCTTGTCGCCCCTGCCTTCTGGGACAGCCTTTTCTTTGACAGGAATATCCAAAAGCATCCTGTCGAAAATCCCGTCATAGGAAGGCTTTGCCTTGACCAAGACCAGCTCCTGTTTTTCGTTCATGGCGGCAGTATAAAAAACACTGTTACCATCCTTGTCGTTATTGCCTCGGTAATACGCCTTCCCCGAAACAACACAGCTGGAGCCGATCGGAACTCTGTTTACCAATTCAAAAGTACGCGAATTCATTTGGTTCCCCCTTTAAGAACTTACGTTAAATTTTATACCAATTGCTGTTTTTGTCAATAATCGGTATAATTTAAAAATCGGTTAATTGGAAAAAGCATGGAAAATAAGAAGAAATTGCGCCTGACAAAACAAACTTTGGAAATTTTTTGGCAGCACTCCAAAAAATACAAGCTGGCTATAATAGCCATGTCTTTGGCAATGATTTTGGCGGTTTTGGGGGAAATACTGCGGCCAATTCTTTACAAACAATTTTTTGATATGCTGGCTTCCGGTTCGCCTAAAACGGACAGCCTGATTTCAGTGCTTTTGGAAATTTTATGGGTCAGTTTGGGATATTGGGCTTGCTGGCGCGTTGCGATATTCGTCAACAATTTTTTCCAGCCCAAAGTGATGTCAAATCTGCTCGATACGTGCTATAACTACCTCGTGCACCATTCATACGATTTTTTCAACAACAACTTCGTCGGCAGCCTTGTGCGCAGGGTCAACCGCTATTCCCAGGCATTCGAAAACATCACTGACCAGCTGTACTGGCATTTTGGCAACGCTTTTTTGAAAATTATCTTCATTTCAGCAGTTTTGTTCATGCGCCAATGGGTTTTAGGCGTTATCCTTTTAGGGTGGAGCGCCATCTTCTTGGCGTATAATTATTTTGTTTCCAAGTATAAATTGAAATACGACATAAGGCGCGCGGAAGCGGATACCGTATCGACCGGCTTTCTTGCCGACACGATCACGAACAACATCAACGTAAAATTATTCGACGGACTGAATAAAGAAATTTCGGATTTTAAGTCTTTAACCGCCTCCCTTTACCGGTTAAGGAAGCTTAGCTGGGACATTGGCGCCATAACGGAAGCAGTCCAATCGCTATTTATGGTTGCTTTGGAAATTACGCTAATGGGGACGGCTTTGCATTTTTGGAAAAAGGGCCAGCTGACAATCGGGGATTTTACTATGATCCAGGTTTTCGTATCCCAGCTTTTCAGCCGCTTATGGGATATGGGCAAATACATCAGGCAAATTTTCGAATATCTGTCAGACGCCCAAGAGATGACGGAAATCCTTTTGACGCCTCATGAAATTAATGACGCTTCCGATGCCGTGCCGATTAAGATTAAGGACGGAAGGATAAAATTCGAAAACGTGGACTTCGGTTATAAAGGCCAGGTTAAAATTTTCAACAAATTTAATTTGGATATTGAACCAGGAGAGCGGGTGGCGCTAATCGGCCCTTCGGGCGGAGGGAAAACCACTGTAACTAAGCTGTTATTCCGGTTTTTCGATATCCAGGGCGGAAAAATACTCATTGACGGCCAAGACATCTCCAAAGTCACCCAAGAATCCCTGCGCCAAAATATTTCTTTAGTCCCGCAGGATCCTATTTTATTCCACCGCACGTTAATGGAAAACATCAAATATGCCAAGCCGCAGGCCACGGACGAAGAAGCCATGGCCGCGGCAAAAATGGCGCACTGCCATGAGTTCATCTCTGTATTGCCCCAGGGTTACCAGACATACGTGGGAGAACGGGGGATAAAATTGTCCGGAGGAGAAAGGCAGCGCGTGGCCATTGCCAGGGCCATCTTAAAAAATGCCCCTATTCTAGTTTTAGACGAAGCCACATCCAGCTTGGACAGCGAAAGCGAACATTTAATCCAAGATGCCCTGAAAAAATTAATGGTCGGCAAAACTACCATTGTCATTGCGCACAGATTATCGACAATAATGCAAATGGACAGGATTTTAGTTTTGGAAAAGGGAGAAATAACGGAAGAAGGCAGGCACGAAGAGCTGCTTAAAGCCAGAAAAGGAACTTACCAGCGGCTTTGGGAAATCCAAGCTGGGAGCTTTGCCTTTCAAAATTAAAACCGTACAACGCTTCGGATAGTTTTTCAGCTGATGAAAACTGTGTTATAATAAAAACACCAAAAGCCATTTGAAACCAAATGCAAAAAAAATTACAAACTTTGCAGATAGGCGTGCTTGCGGGCGGATCGCTTTTTGCCTGGTATACGGTATTTAACGACTTCGGCCGGTATTTTGCCGCATCGGGAAAAATTTTTGATTTTTCCGGAAGCTGCAGATTTCCAAACCCCTTAATGACACCATGCTTTTACGGGGCAATTGCATTTCTAATTTGCCTTGGCTGGGCAATAAATAATTTTTATGCGGATTCTTTTGGGTACAAAAACCAAAAGAACTTGAATTACCTGATTATTGCCTGCAACTTGTTCGCCTGGGGAAATTTTTCAAATTCGCTTTATAAATTTTACCGCCCAAGGACAGGAATTTTTTACAACTGCTCCGGCCTGCCCGCTACCAACCCTTTTTCCGCGCCATGCTTTTACGGGGCAAGCGTTTATCTTTTCTCTTTAATCATCTCTTTGATAATTTTACAATCATTAAAAAAGTTTCAAGAAAATAAAAAATAGTTATGTACAAACAAAAAACACAACAAGGTTTCACCCTCTTGGAACTGTTGATTGTCATAGCCATCATTGGCATTTTGGCAGGGGTAATATCCGTATCAGTATCAAGTGCCAGGGTTAAAGCCAGGGACGCCAAAAGGATGGGAGACATAAGGCAAACCATAACCGCTCTGGAACAATACTACATTAAAAACGGGACTTACCCGACAGGGACCGCGTCCACAGTCGCTTCAGGATCTTTACTCAGCGATACCAATACGTTTAATGGATCGGATGACGTTTTTACTCCGAACTACTTGCCTTTTATTCCTTCTGCACCTTCTCCGGCTGACGGCAATTGCCTTGATGATTCCGGCAGGGGAAACAATAATTACTGGTACGAAACTGACGGTGAAGGAAAAACGTATACGCTCACTTTCTGCCTTGGCAAAGGCAACGAAAATTGGGCAGAAGGGGCCAGAATTGCCACGCCTGAAGGTGTAAAATAAATTCGCCAGATTCGTCAGAATTTTCATCATTAATCCAACTTTTTATGGAACAAGAAAACCCCAAAAAACAGGAATTTAAAGTCAGCGGCGACCAGGTTGTGGCCAAAATCAAAGAACTCGTCCGCGAAGGCAATGTAAGAAAGATAATATTAAAAAACGAAGAGGGGAAAGTTCTAATAGAAATTCCCCTTACCGTGGGAGTAATTGGAGCTTTACTGCTTCCAGTCTGGGCCGCAGTCGGGGCCATTGCCGCACTAGCCGCCAACTTGACCATAGTTGTGGAAAAGCAGGAATAACCGGTTTGCCATTTTAAAGCAGGCCGGAAAATGTTTTCCGGCCTGCTTGTTAAATATTTAACCAACCCTAAAAATATAAATGCAAAACATACAGGACGTTTTCAACCGCGTGCGAAGCACAAAAAAAGAAAGAAAAAATATCCAGCAGCAATACAAAGATGCCTTGTCTGTATCCAAAGAATACAAAGAGACAATGGAAAAACTGCGCGGATATAAATTGAGAAAACTGCAGATAGAAAATGAAACCAAAGCCGAACTCGGGCAAACCCAGGAAAAAATAGAAGCCTTAAAAAAAGATTTGGAACTGGATAAGGAACTTTTGGCGGACCTGGCCATATCCACGCTGATGAAAGGGGAGACGGTAAAAGTGGAAGACGAAGACAGAAACCAATACGAACCCATCTTCAGCGTAAAGTTTAAAAAAGTCAACCAGGCTGAACCAGAAAACCGGCAATAACGGCACAACAACCCCGCCTTTTTAAGAGGCGGGGTTTTTTAAATAGCTAGTTAATATTAAAAGGCCAATTCGTCGTATAATATAATGCAACACAAAACATCTTAAAGGAGGAAATAACAAGGTGCTGCAAAAGGGCATTAAGGTTTTTTTGGCGGAAGACACTGACTCAATCAGGTTATACGCCAAAAATTTTCTGGAAAAGTGGGGCTTTGAAGTCCCCCTCATGGCTTCTAGTCTTTCAGAAGCTTACGAAGCGGTTCCCAATCTGCCAAAATTGGGAATAAGGATTGCGTTGATAGACGGCAATCTCAGTAAGGGGATGATTGGGAGCGTTGAAGGAATTCTGTTAGCCAATAAAATCAGGGAAATAGACCAGGCCATAAAAATAATCGGCTACGCCACTTCTGTAATCCATGAATTTGAGGCCATGTGCCATGCTTTTGTATTTAAAGAACCCGATTTCATGATAGAAGTCAAACAGGTGATTATGGGTTTACTGGAACAAGACAATACAAACAGCACACCTTAGCCCGACAATCTTAAGACGGACCATGATTCGCTTAAACTTAGAAAGTTTTGCATCATACCGTCTTTTTTTTGGCTGGAAATTATCCACAGCCTAATACCTTGCTATACAAGGTAGTATAGTATATAATATACCTAAGACACTTAACCTATACCTATGCCACAAGAAACCAATGCGGAAAACGCGACTGTCCAAATGCGCAAGGGAGTATTGGAATTCTGCGTATTGCTTATAATTTCCAAAGGCGAAATTTATCCTTCGGACATCATTAAAGAACTAAAGGAGAACAACCTGATAATTGTCGAGGGGACTTTGTACCCGCTGCTATCCAGGCTCAAAAGTTTGCAAGTGCTGGAATACACCTGGATAGAATCTAAATCCGGCCCTCCCAGAAAATATTACCGCCTAACAAGCAAAGGCAAAGAAAGCCTGAAAAGCCATGAAAAAAGCTGGTCGAACTTATCAAACTCAATTAACTCTTTAATAAAAAAACATGAATAAAACAATTAGCATAAACATAGGCGGCAGGAACTTTTTTGTGGAAGAACCGGCTTTCGAAAAACTATACGCCTATTTGAGCGCCATTAAAGCCCACTTTGCTGAGTACCCCGGCAGTGCGGAAATAATTTCCGACATGGAAGCAAGGATTGCCGAAAAATTCATAGAAAACTCCAAAGGGGATACTCAAACCGTAATAACCAAGCAGAATGTAGACAACATCATTAAGGAATTAGGCACCATTGAAGATTTATCCGAAGGGAACCTGGAAAAAAACAACAACGGAAATACGCAAAGAGAAGAACTGGCCGGCAAAAGATTTTACAGGAATTCGGACGATAAAATAATCGCCGGCGTCTGTTCTGGAATTGCCGCGTATTTTGATATAGACTCGACTTTGGTCAGGCTGGCGTTTTTAATTTTGCTTTTTGCTTGGGGGACAATAATCCCGATTTACATTGTTTTATGGATAATCATCCCGGAAGCAAAAACCCCCACGGAAAAAATGCAAATGAAGGGACAGTCCTTGAATATAAATTCCATTAGCCAGACTATAAAAGAAAAGGCTTTGGAAGCAAAAGATTCGACAAAAAAAATGAAACCGTTTGTTAGCCATATGGCGGCTGGCTTAGGCAAGGCGGCCAAAATACTTTTTGGCACAATCGGCAGGCTGGCCGGATTGGTTGTTGTCATTATTTCAATCTTGTTTTTAAGCGGGCTGACATTCGTGGCCGCATCAAGCATATTCAATATCCATTCGCCTTACCTGAACCCCTCATTTGCCATCTTAGCCAGCAGCCCGGCTTACTACGCTTTGGTGATAGCAATATATGTGGCAGTATTTATACCAGTATTGTTTTTATTCCTTCTGGGAATGGCCGTATTAAACAAACGCAAAACAGTTTCTTCGGGACTGGGCTTAAGCCTGCTCGGCGTATGGCTGGCGACATTAATTGCCGGAGGTGTGCTTGCCATCCAATCCGTGCCGGATTTCGTAAATAAAATCCATTCCGCCCCGGACAACCAAATTACCACCAGGGAATTTTCCGGCATTGGAAATTTCAGCAATCTGGATTTAGCAGGAATGAATAATTACAAACTTGTCCAGGGAAATACTTATTCAATAAGGGCTACCGGTAGAATGAGGGACTTGGACAGGGCTTTGGTTGAAAGCAAAAATAATACTTTGACTGTAGGCAAAAAAACAACAAAAAAAATCTGCCTTTTCTGCGTAAGCAGGAAAATCGACTTTGAAATTACAGCGCCGGAATTTTCCAAAATTACGGCATCCGGCATTTCCAATGTCTTTTCGGATAAAATAATTTCGACATCAACCGAAATTTCTTTAAGCGGAGCCAGCGAAGGTAATGTAAATATGGAAAGCAAAAATATCACTGTCCAAATAGATGGCGTCAGCAGGTTAAGCCTAACAGGAACTGCCGATTCCATAAAAGCTGAGCTTGCCGGAGTATCACAGCTTGACGCAAGCGAATTAGCGGCTAAAGACGCCAATATCAATGCCAGCGGCGCTTCCAGGGCCAAGGTGTTTGCCACAGGTTCAGTCACTTACCAAAAAAATTCTTCCAGCAACGTTTCAATTTTAGGCAGTCCAAAAATTAATGTTATGACTACCCCATCCACCGAAACCTTTCCAAAACGCGTTCAATCATTTGAACAATAGCAACCCAGAAATGCTATAATTAATGCACATTAAACTTAAAGCCAGTTGAATGAACCTGCCTGGACAAAACAGCCTGCCGGCTGTCTCAACGCCTCCAAAAGAAAATTTCAATATAATGCAAAACAATTTGAAAAGTTTGCAGACAGACCTAAAAAAACTCGCTGACCCGCAAAAAGCCATAGTCTTACAGCGTTTCTTTAAAACCGGCAAAGGACAATATGGGGAAGGGGATTTATTTTTAGGAATAGTCGTACCCAAGCAGCGGATATTGGCAAAAAAATATTTCAACGATATAACGCTATCTGACACTGAAAAGTTATTGCACGGCAAATTCCACGAAGAAAGGTTAATTGCCTTGATTATCCTGGTTTTGAAATTTAAAAAATTCGAAGATTTGCAGGAAAAAATCTACAGGTTGTATTTAAAGAACACTAAATATATCAACAACTGGGATTTGGTGGATTTGACCGCGCCGCATATTATTGGCGGATATTTATTTGAAAAGGATAAAAGCGTTCTTATTAAACTTGCTAAATCCAAAAGTTTGTGGGAGAAGCGCATTGCCATTCTTGCCACGCTTTATTTCACTTATTACGGCCGGCCGGAATGGGCCATAAAAATTTCGGAGAAGCTTGTAAAAGATAAGCACGATCTTATCCACAAAGCCGTTGGCTGGATGCTCAGGGAAGTGGGCAAAAGGTGCAGCCAGGAAATCGAAGAAAAGTTTTTGCAAAAACACTGCAAAACCATGCCGCGCACCATGCTCCGCTACGCCATAGAAAGATTTCCCGAAACTACAAGGAAAAGGTATCTGCAAACGTCATCAATTAGGATTAGGCATTATCACCAAAAATTTCCAAAAGTAAAATAGTATTTATTAGTTATGGATATTATCGTTTTTGGAGCGACGGGCAGAACAGGAAAAGAACTGGTCAAACAGGCCCTGGAACAAGGCCATAACGTGACGGCATTTGTGCGTGACGTTCTAAGATCTCCTTTTAAGCATAAAAATTTGCAGCTGTACCAGGGTAACGTACTGAACCCTGCCCAGGTCAATTTGGCGGTCAAAGGCCACGAAGCAGTGCTTTCTGCTTTAGGTAATTCTGCCGGCTCAAAGAATAAAACTATTTGCTCTGAAGGTGCGGAAAATATTATCAATGCCATGGAAAGGCATCGAATTAAAAAATTTGTAGTGGAATCAGCTTATGGGGTTTATGACACCAGGCAAAAATTTTATAGCAAGACCCTTTGGTGGGTTGTTAAAAGCAATATGCAAGACAAAGAAAGAATGGAAATGATAGTAGCAAGCAGTAAGATTGACTGGGTAATTGTCAGGCCTGTCGCGCTTACCAATAAATCAAAAACGGGAAGATATCGCGCCGGAGAAAATATCAAAACCGGTTTTTGGCCGACCATTTCCCGTGCCGACACGGCAGATTTCATGCTTAAAGCACTGACCGATGACACCTACCTGCACAAGACCCCCACGATCACATACTAGTGCTTTAAATGTTAAATATAATCATTAGATCCTTGGACAACTATCAAACGGAAGAAAAACAAACCCTGCACCGAAGTTCATATAGAGGCAAATACTTAGCGCAAATCGCTATACCTGGCGCTTTTTTGTTTAAGAATGATATAATTTCATTATTAGGTTAGAAATATAAATTTTAGCTTTTCTGCCATGAAAAAACTTAAGATTAATGCCGCGGCAGTTGTTGCTATAATAGTTTTCCTTTCCGGAATACTTACCATCTATTCCGCTTTTTTCCGCATACATCCGGGAAGAATGCTTATTTTGGAAGAGCTGTTGCCGTTAGGCATAAGGCACATCTCCAGAACTGGAGCGATTTTGGCCGGCTTTGGCTTGATCTTTTTGGCCTGGGGACTAAAAAACCGCAAATACCGCGCGTGGTGGATTTCTTGTTTGGTGTTATCCTTTGCCGTTTTTTTTAATGTCACAAAAAATTTCGATTTGGATGCAGTCGTGGTGTTGCTAATACCGCTAATCTTACTGATAATTTTCAAGGCGGAATTTTCTGTAAGGAGTGCCACGCTTAGGTTATATAAAAGAATGGCGCTAGCGGCGGCTGTCTTGCTGCTGCTTTTGGCTTATTCCACCATAGGGTTCTTTTTGCTGCCAAGGCAGTTCACCAGGCAAGTCACCTGGCCTAATGTTTATAAAGATTACGAATACTCGATATTCGGCATCGGGCAGAACACGCTTATTTCGACAACAAGGAGAGCCAGGTGGTTTGAAGATTCCATATCCACGGTCGGTGCGGCAGCGTTAATTTCAGTGCTTGTTGTTTTGTTCGCCCCGGAAATTTTCAAAGACCAGCCTACGGAAGAATCTTTGGAAAAAGCAAAAGACATTGTGGGGAATTTCGGCGCCCATCCTGTTTCTTACTTAAGCCTGATGGATGACAAAAGATATTTTATTTCAGAATCCGGCAATTGCTTAATAGCGTATAAAATTAAAACCGGGATAGTTACGGTACTCGGCGACCCAATGGGGCCAAAGGAAGAACTGGAAAATTTTTCCAAAGAATTCTTTGAAAAAATCCAAAAGCACGGAATGACTACGGTGTTTTACCAGACGACTGATGGCTCTAAGGATATCTATAAAAAAATGGGGCTAAAGATGATCAGGGTGGGGGAGGACGCGATTATAGACTTGTCGAAATTCGATTTAAACACTCCGGAAATGAAAAATGTCCGCAACAGCTACAATCACATAAAGAAAAAAAATATCAGGTATATTTGGCATAACATGGAAGAATTGCCCTGGAAAGAATTGGTAAAAATCCAGAAACTTTACGAAAGCTGGCTTAAAACCCGCAAATCCGCGCCCATGACTTTTTCCATGGATTTTTTCCCGTTTCCTCCCGACAAGGAAGGATTAATATTAACAGCGCAAGATGAAAATAATAACCTGGTTGGATGCTTTTCGTTCTTTCCGTTTAACCAAGGCAGAGGCCGCACGCTGGATTTAATGTTAAGGTCGCAAAACGCGCCAAGCGGCCTGGTTGACACGTGTTTAACCGAAGCCTTGCTGAAATTTAAATCAGAAGGACTAACCCAAGCCAGTTTAGGTTTGGCAACGGCATCGATTTCCGAAAATTATATTTCCGATTCGCCAATGGCGCAAAAAGCTTTGGACTTTATTTACAAAAACATAAATAGCTTTTACAACTACCAGTCGCTGGCTGCCTTTAAAATTAAATTCAACCCTTCATGGCAGCCCAGGTATTTGGCTTACCAAAGCGATGCCGACCTGCCGAAAATTGCACTGGCCCTCGCCCAAGTTCACACAGGCGAAGAAATTAAATATGATAAATAAAATTAAATCTATGCCTACTATTTTAAAAATCTTGATAATTACCGCTTTAGCTGGGGTAATTATTGCCGTGTTTTGGCAGCAGATTTTGGATATCTTTGTACCAAGCCAACAATGGGTTTACAAAAACTATTACAAAATCACCAAAAAAACTCCTGCTTCGTTTGAAAGCAGGATCGATGTGGTGTATTTTAACAGCCCCTCGCTTAAAGAAGCACCCAAGGAATTCAGGGTTTACGTCCCAAAAGCTTATGATGAAAATCCTAACGAAAAATTTCCCGTATTATATTTGCTTCATGGCGACCCGGGCAATGATTTGGATTGGATAATAAACACCGACATCCAGGCAAAGCTGGATAAAATGATATCGGAAAAACAAATCAAGCCGATGCTGGTTGTCTTTCCCGACGGCAACGGGCCGAAAATCAAAGCGTCTATGTATGTCAACGCGACAACCGTTGACCAGAAAATGGAAGATTACATTATAAAAGACACGATAAGCGAAGCAGAAAAAAGATACCGAACTAAAAATGACCGCAGCAGCCGCGGCATTGGCGGTATATCTTCCGGGGCATACGCGGCGATGAATTTGGGATTAAGGCACAACGATTTGTTCAGTATTATTTTGTCATTCGGCGGGTATTTCGATAACTGGAAAGGAATTCTAAACAAAACATTGGACAAAAACCAGCAGGCTTTAAACGAAAACATGCCAGTTCAGTATATAAATAACTTAAAGCTTGACCCTAATACCCATATATTTTTATCAGTCGGTAAAATTGACTTGCCAAGCCTGAAAGATGAAAACAAAAAGTTCGACAGTTTGCTTACACAAAAAAATATTAGTCATGAATTCGTGATAGGCAAAGGCAGCCACACCTGGAGCGAGTGGGGAAGAACCATTGAACCAGCTTTGGTTTATACGGATAAAAATTTGAAATAATTTAGCAATAAAAAACACCTCAAGCAACATTACTGCCGCCTGAGGTGTTTTGTAGCGCGCATTTTGCGCCTCAGTACATCTCGACCCTGACAACAACACTCATGGTAAACTCCTTGCCGGGTTCCACGGTTATTGCGCCATTAAGGGCGTTGCCGGACTCAACGCAAATCATTTCCAGGTATTCATCGTCGCCGAAATCAGGCATGGCTTTGGACTTCTCGACCCATGGGTTCCAGACTGCTGTTGACTTAGAGTTGGTTTTTTCGATGTTGATTCTCCGCCGAAAACCAGGGTCATCCAAAATCACCGGACCATCGCTTGAGTAAACCCGGTCGGTCTCACCGGCAATTGAAACCCACTCGTTTCCCTCACTGAAGATTTCTCCAGTCGGCTTGTTGAAATACAAAGAGTCTTTCAGCCCGAAAATTCGCGCTCTCCTGAGATTGCCAATCGCGAAATAGTCGTGAAGAAGAATTTCGCAAGAAAACGGCGCGTCGCCCGTATTTCGGATGGTAACAACGCGTTTAAGCTCGGGATTGATGACAAAACACGTCTCCAGCTCAAACTTGTGCGACCAGACAGCAAGAGTGCGCTGGTTACTTGCCAGCTTAAAGCCGACTTGGACCGTGTCGTCATTCTGCGGGGCAGGGGGTACCGAATTCCACTCTTCAAACCTCACAGGCCCGTGCATGGGATACTTGGCATTGCCCTGGGCTAGCCCGACTTTGGGAAAACAAATTGGACTGCCGCCGCGAATAGGCTTCCCTGGTTCAAACAAACTCTTCTTGCTAATCCAAAAAACCGGATGCGGACAGCTCTTTGGCTGCCAGCGGATAAGGTGGGCTCCTTGGCAATAAATTTCAGCTGTTGCCGACTTGCTATTTATCAGCAAATGCTTCAATCCGCCATTTCCTAGTCCATACTCTATCATTATCCCTCCTTTTCTCGGGTACAACAGTTTCATCTCATTTTATGGTTATTATCTCCTAAAGTCAAGCCAGCCCCACTTCGATACATCGATGTATCGAAGTGCCCAAATTAGGCAAAATGAATGGCTCAACCGCCCCAGTCAAATAAGAATACAATTTGACGGGGTTAAGTTGAGCCATTCATTTTGTTCCATCCCAGATAGAGTCTGGGATCCAGAACATTGATAATAATCAAAATATTAATTTCTACCTACGCAGAAATTACAGTAGCTATCCATACTTTCATCTTGCCAGCGGATTTTGGGCTTGTTACACTTATCATATGGAACCGCTAGCTAATAAAATTCGACCCAAAAACCTGGAAAGTTTTGTGGGGCAGGGGCATTTGGTAGGGGAATACAAACCCTTAAAGGTTGCCATAGAACAGAAACACCTGTTCTCTTTTATACTATGGGGGCCGCCAGGCGTCGGCAAAACCACTCTGGCTAGGATTTACGCTAATGCGTTAAATGCGGAGATGTATGAACTGTCCGCGGTTTCGGCGGGGAAAGACGATATTAGGAAAATTGTAGAGGATAGGCAGCCCACTTTGCGGCCTAAAGTTTTGTTTTTGGATGAAATCCACCGCTTTAACAAAGCACAGCAGGATTTTTTACTGCCTTTCGTGGAATCGGGCCGATTGACCTTAATCGGCGCGACCACGGAAAATCCTTCCTTTGAAGTTATCCCGGCGCTGCTATCGCGCTGCCGGGTTTTTACTTTAAACGAATTACCGACGCAGGACATGGAAAAAATTATCCAACAAACCGGCATCAAGATGAAAAAAGACGCCAAGGAGTGGCTGGCCAATATGGCCAACGGCGACGCGCGTCAAGCCATTACCATGATTGAAAACACAATCAAACTTTACAGCAAAGTTACGGTAGAAACGCTAAAAGATACGCTGCAGTCAAAATTTTTAAGATACGACAAGCAGGGCGAGGAACATTATAATACCATTTCCGCGTTCATCAAATCCATGCGCGCCAGCCAGCCTGATGCTGCCCTGTATTATCTGGCAAGAATGATAGACTCGGGCGAGGACCCGAAATTCATTGCCCGCAGGATGGTGATTTTTGCCAGCGAGGACATCGGCCTGGCCCAGCCCACGGCTTTAGTGGTAGCCAACGAAGTTTTCCGCGCCTGCGAAACAATTGGCCTGCCCGAATGCCAAATTAACCTGGCACACGGAGTAACCTATCTTTGCTTGTGTAAAAAAGACAGAAGCGCGTACTATGCGTATTTTAAAGCGCTTGAAGACGTAAAAAAATTCGGCAACCTGCCCATACCGCTTAAGATCCGCAACGCGCCTACGAAACTCATGGACGAATTGGGCTACGGCACGGGTTACGAAAAATACGACAAAGAAAGCTACTTACCGGAAAAAATTAAAGGAAAAAAATATTTAAAAAGAGAATAATCGGTTAAATGAAAAAGAAAACCTTGTCCAATAAAATCCTGATGTTTGATTTTGACGGAGTCCTGGTTGATTCGACAAAAATCGTCCACCAATGCAACGAGCAAATACAAGGGTTTAAAATAAGCAAAAAGACGTTCCAAAAAATGTTTATGGGGAACATTTATGAATTTTTAAAGCTCACTCCGAAATTTTGCATGGCAGACCAAAAAAAAATA
This sequence comes from Patescibacteria group bacterium, assembly GCA_013387205.1. GTDB lineage: Bacteria > Patescibacteriota > Doudnabacteria > UBA920 > UBA920 > AMAZON01. The sequence continues at coordinate 54,020 of WARV01000001.1, read as the reverse complement.
CTGGAAACTTTATGAGCCAAGGCTGCACGAACTTCCAATAATTTCCGGCATGCCGGAAATAGTAAGAAGACTTGCCGCAAAATATCATTTAACAATAATTTCGTCCGCCAAAGACAAAACAATCAAGAAATTTCTTAAAAAGCATAAGGTTATAAAATATTTTAATGATATTTTAGGATATGACTCTCATACCAGCAAAATAGAAAAAATAAGAAAGATTATAAAAAAATACAAGGCTGGTCCTAAAAACTGCCTGTTTATCACTGATACTTTAGGTGACATTATCGAGGCGGAAAAATGCAGGGTAAAATCCTTGGCGGTAATTGACGGCTTTCATCCAAAATCCATTCTGCAAAAAGGCAAACCGGCAATAATAATTAAAGACCGAAGCAAAATCATTCCGGCAATAAATAAATTTTTCCATGAAAGTAAATGAAACAGAAATAAAAATTATCCAAGGCGACATAACCAAACTTGCTGTTGATGCGATAGTAAATGCGGCTAACAACAAGCTTATGGGCGGCGGGGGAGTAGACGGAGCTATCCACAAAGCTGCCGGGCCGGATCTGCTTAGGTCCTGTATGGCTTTAGGCGGCTGCAAAACCGGCGAAGCAAAAATCACCATGGGTTACAATTTGCCTGCCAAGTTTGTCATCCACACTGTCGGGCCGGTATATAAAGAGCAGGGCGATTACGCGGCTTCATATTTGGAAGATTGCTATAAAAATAGCCTGGAGCTTGCCGATAAGCATAAAATTACAAGCATTGCTTTTCCTTCCATCTCAACCGGCGCGTACGGTTATCCTATAGAAGAAGCCGCGCCAATTGCCCTAGAGACAACCCAAGAATATATAAAAGCACGCCCTTTGACAAATATCACTGAAATTATTTTTGTCTGTTTTAGCAGTGGGGATTATAATATTTATAAACAATTGTCCTCTGAAATATTTAATTAAAATATTGAACCATGGAAACCAGTTCAACCGCACAAAACAAAAAAGGATTAATTTATGAACAACTAATTCCACTGGCACTGACAATGGTAGTTTTTTTCGTCCTGGGCGTTATTGTCTATTACATAATTCGCCTGTTGAATTTACTTCCGAACATGGAACAGATAAGCATGCGGTTGCGATGGGTCGATATAATAATCGGACTGACTATTTATTTAAAGACTTCCGTTGATTTTGCTATTTTCATGGGCAGGCTGATGAGCGGAAATCCAGGCTGGAAAAACCGGATAGCGATTGAAGTCGGTACAGCCGTGGGCAACGGGCTCGGTACAATGGCAATTCTGGTATTATGGAGCTTTTTTAAGGAATTGGATATCTTACTGGGGCTAATGATTTTAATCGCATCGCTCGTATTGTTTGAACTGGCTTTTTCCGGGTTGGAGCATTTTGAAAACTGGGAAGGCGAAAAGAGCGCCAAAAAATATTTTTACCTGGGACTTGATAAATTTTTAAGCGCTACGCTAAAATTCATCCGGCCGATTTTGTCAAAAATTTTACCCGACCTCGGCTCGAAAATGCGGGGGAGGGACAGCCTGCCCTGGAAAAGCCTTTTATTTTTCTCCCTCACCGTCCCTTTTATTTTGGGCCTGGATGATTTTGCCGGATACGTACCTCTGTTCAGCATCGTCAATGTTTTCGGATTCAGTTTAGGGGTTTTGGGCGGGCATATGATATTAAATATCGCTTTGTTTTTAAACCCAAATAAAACCGTGGAATGGGTTAGGAACCAATGGGTATCTTTTTTCGGCACACTGGCATTCATTGGCTTAGGAATTTGGGGGCTGGTGGAAGTTGTAAAAATCTTTTTGCATTATTTTTTTTAGGCTTATAAAAGAAGAGGAAACTTTCGGCATACTATCATGCGAATTTTGATAGTTGGTTTTGGTTATCCCGAAAAAAGAATACCCGAAGCAGCATTGGGTAAGTTGACTAAGAATCTGCCGTCTCTTACTCCAAGTTTGAGCATTAAGACGATAATTATGGAGGGGAGATAATTTAACCCCAGTCGAAGGGAGGTGCTAATTATGGAAAAATTCATCATGCAAGACACCGGTGAAGGCATGGACCGCCGCAAGGGAGGAATGGACAAAGGCATGGGCGGAATGGATGACGCTGACAGCGATTAGAAAAAATCTCAAAGGACACCCCGATTCATCGGGGTGTCCTTTTTAATCCAAGGTTTTTATAAACAGAACAAGGATGCCCCTTGCAAGGGGCATCCTTGTTTATAAGCTTTAAAACCTGCTATAATCTTTCCATGGAAAATCTTGAACAAACTCTGAAAAAATACGATTACAGCTTTCCCAAAGAACTCATTGCCCAAAAACCGGTTTCTCCGAGAGATGGCGCCAGGCTTTTGGTTTTCAATAAAAAAACCAAAAAAACTTTTCTTGATACTTTCAAAAACCTCGGGGCTTATCTTCCAAAAGACGCAGTGCTGGTTTTTAACCACACTACCGTTGTGCCGGCCAGGCTAGTTATAACAAAACCTTCCGGCGGCTTGGCAAGATTATTGTATATAAACCACAAAAATGATTTAATAACCGTACTTTCTGATAGAAAATTAAAAATCGGGGACGAGCTAACCTTGTCAAAAAAAATCAAATTCAAAGTTAGTTCCCAAAAAAATAATTTTTATATTTTAAAGCCTTTATTTATCTCTTCGCAAATAACCAAAGTCTTAAAGCAGCGCGGAATAACACCGCTCCCACCTTATATCAAGCACTCTCCTTTATCTGAAAAAGAATTGCGCAAACAATACCAAACAGTTTTTGCCAAGACCGGCCTTTCCGTTGCCGCGCCTACTGCGAGCCTGCATTTTACCAAAACCCTTTTACAAAATTTAAAAAAACTGGGATTTGACAGCTGCTTTATTAATTTAAATGTAGGGCTTGGAACCTTTGCTCCTTTAAAACAAGAAAATTTGGAAAAATCCAGATTGCACGAAGAATTTTTTGAGATTGATAAAAAAACAGCCGTTTTTTTAAACCAAGCCAAAGCGCAAGGCCGGCCTATTATAGCCGTAGGCACCACCGCAGTGAGAACTTTGGAATCTTCCTGCAAAAACAGCAAAATCAGAATGCTTTCTGGAAACACTGATTTGTTTATTAAAGAAGGGTACGAATTTAATTTTGTCGATGGCATTATCACTAATTTTCATGTGCCAAAATCCAGCCTGCTCATGCTCGTGTCTGCTTTTGCCGGCAGGAATAACATTTTAAGATTATACAAACAGGCAATTGATAAAAAATTCCGGCTATTTTCATTCGGCGACGGAATGGTGATATTATAAAGATTTATTTATGGAAGGCCGAATCCTTCGCAGCTTGCTGCGGGGATGAGGCCGAATTAAGTGAGGAAGCGGAACTAGCTTGTCTTGGGCTTTGCCCAATACATAGCTTTTGAGCTTCCACTTTGATAAGGAAACTACCCCGATACCCCTCTGCTAGCAGAGGGGTTAGTTTCATTGCTTAAAATCAGTATAAAAACGTCATAGGATAAATAAAAACTATGTGTTTTTGATTTGCTTGTGGATATTTATTTTTAAGGTAAAATTGTAAAAAATTATTATTTTTCGCTTAATTAAGCCATTTATTAAATTTTTCTTTAAAAATTAAAGGTTATAAACGATGCTTAACCCTTGACATTATTTTAAAAACCCTTGATTTTATTAGGGTTTTTGCTATATTTATTATGAAATTAACTTAAGCAAGTACTTATCCTTACCCTCCCAAAGAGGGGAGGGAAAAGGAAAAGGGAGACAAAAAAAGTATGACCAAGTCAGAACTTTTGCAAGCCCTGGCCGACAAGCTGGGAAAGACTCGCAAAGAAGTAAGCGAAATGCTCGAAGCCGTTGTGGAATTAGCTTATAACGAAACCAAAAAGAACGGCGAATTCACCATTCCTGGATTGGGCAAGTTGGTTAAAAAGCATCGCGATGCCAGAATGGGCAGGAACCCGGCCACCGGCGAACAAATCCAAATCCCGGCCAAGACCGTTATAAAATTCCGCGTAGCCAAACAGGCAAAAGACGCCATCCTGTAATTGAAGTCAGAAGTAGTCTCAAAACGTGCTTTTGTGGCGAAATCCCAGAATTTTTAAGCGAAAACTTTGAAGAGAAACGATGGCGTAGCCTTAAGGCTACGGTGAGTTTCGATGAAAAGTTTGCAGCTAAAATTCTGGGATTGCAGCCAAAATGAGGTTTTGAGACTACTTCAAAAAACCCGCTAATCCGGCATGTCCGGAAGCGGGTTTTTGTTTTGCGATATTTGTAGTATAATTATATTGTTCACAGATTACACAGGTGCGTAAAGTTTTATACGAATTTCGCAAGTGCAACCAGAAAATCAATTGTTTAATCTGCAATATAAAAATTTAAAATAAAAATTATTATACTTCCAAAATTATTAAAATTTTTTGGAACAAAAAGTTGAGATGTAAAATGAAAACTTTTTTTAAAAAAATCAGCCTTGAATCAAAAAAACAATTTGAAATTTTAGACGTTACAGAACAGGTCAGACACGCGGTTTCCGAATCCATGGTAAAAAGCGGCATTGCGGTCGTCTATTCTCCGCACACCACAGCAGCCATCCGCCTGAACCATAACGAACCTTTGCTAATCCAGGACCTAATGAAAACCATGTACCGTTTGGTTCCCATTGATATCAGCTACAGCCATGATTTATTTGAAGTCAGGCAACAGGTTGCCCCTAACGAAAGGTCTAACGGCCACGCCCATATAAAAACATTCCTCATGGGATCGTCCCAGGAAGTGATAATTGAGCAGGGAAACATGCTTTTAGGCGGAAAGCAAAGCTTGTTTTTCTTGGAATTCGACGGAGGCCGAAACAGGGAAATTTGGGTAAAAATTATCGGCGAGTAAAATTTTATTTTCAAAGCAACTCATTGGCTGCCTTAAAAATTTCCAAGTGATTTTGGCTTGCCTATCCTACAATGATAAAAAAATTTACAATCTGGCTATTGGTTTCCTTCATCGTGTTTTTGGCATTGGGTTCCTTTGCCGTTTTTAAATTTACTCAGCAAAAAAAATTGGAAAGATTGCAAAAACAGTTAGCCAAGGCTCCGGAAGATACCATTACGATAATAGAAGGCTGGACCACGGACGATATAGCCGGCTATTTGCAAAAAAAGGGCCTGACTGACGCAAAAAGCTTCATATCCGCGCAAAAGGATTTTAGGGCGGATAAATATCCTTTCCTTGGCTCCAAGCCTTCGGGAGCCAGTCTTGAAGGTTTCTTATTTCCTGACACATACCGTGTCCCGAAAAATTCAGGCTCCAGCAAAGAATCCAACGTTGCGGAAAGTTCTTTGATCATCAAAAAAATGCTGGAAAATTTTTCCCAAAAATTCACGGAAGAGATGCAGGGCCAGGCTGGAAAAAGGCATATGTCGGTTTACGAAATTCTCACCTTGGCATCCATTATAGAAAGAGAAACCGGCAGGAACGCGGCAACTCTTGAAGCAAAACAGCAGCTGGCTGATGAAAGGAAGATAATTGCCGGAATTTTTTACAACCGCCTAAATACCGGCCAGCCGCTGCAAAGCGACGCAACTATAAATTACATCACCAAAAAAAACACCCCGACCGCTTCAGCTGACGATTTGCAGATTGATTCGCCTTACAACACTTATAAATACAAAGGCCTGCCTCCGGGTCCAATCTGTAACCCTTCGCTGTCATCAATCCAGGCAGCTCTTGAACCTGCCAGCACCGACTATTTTTATTTTCTCCATAAACAGCCGTCAGGGGAGCCGGTATACAGCAAAACCTTTGAAGAACATGTTAAAAATAAAAATAAATACCTAAAATAACAGGTTGTCAGCCGCCCGCAAACATGCGCAAAAGGGCGGCTTTTTTATTGTCGTAAGTTAAAACAATAGGAATCGTCCCTATAAATGCATAAAATTGGACAAAAATATTATGAATATTTTTCTATGGATAATTCTCGGGGGCATAGCCGGATGGGTTGCCTCTTTGGCCACTGGAAATTCAAGGGGCCTTTTGGGAGATATTATTCTCGGCATCCTTGGAGGTCTTTTAGGCGGATGGGTGGTGTCCCTTCTTGGAGGGAGGGGGATCACCGGTTTTAACCTGCCTAGCATCTTAGTGGCGATTTTAGGAGCCATTATTTTAATTTGGATAAGCCGGGCAATCCGCGGCGGCACTCACGACATTAAATAGGAGATATCAAATCAAACCAAACTAACAATAATGAAAAACCAACGAACCATTGGCAGTCAACTGCCTTAACAATAATATTGTAAATATATGAGAAAAAAAATCCTAACACTAACCGTAATTGGGGCGTTTTTGGGGCTGTTTGTTTCATTTATTGGAATTAAAACCGCATCCGCTGCGGTTTCAAATTGGCAAAAGGGCGCTTCTATTGAACCGCGCTGGGATACGGATTTTTCTAGCCAGACTTTCCAGCAGTCCTTAAAAAATTTAGCGGCGGCCAAAGCCAATTACGTGGCGCTGATAATACCTTATTACCAGTCCAACCTGTATTCCACTGACATCCAAAAAGGCTGGAACACGCCAACAGATGATTCGCTGGTAGCAGCGATAAAATATGCCCACTCATTGGGATTAAAGGTTATGGTCAAGCCTCACCTGCAAAGCTACACCGGGGAATGGAGGGCTAATATCCGCCCGTCCGACCGCCAAACTTGGTTTGCGAATTACAATAGCATGCTTGCCCACTACGCGACCATTGCCCAGCAGAACGGGGCGGAATCTTATTGTGTCGGCGCAGAGCTGGCTTCCATGGCAGGCGCGGACCAAAACTACGACAACACCCAGCAGTGGAGAAACATGATCAGCAACGTCAGGAAACTGTATTCAGGCAAGCTGACCTACAGTGCCAACTGGGGGCCGCCGAACAACGGCATGGTCGATGAAAAAAACAATATACAATTTTGGGACGCTTTGGATTTTATAGGCATATCGGCTTATTATGACATGTTTACGGACAATTCAGCGCAGAGCCTGACCAACGCCTGGAACAACTATAACATGTCAGACATTCAGCCCTTGGCCCAGAAATGGAACAAGCCGATTATGTTTACGGAAATTGGTTATAAAAGCGTGCCGAATTCATTTAACCATCCGTGGGATTACAACATGGGCGGAGGGTTTGATGAAACCACGCAAGCCAATGCTTACGAAGCCTTGTTCTCATACTGGAACAGCCAAAGCTTCATAAACGGCGTGATGCTGTGGGATTGGAGCAGTGATCCAAACGCAGGCGGACAAGGGGATACAGGATACACACCCCAAAATAAGAAAGCCCAGCAGATAATGACAAACTGGTTTTCCGAAGGTGAATCTTCGGCACACCTGACTTCAACGATTGTCTGTCCTGGTCCTGCCACCAATGCCTTTACCGGATGCTACTACGCAGACAAAAATTTTACCAACCTCGTAATGACAAGGATAGATCCGACAATGAATTTCGATTGGGGAACAGGATCTCCAGACCCTAAAATGCCATCTGATAATTTTTCGGCTGTTTGGCAAGGGAACTTCAGTTTCAACGCCGGCAACTACACTTTTACCGCGACAGCTGATGACGGAGTCAGGGTGTTCGTAGACGGCATCCCGGTAATCGATAAATTTATCGACCAACCCCCGACAACTTACACAGGCACGATAACTTTAGCTGCGGGTACGCATTTAGTCAAAATGGAATATTATGAGCACACTGGCGGCGCGGTTGCTAAGTTGTCCTGGGCCCAAAACGGTAGCATTAATCCGTCACAGGGCTCTTGCCCGACTGCGTCAAACAACAGCTTTACCGGATGCTATTATTCAGGCAGAAATTTTGACAATTTCATCTTAAGCAGGAATGACCCTTCGATTAATTTTGATTGGGGCGCGGGTTCGCCCGACCCTAAGGTGCCGTCTGACAATTTCTCCGCGGTCTGGCAAGGCAATTTCCAGTTCAGTGCAGATAACTATAATTTTGCAGCTACCGCCGATGACGGCATAAGGGTTTTGGTGGATGGTACTCCAGTCATAGACAAATTCTTTGACCAGCCGGCGACTACTTATAACGCGACAAAAAATCTTACGGCTGGAACTCACCTGGTCAAGATAGAGTATTACGAACACACCGTAAATGCGGTGGCTAAAGTAAGCTGGAGCCGGCAAGGCGGGGGAACCACGCTGCAGGTTAATCCTCCGGCTAACAAAACAGTAAGCATATGGTGGCCGACTTTCGGATCTCATGTATCAGGCGCCCAGCCATTCAAGGCAGTGCTAAGCGATACGGATTTGAACGCTTATAACATGTATTGGCAAGTTGATGGCGACCAGTTGAACCAGATGGGCGACAGCCAGCAGGACGCGCCACACAAGGAAGCCTGGGTCGATTTGGCAAGCTGGAATTGGAACAGCAGCGGCCCATATCACTTAAATTTCCTCGCCAAAGATTTCAGCGGCAACCTTCTTGGGCAAACGCCAATAGACATCTATATTCCGTAATCCTTTCATAGCGATTAGCAGATAGCACAATTCCCGGAAAACGAGCGATCGCTCGTTTTCCGGGAATTAAATTTAACCAATGTTTATAGGCGTATGAATACCTCAACCGACGGTTGAGGTATTCGCTAGATGTTAAAAAGCACACCGTATCCCAAAATTGTTGTAGGATACGGCGCTTGCTAGTCTTGCTTTGCATCTGAAACTAAAGGTGGAAATTTCATCGTCACCAACGCACCCGACACCTTTTGGATCGATACGATTTTGTAACATTTAATGGCCATTGATCGGCCTCTTGCGTGTTTGAAAGTGATCCGGCGATCCCCCTTAACAAAGGTCGATTCCACGACAGTAATTTCTACATATTTATACTTATACTTATCCCGAGATTGTTTCTCGATATAAGCAAGAAGCACCCAACGCACACAACCCGGTTTCCCTAAAAAAACCTCGACTCTCCCAGACTGCTCAAAACGCATCACAGACTCTATAATCATTTAAACTTCCTCCTCTTTCCGTATTGGCTTATAATTTTAACAAAACAACCCTAGGTTTGTCCAGGGTTGTTTTTTGAGCGTTTATTATTCCAACTTACTGCCTATAATCTGCGGATAACCGTTCAAAAAATCTAAAATTCCAGCCTCGTTTTTTCCTTCCATCTGCAGCCTGGAAATTTCAACAGCCGTATCCTTGCCGCAAACAACAACTCCGTTAGCATTTACCGTACCGGGCTGCTGGTCTGGAAAATTCAAATCCGACAGCGAACAGCCGGTGATTTTTATCTTTTTGCCGTTCCATGTCGTCCATAATCCCGGCCAAGGGTAAAAGGCGCGGAACTGGTTGAAAATTTCCTGGCCGGTTTTATTCCAATCGACTTTTCCATCCTGTTTGGTAATAATTTTTGTAAAACTTGCGCTTTTATGGTCCTGCTCCTTAAGGGTAAGCCTGCCATTTGCGTATTCATCTAAAACCGCCAAAAGCAATTTGGCCGAAGCTCGCGCCAATCTGTCAGACAACGTGATAAAATTATCATCACTGTCTATGGCAGCTTTTTCCATTGTCAAAATTGGGCCATGGTCCATTTCTTCATCTATCTGCATTATACTGATGCCGGTTTCAGTATCGCCATTTAAGAGCGCGTATTGGATAGGGGAAGCACCTCTGTATTTGGGAAGCTTAGACGGGTGGACATTCAAAGTTTTATGCGGCGGCAGTTCGATAATATCTTTTGGGATAATCCGGCCGTAAGCAGCCACAACAAACATGTCGGCTTTCAAATCTGCGAGCTCTAAACGAAATAGGTCATTGCCTTTAAGGCTGGCCGGCTTTAATGTTTTTAGTTTCAAATCCGTAGCAAGTGCCGAAACCGGGCTTTCCGAAAATTCCCGCTTGCGTCCAACCGGCGCGTCAGGAGATGTCACCACCGCCGCAACATCATGCTTTGAAACCAAAGCTTCCAAAATAGGTAAGGCGAAATTCGATGTCCCAAAAAAAACAATCTTCATAATTACGAATATAATTAACTAATCAACGAATACATACTAATAATAACTAATGACAACTAATTCTTTCTTAGTACGCATTAGTTGTCATTCGTTTTATTCGTTAAATTTGTAGATTAGTTATAAATTTTAATTACTCTTCTTAATATCTCAGCTTCAATGCGGCAGTCAGCTAATGCGTCGTGCATTTTTCCCGTCGACTTGATCTTAAACATCTTTAGCATGCTTTCTATGCCAAAACCGGCAAAATCTTTTTTGGTTATAAGTTTCCCTTGCCTGGCTAAATGTGCGTAGCAAAAAGACCAGATGTCGAAATAATGGTAATCGAACTTAAATTTTACCCCAGCCTCGCTGAAAGCATGTAGCAGGTAGCGCTTGTCCGCAAAACCGACATAAGAAGTAAGCATAACCTTATCGGCATCAAACGCCTGGTCAAATTCCTTTATGACTTTTTCCAAAGAAGGCGCATCCTTTACCTGCTGCCAAGAAATCTTGTTTACGGCCATAGATGCCTTATCCCTGGTTCTCCAATGCTTTGGTTTTATGTAGCTGTTAAAATGCGCTTTTTCCTTTAAAGTTTTTCTGTCGAGCAACACGGCTGCCAACTGCAGCAAATCGTGTTTTTTCAAGTCGAACCCGGAAAATTCCGTGTCTATAACCAAAAGGTCTTTTTTAAAATCCATACATCGCTGATTACTCGCGGATTATTACGCCCCAAAGGGGCCACTTTGTGGCGGATTTCTCGCTGATAACCGCATTCCGCGTGTTATCTGCGTCGCTATCCGCGTTTGTTCCGCGGTTTTATGCTTCTTTAATTATCTTTCTAAAAATCTCCGCTTCGAGCCGGACTTTCTCCATAGCATTCTGCGGATATTTTTGTTTTAACTTAAAATAATCTACAAAAGTGTTGAAAGTCGGCATCTTTTTCAGCCCGTAGTTCAAAGTATAAATATAACCCAAAGTCCACAAATCAATCACGTGCATGTCGTATTCAAAAGGAACCACAGCTTTTTTAAACGCATTTTTCAAAAACAAAATATTACCCACACTGTGGGTGGCAAGCAGCAAATCTTTGCCGAACTTGTCCTTGAATTTTTTTATTGCGTCATAAACTTTCGGGCTTTTCTTTATCGTTTCGTAATCGGTATGCAGCAGCTTAGAGTGCTGTAAAATCACGCTGTCCAAATAGCTGACCCTGACATATGTGTTAAAATTGTTTTTTTCCAGCAAATTGTCTTTATCGAGCAGTACAGCAGACAATTGGATAATATTGTCTTTGTCCGAATCGTGCCCCGTGGTTTCTATTTCAAAAAATAAAAGGTCTTTGATGAACTTCATTCTATAATCCTAATGCCCCGAATTACCATCCGAATACCCCAAACAATTCCCTTTCGGGTCATTTGGATAAGATTCGGGTAATTCGAATTATATGTACTTTTTCTTCTTCCACTCTTTAACAATTTCTTCTCCCTGGGTGTATTTTTTTGCCAGATCGATAATCAGCTTGCCGTTAATGTGGTCTATCTCGTGCTGGGCAATCCTGGCTATCCAGCCGTCGTCGGTAATTTCAACAATCTCGCCGTTAAAATTTTGCGCCTGAACAGTCACTTTTTTCGGCCGCTTTACCATCCCAAAAACATGGGGAACAGAAAGGCACCCCTCTTCAACTTCAATCTTTTTTAATGACTTGGATTTTATTTTAGGGTTATAAAGCGGAAAAATATTCACGCCTTCTTTTTCCAAATTTATGACAATTAATTTTACCGATTTGCCGACCTGGGGAGCGGCCAAGCCAATACCATCAGCTTTCCTGACAGTATCGATCATATCCAAAGTCAGTTTTTTCATTTCCTTGGACAATGGAAAAGTCACCGGCTCAGTCGGCTGTCTAAGAATCTTATTCGGATAGGTTACAATAGGTAAAACCATAGTTTAGCGATCAAATTATTCTAATTACTCTAATTTCTAATTGACCCCGTGTCAGGCACGGGACAGGCTCTAAACAAATCCCAAACCACAATTTCTAAAAATTTGACATTAGCCATTAGGATTTATATTGACAAAACTCTTTAGAATAATTAGGTCAATTAAAAATTTTCTTCTCCTGATTGTTTTTCTTAATCAAATATGCGAACAGCTTCCCCGGGGTTTTGACGTTTTTGCCTTCCAACACTTGCCCGGCCAAATTCCTTAAAAAATTATGGTCATACAGAGTGGCCATTTTCAAGTAAAACCCGAAGTGCTTTTTATCATTAAATTTCAGGCACAACTCGTCGGCCAAAAGGTGGGCAGGGGAGTGAAGGTAAGGGTTAACTTTAACCTTTTGCCTTTCCGATTTGCCCTTAATTTTAACAATTTTTCCTATACTTTCCATGTGTACATTATAACTTATTTTTTTAATTTTGGATACCTAAAAATGTTAAAATCAGTTATACTATTATATATGAATAAGATAGATATTGCCGGGTTAAAGGTAGACGAGCTTAGTAAAAATGAACTGCTTGAAAATTTAGAAAATCGCATCAGGCAAAACCAAAAAACCTGGATGACAACTTTATATTCCGAATTTCTGCTGGCGGCTTTAAATGACCGCAAAATTTTGGACATGCTCAACAAAGCAGACATAGCGGTTGCTGATGGCATGGGAATTATCTGGGCTGCCAAGTACGTGACTATCCCGCTTACCGCGAAAAAATATTACACAAAAATTATCCAGGCGATCTGGCAAGCCAAATACAGTGTGGCTGCAATTTTGTTCAAGCCTTCCTGGGTGAAATCTGAAATCAAAGAAACCATTCCCGGCTCGTCTCTGGTTTTGGATTTGGCAAAGATGGCTGCCAAAAATAACTGGTCAATTTATTTGCTTGGAGGTTTTGGCGATACGGCAAAACTGGCCGCAAACAAACTCTCTTCGCATATGACCAATTTAAACGGCCGTCAAAATCAGTCCTTGTTTTTTTCAGGCAAAAATCCAGACGATCCCAGTATAATCGAGGACATAAAAAAAGCCCGACCCGACCTGTTATTTGTCGCATACGGGCCAATTAAGCAGGAGCGCTGGATAGCGGCCAACCTTGAAAATTTGCCTGTAAAAATGATTATCGGCCTAGGCGGTACCTTTGATTATCTGGCAGGAAAACGCCTAAATCCGCCCAAATTTATGCGTAAAATGGGCCTAGAATGGCTATTTAGGCTATTTACCCAGCCTTACAGAATTAAACGCATCTTTAATGCCACCTTTGGCCTAATTTGGGCATTAATCAAAACCAAAGTATTTTTAAGCCTGCCCTATAGGCCCAATGTAGTAAGTGTTGTACTGAACGACAAAAACGAAATTTTTATTGGCAAGTTCAATCCTGAAAAAGGAGTGATTAATGTTTTAGGCTATCCAAAAAATTATTTTGAAAATTATTGGCAGTTGCCGCAGGGCGGGATTGAGCCTGGGGAAGATGTTGCAGAAGGAGCAAAGCGTGAGCTTTGGGAAGAAACGGCAATGAGAAGCGTCAACTTGATTAAAATATCCAACCATTCCCATGCGTACCTTTGGAAGGATATGGGCAAAAGGCCGCTGTTCATTGGGAAGAGATATCACTACAAAGGCCAAGAACAAAAAATTGCATATTTTAAATTTTTCGGGCAGGAAAAAGAAGTCGTCTTGGATTGGGATGAGTTTGTGGAATACAAATGGGTTCCCTGGCAGAATTTAAAAGAGAGCATAACCGAACAAAAATCTGAACTTATTAAATTGGTTTTAAGCGATTTGTCCCAGATGCCCGAATTGATAAAAACCGCATGAAATGGTAAAATTATAAAGTTAACCCCAAATTTATGACTGATACGACCTCACAAATCCGCGTGCGTTTTGCGCCGAGCCCGACAGGGTATGTCCACATTGGATCTTTGCGGACAGCGCTGTTTGAATTTTTGTTTGCCAGGAAAAATAACGGCAAGCTGGTTTTGCGCATTGAGGATACGGACAGGACAAGGCTCGTGGAAGGCGCGGTAGACAATCTTTTGAAGGTTATGAAGCAGCTCGGGATTGAATTCGATGAAGGATTTTATTTAGACGAAAACAATCAGGTTAAAGAAAGAGGGGAGCTTGCCCCATACCTGCAATCGCAGCGCTTGCCTCTCTACCAGAAGCATGCGTTAGAGCTTATCAGCAAAGGCCATGCCTACTATTGTTTTTGTAGCGAAGAGCGGCTCGAAGAAGTGCGCAAAGAGCAGGTAGCGCTTAAAAAACCGCCGATGTATGACAGAAAATGCCGCAATTTGACCAAAGAGCAAATTGAAGAAGAAATGGCGAAAATCCGCGAGCAAGGACGAAACCCTGTTGTTCGATTCGCTATACCACTGGAAGGGCAAACAGTCATCCACGATTTAATTTACGGCGACATTACCTACGAAAACAAAATATTGGACGACCATGTTCTGTTGAAGTCCGACGGTTTTCCGACCTACCATTTGGCAGTAGTGATCGACGACCACTTCATGCAAATCTCCCACATAATCCGCGGCGAGGAATGGATGCCGTCTACGCCAAAGCATGTTTTGCTTTACCAGGCATTCAACTGGCAAATTCCGCTAATGGCGCACATCCCGCTTATTGTTAATCCTGACAAAACTAAATTATCCAAGCGCCAGGGCGACGTGGCGGTGGAAGACTTTTTGAATAAAGGCTACCTGAAGGAAGCACTCGTTAACTTTGTCGCGTTTTTGGGATGGAACCCAAAGACTGAGCAGGAAATTTTCTCCATGCAGGATTTAATTTCCCAGTTCGATTTGGCAAAAATCAACAAAGCCGCCGCGATTTTCGATACTAACAAACTGGATTGGATGAACGGCTTGTATATCCGCAGCAGAACGGATAGGGAGCTTACGGATTTACTCATTCCATACTGGCAAAAGAGTGGAGTTGACACGCAAAAATTTAAACGCGGGTTTTTGGAAGCGATTACTGTCCTGGAAAAAGAGAGGCTAAAAAAACTTTCTGAGATAGGGGAGAGGACGAAATATTTTTTTGCACTTCCGGAATACGACGCTTCCCTGCTGGTTTGGAAAAAAGCTGATGCAACAGATGCTAAAAATAAATTATCAATGCTTACAGACTTATTGTCAGGCTTTTCTGAAAATAAATTTATAAAAGCTGAATTGGAAAAAGAAATTAAAGATTTCATTGCAAATAATAATTTTGATAACGGATCGGTTCTTTGGCCAATGCGCGCGGCTCTAACCGGCATGCAGGCCAGCCCGCCCCCGTTTGACGTGGCAGCCGTCCTGGCTTTGGGATACGGTAAAGACGAAGTGATAAAGCGGCTACAGACAGGGATGGATAAATTATAATAAATATTTTACCCCGCCTCTTTAAGAGGCGGGGTTTTTCGCATAATTCGCATACTATTTTGATTTTGCGCATTATCTACGAAAAAACAGCAATTTGTGGTATAATAATAGCAATGAAATACCGAAAAGAAATAAAAACAAAAGCCTTGAGTTTATTGGCTGTACTTTTAATTGGCAGCTTGGGTTTTTATAATGCCCTGGCAGATTCCACAGTTGACCAGCTTAACGCACAAAAATCCGAAACGCAAAAGAAATTGGACAGTTTGAACAAGCAGATTAAACAATACACCCAGCAGATTGACGAAACCAGGAAAAAATCGAACACTTTAAAAAATGAAATAGCCATTTACGATAATCAAATAGCCGCAACTGAGCTGCAAATCCAAGCCAAAGAAACCCAGATTGAAGATACCAAGTTGCAAATCAGCGAGCTGCAAAAAATGATTGAGCAAAAAGCTGCGGACATTCAGGAAAATAAAAAAATCCTAGCCCAGCTGATTAAGGAATTAAACGAATTTGACGGCGAATACGCTTTAAGGACGACAGTTGGCAGCGAAAACCTATCGCAATTTTTGGACCAGGTCCAATACACGCAAAGCTATCAGGATAAAATTTTCCAACTGACCCAAAAGATCAAAGATTTAAAAGCCAAGATGGAACAGCAGCAGCACGAATTACAGGTTAACATGGATAAAATGATGGAGCTGAAAAACCAGCTGCAAATCACCCAAGATTCCTTAAACCAGCAGCGCGGCCAAAAGCAAACGCTTTTAAACCAGACACGCGGTTTGGAAAGCAATTACCAAAAACTTCTATCTGTCAGTAAAACAGAAGAACAAAATTTGCAAAAAGAGATAGAAGACTTGGATAGCAAAATCAGAACCAAGCTCGGCAACAGGTCTATTAATCCGTCAAAAGGCGTTATTGCCTGGCCTATGGATGGCGTTTTGACGCAAAAATACGGCAATACGGGCTTTACCGCCTTAGGATACAACTTCCACAACGGTATTGACGTGGCGGCTCCGGCTGCCCAGCCGATTTATGCGGCAGCTGACGGCACGGTTTTGTATACTGACAGGTCCGATGCTTCTTACGGCAACTGGGTGGCAATTAAGCATTCCATTTCGACAAAAACCGGTACAAGAGAAATTATTACATTATACGCTCATTTCAGGAGCTTTATTGTAAAACCAGGGCAAAAAGT
This sequence comes from Patescibacteria group bacterium, assembly GCA_013387205.1. Classification (GTDB taxonomy): domain Bacteria; phylum Patescibacteriota; class Doudnabacteria; order UBA920; family UBA920; genus AMAZON01. Next base: position 37,454 of record WARV01000001.1, on the reverse strand, counting down.
GCAGCAAGGAGATTTGATCGGTTACGAAGGCAATACCGGCAATACAACCAAAAAGCTTTACGGTCCGGAGAGAGGCTACCACATCCATTTTGGCGTTTACGACGCAGAAGGCTTCGGGGTATCCGACGGTGCCTACGGCAGAATTTACGGGCCTTACAAGATCCCGTATGGCTACACTTATAATCCTTTAGATTTCCTACAATAATATTTTTTTGAAATAAAAATTAAAAGATCGTTTTAAATAAAATGACCAATAAATTAAAAACATATCTTTTGGCATTTCTTCTTGTCCAAGTTATTTTGTCTTATGCAAATTTAGCTTTTGCACAAACTAGCAGCTCGCCAAATTACACCCAGTACCATGTGTCTGACCAAATTAAACAATATTTGTGCGCGCCGACTGAAAATAACCAAGGAAAATATTGGAGCCAAAACGGCAGTTTTTTCGGTACCGGGTCAGACAGCCAAGTAGGTGCAAATAATGCTGCCCAAAACGACCTTTACACCTGCATCAACAGGCTTTATCGCTTTTCCATAATCTTAGCTTCCATAATCGGCGTATTTTTTATTGTTATAGCCGGATATATTTATATGTCTGCAGATGGCAGCCAGGAATCGGTAGACAAAGCGAAAAACATATTAGTCAGTACCGTAACATCCTTAATCATTTTATTCATTGGCTTTATCTTCCTAAGAGCTATTAATCCTGACCTGGTCAAATTCCAAAATATCCAGCCGCAGAGTGTAAGATTGGAGTTAATGGAAGCTCCGACTGCCAATTTATACCAGGGCGTTGCCCGCGATCAGGCTGGCGTTAATTCAGTCAATGGGTCATGTTCCAATGTAAGTAGTATGACAGCAGCCAACTTGTGCCAAGCAGCAAACGTAACTTGCTGGAACAGCAATTGCAACAATTATGGGACTGCAATAAAGGATGCAGCTGCGGCAATCAGCATCCCAGGAATTAATACTGAAGCGCTAATTAAATCCATTATGGTTAATGAATCGAGTTGTAATATAAATTCAACATCTAATGCAGGTTCGTGCGGACTTATGCAGCTTTTGCCCCAGACGGCAAACAACTTAAAATCATCATGCGGAGTGACAGATAACATAACATGCGCATGGCTTAATAACCCAAATAACGCGACCAAGAGCATTTGCATCGGAGCAAAATATTTAGAGTTGCTTAGCCGCAATGGCTGCGGCAACGACGTTAGAAATATCGCCGCTGGATACAACGGAGGCAGCATGGCCTGCCAAAACAGCGTCACTTGCGCAGGGCAAAACGACTGCGCAGGACAGCCGACAAAGAAATGGGAATGTCTCTATAATGGCCCACAAGGATCCACTGCTACGTGTAATACTGGCTATAACGAAACAAGAAACTATGCGCCTAAAATTTTAGGATGCTATAAACAAAATGGTGGAAATTAAATCAAATAAAAAACTCCCCATCTGGGGAGTTTTTTATTTGCACAAGCTTCTTTACAGCATATACATATTTTGATAGTCTTAATCTGTCGTTCATCTACCAGTAGGAGGAAAAATGGACCCAAAGCTTTACAACATTATCAGGGTATTCAACCCGGGTACAGTCTTTCGGACCACCGTCGGAGTGTTCAGGCTGGAGCGCTTTCTGCCTGATTCGGGAATGGAAATTTCCCAGCGGAATCAACCCGGCGAATGGAACCAGGTTTCGGTTTCCAAAGTTCAGGGAGAATTTTTAAGAATTGGTTTGTAATACCATGAACCAAATGCCAGTCTTAAATCAACCCTGCGTTACCAAATGGTAACGCAGGATTTTTATTTATATATTTTTACATTGAATATAGGGGAGAGGCTATACACATTTGACAAATACTCTTTATTTATGGCGTATTGCTGTAATTAACAGTATTAGCATATTTAACCATACATAATTAAAGAGAATAGTGGTTAACAATGACATTTAAGATCAGTAGAAAATAATAATCAGCAAATCAGATAATCATTTAATCAATTAATCAAAAAGTATCGGATATCAAAAAAATTAAAAGCGCACTCCCCGTGCGCTTTATTTATCTTCCATGTCGCGCAACATACATTGTCCGACGCGATATTATTCTCATTCCCCGCCACAAAAGGGGCGGGGTAAGGCGTTTTTAAGCAATAAACAAGGTTCTAGGGGTTAAACCAACCAGACTGTTTATTGATATGGGATTTTCAAGGTTCGAGGGATTTTTTTCAGTGGTATTTATATTATATACCAAGCACTAACACTTGTCAAGAAAGTTATCCACAAGCACTAACAATTAATAAATATGCTCCCATCGCTTATAAATTTGAACAGCGGTAGGGCGAGCCACTCGGAAATGTTTAGCTAAAGCTCCCCACGTCCATTTCTTAGGGTCTTTTTTACGCTTCTTCACCAAGTCTTTATTTCGTTCTTCGTTTTTTGGATAAGCCATATTAACCTAATCATAATACCACTAACACCTTATGTCAAATATTTCACCGCTCTTTCCCTTTGCAGTTTATAATTTAGTATTAAGTATCTGTCCGTAGAATCGTAAGAAGTGTGGCCTAATCCGTCTTTTATTAGTTTTAGATCCGCCCCCTTTTCCAACCTATATTTTGCCCAACCCTGACGAAAACAGTGTGGTGATAGGTGGTAAGTTATCCCCAGTTTTTTCCCTAAATTTTCTAAAAACCTTTGGACACAGCGAGGGTGCATTTTCCCCAGGTAAGTCACTAATAGGCTATTCCCAGTAAACTGTTTTCTTTCCCTGATAAATCTTAAAAGCAGTAAGTGGGTTTGGGGTGGCCAAAATATATATCTGATATCACCGTTCTTTTTATTTTTTATTGGTAATCCCTGCTCGGATTGGTTAATAATAGTCCATCTTAAATCGGTAAGCTCTGATACCCTAACGCCCGTCCACCATAAAAAGTGTATAATCATCCGTTTCTGAAGATTGGCAAAATTGTCTGGCTCGGTGGCTAGATAATCATCCATCATCTCAAATTCTTCAATAGTAACCGATGGGTAAGGGTTGAAACTGTACTTGGGAACCTCGATAATTCCTGGCCTTACATTACACACCCCCTCATCATTCCAATGTTTAATAAAATCACGGATGACATTCGTATGGAAATAAAAGTTTGTGCGCCAATCCCCCCTTGTAGACAGCTTGGGAAGCTCCTCTTTTAAATATTTGAGGAACTTTTTTACATCATCCGTAGTAAGTTCACTAACTTTTTTGTTTAAATATTCAGCCAGCCTGTGTAATGGTTTTATATAGGCTTTAGATGCTCTCTCATGGGCTATCCCCTTCCACTCCAAATAAGTAACAATCGCGTTGTTCATAAAAAAACTGCCTGCCAACCACTCAGCTTGCGGGCTTTATGGTGACAGACAGAATTTTGGCCACTATTTTTGTTTCCAAACTTAGGGCTAGGCTCTTATTGTATCACAAATAATGGCCTTTAGTCTGATCACTTATCCGCAAGCCCCCTTTATTTGGGGCAACCCGATTTAACAGGTTATAAGTGGTTATTTAGTTTATTATGTCTTAGGTATACGCCTATTTTAAAAAGCTGTCAAATCGTATATTAAAACGTCAAAAAAACTTTTATGTTTCAGTAAAAAAGCCGGATTATAGCTCCGGCGGGCATGGTTATTTGTGTTTTGGCCATTTCTTCCTTTTGCAACGTTTACGGTTGTAACGTATCATAATCACTCCTTTTGGGTGTGTAGTTTTGTTATCCTGTCGTGTGGCTCAAATACTTCATCCCTTTCAGGTTGCTTTACAAAAAGTGGTTTTGTGTGCCAAATTTCTTTTCCCTCCAGTTGGGCAACCCTGTATAGAAGCCGGACAGGGACGCCATTTTTAAATACTTGAAGTCCGACTGCCAGCTCCATAGCTCCTCCTTAAAGTGGTCATGCAATTTCCTAGGGCTTGTATGACCGCTTAAAAAAAGAATATTCTCTATAGGTTATATTTCCCTTTCAACCAGCAGGCGGCAGAAAAGGAAACGACACCTCGTCTGCTTGAAATTTGTTGGGTTATGGAATCAGTTGCCTCTTATCCATAAGCCGCAATCGTTTTGTATGGGATGGCAACCCCACGCCTGCTGGCTAAAAAGGAATCGTAGTGAGAATTCACCACAATCGTGGTAGTCATTCTTCATCTTCGTCGTCCCAATCATCCCCTATTACAGTGGCAAAAAGAGAAAACGAACCATTCCAGATGTCGTTTTCCGGCATTTATTTATCCGCTAGTTTTTGGCAGGCTTCACTGTCAGCCCATTCTTCCATAATTTGCTCTTTTAAGTCCTTGTTAGCTGTAAACTTTTCATTCATTCCAGCTAAAACCTTGGTATATGCGCCGCGCGATTGGTCGTTTACCGGCCTGTCGTCAATTAAGTTGCCAGTTTCTTTGGCGTCAAGAATAATTGCCAGACAAGCCATAGCGTGTCCTAAATGGTGAACTTTGGAATCAGTTGCAATTTCTTCACCTTCAAACCAGGCCGTTAGGTGACGGAAACAGGCGTCAACGTAAATAGAAGCATATACAGCTTTGTCACGCCAATTATACGCTCCGTACTTATCAGCCCCATTCATCATGGCATGAGCGCAATGAGCAAGTGCGGTAGCTGGAACTTTGGTAATAGATACCTTTTTCATGCCAAGCAAGTCTTTGGGATTGGGTGAAAGAGCTTTGGAATGTAAAAATTTTTCTTCCATATTAATCATCCTCTCCTTCGTTTAATGGTTCAAATTTTAAATCTTCTTCCGTAATCGGGTCGTGGTCTGTAAGTTTAAAATGTAGTGGTGAATCTTCCATAAATTTATATTGAAACGTGAACGTCATGCTTTTTGCTATCAAACCTTAAGCGGGGACTTCCTAATTTTGATGGCGGCAACATCCCCTTTTCCGCATAAGTGTCTTCGTATTCCAAAAATGAACCGGCGTCAACGTGCCAAATTTGCCTTTTCTGAACCCCGTGTTGCGTTGGATAATATACTTCTTGTGGTGCAGTAATTAAAGTGTGGTTATGCGAGCCGACATAAACATCTATCCCCTCGACAATATCCCTCAATTTAACGACCCTATTGAGTTTACTGCCAAGGCTACCACCGCCCCCTGTCGTGTGGTGAAAATATAAATAGTAATCTTCCCTATATCCTTGCGTGTTACGCTTTCCAACCATCAACCTAACTACCGCTGAATATTTGCAATAAGGTATGGATAGCTCCCGGCAGAAAAATGCTAAAGGGGAAACGCCGAACTCGTCGAACATCCGGGCTTCATGGTTTCCGTCATTTGCCCCAATAATCTGCGAAGCGTAAGGCTTAAATATATCTATGGCTCTTTGGTATTCGTCACTATCAGTTTCAAAAGGTGAAGTCTTGGAATTCCTGGAAGCGCAATTAAAAATATCTCCGTTTAAGAATATCCTGGCGTTTTTATGTTCCTTAACCCAATCAAGATACCCCTGTAATAGTTTTAATCCTCTTTTCCCAAAAGCCCTATCTCCAATATGGCAGTCCCCTATTGGGATAATATACGCCTCTGGTTGGTCAATGGCACTTTCTAAATACTTCATTGAAATTAATTCTTACCAATTAATTCTTAGGTGGAAAGCGGATTGACCAAAGGACTTACTGGCTTTGAAAGAATTGCGACGCCAATGGTTCCGCCTTCCGCCAAAAAACCGTAGCTAAAAGCTACGGCTGTTGGGCAGTTTGGTTGTCGTAGAAAGCAACGACGACTCCGACAATGGCAACTACTGCGGCATAATACTTTTCCCCGCCTTGCGGAACTAAAGCGGCCACGGCTCCCTGCACTAAGATTTGAGCCAATAAGTGAAAGGCTAATTTGAGTTTAGTGTTCATTGGTTTAGGGCTGTATAAATAAACAGCCAATAGATTAATGTTGCTAAATAAATTAATGGTAATAGCCAATAATCTTGTCGTAGTTTGTGCTTATTTTTCGGCTGGATAATTGGCATTTGAAATAATTTCCTTCTTGAATTGTGAGAGTATCACCGTTTATAGCAATCACCACTCCTAGGTGTCCGTAATAACTTTCGCTTGTTACGATTATCGCTCCTACATTTGGGGTATTGGAATTAATAGGATGATTTTTAGCATACCCTATTGGTCCGACATTTATTCCCGACAAGGCACGGGCGGTATCGACACAGGAACAGTAATCACTATTAACCTTTTTTCTTACCATCCGCCATTCGTCATATAACCTATCGGTTATATTTGGATCAGCGACTAATACTGGAAATTCAGGCGGAGGCGTTGTCAGGCTAACGGCTTTTTCTGGAAACACGACTAGCAAGCTAATCCCGAATCCCAAAAGCAGACAGCCTTTTAAAAATTTCGCATTCTACTCCGGTATGGCGATGGTCTTAGTTTGGGTGTCTAGTTTAGCGACTTCGCTAAGTTTCTTAAAGGAATCCATATCCGGCGCAAACTGCACTATGCCGGTTTCACCCTCTAATAGCATCACTCCTAATTTTGAACCGTCCTGCACTATAAACTTTTTTATCATGTTGTCCTTTCTCGGAATAAGTGTCCAAGGCGAAAAAGTATTTCCGCTGGAAAAATATTCCTCTTTAATGTGATGGTCTAACTCGTCCCAGGAAGAACGGGCTAAAACGCACTTCTGCCCGTCGTGGAGGTGGTAGCCATATAAATACAAAGCGTGTCCCCATAACTTATCAGACATCGTGGTCGGCGGCGGGGGCGTAGGATTAGATTTATCTATCCACCCCTCATTGTGTCCGGTAACTCCGAATACAACACCTTTATAATCCCTAATAGCCTTAGCCGTGTCGTCAATATTATTAGGGACAATCTTACTATCTAATTCCCTGTCGTCTAAGGCGTCCTTTTCATTAAGCCCAGTCTTGTCCCTCATTGTTTCCGGTGTCCTAATCTCCGGGTCTGGAGTTTCGTCCGTGGTTTCTACTCCATATTTAACTACCCTTAGTCCCCCGTCCCGAATGTAAGCCCCGTACTGTTGCGCGATGTAAGCAAAAATAGACTTGCGGCAATAACTTTTATTCCTTAACTGCCACTTGTAATAACTCCAAGCCGCAGCCACGCAAGAATCGGAAGATTGTTGATTCCAAAGCGGAGGCTTAGGTAAAAATAATGGGTTATTTTCAAAATCAACAGCCGGAGAAGCGCCTAAAAGCGGTTCGGCTTTAAAATCTCGACTATCAAATTCATCTGGTAAACATCCTGTAATCATAATTATTTCGCTATATGATAAATGAGCAAACCAATAACACCGGCACCAATAACGTAATAGCCCCAGGCCACAACCTTAAACAATCCGGCTGATTTTTCCAACCTATCCACCCGTGTTTCAAGCTTATCTACCCGCAATTTTGTATCGTCTTTTAATTCCTTTATATCTCTAAGGACAAAATCTAATTTTTCGTCTAATCTTGCGAGTTTTACCTCCAATGATTCTTCTTGCATATTGCTTAATTCCCGGTAAGTGTTAAGATTGTTTTACCCTCGTTCCTGCCTCTTACCAGGCAGAGGACGGGGGTTTTACTTAAAAAAGAGGAAGAAGTTGGAGTTGCGCGGAGATGTGCCTACTTCGTTAAAGACTAGAGGGGGAGTAGATGCGTTCTGCCAAAGCTCAAATGTGTTGAAGTCATTCGAAACAAAACCACTTGGGGGAGTAGATGCGTCCTGCCAATTTTCAAATGTGCCTAAGTCAGTATAAGCCATAGTTAAGATAACGCTATTGTATCAACGTGCATATCAGCGTCAGTGTTGGTAGCGTGCGCTTCGATAGTTAAAGTTGCCAGACCGGTTGTGGACGGTGTTCCTGATACGCTCAATTGTTCATAACTCCCAGTCGTGGAGTTTTTGGTTGCGATTGAAAGAGTCATCCCCTGCCCAGAAAGAGTTACTTTAGGGCGACTTCCCGCAGGCCAAGTGCCATCAATCCGGATTTTTACTGTCACAGTGCGCGCGGTGGAAGCTGTCACCGGTATTTGGAATGTCCGCTTGAAGTATTGGGGAGGGTTAACCCTTAAGTCATAAGTTCCCGCATCAGGAGCGACGGTGTCTCTTTGGACGTTGTTAAAGGTTGCTTCAACCGTGCCAATACTGCCATTGGTGTTGCCGTAGGCAGGGCGAGGATTACCAAAGATGTCATCTGATGCGCCCGTGGCGTTACCCGCGCCTGCCAAAGGTGAAAAACGAGAGAACAAGGCGACTGGCGGCAGGGGATAAGGACTTTTAGCTACTCCACCACTGTTAGTTATAGTCGAATACGCAGTGTTTGTTCCACTACCAGCACTCTTCGTATTAAACACGTTGCAGTTATAGGCCGTGCAGCTGTTATCAGCTTTAAACCCGTAATTAGTAGCAAAATTATAGGATAGGATATTGTAAACCGAGCAGTTATAGGCGCTGGGCATGAAAGAGCCTTCAATAGAAAAGGCAATAGTCGCAGAGCCGTTGCTGGCGTAATCAAACCAGGAACAGTCATGAACAGAACAGTTTTTTATAGACCAGGTTCCAGCCGACCCTGTAAGCAGCCGAAACCCGAAAACTGTGGCAGAGGTATTATTTTGAGCAACACCACAGAAAGCCACCTCAACGTTTTCGATAACCGGCTTGGTAGCTGACGCTCCGTCCCAAATCCGCACTACAGCAAAGTTGTTATTACCATACTGCCAGCAGTTGTAAAAACCGCACCGCTTGAGGGTTAAGGCTCCCGTGCCACTATTCCAGTTAAAGACAAAAACTTGTAAGCCCGTACCAAACATGATGTTAACAAACTTGCAGTCAGTGACCGAAAAGGCATTAGACGGTGTATTGCAGTAAATGAGAGAAGTGCCTGTATTGGTATACCAATCAGAAAAAATCAGATTTTGCAGAGAACCGCCAGAGCTTAAGTCATGCGTGAAATTCGCACCAAAACCGTCATCCGTAGCATTAAGTCCAGAGAGGATAACCTCCCCAGCGTCGCCCGTGCTGGCTCCGGTTATGTCCCCAATGATGTTTATCTGCTTGGCGGCGGCGGAGATGGCTTCCTTGTAGACACCCGCGCCAACATAAACATTGTCACCAGCGGAAGCCGCTGTGACTGCTGAGCCAATCGTCAGTTTTGCCAAAGCAGCAGTAGACCCGTTATTGGAATCAGACCCTGCTTTGCGAACATAGAGATTTGCCATAATTAGAAGTTATTTAAAAATGCTAAAAAGTCCCATTTGCTGTCAGCCACATTGTATACAAACCCAAGATACATAGTCTTGGAAATCACGGTAGTAGTGGGTAAAGCTAAATCACTAGAAGCTCGATAGATAGCGTTCCATGTTAAAGTTCTCGCTGTTCCGTTGTCCTTTATCCGCAAGATCAGCATCTGCCCGTCCGTGGGAGTGCCACTCGGCGCAGCCACGGTATCAGCCGCTGCCAAGGCCGTAACGTTCCACTGGTCAACCGTATCGGCAGTGGGGGTAGAAGTGGCAGAAGAGGTTTCCGTGCCGATGCGGGCAGTGAAGCGTTTATTGGTCAATATTTGAGTGTCGGACGTGCCGACAATCGCACCAGTAGGCTTGCCAGTTAAGGTCGTGATAAACGAACCTGTCCCCGAACCGGTCACGTCGCCGGTTAGGGTAATGGTCTGGTCGCCGGTATTTGTCCCTGAAGTGTTCCCCAACACAGTCAAAGCCGCATCGGTAATATCCCTGCTGGTTCTAATTTTGTATCTTGTCGCCATCGTTATTCTCCTTTACTTCTTCTTTAAAGTTAGCTATCTGGCCGTTGACTTCATTAAGCTGGTTTTGGATAGACTGCATGGCCGCTAATAGGTCATAAGCCCTGGCTTTTAAGTCGTTTAAAGTCATAGTTATTTTGTTAATTGTTGCTCAATCGCCTGTTGCTCTGCCAATTCGCTTTCTACCTTGCTCTTAATCCCCAAAGCCTCACACTGGGCTAAAAGTCCCCTTACTTCATCGAGTTCCTTGTCCCTGGCCTGGATAAAGTCATTCTTGCTTTTTAAGATGCTAACTTCTTGCGACTTTAAAAAATCATAGTCGTAAGTCTTTTCTTCTGTCTGAGGCACTTCTACCTGGGTGACAACTTTTAAAGTGTTGTCGTCCTGCTTGATATATTCCATATTAGTTTAGTTAGTTTATTAAATGTTTAAATAGAAATCTGTCCCATCAAATTCAATAGTTCCTGTTTCTGGGGTAGTATTCACAACACCTGCGGTTAATTTAATCGGAGCGGTGTTTGCCGTGGCTGTACCGGCCTTTAAATGGAGGTAGGCTGTTGGTGTAGTCGTCCCAATGCCGACGTTGCCGCTGCTTCCTTGTACCAAAAATCCGTTTCCCACATTTGTATAAACATGCAAATCTTTTGTTTTATTAGCATAATTTACGGCGATTTCATTGGAAGTTCCCACCGCATTGAATTGGTTTCCCGCTAAAGTCAAATATTCATTCGTGATGTTGCCATTTACATCTAATTTTTCGCTCGGATTCGTCGTCCCAATCCCGACGTTGCCTGAATCATCAATCACAACGTTAGTAGAGTTTTGGATTATCTTGCCTGTCAAGCCGTCAAATCTAACTATGCCGTTATCTGTGGAGGAAGCGGGGCCGGTAACGTCGCCGGAACCGGAACCTGAGCCATCCGCACCCTTTTGCGCCATCAAATTCCAATAAGTCGTATTGGTAGGTAAGTTTCCGGTGGAAGCTAATATACAAACATAAGAACTGCCATTGTAAGAAACAGCGTCGTCGATAATATAGGCAGTTGAACCGCTATATGCGCCTTTCCAGTTTACGCCCTTATCACCTTTAATGCCTTGGATACCCTGTGGCCCTGTTGCACCTGTATTTCCAGTGTCTCCTTTTGCCCCTTGTGGGCCAGTTGCCCCTGTCGCTCCGGTTGCCCCTGTATCTCCCCTTGGAATAGTAAAGTTTAGGATAGCGGCAGAAGTCGTGCCGGAATTGGTAACGGAAGCCGAAGTGCCTGCTGCCCCTGTAGTGGTTGAGCCGACATTTACAGTGGCGGCGTTTCCGGTGTCACCCTTATCACCTTTCAAATCAGACTTGGTGGCTTTTTTTGTTTCTCCGGCTGCTATGTCAACAAAAGGAACCCAATCAGTATTTTGGGGTGTTCCAGTTGTTAATTCTGATATTTTCTTATTTGCCATTAGTTTTTAGTTAAATTGGTAAATGAACTGTTGTTTTTAGAAGGATTTGCAAAACCGTAATCGCTAACACCACGAACTAGAATAAAATCCCCATTTTCCATTAAAAGAAAATCGCCCATTTCCTGAAGTAGCAAAACCAATTTGTCAACTATGGAAAACGATGCCGAATTTTTGGTGGCATTGGCAAAAGTCGGAGCAGAAGATTTGGCTTGTCCTGTAAAAACAGATGCGGATTTAGTTTGGGTGGTAAAGTTTGCCATTTGACAAGAAATTTAATTAGGTATAAGTTATGGGTAACGTCTGAGTAAGCAGATGGGTTAGTCTTATGGGCTAATCGCTGCTTACTCAGCGAGAGGCCCCTTTTAAATTTGACAAAATAATTAATTGGGTCTATAACTAAATTGTCAATTAACTAAAACAAATTTATGAAAAAAACATTGTTTTATGCGGTTTTTGCTATTTTAGGTTTCACTATATATACTCCTGCGAAAGCTGCTTTAATGGGATTTTTGGACGGAAATATCTTTGACACTACTGTTTCAATTACCGAACCGCAATATATCTGTTTTATGAATAGCGAGTGCTTAAAGAAAGATGGTACAGTTACTACTAGGCAAGCTTTAGGCTTAGGTTCTCTACCTCAAACTTCTGGACAATCTCCTGTTCCGCAATCAACACCCGAAACTGTTTATGTCCCTGTGTATGTTCCTCAACCGGCAGGTACAGTTGAAACTCCGTCATCCAACCAGACCACCACGCCAGTCACTACTCCTTTAGTATTCCATTGTCAGACTACATATTTTAATGTTGGCGGAACTTATACTTGCTCCAGTAACAAAGAAAATACCGAGGGTTACAACACTTTAACTTTTGATGCATTGGTTAGTTTAAAACCCGGTATTTTGCCTAATCCGTATGTACTGGTTAATGGAATACAGAATAATAATTTCATTCAAGCAAATATTGATATCGCACCAGTAAACAATTTAAATCAAAAGGTTGTCGTTACTACTGACAAGCTTTCTGGTGAAGTCAGATTGCCAATGATACCAAACTACACGGGAATTACCGACGCACAAATTATCTTGAGAAATTTTAAGTTCATCAATACTATCACTAACCAAGTAATACCAGTTAATAATTAAGGTATTTAGTAACTAAATTTATGCCACTAGCTTCATTAGTTATCTTAATAATCATTGCTTTTGCGGTTGAACACGATTATTCAAAATACCAGGCTCGGACGAAGACCCCTGTTTCTTTTTGGCAGTATTTTGTTGGGAAGAGGTAATCCTGCTTGCACCAGTTGCTACTTGAGCGAGCTTCATCGTTTTGATAACCGATAACCCTGCGTCAATTTGTTTTGCAGAATAACCTAATGTATTCATAAATTCTGCTACTATCCTTGGGGACGAAGCTAATAGAATAGGCCACAAATGAGGATGTAAAAATGCTGTTCCCATTTCTAAAAAAGTAGACAACTTTCCTGTATTCACCAGTTTAGACATATTCAAACCTGACAACTCTGCCATAATATCCTGTTGAGAAACCTTATTTAGTTCCTCGATTAACGATTGCCTATACTCATTATCTTGCTTAACTGCTTGAGTGAGTTTTTTTAATGCCGTTTCGGGATTTTTACTCATTAAATCAGTTCTAATCTCATCAATTAGTCTACTGGTGGATTCGTAAGGTTCGACAAGGTTCTTGTATTCATCACTTTGTTTTAAAATATCGGACAATGCGGTTTTCGTGGAAGCTATCAAAGCTTTAGACTTGCCATTTGACATTTCCACAAATTCCCCCAGTTGTTGCTTTAAGGTATCTAATCCATAAAGAGTAGTATTAGAAGGCATATCGCCCCAACGTTCCATTTTATCGTAAACATTCTGCAAAATAGCTTGTTCGCCCGACGACTGAAAACCGCGAGCGTTTTCAAACTGTAATTCTCCAGATTTTACCGTAATTCCGTTATTTGTAAGTTGCTTTCTAAATTCTTCTACTGCTGGTTGGTAATCAACTTCACCGGCAACACTTTTAACTTTTTGCAACTGCTGCTGGTAGGTTATATTTTTATTCTGCTTTAACTTATTGAAAGCATTTTGGGCATCTTCAATAATTTGGTCAGCACCGACACTACCCCTGACCGCTTGCATAGCTTCTGGATTGCCTTCTTTGGCTGCATTAAATACACCACGAATGGAACTACCACCAACTCCCGTAGTTGTTCCTAGCATATTAGCGACTTGATTACCCAAGAACTCACCGACTGGTCGCAAGATAGGTGTGGAAACTTTTCCAGCGATTGTAAACGGATTAGCTACATCCCCTGCTCTGCCAATCATTTCCCCAGCTTTAGCAATCTCTCCGACTTTTGAAACTTCTCCAGCTCTCCCTATTGCACCGCCAGCACCACCTAACACCAAAGAAGCGTCGGCTAAAAACCCGATTGGGTCTTGATAAGCAGTAGTCTTAGCTGCTTCTAAAGAACCATACCTTTGCTTAATAAAGTTTCCAATATTAGCAGCAACATCCGCGGCTTCACCAGTTGGTTTTGGTCCACCCGTAACGGCTGCGCCTAAATATTCCCCTGTGCCGATAATCCCCTTACCGATATTAGTAACAGTGTCAATCGGATGAACAATCGCTTGGCCAACGCCACTAAGCAAGTTTCCTGCGCTATTGACCACGTTCCCTGCAAATGAACCTGTATCGTGTAATTGTGCGCCTTCTACGTTGTTTTGCACGTTAGTAGAAGCCGGAACTAGGCCTTTGCTCTGTAAATATTGTAAAGTCTGGTCATCGGAAACTCCCGATTGCCTGGCTTGCTGGATAAACTGGGCAGTATTAAAACTGGTTGGGATTTGTGTATTTTGTTGTACTTCTGAATAAGGCATATTATTTATATTGAGATAAGATGGCGTCTAAAATTTGAGTAGAGTTTTGTGTTTGGTTACTTGCCAAGGCCGCATGTGGTAAAACTTGCTGTAAGGTATTTTGCAAGAATGACAACACTTGGTCTATTTTTGCATTAGCTACTTCCTTACTATCGTAAATTGTAGGAAGATTGGCTGTGGCAGTATCAATTTCAGCCTGGTTTATTCTTAACCCAGACCCACCAGCAGCTAAAGCCTGAATGTTTTTTACGGCGGTTTCCCTAAACGACCTGAATCTTGCTACTGTCTGAGAATCGGGAGTATTGGGTTGGAAAGTTTTATCAAACCAATTAGTAAATGAAGACCCTACCCTGCCCAAAGCACCAGAACCCAGAACTTTGTTGGACAAATCCCTCATGGTTTCCAGGTTCGTGGCAGTAGTGGCTATACTCTTAACTGAAGATACTTCCGCATCGGTTAAAACTGGAACAACACCGCCAGCCATATTCTTAATTGCATTTTTCAAATTATCCGGGACGCGATTGGAATTTATATATTCACTATTAGGAATATTATTTAAAGTTTCCAAATATTTCTGCACTACCGGAGGAACGTTAGCTGAAACATTAGATACGCCGGATGTAATAGCGTTCCAGTATCTTCCGTCCTCATGCTGTGCTACGGCAGCAGCCAAAGAAGCAGATGGGATTTGCCCTATTGGAGTATTAACCGAAACTCCTAATTGTTTGGCGATAGACTGTGCGTAACCAGCAGGATTATTGCCGTCAGAAGCAGGTGCGTAAACCGAAGTAAACTGTGCTAAGGTGGAATTTCCATTTAAACCAGTCCTGGTGTTTCCTGTTTGCTTGCCTTGGATGTCACTCATTAAAGCCTGGAATCCCTCTTGCGGTGAACTAAAGACCTGCCATGCTCCAGTTTGTGGGTCGCGCAAATTACCAGGGTTATTATTTACGGCAGCCGGAGTAGTCAGTCCCGTTATATTATTACCAAATCCACCCTGCATAGATTGACCCATATTGTAAGAACCACCCTGGAAAGACGAAGCACCGCCGCCAATGGGTTGCTGAACAACCGTTCCATCTGACATTGTGCCAACAAAAGTCAATGCGCCAGTGTAAGTGTCAGTTGCGATATTGGTAGATGTAAATGTCCTTTGTGCGCCAATATTTCCTAAATTAGCAGTATATTGCTCGCCGGTTAAAGGATTACGCATCACTGCGTTTAAAGCACCAGTAGTCGGGTTGTAATTTGTAGCTAAATTCTGTGGTGCGGTTTGAGTGTAAATCTGTAAAGTGTCCATCAGGTTCTGCCTTGCCGCATTGTAAATTGTAGAAGCAGAGTTAAAAGCAAACTGCCTATTCCCTTGCATATAAGCAAGTTGGGCTTGATTAATTTGGTTTTGTAATTGTGCTGATACTAATTTACTTTGGGCTTGCCCCTGTAGAAAAGGTAAGGCAATTGCCTGATTATCAGGATTGTAAAGCCCTGCGGCCTGGGCGTTTAATCCAGTAACCGCTGCTGCTGATTGGGCGGCTTTCTGTTGCATATCCAATTCTGCTTGGGGAACCGTACCCAAGGATGAAAGGCTGGAAAACATCGTATCTAAAGAATTTAGGTTTTTACTTATCCTGGAGTTAATATCTGCCCTAGTAGTGGAATTGCCTAGTGATGTTGAATCAATTGTGCTGTTTAACGGAGTTCCTCCAAAATTTGTGGCAGGACTTGTTTGTTGTACTCCACCGAACACAAAAGGAGAACCGGAAGAATCATACCCCCCGACTGTTTGGCCGTTAAAGTTAATAGATTGTCCGGCGTTACTTCCTAAATTAGCAGTTTGCGTATTTTGGGAAGCGGTTTGTATATTCCCAGTATTGCCATTATTAAAAGGTTCACCGTATTGGTCAAAATTTTGGCCGTTAATCGTGGAATATAACCTTGGCGGGCCAGAAACACCACCAGTAGGCTGTTGGTTTGGGCTTACAAAACCCCCTTGTTGATTGAGAGTAACTGGAAAAGACATTGGCTTAGCTGTCGCTTGCTGGTAAGATTGCCCTAGTGATGGCTGTGATGGGTTAAAGAAATAATCTTTAGCCGTAGCACCTATAGTACTTCCGATATTGCTGGGGGCATTCCAAGCAGTACTAATGGCCTTGCCAATGCTAGGAATGGTTTGAGTAAAAAAGTTTGTAAACCGATTGGCCATAAAATTTAAGTTAATGTTACCCGTTTCCAGGTTTTATTAATTCTTGCGTATAAATAATAAGTGCCAGAAATGTATGCTAAGCGAATAATATTGTCTGGTGCGTTGTCGGTTGGTACGGCTGTCATAAGAGGAAAGCCCAATAAATTTTCAGGACTAATGCGTGGCGAAGTCTGTCCGTCGTGATTATGTAAAGGCATTATGTCGGAACGTGGTTGCGGTGGATTATTAAGGGGATTGTCAGGTATCATATTAGGCATCGACAGCTCCTCCTCGTAAGGTTACAGATTTCACGTTAGGCGTTGATTGATTGGAATTAGCAGTCAACTCGATTTTGTTCTGGATGGAATCACAATTGGAAGCGTTTTTAACCAAGTTCATAGAATCATCAGCCCCGTAGGTTGAGTAATCAAACGTGCCAAGCAAATTCCAAGTTGTTGTAGAATTAGTGCGGTGATATACCTTGGCTCCCTCGCCCATTGCCAAGAATTTGTCGAACATGACCTCTGTTTCTGTAAAAGTCCGTTTCTGTTTTGCATTACCTACGTCAATTAATGGCCCAATAACGTAACCAATATATCCGGAAGGGAAAATATATGATGAGCCAGCCGTGGAAGAATCAAGCCCCCGATCATTAGGAGTTGAGACATCCCTATCCCAAGAACTAACCAAATAAGTCACTCCATCTGAATAAAGAGCGGGAAGTGTTATGGCGTTAAGTGTTCCGTACGAATTAGTGGAAATAGAATTTTTTATGACCAACGCCCCTGTTATGGTGTCTAGACTACACACCCCTGAAACCCCAACAGCTTGTATAGTAAATAGCAGTTCTCGGTTATGGGACACGGCAGCACCAACAGAAACCGTACTTGAATCAGTCGCTAAAAGATGTTTTGGAAAAATTTTAAATGGTTGCAATAAATAACCGTTGTATTTATAAACATTTCCCCTGTTCCCAGCGGTGACGTATAACTCATTATTAATATTGGTTATGGTGGATATGTTTTGTTCAGCGCAAAGAATTGGCAGTCCAAAAGTAGCCGAGTGCCTGTCCCAAGGATAAATTTCTTTTCCTGCCGTTGCTATCATTAAATTTGTCCCAAGTTCTGCCAGCCAGTTTACGGTTTTGTATATTGGCAGATACAATGCCTTGGCGGTTATGGTGTAAGTGGTTGCGTCAGTTGGGTCGAAAACCTTTCCGGAGTTTTGCTGCAAACTTCCGATATATGGATTACTAGAACTGTCAGCATCCCCCCAATACAGGATATCGTCCTGACCAACGCAAGTTCGGTGTATTCCTGTTCCGCCGTTTAAAGGATTGTTCCAAGTGCCTGTTCCTGAGTTAGTCCAAGCTAAGGTAGACAAATTTAACGCGTCAATCGCGTTATTGCGAAATACTAATAAATAACCTTTATAAACAGCCAACCCGTTTCCAGAACCTAAGGTCAACGTATTACCAGACACCAGATACCATAAATCAGAGTTTTTTTGCCATACCCGACAATTATTATCTACCGCATAAACGTTATTGCCAGTGCCGTCATCCTTAATGTACTGCATTGTGCCAGGGTCAATCGTAGTTAAGGTATGCGTTCCTGTTCCCGCGTCAGTTATGTTTACATAAACCCCGGAATTAGCGTTAGCTAGTGTGGTAGAAACCTTGTAATGCGTTACATCTCCTGCAATTGTCAGGTGGTACGGGGTTGCTGGTGACAAACCAGCCGGTAACGTGCCGGTAGAAGAAAAGGTAACAGCCCTAACACCAAAATACCCAACTCCGTTAATTGTTGTAGATAAATTTGTTCCAGTCAAAATATCAGTAGAAGCGTCGGCGGTAAAAGTACTCGTAGTCGGATTTGGAATAACTCGGTGAAGTTTTGGTTGGAGCCGCACTGAGCCAGGACGGGTAATCACATCCACGTTTCTCATGTCAGTAAATCCCGTATGCGGCGATTCGCTGATGCCAAGTTGCCAGTTATGAATTGTTAAGTCAGTTTTAGCCATTATCTTCCATAAGTATTATTGTTATAAGCTGAAGTAAATTGATATTTTCTGTCTTTTTCTTTTGAACCATAGTAAACCCTCATCTTCATTTCCTGCTCGTCCAAAAGTGGTTTTAAAGTATTTATTAAGTGGGGTAGGTTTTTAGCTACTGCGTATTTCAAAGATGCCTTCATTGATAAACGGGAGTGCCAAGGAGTATCAATTCCAGGAATTTTGGTGGTGTCGGTGGTAATAAATAAACTAGGTTCACGGGAAAACCAGACCTTTAACCCGCCCGTTACGTTAGTGGCCGGAATCGGGTAAAGAAAGACTGAGTTAGCCTGTGGGTCGTAAAAGGGCGATAACGTGGAAAAATCATTAGATATGGAAGTGGTATCTGTCGCTAGCTGTCTTTGGCTGATATCGAACGGCTGAGCAACTTTCCAATTCACCCCATCAAAACAGACTTCCACCCTCTTAATTTTTAAAATCTTCAGTGAAGCCGGGAAAGAATAATCTTGTTGATTGGCAACTAAATTGGTGGTCGCAATCGGATAATCGGTGTTGTTTGTGTCATCCCAATCCCATCCATCCTGGGAGTCCAGTATTTCAGTGACAGTTTCCTCTAAAGCATTGTTAACATGCGCCGTCCGGTCAGTGATCGGGTAATCAACAAAACTAGCAGGGGTGTTGTTTCCCTTGTCTGCTCCTGTAAAAAACGTTATTTCATTGAGGATGTCTGAAAAATTCATATAATTAAACTCTTAATTTTGTCATTTAAACGATTATTCTTATTATGGTGTAAATCTTCCCAGTCACTTGGCCTGTCGTTATGGGCAAGCCCCTTGCATTCGTTTATCCGGTCTAGCCAGATTTCCGAACCTTTTAAATGGGCTTTTAAAGCAAACACGATATTTTCCCCACCGTAGAATTTGTCCATATCTTCTTCAAACCTTGGCGCAATTTTTGCGGGACAAGAAGCCCAATTTAGTTCATAAAAAGTCCAGTCAGAAGAAACAAGTTTTCTGTCGCCAAAGCACCTACTGTCCGTTTCTGCAATCCTGCCGTTTTCGTATTTATGTCCGCAACCTGTAATTAAATCATTTGGGTAAAGTTGATAAAGTTCCCAAAATCTTTCTAATCCGTTAGCGGGAATTTCAATAAAATCTTGTAAAAAAACAATTAGTTCCCCAGTTACTTTGCTCAAGCAGTCGTTATATGCCTTGTTTAAGTTCCAAACATCGCCTTCGTTTTTTTGGCGTGGCTTGAACTGCTCGAAAAAATCTTCGTCACCACTATCATCTGCTACGATAACATCAAAGTCTTTGAAGGTCTGTTTATCTAACTGCTTCTTTAAGAAAGCTATTGCGCCTTTACGGTTGGTAACACAAATTACGCTAATCTTCATATTTAATCGGGTTAGAACTGCTTACACCCCATTTCTTAATAAATCTCGCGCGGTTGTTGTTATAAGGGTCAGCGGAACCAAAAATCTTCATAGTCTGGCTGCCTTGGGTTACGGCGGAAACTGTTTTAACTGAGCGCATAGGAATATTTAGTTGGCGAAGTTCCATAATTAGATTGTCATCTTCAAAAAAACCAATATCAAATTGTTCATCTAAAAATTGTTTTCCACCTCTTAAGGCACATATCTTTTCATATACCCATCTCGGCAAGCAAAAGGTGCATCCGTAAAATTCCTGCCTTCTTCCGTTCACTACTGGACAAGTCACTGCTTCTGGGTCACATAAATCCCGAATATCACCGCCCGTATAAATTACGTCATTACTCACTAAAAGCAGAAAATCACCTTTTGCCATCTTAAAACCCAAATTCACTGCTTTTGCAAAACCAATTCCCTGATTAACAACTAATACAAGTTCGTCGTAATTTTCCAGTTTGCTCCTACATTCATCCAACTTATTATTAATTTCGTCACCGTATGGGTAATGAGGAATAATGACCGACAGTTTAGCCATAGAAATCAAGAACTGTTTTAATAATGTGATTAACTTCATCTCCAGTTAAACCGTAATACACAGGCAGGGATAATAATTCAGGCCAAATTCGATAGACATTAGGAATGGGAGCAGATCGGGAATGCTTGCGCCAGTAATCCATCTCTGTTAAAGGTTTAAAATGGACAGAGCTGCATATCCCTTTACTAGCTAAGTATTGGCATAGCTCGTCACGGTCTTTAAATCTTGGCGTATAATATTGAACTGTATGGGAATAAGCAGGAATCTTGATATGTGGATGGTTTTTAAACGCTTCGTTATATTGGTCTTGTATGCCCCTGCGCCAGGCGTTCATTTCATCAAGTCTTCTAAGTTGTCCAAGGCCAATTACCGCCGTTAAATCATTCATATAGGCTTTTATGCCTGATTGGAAAATATCGTAATCCCATTGGTAGCCTTTGTCTGAAACACGGGAGAATGTTGGCTTTTCAATTCCTAACCAAGTTAAGGATTTTAACTTGTCGTAATATTTCTTATTGTTAGTGGTAATCATGCCGCCGTCACCGCAAGGCAAAGTCTTTACTGCCTGGAAAGACCAAACGGTCATATCACCTTTTCCTGCTCCTGGGGTGTACATGGCATGGGCGGCGTCTTCAATAATCAACCCGTTAAACTTTTTCCTAAAACCATCAATGTCAGCCAACCTTCCATGAGAATCCACTGCAATTACCGCCTTAGTGTTTTTAGATGGATAAAAACTTTTAGGGTCTAAACAGAGTGTTTCCGGGTCGATATCTCCAAACGTCACGGTCATGTTATTCCACTCCCCCACAATGGCGTCAGAAACAAAAGTCAATGGAGTGGTGTAAAGTTCGCCGCCGGAAATATCAGCAGCTTTTAAACATAAATCCAGGGCAGAAGTGGCGGAGTTAACAGCAACGGCATATTGCTGTCCAACATATTCGGCAAACTTTTTTTCAAATTCTTCAACTTTTGGCCCCTTGCCCCACCAGCCCGAATCTAAAACTTCCAATAAATCTTGTTTGGTCTGGTCGTCGGCTGATGGTTTGGAAATAGGAATCATAATTGTAATAGCCCTTTTTCTAAATTTTGAGCGTAATGTTTAGATGTCCATTTTGATAAAATGTATTTTCTTCCCGCCTGTGTTCCTTTTAATCTTCCGATGGCTTCCCTTATCGCTTCTATGTTTGGTTCAACTACTAACCCCACCCCTGATTCATCCACATATTCCATGTTTTTTGGTGAATCGCTCATCACTATCGGCGGAACGTCGCAAGCCATAGCCTCAAGGGTCATCCTTTGTCCCCCATCCCAGAAATTAGCAGTATTTAAGGCAATATGACTTTGATTGATGAACGTAACGACTTCTTCCCTCGGTAATTCGTCATGGACTTCACAACCCTCGGCTTGCGGGATTTGGTAACATTCTTTTTCGTGGTCTTGGAAAATGCCAATCGACACGCCTTTGTCTTTAACCGCTTTAGCAAACAAGTCATTCCTTTTCCAAAGCGCATGAGTGCCGAAGAAAATTGCGTCATATTTTTTCTCTAATGGTAAAGGTTTATACAGTTCCTCATTTACCCCAAACGCCCTCATGTATGGTTTATTCAGAGCCTTAAACTCCCATTCATTTTGTTCTGATTCGGTAAAGTAAAGGTCAAATCCGTCCACATTACCTGGCTCAATCGGTCCACCGGCAAAACAAATCGCTTTTTTATAAGGGTAAGAGGCAACTAGGGGTTTAGAATTCTCACACAACGCACCCCAATACAGCAACACGTCAGGTCGAAAGCCATTTATTTTATCAATCTCGTCAGGTTCAAACATCCGAACTTCATGCTTTTCCTTAAGGTGTTGAAGAGCCATAAACAGCCCGTCTTTAAATCTCTGGCCGTAATGCAGTCGCACTCCATCCCACAAAAAAGAAATCTTTAGCTTAGGCATTTTCCTTAAAATGTTCGTTTAGCTGGTTGATCACATCTTCTAAGGTTGTAATTCCGCTATGATATTTAATTTGAAATTTCTCCTTCGGTGCTTGCTGAATCTCGCCCAAGTTCTTTATTGTAACTTTCGCCATTTAATTGCTCCTTCCATACTTGGGCTACATTGTCCCAAGAAAATTGTTTACTTAATGTTTTAATATGCTCGTGGTTAATTTCTGCATCCTTATAACTAACCACTTCCTTGATGTATTCTTTTTGCCACTCAGGGTCGTAAGTGTCGCCCCTGACCTTCATGCCACTTATCTGGCTTTCTTCTAATGCTGCGTAACCAGAAGTTATGGGATATACTCCCGCTGCCTGCATTTCCTTGGCCGTAATGCAGTCAATTTCCGGAAAGTCAGTGGGGTAGAGCCAAAAGGAAGTTTTTAACATATCCTGGGCAAGTTCTTTTTGTCCAACTCGCCCGTGATCTACTACCCCGTCCTGTTTCATCATTTCCTGCACTTTTTTCATCCACATCATCCGTTCTGGGTTATTTTTCTCCAGTTTGTAAAAGGTGTTCCAACCGTAGTAAACATGCAGGGTCGCTTCGGGGATTTTTTCTTTAATCTTCGGCCACATCTTTAACAGAGTATCAAGCCCCCTGTTTGGTGTGGAAGAATACATGAATCGGTGCGGGTCTTTTTCTGCTTTTCCTTCAAACCTCTTCAAATCAATCCCGTTTCCGACAATTACGAATTTGTCATCAGCGATTTTCGGATATAGTGAACGGTGAAAATTTGTCTTAACAAAAATCTTGTCCATTTTCGCCACCCGTTCAGGCGTAAAATCTGCCGGTGACATGGTATCATGTAAATCTAAGATTTTCAGTCTGGCATTCAAGTCGTAGTCAAAAAGTTCTGGCAATCTCCAAACCCACAAAACATCAAATTCATCATCTACGTTAAACGTCCAGTAATTTTTATATAAAACCTTGCTGTATCTCTTTCCTTCCGGCGGGGCGTCGCATTGGTTATAAACTGTGATATTCCAGCCATCTTCCGCCAATCTGTTCGTCAGTTCGATTACTGCGGTTTCGCTTCCGCCTATCCCTCCGTTATTCTGTGAATCCGGTGTCCAGCTTTCAGCCGTTGGACCGCAATAAACGGCAATTGACTTCTCCGGCCAAGTGTATTGTTTCTGGTAAGCGAACTTCAAGGAAAGAAGAATAGGGTCGTCTAACAGTTCTTTCGGTGCAGAAGATAATAAGGGTAAAATCTTGTCTTCCTGGTTCTTGTCTTTTAAATATTTTGCTAACCGGGCGTAATGGTTAGAAGTATCGTGTTTAAATTTCAATTCAACTATTATCTTTTTTAAATCCAAAGTTTCTTGGTATTTTGGGTCAGCTTTTTCAGCTTGCAGCACTGCTGGCAAAGCCTGGTCGAGTTCGGCAATCTGCAAATACGCAAAAGCGATTCCAAGGAATAAGTCACGTTTGTAAAGCATGGGGTTGAAATAAGTGGAAGCGTCCGGGATGTTCATACCCAAGGCAGTTTTAAAATTTGAAAGCGCTTGTCCCCATTTTTCAAGCTTTAAATAGGCCATGCCCTTTTGGATATAGGCGTCTGGATACTCTTCCTTCTCCAAAATAGCCGAGTTATACCAACCCAAGGCTTCTTCATGCTGTTTTGTCCTCATGAAACAGCTTCCAATCAACAGCCTTGCCTCATACCTTTCGTCATCCCATCCCGATAAGGCTAAGTATTCAGTTAAACAGTCAATGGCTTTTTGGTATTCTTCCAATTCAATATATCCACGTCCTAGATAAAATAGGGTTCTCGGCTCTTTGGGGTCGCGTTCTCTTTCCTTTAGCAGAATCCGCATATTGCGCTCGCTTGATTCCTTCCCCCTTTTGTGGTCGGAGTGGTGAATACGAACACAATCGTAAGCTTTCGCCCATCTTGCAGGGCGTTCCTGGATAGGGTCTTCGTGTATCGCGCCTTTCCATTTAAAATGCCCGTTGTTTTTAAGAAGCTGCGCTTTCCAGTGTTCGTTTATGCATTTTCCGCTTGCGTCAAAATCGTATTTGTATAAAAAGTAATATCCTTCTACCCGATTATCTTCCGCATATTGGACTAACCCTTTTAGTTTTTCGGGATTAGCCAAAGTGTCATCAGCGTCAAGCCACAATATCCAGTCACAAGAACTTTGGGAAAAATTATAATTTCTAGCGGCGGCAAAATCATTAATCCATTTGAAGTAAGAAAATTTTAATTTATCACCATCTTCGTACCCTTCCGTCCTGTCCGTGACCGTAATGCAAACTTCATTTACAAATGGCTTAATTTGTTCTATGGCAGGTAGGGCTTTTTTAAAATCTTCAGCGGTAACTATTAAACAAAGAGAGAGTGTTTTCATATTTTTTTTGCGATAGTAAATCCTGGATATTTCCTTAAGAGTTTATGGAAGTTTTTCTTGTTTAAAAACAAGTCCGGCGCGAGTTGCTTTATCTTTACCCACAATCCCAGAGGCCATGCTGCACCGTACCTCATCGTTCCGCCCTTGGTTTTCCCTGTTTCGTGCATGAGCCTTGCGGATTCTGCTTTATTCTCCAGTATGGTCAAGAAAACTTCGCCAGGATTTAATTTTGAGTAGGCAATCACAATCTCATCAATCTTCTGCCAAATGTCAGCACCTTGAGCCATTTCCGGATTGATAGCCCATAATCCCTTAAAATCCCCGTTATCAACGTTCCAATGCTCTTTCCCTATCACTTGTTCTTTCATTTGTTTCCCAATTGTCGTCCCCCTCAATTGGGATAAGGGGGGCGAACAAATAACAACTAAGTTATTAAGAGGTGAATCCACCGACTACTGCACCAGTCTTTTCTCCCTTGTGTTCAAGGGTGACTTCGGTAACAATCATCGCGCGAGTTCTATCGCCATCAGGCGGCAACTGCACGGTCTGGGTCGGGCGCAAGTAGGACTTGCGGTGGAATTCGGGGTTGATAGCTACCAACGTCAGGTTGTTCGCGCCAGTCGGCACGTTCCTGTGGAGGTAGATTTCATGGACACCGAAATCTGATTCGTACACTGAAACCGGTTTGGTTAAACGCTTTGAAGCAGCGTCTTGGAAACGGGTAACAGTGGTGGACAGAGAGGTGATATCTCTCTTCAAGGTCGCACCGACATAAATGTTAGTAGCGACTTTACCTGTGCCAGTCCAAATCATCTGCAAGATGTCGTTTAAAGCAACTTCACCCAAGCTAGTTCCAGAAGCTCTGGTAGTAGCGTTGGTGGTAATTGCGTTAATGACACCCTGGAGGCGGCGGGCGACACCGGAGTTACCGGAGTTTCTTGAACCGGCCATGAAAGCCAATTCAATATTTTTCGCCTGTTGCACCATGACTTTGCCGAGCTGGTATTTGAACGGCTCAACCACTCCATTAACCGCAATTTCCGTATTGGAGACATTGACGTCATCCTTGAAAATTTGGTTTACATTGTTAGAGCGTGTCGGAGCAGTCAAATCGACAACGGAAGCACCGGAACCTTCAGCGGTGGCTGAATCGGTATAATCGGCGAAGCTGTCGGTAGCATATTCGTGCAAAGTTGACTTAGCGGCAGTTCCCATCGGCAAGTTTGACAAGAGTGGAGTATCCTGGACGGACACGTTGGTTACCACATCAATCAAATCTTCCCGGCGGGTAGGGTCTTGGTAGGTAATTACGTTTTGTTAATCTTCCAATTTCGTGGAAGGTCGGACTATATCATCTCTCTTTTAGAGAGTCGAGCGTATAGTCTCTGAGGATTCTTCCTCTTGTGTTGTATTCCTTGTTTAGTCGGCCAAGTTCATTCTTGAATCCGACTTCTGCATTTGTGTATGTGATTTCGTGACCACTGGCTTTTTTCTTTGGGTCAATTGATAATCGCAAGTCACAAAAATTCTTTAACAACTTTGCTTGGCGTATTTTAGCGTGAGGGAAATAAGCCGCAACCGCTAAAAATTTTGCCATTCTCTTTATTCCCTTTACGCACAATCGATATAAAACGCATTTTTCTTTGCCGTGTTTTTTTGGCGTCCAGACATAATATGCTACGTCTAAACGTTTGAAAGCCTTTATGCAATAATCAATTATTCCTGGATTTGCGTTGCTTATATTAAGTTGTGGGGAAAAATATCTACGGCCATGTTTATTTATGTCAGAAGCTAGCTGATAACTACCTTCGCCGTCTATAATTCCAAAGAGATAAGAGACAAGAGAAAGCCTTTCCTGCTGATTGCCCAATTCTTTAAACTGTTCCATAGTTAGGGTTAAAGATTCTAAGGGTTTTCCAGCATATGGCTCGATTTTAATAGGTCTAATTTAACCTAAACCTATTGCCATTGCTATTCCTTAATGTCCAGTCCCGATCTTTGCATAATCACGCTTCCCCAATCTTCGGGGAGGCCTGAATCCTGCGCGGCCTTAAAAGCTTTTTGGGCTTCGTCGGACGGCGGAGTGGCAACACGGGAGGTGGACGTTATGGTCGTTTTCTGTTTTTCAGTTTCTACCACAGCCTGTATGCCTTTATAAGCCTGTTGGAAAACCGGGTCTTTAATCACCTCGTTCGGGTCGTCCCCGAATTTGGTTATCAAAGATTTTGCATCCTTGTATTCGGGATGCTCAAGGAAAAATTCCAGGGTTTTGACCTGCTTAACCAAAGCAGGATTGTCCACTGGTATTTCCTTTTTCCCAACGGCAGACTTCAGATTGACCAATCCCTTTTTGGCGTCATCAAGGTTTGAATACTTGTGACCCGTCAAAGAATTGATTTCCTCTAAACTCAAGGCAGGGGTGGTAGTTGGATTGGAACCACCATTCTGCGCGCCTTCTGGTGAAGCAACGTTGGTCGGAGCTTCTTCGCCAGGGTTGGCCGCTGGGGTTTGTGTGTTTTCTTCTTCCATGTGAAATTAGATTACGTTTGCTAAGAACTTCTTTCGACTTTTACATAAGAAGTTTGGGGAAACCCCCCAGTTAGAGGGGTTAGTCCAAAATTCCTAAGTTCGAATCACAAATTTTAATGAATCCTTTGGGGTAATGGCGTCACGGTTGGCCTTAGCTACTTCAGGCGAACTCTCAACTTCATCCAGCCATTCCAATACGACAGAGATGACATGGGTGCGATTTGCCGTGTCTTGTCCGATAGCTTCAAAAGTCCGATTGGCTACTGGTATAGACTGAACAGAATTAAGCAAAGACAGTTTCTCTAAAAGTTTTTCTTTAGCCAAATTCCATGCGTCGTTATCTTTCAAGGTTGCCAAAAGTGACGTATCGGCGATTGTCTGTTTGGTTTCGTTATCTAACATTTACACCCCCAATAGGCCTGCCAACTGCCGCACCCTGTTCCATTGTGTTGTTCTGCGCCATCCTTTCAGTTGGATTCATCATCGGTTGCTGCTGCGGTGCAGCCATCGTCCCTTGCATTTGAGTTGGGGCTTTCAATGGCGGAAGGTTCATTAAGTCAAACAACTCTTTAAGTATCTGGTCTTTGTATTCAGGGGCAATCTGTAAGGCAGTTAAGAGATTTTGCGTCATTGTTCCCTTGTCAAAGTCTTCGTTGGTAATAAATGGCTCTACGTCGTATTCCGCCCAATCCAAGTTTTTGAGATATTTAATAATCCTCTGATTACCTTGTTTTTGGTAGAACTGCCTAATTCTTTGTTCTTCAAGTTCTACCTTTTCCGGAGTCACTATTACACCCTTTGCTTCCATTTCATCCAGTTGTTTTGCTAACAGGTCAAAGACGATCGCATCGTCCAAAGCCTGGAGCATGGATGTGTCCCCAGTTGCGTGGATGATATCTCCAATTTTTATATCCTTGAAAATATTTGGCATCAGATGGCGACCAAGGCAGCGTTGCAGGAAAATCCCAGTCCCCTCTTTTACAAGAGAAGAAGCGGTTTGCGCGGATTGGTTTTTGATTACCCCTATGGTTGCGGGAGTGGAAGCTGGCATATCGTCAGCTCCGGCAATCTCAAATGTCCTTGTCCACTTCTGCGCCTGTTCGTAAATAAACTGCTGGTTGTTGTAAAATGCCGGACCAGGTTCGTCCATTTGTATCTGCTTAATGTCCTGGTCGATTTGACTAACCTGAATAGCTCCGTTTGCGGCGAGCTTAGATATCATCTGCGGGGTTATGCCTGAACCTTTTCTAATCTGAAACAAGCCAAGAGAAGAAATAAATTCCCGATTGACGTAAATGTTTGCTGAAATATTTGACCAAATCTGTAGGTGTAAAAGAGTTTCAGGAGGGCCAACGCCATGCCACCTGCCCGGAATCTTGGAAAACCACGCTTCTTCGTAAGGCTTGATAATTCTCCCGGTAGAATCTTTAGTTGTATTCTTTTTTAGAAAGTGGAAATTCCAAGTTCCGTTATCCCTAGAACAAACAATCTGTCCCTCTTCCATATCATAATCATCCCCCTTATCTTCCTTGTTCAAAACCCATTTCGGAATTTTTCCCCAGGTTTCAAAGACTTCTGCGAATTTCAATCCTTCAGGAGAAGTGTTAGCACCTGATACAACAGAATCCTGCCTATGAACTTGGTTAGAGCCTGCTAACTTACCAGTGTCTTCCCAGGATTTCATCCCCTTTATTTCATCAATTGTCTGCACCGCGCGTTCCGTAAACCTTTCGGCGTCTTGTATAGAATCAACTGAGGGGTCAATGTAACAATTTAAGACACTCACTCTTCTTAAAAGCTTGTCGCCGAAGTCAGGATGCATTTTCCAGACTGCTGTTCCGGTCATGCCCATATCCCTAACCAAATCCCTTAATTTATCGCCAAAATAAATTTTATCTAAGTGGTTTTTGACAATGTTCTTTACTAAAGGCTTATAGGGGATTGCGATATCAGTTTTAGCCCTAAAATTAACATCCTTAGATTTTATAATGGTGTCCTCAACCTGGGATTCTACCATCGTCCTAGTTAAGTGCATCCAAATTTTTTCTTTTCCCGAAGTCGGGTCAACGGGTTCATCAAATACGCCCCAGTAATTTTTAATTAACTGTTCAATCAACAGCCTCATGTTAAAAGCCACCTTGGGGACAATCCAAAAAATCGGCTGTTCCCAAGCTAAAACTTCTTTTCTGACAATATCTATTGCTTTTGCTTTCCAAGCGGGCATTGAATCTGCCATATTAGTTATACTTAGTTGTGTATAAATTAAAATTTTGGTCTAATGCTCCTGGTTCCAATGGTTCGGGAGCCATTGCCATATACCTCAAAG
The DNA here is from genome assembly GCA_013387205.1 of Patescibacteria group bacterium. Taxonomy (GTDB): domain Bacteria; phylum Patescibacteriota; class Doudnabacteria; order UBA920; family UBA920; genus AMAZON01. Next base: position 8,008 of record WARV01000001.1, on the reverse strand, counting down.
CGTCGGATGCGTGAGAAGCCCAATCGTGTACGGGAATGTCCTTAAAAACATTCTTTTCGTCGTCGTGTTCCCGGCGGTAAGCACTTAATCGCTTAATCCCCTCAACGCATTTATTAGCGTCAAATTTGAATCTAGAAAACTTGGACTTAACCATCTCAATCCCGTCGGAGATTGAATCCTTACCTAAAGGGGTTTGAAAAACTATCCCAAAATCTTGGGCTAAACTCCAGGTTGACGCCCCAGCCATGTTCTTGTGCGAAAGGTCATGAGGCCCAAAATGTCCGCCATACCAGTAAGGCTTGCTTCTTAAAACTTGTGCAAAATGTGCTAAATCCTGATTACTGGCCTCGTAAAAATCTATAAAATGGATGGCGTGACCTACAAACTGCACAAACCAAATCGGGGTCGCATCACGTCCAATATCCCAATAGGTGTAAACAGGTTTTGTGGTGTCCCAGGGAACTTCTCCTATTCGTCCGTCAAACCTGGCTTGCTTCATTTCTTTCTCGTAAATTACTCCCTCGATAATCGGTTCGCCCCAGTAACCTTCTAACCAGGCTCTTTTTTTGGCTTCGTCAGACATGGAAGCCAGGTTCACCCGGTAACTCGGATTAGCTTCGTCAAGTTTGCGGTTATCGGAAAGTAAAGACTTTACAAACACCCTTCTTATTTGTTTTACTGACCCATCGGGCATTTTTACGTCTTCAACCGTTTCAATCGGATTGTTACCAGGATAATCGGGGATAGAAAATCTTTTTTTCACCCAGTAGAATCCTGGGCCATCGGGGTTTGTCGTGGAAAAAACTTGGGGCTGGATTTCTGGAATAGTGGAACGGCAGGACATTATTAAGTTTTCGTAATTCCTAATATCCGCTATCTGCGTCAATTCTTCGATAACCTGCCTTTGGTATTCGTGTCCCTGATATTTCTGGTAAGCGTCTTCGTCTTTTAAGTGTCCGGTTTTTATTGTCGGACAAGCTGCAGGATCTACTCCTTCAAAAAACTTTATTTCTACGGGTTTGCCGGTAAAAGTAACAAAATTCCCGTAAATTTTCTTATACCAATACTCCGCCCTATCCAACCAATCGCTTAAATCATTAACATTCCTTCTAATAACTAATGCCTTGTATCTTGCCAAAGAGCTAACTAGCGGGGAACGCTTCTTCCAGGATTCAACAAAGCTTTCTAATGGATAGCGGAGCCAGTGAATTCCAGCGTCTGTCTTACCCCCTCCTCTTGCGCCACCATATAAAATTTCGTATTCATCCCTTACTAAAGCAGCTTCTTGTCTTGGCTGGGGTTCCCAAATTGCTATTTTCTTCCGTTTAGCCATAAAAAATACACCGCTTGATAACGGTGTATATGCTGCGAACGTCACCACAACATTCGCAACGTGTACACGGTTGCCAATTGATGTGGTGATTAGATTGTTAAAGCCTTTTTATGCTTTTAAAAAAATTCAGGAACAGCCACAGGTGAATGAACCTCCATGCTTACTACAAGCCTTCAATGGTTTACGCTCTTTGAATGAATCAGTTACTTCTGTAACGTTACGTTTTGTTACAACAATGGAACTATGGTTTTTACGGAAATAATAAACTCGGCATTTATCGCAACAAAATACAGTCTTAATTAGCTTCTTACCACAATTATCACAATCGATATTCGCCATATGTTACGGAATCGTTACATTGTTACGCTTGCGTTACAATCTTTTAGGGGTTAAATTAGATTTGGGGACAGATACTTATATACTGGAGTCCCTATAAGGACATTCGGGGTTCCCCCACCCGGTGAACGTTTGTATACCCCCCTATTGTTGTTATTTGCCCCCAGGTTAAGCGTTTATCCTAAAGCTGATGCATTAGCCGTTTCAGGTATTTACTCTTGTCCTAGGGCAAATTATCCCGCGTCGCCCAAGACACCTTATGCGACGCGTATATAAAACCCCTGTAAATACTAGCGTTTCTTACTTGGTAAAGGGCTAAAACCTAACGAACCGGATAAACTTACATCAGCCTTAACATACTGCTGTTCAACGTAGCCAAACTTTGATTTCAACAAAAACATAGGAAATACAGGCTTATTTTCATTAATTCCCTTCTCCAAAAGAGCAATTTCAGTCAAATCATCAATTCTTTTTAAAATCGCCGAATAATGCGGCTTTTTGCGATAATTCACAAGCGTATCCGTGTCAATTCCCAATAAAACCGCCAATTTCTTAATAAGGGGTATTTGTTTATTCTTTTCGCAGTATTCCAAATATTCGTTCGTAACCTTAGTAAATACATCCAAAGAAACTTTAGGTTGTTTTCCTTTCCCTAAAGTTGGCTTTGCAGCTTCCCCGTTCTTTTTTATCTTCCTATATGCCATAAACTAATTTTTTAAACTTAATTTTCCTAATATCCATCCGATTATTACTGCTAGTATGGGAATCAAAATCTTATACCACATAAATCACCTATTATATACTGGATTAAATCTTGTTTGGCTTGTTAAATGATACTTTCCACATCTATCGCATTTATATGCTCGCATTTCTTTAAACTTACTAAAAGTCCGTAATGTCTTACCTATCCTATTTTTCCCAAACCCTACCTTGTTGCACATTTTTTGTTTAGTTTCTTTACTTGTGCCGGAGTTAGTCCAACTTCATCAATGTTCTTGTAATAACAATCGGGATGGAATGCTTTTACTGCATTCACGATTACCGGTTTTTCCTTTATCTCATTAAAGCATTTAGCGCATCTTAAAGTAATCTTTGGCATTTTTGTAATCCTTAGGAAATAAGCCCTGTATAAAATCAAATTCAGCCGGAACTTCTATTCTTAGCTCTGGATCATTAATTAATTGCCCGTCTATCACAAACCTTAGTTCTTTACCATAAAATGCGGGGTTAGAGCAGTTATGTCGGTTTAGTATCATAATAAAAACTGTAAAAACTTCCCTTAAGCAAAGTAAGAGAAACTTTTCCAGTCATTCTGGCGGCTTTTGGCCGGATTATGAGGTTATCTTTGGTTTACGCTTGATGTTTCGCAAGCAGCCTCTTTGATTGTGTCTGTTATGATTATACTCCTAATTGTGATTTCTGACAAGGGCATTGCAAAGGAATTTCCGCATAAACTATGGTAAAATGGACCACTGGAGAATGGTATGGTAATAAAATCTTTGTTACGTTTTAAAAGTATGGTCATGACCTTTCCATCTGTTTCCATAACTATTCTTTTGCAATGTGGACATGAAATCTTCATTTTTGCCAACTAGGAGTTTTACTTAAGTTATTTAAAAGCTTTATTCTCATTTCCGGGGTTACTGTATAATCTCTTTTAGAATTAGCAAACATCTTATTCAACCACGCACTGGAATCTCCGTTATGATAACCAAACTGCCAACCACATCTGCAACAAACCGTTTTGTGGGTAAGGCAGTATCTTCCATCCAGCCAACGGTATTTATCCGTTGCAGAAGAGGATTTACTTGGCCAAATCTTACGCTTTATTAACTTGCATCCTTTTAGTTCACTGTGATAGTATGGTGAATTTTCCTGGTTATTTTTCATTATAATTAATTTTAGTTTTAGCTTATAAGGTCAAAATCAGGATGGTAAAAATCCCTAACCTCCGTAATCCACTTTTCCTGCTTGCATTTGTCGCACTGCCCTAAGTGGTAGGTCGAGCAGTCAAACTTCTTTTTAAGCGGCTCATGTCCATATTTTTTAAGGCATGTCAGCCTGTTGGCTTCAATACCGCAGTCGTCACAGCAAAGATTAATTTCCATAGGGTTAAAATTTCTTAATTATCCAAACTATTACCCGTATTACTTGCCAGAGTAACAATAGACTTCCACTAACCAAGCACCACATAATCCACAAGTAAACAATGAAATCCTTAACTTCTTTCCGTCGCCCTTTCCACGTCTTTGGCTTTTTCGGTTCGGGTTTCCAGTCAGGGTTAAAACTGGTAGTGGCTGTATAAGTCACATATTGTGCCTTTGCATACTTCCGTGGAAATGTGCCGTCTGGATTTAGTTCGATTTCTTTCATATTATTATTTAAAGATTAAAGATAATATTGATAACATTAACCAAATAAAACTAATAACTAGTAATATTCCATCATTCTTGTTAGATATGAAAGAGGCTATTAAGAATAAGTTTGATATTAATAAATAAAGTTGGTGATTAGTCATAATTGTTTTTAGCTAAGTTTGTTTAAGGCTTTAAGGAAATCGGCTAGTTCCTCGTAACCATTTTTCCGGTCTAATATTGGAGTATTGGCAAAGTTCCGCAACCGTTCGGTTACCATCTCCCTTATCCCTGTAATCACTTGCTGACGGGCTTCGGTGAGGAGGGAGGACACTACTGGTATCATAATCGACAAATCAAGTCCGACTTCTTTCGTTCCTGCTTCTAAAAACACTTTTTGCCATTCTTTTTTCTCAATGTTGTTTTCCATAGCCTATCCTTTCTTAGGGACTAATGCTTCTATAAGGAACTTTACCGTCTCCGGTTGGTTGTGGTAGTGCCAGTCAAGGGAATCGTGGAGGAGGTTCCAAGTACAATTCTTTCTTCCCTGCAAGTTCTCTTTCAAATCAGGCTCTACCAACCAAAGTTTGTTATCGCCATAAAAAGCACAAGCGACGCCAGTATTTTGTATTGCCACCAGCACATCCGCAAGCCTGATGGGGCGACCGAGGGTTTCCATTAACTGGATGGTATTTATATCAATCATTTTTTGCATTACTTCAAGCTCTGCGTCATCAGCCTTAATTCGTTTAGCATAGTTAAGCCAAGGAGTGGCTATTATGGTGCGAACCTGTTTCTCTAGTTTGGCTGTATCTACTATGCCGGGGTTAGCTGCCTGGATGACTTGCTTTAGCTGTTCATAGTTTTCCATATTTACTCCTTTGGTAATAATTTTTTCCAGAACTGCTCCAGGTTGCCGCCGGTTAAGAGGGTTTCAAAGTAACGGAGAGCGTGGTAGAGCCAGTCATTAAATTCGTGTTTAAGCCAGTCACCTGCACACTTTCTCGGCTTCTCCTCCCAACTTTGCTTGTCAATGTAACAGTGATTGCAAAATGCTTTTTCGTCCCACCCAAACCCCTTGCCTAAGGCTTGCCAGAAAGCAGGGTCTTGGGCTATATCAGAAAGCGGCCTTTCGTCCATACAGTCGCCATTGTAAATTAGGACAACTCTTTCATCATCCATTTTGAAGTCTTTGTAACCCCAAAAGTCATATCCATTCTCAATCGCTATTTTTATGCATTGTTCGGGTATCATAAAGTTATAAGTTTATTTTCTAAAAGATATACTAACATTGCACCTCTAGCGTCGGCTTCGGTTCTTGCTTTCATCTCACGTTCGCCTTTATACCAATACCACCCATCAACACCAATATGCGGTAACGGTTCATCGATTTCTAACTCTATCCACATTTCTCCCAGCTCGGCAACGGTGAAGGCGGAACAGACATCTTGGTATTCGTGCCATTCACCAGGTTCAGTCTCATACATTGGCTCAGAATAGATACGCGCCGGAGCATTGCCGCGTCTTCCCCAAAACCATAGGCTCTCCTGCTTCACATTTAAGGCTTTTAGCTTCTTCGCAAGTTCTAATGAAACTACTTGGTCTTCCAGCTTCATACATACCTCCAAGTTTGGCGTTTAAGGATTTTGTATATACTACTCTCTCGTATGCCAAACATCTTGGAGAGGGCCAAAGCCTTAATTTTCGGGTAAAGCCGCCTTATCTGCCGTACCTGCTTAATAGTAAGTTTTGCTGTATTGGAATGTTCACCGCCTTGCAAGCCTAAACGTCTCGCGTGTTGCTGATTATAGGATTTCGTACACCATTCAAGATTGCTCCAACCACAATTCAGTTTGTTGCCGTCTTTGTGGTTCACTTCAACCGTTCCGACTGGCTTCTTTAGGAAGGCACGAGCTACAAGCTGATGGACTGTATAGTATTTAGTTTTCCTATGTTTGCTTAATGCAACGACTTTATAACCCTTCTTTAGGTACAAACTCAACAAGCGGTTTGCCCGCCTACTTCCGTACCCGTTACTGCGTTTCAATGAGCGCACGAAACCACATCCATTAACTTGATAAAGTCCCTTGTAGCCCTTAACATCTACCCAGGTACTAGATGCACCTAGGGGTTCCTTAAGCCTTCTAGCCAGCTCTAGGCTGACCACTTGTTTCTCTAATTTCATATTGTTGTTTATGGTTAATTAAGGCTAAGGTGGACAATAGACCATAGGCGAATCATGTTTCAAGCGCTACCTTTAGGCCGTTTTCCGGCATAGGGTTAAGCCCCATATCTATTGCCCGCCCCAGCCGCCGAAGCTAGTCGGCGAGAGAGGGGTATTCGCTTTGAGATTGTATTACTAGAAGTTCCTGACAGTTAGGACAGCCTGCTGTTTCTAATGTGGTTCCGCAATCTTCACAATGTCCATATTTTGCCATTGTTTCGCCGGTAGGACGGCAAGCCGTTTAGATAATAAGTTTCCCAGCAACTTAAAGCCTTGCTGGTAGAGCTTAGGTTAAGATTTAATATTGCTTGCAGGTAAAGCGGAATGGCACAGCTCGCACCAAAACATCCGCTTGTAGAATATCCAAAACTCTACCGTAAAGAACCAGCCTGTATGATGAGGGCAGTCTACACCTGTTGAACTCGTAGTTGTTATGCTAGTGTCGTTAATGTAATCTTTCATTATTGTCGCTCTCTAATCCCGGAGCGTGGGGTGGGTTAAGGATGATTAATAGGGCATTTGGTTAAGTAACTAACAGAACCATCTCGCCAGTCAAAGCCTAATTGTTTACTACCATTACTCCAAACTGAGCCATCGGGATAGACACAAGCGCCGGAAAGTGCGGATTGGAAATAATGCCAATAATATTACGCAGTGTTGGTATAATCCACGTCCAAGTAATAAATATACTTAGTAGGACTATTACAATAGATTTCTTCATACATTCTTCCACGCTCTTTATTAGTTCGGAGCGTGGGGGTGGTTAAGGGTTTAAATATAAACAGTTAAGTCATCCAGCTCTATCTTGGTTCGAGTAGCTGATAGTTGCTCGATTTTTCTCATCTGGTATTCAGCTTCTCTTTGCGCTTCTACTAGTTTCTTATTTACCGTTTCCAGCATCTTAGTTTTGCTGCGCTTCGCGCCTTTTCTCCGATAGTAGGACTCATAACAGTGGTGCTGATAGCTCAAATCAAAAATGTCTTTGTTGTCGTAATATTTTAAATCCGATTTGTGGCTTTTCTCCACGTCGTTTAGATTGCAAACAAACTCCAGCGTTCCTAACCTTAACGCTTCTTCTAATGTAAATACTCTGTTGTCACCACTGTTCCAGTAGGTATCTTCCAAGCGCAAGCCGTCACCGTGTTTACAGGCAATTAGTTGCCCATCAAAGCAATGGTTTGGCATAAAACGCTTTTTATATTCTTCTGGGTTATAGCTAAATGTATACACATCTAATTCTTTTATTTCCATAATGTTTTTCACGCTCTTTAACGAGTTGCGCGGGGAACTCGGAGTTAATATTATGATTCTAATTTATTCCTTATGTTTCCCTGGGGTCTTACTAGTTTCTTCAAGTAGTATTTCGGCAAACCTATTCATTACAGTACGTCTTAATTCAGGAACAACATCACGGCCATTCAATTCTTTGTAAATATCGTTGGTTATCTGAAAGTTTAAATAGAAAATTATATTTTGTTCCATAGTTGTTACGTTTATTAGTTTTTAGGCTCCAGGCGGTCTTTCCTTCAAACACCTGGATTAATTAATTTCCTCTAACTGCTTAGTTCTTTTAACTATCCAGTTATGGCAGTCTTGTAGTATTTGTTTTTTAGCCGCCGCCGACCTCGCCGCCGACTCCGCCGACTCCGCCGACCTCGCCGCCGACCTCGCCGCCGACCTCGCCGCCGACCTCGCCGCCGCCCTCGCCGCCGACTCCGCCGACGCCTCCGCCGCCTCCGCCGACCCCGCCGCCGACTCCGC